>NZ_JADVOP010000009.1 GCF_016508585.1 Acinetobacter baumannii
GTGTGATTAGTTGGGTCTTATTATTTGGTTCGATTTTTAATTTCATTTTAAATAATTGAATTTAAATGTAAGGTGTAACAGATTTAAAAAATGATGGTCAGTTGGTTAAGTTAAATTTACCCAAAAAAGTATACTAGTCTAAACTTGAAAGTAAAAAATCGATTAGGTTTATTCGCAGTATATCTTTTTGAATCATAGTGTTATTTAAATATGGTTTAAGCATAGCTTAAACTTTATTCTATAGAAAGAGCGTTTTTGTTATCAGGAGTATAGGAATTGGAATTATTTATATACACAGCGAAATGCATTTCCTTTACTGATATCAATAGTATCTCCATTTTCCTGAACAATTGAGGATGGGGTTAATTTTTGTCGATTTATATTCATACCATCTCCTGCAGAAGCATTGTCTCCGCCTTGAGGAAAAGCGCTGCGCATCACCTTGAATTCGCCTTTTTCAGGACCTGTAGGGTTATGAATTGGGGATTGCGCATAATAATTTTCACTGTACCAATCGCGGACCCATTCATTATTATTGGTCACCATATCATACAATCCCAAGGGATTGGCGGGAACCTCACCAAGCACAGGTAAATGTCCAGATCTTTGATATCCATATTTTGTTTTATTGGCTTCTAATTGTACATAACTGGAGATATTTTTACCATTTTTCATGGTACCGTCATTGGTGGCATAAAGTACATATTGCCCACGATTCCGTGCAGCATATTCCCACTGTGCTTCAGTGGGTAAATCCATACTTTCACCGATTTGACTGCCTAACCATTGACAATATTTTTGTGCATTGTACCAATTGGCACCTGCAGGCAGCTTATGAAAAATTTGTTTAGGATAACGATTTACATACTTGGGTTGTTCTTGATGGGTGGCTTTTAGGTAGATCAAATAATCTTGTAACGTGACCTTATTGTTGGTCATTTTAAAACTGTCCAAGACTACCTTATGTGGTGGTTTATTATTTGGATTATGTGAATAACCGATAAGGCTGTCATACGAGGGTTTTTCTACATTTCCCTTAGGGTTTTTCACAGCCATGCTATCAGGAACAGTGCTTTCAAGTTCACGTGTAATCATGGCAAAATCTCCCATAATGAAAGAACCACCTTGGATCGTGACGATATTTTTTTGGTTTCGTTCAATAAGTTGTTTGATTTCAGTTTTAAGATTTGGATCATTGTTTGGTGACGTATGTGTTTGTTGTGCCGTATCCTCTGTGGGTTTGGATTCAGAGGGTGTTTTTGCACAAGCGGATAAGGCTAAACTTGAAAGTAAAAGAGCGATTAGGTTTATTTGCATTATATCTTTTTGAATCATAATGTTATTTGAATATGGTTTAAGCATAGCTTAAATTTTATTCCATAGGAAGATCGTTTTGTTATCAGGAGTACAGGAATTGGAACTATTCATATACACAGCGAAATGCATTTCCTTTACTGATATCAATAGTATCTCCATTTTCATGAATAAGTGAATGGGAGCAAAAGTAGTAAATGATAAAAAATATCGTGCGATGACTAATGAAACCTGCGCAAAAGAAGCTTATAGAATTCTTTCAAGTATTTTAAATGATAAATTTCTGATGCTTATGGTTATGTAAAAATGTATGGTATATCCAAAAAAGCTATATGTCCTTTTGCTTGGAATGAGCATTTATCCAATTCTAATTTAAAATATTATAGTTATCCTGAATATCCAAATGTAGGAAAGGCAAAAGAGCTATTAGCTGCTTTTAAGTTAGATAATGATAAAGAGAATGAAAATTTGAAATATACATATTTTTAAGAACACCTTCAGCTAATAGTATGGGCTATGGTGTTATGGTTCCTGAATTTGATCCAGTAAATACTACGGATTGGTTCTTAATCGAGGGGCATGAAGACCCTCTAAAAATTTATTCATATTTTAATGGTTAGATAATGAATTATTCAAAGCTTATTAGCCTCTTATTTTTTTTAATTTTCAGTTCTGTAGTAAACTCTAGACCGATGGATAAGATTATGATTGATAATACTATTGTTTTGATAAATGAAATCACAAGAGTGGGTGAAACAGAAAAATGGAATAGTAGTCTTTTTTTTGAAGGACCTTTAAAAGTACATGTGCTAAAAGATGGAACTGTAACTGACCACGGAGTATATGTTTTATCTAAAAATAAGTTTGGCTATCCAGCTAAAATTCAGGTTCTCAATTTAAATGATAGGAATAATAAATATGAATTTATTTTCTCGCCATCAAATCAGCCAGTATTTAAAAAAGCCATAAATGTAGATGTTAATTTACTTAGAGATAATAATATCATCTTTAAATATTCTGAGTCTGTAAAAGAAGGATCTTCACTTTATTCTAGTCCATATAGTCCAAATTTATTATATAAGCATGTTTTTGTTAATCAAAAAAAACCATTTATTACTTATGAATTTTACTCCACAATGAATAAAATTGAAGATCAAATAAGCTATGTTAGATTAGTAGTTGTTTTTAATCAGCATAAATAAACCAGCCGAAGCGGGTTTATTGACTTACATATTTGGATGGTTAGGACCACCACCACACCTCAAGTGTTACCCAAGTGATGTTTTGAGAAAGATTTTTAATATCAAAAGTCTTACAGTGAACGCAGTTTGCTGCGTTAATCTGGAAGTGTTTAGAACCACCATCATTTCCATGATTTCATATACACCAGCAGGGCAGTAACGCTGAGCAGGTTCATCCCATTTTGGCAAGTTGACATTGACAGGAATTGTTGGATCAGTCAATTTACCATCTGGCTTTGATAGTCGTTCAAACAATCAGGTTCTTTTAAATGATCGGCTTTTAGGTAGATCTAATAATCTTGTAATATAACCTCATTGTTGATCATTCTAAAACTGTCCTAGGCCATCTTATGTGTTGGTTAATTATTTGGATTATGTGAATAACCGATAAAGGTGTCATACGTTGGTTTTTCTACATTTCCTCTGTGGTTTTTGACTGCCATACTATCAGGAACGGTACGCTCAAGTTCACGTGTAATCATGGCAAAATCTCCCATAATGAAAGAACCACCTTGGATCGTGACGATATTTTTTTGGTTTCGTTCAATAAGCTGTTTGATTTCAGTTTTAAGATTTGGATCACTGCTTGGTGAAGTATGCGTTTGTTGTGCTGTATCCTCTGTGGGTTTGGATTCAGAAGGTGTTTTTGCACAAGCAGAGAGTGTCAGGCTGGAAAGTAAAAAAAATGAAACTATTTTTTGATTTATCATATTGTTAAAAGCAGAGCATTATTTAAACATTGACTAAGACTAGCGTAAATCAAATAGCATAGAAAGATTGTTTTTGTTATCAGGAAGATAGGAATTGAGACTATTCATATACACACCGAAAAGCAGTAAATACACTTTTTAGCAGTCAGTGCTTCTGATATACAAAATGAGTTGAAACTTTCTAAATCCGTGACATATGCAATCAATGGTGGTTACATAGATTGGGAGGGGCGATTAAGAGAAACTAGAAATGCTAAGATAGTATTATTGGATGGTGTGTAATGAATAAATCATTATTTATTTTAATTATTGCAGTATTAAGTTGTTCAAGTCTCAACGCAAAATCATTGTGTTTAAAAGGCGAAGAAATTTATTTTTCCTGTCAAACAGGGAAAAAAGAAATTTCATTTTGTGGTAAAACAAATAAATTTTTAGAATACCGATTTGGAAAACCTCAAAAAATAGAAATGTCATATCGGGTTGATGATAGTAAAAACAGGAATAATAAAATTAATCAGGTAGTCATGGGTAATGATATTTTTTTCTTTAACAAAAGTAATTACTACTATTCATTAAGCATTCCAATTAAAGGATATCCTGCTTTACAGATTAAAAAAAATCAAAAACTCATTAGTGTGCTGGAGTGCAACTCAATGGGAAGTTGGTCGGGATATAATCGTTTTTTGACAGATCTTAATGAAGATCAAATTGAAAATTTAGATAACATTTTATAAGGTTTTTTACATTTCATATGCACACTTTTAATTCATGGAGATCTAATTATGTGACTAAAGACAAAGAGTTTTTTTATTAAATTTTTTTCATAAATAAAAAAAGTGCTCATTCTACTTTTAGATATTTATAACTTATAGCTAAGTAAAAGTACCATTGTTATATTGAGAGTAATTTAGATATATGAGTAATGCCAACGTAACTGAAAAATTGCCAATAATTTAAGTCGAGAATCATAATGAGTTCAAATAAAATGATCCAAATTTTGGCAATCACACTAATATCCAGTTTGACAGCATGTGATTCATCCTCAGAGACGATGAGTCAACAGGAAGAAAAGAAAATGAATGAATCGGATTATATTATTAGTGTTGTTGTTGGAGCTTCTAGAGAAAATTTAATTAGTAATAATGCTAAATTTTTTTCACAATATAGTTCAGGTGCAAGTGTAGGTTTTATAAGACCAAATTTAGATACTAACCAAGAAAGAAAGCTTAAGTTAAATTTAAAAGATGGATATGACCATACAGTTTTAGTTTTTAATCATTTAGAAAATCTAGTTTTTGTATTAGATACTAACTATTCAAAGCAAGGAGTTACAGATATAGGTTTTGATATGAGCAATATAGAGTCCAAAAAAATTAATGAAAAAAGTAGTTACCTTGCTTATGAGGGAATTGTAAAGCAATTGAATAAAAATGGTTGGAAAGTCTTTTACTTCGAGTCTGAGCCAAGAATATTTGGAAAGCAATCATTTGAAGCGAATAATAAAATACCTAACTATCTCGGGAGTTTGGATGGTTTTTATTTAGATAGTGAAGAAAAATGGGAGAAGTATTCGAGTGATTTAAAACGTCAACCTCTTAGATTTTATAAAAACAATGTCATCTTAACGATAAATTTTCGTGAATCTATTGATGATGTGAAAATTCATTTGGATTTCGTTACTTTCTTTTCTCATTATTTTTACCAATATGATGAGAAAATTAGAGATAAAGATTGGAACACATTACTGTCTAATGATTTGAATAAATGGAAGATTGAAAGAGATAGATCTGAGAATAAAATGCAAAAGCTTGGTTACAGCATCAACAAAGATTATCAAAATCCTAACGTTTTTAAATTTTTGAATGTTCATTAGTTATATTTCTTATTTATATCATGCTTTTAATTAATTGATTCTTACGATACATTAAATGTTGATGTATAAATAATAAACCCGCCGAAGCGGGTTTATTGATTTACATATTTGGATAGTTAGGACCACCACCACCCTCAGGTGTTACCCAAGTGATGTTTTGAGAAGGGTCTTTAATATCACACGTCTTACAGTGAACGCAGTTTGCAGCGTTAATCTGGAAGCGCTTAGAACCATCATCATTTTCCATGATTTCATAAACACCGGCAGGGCAGTAACGCTGAGCAGGTTCATCCCATTTCGGTAAGTTGACATTCACAGGAATCGTCGGGTCAGTCAGTTTTAAATGCGCTGGCTGATTCTCTTCATGTACCGTGTTAGAAACGAATACAGAAGACAAACGGTCAAAAGTCAATTTACCATCTGGTTTTGGATAGTTCGGTTTAAAGGTAGAAGCATCTACAGTTTTCAATGCGCTAAAGTCAGGCACAAGATCGTGTAAAGTAAATGGAACTTTAAAGATATTCTGGTCGATAAAGTTAAATGCGCCACCCATCCATAAACCGAATTTATGCATAGCAGGGCCAAAGTTACGAGAACGATGCAATTCTTCTTTTAACCAGCTGTTGTTGAATTTGTCTGTATAGGCAGTCAACTCTTTCGCAAACAAGTCTTCACCCTCAGTCACACGAGCAATGGCTAAATCACCACCTTTTGCATGACCTGCTTGGATTGCTTCAAATACAGCTTCACCACACAACATACCTGATTTCATTGCGGTATGAGAGCCTTTGATTTTTGCAAAGTTTAAGAAACCAGCATCATCACCAATCAGGCATCCACCCGGGAAAGTCAATTTCGGCAGTGAGTTTAGACCACCTTTTACAACAGCACGTGCGCCATAAGAAATACGTTTGCCACCCTCAAGATATTGCTTGATCAGTGGATGGGTTTTCCAACGTTGCATTTCAGCAAATGGATACATATGTGGATTTTCATAAGATAAATCGACAATCATACCCAAAGTGACTTGGTTGTTTTCAGCGTGATATAACCACCAACCCCCTGACGAACCAGTTTCAGCAAGCGGCCAACCTGAACCATGCATCACCAAACCTGGTTTATGTTTTGCAGGATCGATTTCCCAAAGTTCTTTAATCCCGATACCGTAATGTTGCGGATCGGCATCTTGATCTAAGTTGTATTTTGCAATTAAACGTTTACCGAGATGTCCACGGCAACCTTCTGCAAAAATCGTATATTTGGCATGAAGTTCATAACCAGGCGTGAAGTTATGCGTCGGTTCACCATCTTTACCAACGCCCATATCACCGGTTTGAATCCCTTTTACAGAACCATCTTCATGATAAAGAATTTCTGAAGCAGCAAAGCCCGGGAAAATAGAAACTTCTAATTCCTCAGCTTTTTGACCCAACCAACGAACAACATTACCCAATGAAATGACATAGTTGCCATCGTTGTGCATGGTTTTAGGAACCATCCAATGCGGTGCTTCTTGAGACTTTTCAGCAGACATCAGGAAATAAGTCTTGTCTTCAGTCACAGGCACGTTTAAAGGTGCACCTTCCTCTTTCCAGTTGGGGAAAAGTTCATTGATTGCACGAGGTTCAAGTACAGCACCAGAAAGGATATGCGCACCAACTTCAGAGCCTTTTTCAACCACACAGACAGAAAGATCTGAAAGGTTGTTTTCAATAGCCAATTGACGAATTTTAATCGCAGCAGAAAGACCCGCAGGACCTGCGCCTACGATCACTACGTCAAACTCCATCGATTCGCGTTCGATGTGTTCCATGTAGGACTCCTCATATTTCTAAGGGTGGCAACCGTGAGCATTTATTGGGAATTAATAAATCGGTGCTGCCATGAGTGTTCTAAAAATTCCGTGATACGAATTAACGCTCGTACCAATAATATATTTTGCGCTAGTATAGTTATAAACCTTAATCTAGCCAATTGGCTGAGTCGTATTATTTTTTAGTCAGCAAGGCATAAACCATGGTAAATCAAAATAATTCAACATCAGCGGCTCAAAATCAGCCTGATTCTGATAATAAAAACTTAATGTCTATTGCACAATACTTAAAAGGTGTACAGGTGGGTCACAAAAGGTCAATACCTCCTTTAGAGCAATGGCAACCAAAGCATTGTGGCAAAATGGATTTGAGGGTAAAAGCCAATGGCGAATGGTGGCATGAAGGTCAATTGATTAAGCGTCAAGCGCTATTGGATCTGTTTACAAAAGTGCTTTGGAAAGAACAGGGAAAATTCTATTTAAAAACGCCGGTTGAGCAGATTGAAATCGAGGTTGAAGACGAACCATTATTGGTGAATCAGGTTGACCAAGTCGTGATCGATGGGCAGACCTATTTACAGGTCACAACCACCAATCAAGACATATGTTTGGTGGATGCGGAACATGCTATTTTTATGCGCGAATATCAAGGTGAGCTGAGACCTTATGTACATATTCGTTTTGGTATAAATGCCTTGATTCAACGCAATGCTTTTTTTCACTTGATTGAGTACGGAACCTTACTTGAAAATGATCAAGGAGATACCATTTTGTCTTTACAAAGTGGTGATTTGCACTTGCAATTAGGCACTTGAGGTTTAAGCTAGTTAATTATTTTCAACACCTATCCATAGTGGATCAAATGAGCGCTATTCTTCCTCTGTATCCTTTAGAAAATCCCATGCCAAAAGCTTTGGCAAATGCACCTATTGGGATTTTTGATTCAGGAATTGGCGGGCTTTCAATTGCACAAGAGATTGCCAATTATCTGCCGAATGAACGTATTGTTTACTATGCAGATACAGCGCATGTCCCTTACGGTCCACGAACCGATCAAAATATTCGCGAATTAACAGCGCATGCGATTGAATGGCTGTATCGCCAAGGCTGTAAAATTGCGGTTGTCGCTTGCAATACGGCATCTGCTTTTAGTCTCGATTATTTACGTGATCATTATGGTGAAAACTTTCCTATTGTGGGATTGGTTCCCGCATTAAAACCAGCAGTTTTACAAAGCCAGTCTAAAGTGGTTTCAGTGTTGGCAACACCTGCAACTTTTCGAGGGCAACTGATTAAAGATGTGATTCAACGCTTTGCAGAGCCTGCCAAAGTGGAGGTACTCACCATTACCAATTTAGACTTGGTTCCGCTGGTTGAATCTGGACGTTATAACACGCTAGAGTGTAAGCAAAGCTTACAAAAGGTCTTGGATCCTGCGGTTGCGAAAGGTGCAGATTATTTGGTTTTGGGATGTACTCATTACCCGTATTTAAAGCAAAGTATTCAAGAGCTTTACGGTGCTCAATTAAGCTTAATTGATTCAGGCTTGGCAGTTGCGCGACAAACGGCACGTATATTATTGAAAAATGAGTTAATATCGACTGATTCGCAAGGAGCAGCTGTTCGGTTACAGTGTTTTGTGAGTGGACAGAATGCCAAAGAATTAGAAAGTGTCCTCAAGCATCTCATACAGCCGGAAATTACATGGTCTATCGAAAATATTGTTGAAAAACTCGGCTAATTCTTTCAATATTAGAAAGATTTAATATTTTTTAATAAGTGTAGGGCATATTCTACTTAAAGCTCAAGGATGGACTTAAGTTGAGTATGACAAGAATGGGTTAACCTATGCTCGATAAACGTTATCAAGTTTTTATTACAACATCTGGCAAAGAAATGCAGCCAGAACGAATGGTTGTGTCTCAAACATTGATTGGGATGGGGTTCTTTTCCTGGGGGTTAGAGCAACGTACACCTTTAAGTACTGCTTTTGCTCGTCGTCAGATTGATGATTGTGATTATGTGCTGTTGTTATTGGGTAGCCAATATGGTGAGCAGTCTGTTTCAGGGGTAAGTTATTTACATCTGGAATATATTTATGCAGTGACCAAGCAGAAGCCAATTATTGTGTTTATGCATGAAAATCCAGAGTCTCGTGAATCACATTTAAAAGAAGAAAGTGCAATCTTAAAAGGCAAATTTAATGAATTTCGCCATCAGCTACAAAAAGAAGTTGAGCAAGTGGTGACTTATCGAACCTTGAGAGATTTAGAGTTAGCCGTGCGTTCTTATATGCCTCAAATGCTGGAGCGTTATCCTGTTGTAGGTTGGGTAAGACCTCAAAATATTCAGGTTTTGCAAGATGAGATCGATCGTTTAAAATCAAAATTGGCGCAGGTTTCAGTTGAGCATGGTCAGAAAGCAGCAGATCCATTTTTAACTTTACCAAAAGTTTCACTGCATGAAGTGTTTAACTTCGATTACCGTATGCATGCTTATCAAGATGGTAATTTTAGGGAGCTTTCTCCAGCACGTGAAATGACTTGGGCGGAGTTATTAAAAATATTATCTGTTGAATTCAGGAAACCGACACCTGAGGATTTTTTCTCCAAAGTACTCAATGACTATTTAAATAATACAGGTCTGACAGATGCACAAGTGGTCATGCCGCGTGCGCATGCCGTTTCTAGAGCACAGATCAATGTACGTTCTTTACATACGATTAAGCAACAAGTCCGTCAAAATGAATGGATTGTCCCTGTCGGACGAGATGACCGTCAGCGCATGTTATGGCAAATGACCGATAAATGTGTCAAATTACTGGAAAATTCACAACGTATCAGTCATCGTTCTTCTATTTTTTAAGTGTACGCAGTGTCAATATGCAGATAAAAATTCTGTTTATAGATTGACTCTGGTAAGCTGATATTTAGAGATTATGGTATTGTGCAAACAGAGTAAAAATGTCTTTATCCAAACCTAAAGTCCTGATAGTTATTGCCAATCTTGGGACACCAGATGCACCAACAGCGCCTGCGGTTCGGGCTTTTTTAAAGCAGTTTTTATCGGATCAGCGTGTAATCGAAATTCCCAAGCTTTTGTGGGCAATTATCTTAAATGCTTTTGTACTGCCGTTTCGCCCCAAGCGTGTAGCGGAAGCTTATGCGCAGGTATGGGCTGATGATTCACCGATGCGGGAAATCTTATTTGAACAAGTACGAGGGCTTCAACAGAAATTGAGCCCATTCAATACTGATTTTGATTTAACCATTGTTCCTGCAATGACATATGGTCGTCCGGGTATTGATCTTGTGCTGCGTGAAGCTGAGACACAGCTTTATGATCATATTATTCTTTTTCCTTTATTTCCGCAGTATTCCGCAACCTCCACAGCTCCGTTGTACGATGTCGTTGCAAAGTGGCTGCTCAGGCAACGAAATATTCCGGGTCTAAGTTTTATTCGGGATTATTATCAACATCCTTTATATATTCAGGCCTTAGCCAACAGTGTCCGTGATTACCGGCAGCAACATGGTCAAGCGACAAAATTATTGATGTCTTTCCATGGTATTCCACAGCCGTATGCTGATAAAGGTGATCCATATGCAGACCGTTGTCGAGTTACGGCACAAAAGGTTGCTCAAGCACTTCAGCTCAATGATGATGATTGGGCGATAAGCTTTCAATCTCGTTTTGGCAAACAGGAATGGGTGAAACCCTATACGGATCAATTGTTGCAACAATGGGCGGAGCAAGGAGTAGAATCTGTACAAATCCTTAGTCCGGCATTTTCAGCAGATTGTTTAGAAACATTGGAAGAATTGGCCATTCAAAATGCTGAATTATTTTTGCAAGCGGGTGGCAAGCATTATGCCTATATTCCTGCATTGAATACTCGTGCCGATCATATTGATCTATTGGGGCATTTGTTAGAGGCGCAACTGGATGCTTTAAAGGTACAGTTGCAGGCTTAGAGTCTGTTGATACTTCATCATTGTCTGCCT
Organism: Acinetobacter baumannii; assembly: GCF_016508585.1. Lineage (GTDB taxonomy): Bacteria > Pseudomonadota > Gammaproteobacteria > Pseudomonadales > Moraxellaceae > Acinetobacter > Acinetobacter nematophilus. Next base: position 10,956 of record NZ_JADVOP010000009.1, read on the forward strand.
GGTTTATGTTGTGAACAGATAATCCAATGCATGGTTGAAATGTCAACAAATTCTACTCTTTTAGGAAAATTATTATGTTACAAGTTAAAATTGTACCCGTAACGGCATTTGCTCAAAACTGTTCCATTGTTTGGGACTCAGAAACAAAAGAAGCGGTATTGATCGATGCAGGCGGTGAACCTGAAAAATTAAAACAAGAGGTTGAAGCGCTGGGTTTGACAGTAAAAGCATTATGGTTAACACATGGGCATTTGGATCATGCTGGGGCTGTGGGGGCACTGGTTAAAGTATGGAATGTGCCCGTGATTGGTCCCCATAAAGAAGATCAATTCTGGTTAGATATGATTCAAGACGTATCTGCTCGTTATGGCTTTCCTATTCCTGAACCAGTGAACGTTGATCAGTGGCTTGAAGGTGGTGAAACACTGAAATTAGGGCAGGAGGAATTTGAAGTTCGTTTTGCGCCGGGTCATACACCGGGTCATGTCATCTTTTACAATGCAAAACATGCGGTTCTGTGGACGGGTGATGTGTTGTTCAAAGGCTCAATTGGTCGCACAGACTTTCCAAAAGGCAATCATCAGCAATTACTTGATTCAATTCAGCGTGAATGCTTTAGTTTGCCCGACAACACCCAATTTATTTCAGGGCATGGCCCTATGAGTACAATTGGTTTTGAAAAACAATATAATCCATTTGTGGCAAGTAAAGCAGGCTAAGTGTCTCCCTAAACTTGATGTCTCATAAAATACAGCTCAGTCAGTGTCGGATAACGCAATGAATGGGCTCATGTTCTTTCATTTTCTATTTATGAGACGATGAAGTATCAACGTTTTATAAAAGGATTGGCTGATCGGTTTTGTGCTTCTAAGACAATCAGTAGAATTGAAGCTGCAAAGAGGACTCCAATAATAATCAGTGATGCATCCAGTGCATAAATGCCTAGCGTGGTAAAAAACACACATAAAATGGCTAATATCGTGACAAAAACTTTTAAACCTATATACATCTTGTGATACTCCAGTTGAGTTTCAATGAAACTATTTTTTAATTTTTTATATGGAAAATGTGACATTAAACACGCAATGATCATATAACTAAGCGTGTGTTAAAAAGTAGGCGTTTATTGTGAAATATATATGTCAATTGTGTTTAAATTATAAAAAACTGTTTAATCAGAACAAGGGCGTTACATTCACTCAAAAATATAAAATAGAAACTGTCTTAATTTCGGATTTTGATTTCCCTCATCGGGCATGATGAATAGTTTCTGCTCATTTTTAATGATAACGACTATCGAACAAAATATTAACTAAACAGGGTCTACAAGGGTAGCATTTTTATTTAGAATAAAATTTAGACAATGCTGTTGCATTGAATCAGGTGTTAATTTTTTAAATAAGAATTGAATTTGGAGAAAAATTTTATGCAATGGATAAAACCAGCTTTTACTGACTTACGAATTGGTTTTGAAGTGACCATGTACTTTGAAGCCCGTTGATTATTTTATCTTCGAACCAAAATAAGCCCTAGTCTTGATCTGGGGCTTATATCTTTATCATCAGATCTTATTTCTATGTATATTTATATATTGGGTTCAGCTGCAGGTGGCGGATTTCCACAATGGAATTGCAATTGTGTTAATTGTGATGGTATCCGCAAAGGCACGATTCAAGCCAAAGCTCGAACACAATCTTCGATTGCCATTTCTGAAAATGGCACGGACTGGATATTGTTAAACGCTTCTCCCGATATTCGCCAGCAATTATTTGATTTTAAGGCTGCCCAACCAGCGCGTAAATTACGTGATACTGGTATTAGCGATGTCATTCTGATGGACAGTCAACTTGACCATACATTAGGGCTTCTTAGTTTACGTGAAGGATGTCCAATTTCTGTATGGTGTACTGAAATGGTCTATCAAGACCTCAGTTTGGGTTTTCCCGTATTTAATATATTGAAGCATTGGAATGGTGGACTGCAATATCGCCAGATTGACCCGAAACACGCTTTTCGAATGGATCGCTTCAAGCATTTGCAATTCATTCCCTTGCTGATTCAAAGTGCGGCTCCGCCATACTCACCTCATCGCCATGATCCGCATGAGGGGGACAATATTGCTTTAATTATTAAAGACCAAAAAACACAAAAGCAGTTATTTTACGCGCCTGGTCTTGGGAAAATTGATGACATGATTATGGAGACGATGAGGAACTCAGATTGTGTGATGATTGATGGGACGCTTTGGACAGATGATGAGATGCAAAAATGTGGCGTAGGTGTTAAAACTGGAAGGGAAATGGGACACCTGTACATCAGTGGTGAAGGTGGATCATTGTCTTATTTGAATCAGCTTTCAGCCGTAAAAAAAATACTGATTCATATTAATAATACCAATCCGATTTTAAATGAGAACTCCGTTCAATTTGCTGAACTTCAAGCTAATGGAGTAGATGTGGCTTATGACGGAATGTACATTGAACTTTAATAAGATGCCCTATGAATCAAATACCAAAAGCGTTGACACCAGAAGAATTTAAACAAGCGATTATAGAAAAAGGACAGTATTACCATATTCATCATCCGTTTCATGTCATGATGGCGGAAGGGAAAGCGAGCCAACAGCAAATTCAGGCATGGGTTGCAAATCGTTTCTATTATCAAATTAATATTCCCCTTAAAGATGCTGCGATCATGGCAAATTGTCCAGATCAACGGGTACGTCAGGAGTGGATTCAACGAATGATTGATCAGGATGGTGAGTATCCAGATGGTGGGGGACGAGAGGCTTGGTTGTGTTTGGCCGAAGCTGTAGGTCTTCGACGTGAACAGGTGATTTCTGAAGAGCTGGTTCTCCCAGGGGTACGCTTTGCTGTAGATGCTTATGTCAACTTTGCACGTAGAGCGTCATGGCGGGAAGCCGCGAGCAGTTCATTAACTGAATTATTTGCCCCTAAAATACATCAATCGCGGTTAGATTCATGGCCAAAACATTATCCTTGGATTGATGATAAGGGATATCAATATTTTCGCGCTCGATTAGGTCAAGCCCGACGAGATGTCGAGCATGGGTTAACGATTACACTGGATTCATTCACCAGTAATCAACAACAGCAACGAATGCTGGAAATACTACAGTTTAAACTGGATGTTTTATGGAGCATTTTAGATGCTTTAACTTTGGCTTATATACACAATCAAGCCCCTTATCATACTGTGACTAAAGAACCAGTCTGGCATAAAGGATTATTTCGATGAGCAGTAAACAACTTGATCAAAACCTTATTCCTATTTGGCGCTCTGGCTATCGTTTTCAATTTGAACCGGCACAAAATAGTTTTGTTATTTTATATCCTGAAGGCATGATCAAGTTAAATGAAAGTGCTGGCGCAATTGGGCAGTGTATTGATGGAAAAAATAGCATTTTAGACATTACTGCTTATTTAAAACAACAATTTGGTGATGTTGCTGAAATAGACAGTGATGTTGTTGATTTTATGTTGGTTGCTCAACAAAAATACTGGATTGATTTTAAATGACGATGGATATTGGACTACCTTTATGGTTATTGGCGGAGTTAACCTATCGTTGTCCATTACAGTGCCCATATTGTTCCAATCCTTTAGACTATACACAACATAAAAATGAACTGACGACAAAAGAATGGTGTGATGTTTTTGATCAGGCTCGTCAACTGGGTGCTGTGCAACTGGGCTTTTCTGGTGGAGAGCCTTTGGTTCGTCAAGATTTAGATCAATTAGTTGCACATGCACATCAACAAGGTTTTTATACCAATCTCATCACTTCGGGGATGGGTTTGACGGAACAACGAGTGAGTCGTTTAAAACAAGCGGGTCTTGATCATATACAGGTGAGTTTTCAGGCAAGTGATCCACTGGTAAATGATGCATTGGCAGGTTCAAAAGATGCTTTTGAACAAAAATACAACATGTGCCGTATCATAAAAAAATATGCATATCCCATGGTGCTAAATTTTGTCATTCATCGGCATAACATCGATCAGATCGAACAGATGATTGAGCTTTGCCTAGAATTGAATGCGGATACAGTCGAACTAGCAATTTGTCAGTTTTATGGTTGGGCTTTTTTAAATCGTCAGTATTTATTACCCACTCAGGCACAATTGATACGTGCTGAAAAAATTACCAATGTGTATCGAGAAAAATTACGTCTGCAAAATCATCCCTGTAAACTTATTTTTGTGGTACCTGACTATTATGAAGAGCGCCCAAAAGCATGTATGAACGGTTGGGGGAAAATATTCTTGACGATAGCACCAGATGGTCTGGCGCTACCCTGTCATGCGGCTCGTCAGTTACCGATGACTTTTCCGAATATCCGTCAACAATCTTTAGCAAAAATTTGGTATGAATCCATGGCTTTTAACCAATATCGTGGAGATGCTTGGATGCCTGAAGGTTGTCGCACATGTCCTGATAAAGACCGTGACTTTGGTGGCTGTCGCTGCCAAGCCTATATGTTAACGGGGCATGCATCTGATGCTGATCCAGTCTGTGCCAAGTCACCGTATCATCATTTGATTGAACAAGCACGGGCAGACAGTGAACAGGATGTTTCCCTCAGTAATTTGATTTTTCGCAATAGTAAAAATTCTAAACGAATGAATAATCAGATTTCCGTTCTAAACATTTCAGATCAATGATTTGAGCGAGATCTTCAGTATGCACACTGATTCAATGCCAATTTTTGATGGTCACAATGATGCTTTAACACGACTGTGGTTATCTGATGACCATGATCCTGTCGATGCTTTTATCCATCAGCAATTGCCTGGACATCTGGATTTAAACCGCTGTCAAAAAGTGGGTTTTGCAGGCGGCTTTTTTGCTATTTTTCTGCCACCATTCGACTATCTCAAGCAATATCATCCGAATAAGCTGTTAGATCAAGGTGCTGATAACTTTACCCAGCAACAGATTGAACAGATTTGTTTGCAACAGCTTGATTTAGCTCAACAGTTGACTCAACGTTCGTCCAATATTCAAATCTGTACTTCTGTTGAAGACATTGAACACTGTATCACTGAAAAAAAGCTGGCGATCGTCCTTCACATGGAAGGTGCAGAAGCTTTACAACACGATCCTGAACTCTTGGATGTCTTTTATGATGCAGGGCTACGTAGTATAGGACCACTATGGAATAGGCCAAGTCAATTCGGACATGGTTTAAATGCTGGATTTCCTCATTCTCCCAATACAGGTCCTGGTCTTACAGCTGAAGGTAAAGCTTTAATTGCACGTTGTGCTGATAAAAAGCTGCTTGTTGATGTGTCTCATATGAATGAGCGAGCCTTTTGGGATACCGCAGAGATTTTAGCGCAACCGATTGTTGCAACCCACTCCAATGCTTATCGATTGTGTCCACAAGCAAGGAACTTAACCGACACTCAATTAAAAGCGATATATGATAGTCAAGGTTTGGTTGGGGTGAATTTTGATGTGGCGTTTTTACGTTCAGACGGGCAGCGAAATACCGATACACCCATTGAAATGATTTTAGATCATTTGGAATATCTCATTCTGTATTTAGGCGAAGAGCATGTAGGCTTTGGTTCTGATTTTGATGGTGCACTGATCAGTAATGAACTCAAAGATATTATGGGCATGTCCAAACTGATCAGTGCAATGCGACAACGTAATTATTCAGATCAATTGATTGAAAAAATATGCTTTAAAAATTGGCTCAAGGTGCTTGAACGAATATGGGCAGCCCACATGAGGGGTTAATCCTCATAATCATCCTCATGGCGTCTTTGGTCCATTTGAGGCGCATCTTGAGTTGGAAGTTTATATTCTTCATTTGCCCAGGCACCGAGGTCAATCAATTTGCATCGGTCAGAACAAAATGGGCGAAATTCATTTGCTTCCCATGTTGAGGGTTGACCGCATCGTGGACAAGGAAATGTTTTAGGCATACAGAAATTCTCATTTTAAAAAAGCAAAACCTGCAAAGAATTGTTAAACTTGCAGCGATTTTTCTTAGTTTGATCTGATTATGCCGATTCGTCAATTTCAAGCACAGCGTATGCATGCTCCTCGTGATTTTCAACGTATTGAAAATACTCCTATTTGTGTTGAAATCGGGGCAGGAAAAGGCAAACATGCATTATTATTTTCGGGGCAACATCCGGACTTGAGCTTGATTGCAATTGAGCGAACACGCGAAAAATTTTTGGCGATGCAAAAACAGCATCAATCAGAAGGACAAACGAATTTAACCCCAATCCATGCCGATGCATTGCCCTGGGTTGTACACGCATTGCATCCAGCGCAGGTGCAGCAGTTCTTTATTCTCTATCCAAATCCTGAACCACATAATCCGGCGCAACGCTGGTTGAATATGCCTTTTTTTGAGTTTTTGATTTCTAGACTGCAACCAAATGGCAATATTACATTGGCAAGTAATATTCCCGAATATATCGCTGAAGCTGAACAACAGTTGCAAGAGGTTTGGAAACTTCCTTATGAAAAACAAATTATTGCATCAGATTCAGCACGAACACATTTTGAAATCAAATATCTGGAACGTGGTGAGCTGTGCCAGCAATTGATTATTCGTAAGCCTGAACATTATTCAACTCGTTTTGATGATATGCCGCCCCGTCAAGGTCAGGCTGTTGAAACGCTGTCAGAGCAAGCGCATGTCGATTAAACGAGTTGCAATTGTTGGCGCAGGTCCAGCAGGCTTAATGGCTGCTGATGTGTTGAGCCAATATAAAAATTATGAGATTCATGTTTTTGAACAAAAACCATCGGCTGCCCGCAAATTTTTGATGGCGGGAAAAACGGGACTGAATATCTCACATGCCGAAGCGTTTGAACAATTTATTCAACGCTACGATCAAGTGGAATGGTTAAAACCCTGGATTCGAAAATGGGATGCAGCATGGATTCAACAGTGGATGAAAAGTTTAGGCATTGAATCCTATGTCGGCAGTTCCGGGCGGATTTTCCCAGTAGAAATGAAAGCTGCACCACTGTTAAGAGCATGGCTGAAGTATTTACTTGAGCAGCAGGTTCAATTTCATTATCGCCATCAAGTGATTGAGCTTAAGTGTCAGCAACTGAAGATGATTGATTTAAAAAGCAATCAGATCAATGAACGGAACTTTGATGCGGTTATTTTGGCATGTGGTGCTGTATCATGGTCTCGTTTAGGCAGTGATGGTGCATGGCAAAAATGGTTGTCTTCATCTGAAATTGAAACTTTTCAACCCAGTAATGCGGGTGTAGTTTATCCGTGGTCGGACTATATGCAGTCGGTCTTTGGTCAGCCTTTAAAGCGTGTAGATGCCTGGGTTGAGCCTTCGGTTAAAACGCAAGGTGATATCGTCATCACCCATTATGGCTTGGAAAGTGGACTCATCTATAAGCAAGGACGCTCATTGCGTCACCTGATTCAACAGAATCGGCCATTGGTCATGTATCTGGATTTATTACCCGATCAAACGGCTCCACAATTGGTACAAAAATTACAACCATCCAAAAAACAGTCGACCGCCAATATTTGGCGCAAAGCAGGCTTGGACACAGCAAAATCCAGTTTATTACGTGAATTGGTCGACAAAGCACTCTGGAGCGATCCAGAACGATTGGCGCAGCAGATTAAACATCTTAAAATCGAATTACTAGGATTCCGCCCGATTGAAGAAGCGATTAGTTGCGCAGGCGGTGTAAAACAACAAGCATTGACGCAGGATTTACAGCTCAAATCTCTTGGGTCAGTATTTTGCTGTGGTGAAATGCTGGATTGGGATGCACCTACAGGTGGCTATCTGTTAACAGCTTGTTTTGCTACCGGTCGAGCGGCAGGTGAGGGTGTGCATCAATATCTTTCCGGGACATTTTAAAAAAAAGGATTTATTTCCGCTAAGCGCAGAGATTTATGCTAATTTGATGGTGTACTAATCATTTTTGCACATGGTGAGATTTTCAAAAATGTCTGCTGAAAAATTATATACAGGAAGTTGTTTGTGTGGTGGGATTCATTATGAAGTTCATGGTGAAATAGGTCCGGTCATCCAATGTCATTGTAAACGTTGCCGAAAAGCCAATGGTACGGCATTTGCGACCAATGCACCCATTCAAAAAGCAGATTTTAAAATCGTAAAGGGTGAGGAATTGCTCAAACAGTTTGCATCCACTGCGACAACGACGCGATGTTTTTGTCGGGAGTGTGGCTCGCCGATTATGAGCATTAAAGCCGAAGCCCCAGATACCTATCGTTTAAGAATTGGAACACTCGACACGGCATTGGAGCATCAACCCACCATGCATATTTATGCAGCCTACAAAGCAGAGTGGGATACGATTTGCGATGGTTTACCTCAATATGATGAACGACCATAAGTAGTAATAAAGGGATCAATTTGATCCCTTTGATTTTTCTATTACGATGAGAGGCTGAGCCATTCTGTGAATGCTTATAAGGATGAATGCAATGTCAATCGCTCTTATTTCTCTGTTAAAGCAACACCATCAAATTGAATGCCATCCCAGCCATTTTGCATAAACTGGCGAATGTTTTGATGATCGGTTGCTTCTGGTGTTGCCAAAACAGCAGCATAATGTTCTGCGAACAAGCTCAAGGTTTGTGCTTGATCGAGTTGATTTAACTGAGCAAAAGAAAAAACTTTTGCACTGCCTTGGTTTTCTGTTGCAGCATTATATTGTTGACCGTTTTGAAATGCGGTGGGTGAATGGGTATAACGTGCTTCGATATAACTGATCACATCGGTAAATTTTGCTTCGCCAGCTTGAAGTTGTTTCAATAAATCTTGAGCCATGAGTTAAGCGTTCCATATTCAATCGTGCGCATAGCATAACCGATCGTTCATGGATCGGTAATGTCCTTGTGGGTTTTGCTCGATAAATTATTTTTTAATTGTATTTGTTAGAATCGAATGCTTGAAGGAAATAATCATCGTGCCTTATGCACCGACATCGTTTAAAAAAACCGACCAAGGGCATTATTTTAAAATGCATTGCTTTTTTTGCGCAATGCTCATTTTTACTTGGTTTGCGCCGTATGTTGATGCGCTTAATTCCTTTCTTGGAACTACAGAGCCAGGTGGAAAATATTGTTTATTTGTCTTGGTGGGTTGATATAGAGCAGGTGTGTTCAGGCTATCCAAGTCATGTGCAGTTATTAGAAAAGCAGGGCAAAACGATTTTTACCATTTTGACTTATCAACACCAACACTTTGGTTTTTCTTTCTTAGGTCATTTACGCCAGTTCATGCCATCACCTCAACAAAGCAATTGGCGGTTTTATATCGCACCTGAACAACCAGCCAAAACAGTGATTTTTGAACAGGTCGTGATTGATCAGAAACTTTATGTACTGAGTGGACGTTTGGCAAGTGATGTGATGCCCGCACAATATGCCCAGCAATTTGTCCATAAAAGAGAGGATGATATAATTCAGACGCAGATTGAGCTTGATGCACTTTATCGACTCTCCTGTTCAGTTCAGATCAATATTTACCTCAAACATGGAAAATGTTTTTTCTTCGTGGCGTGAGGCTATTACTTATCTGGTAGACCAAGATCATGCATGGGTAGAATGGGTTGATCAGCCGGAGCGATTATCACAAGGTGATATTGAAATGCCTTTTGATTTTAATCAAATTCAAGCGGCTCAAGTGTCCAATATTGATTGTCCACTGCTCCATCAGTGGGGAGTTAGAGAACAAGATGTTTTTGCATTTGTGGTTCCAGCTTTGAATTTTTATGTAAAGAATGAGACCCCTATCGATGAGAATACTTCGGATTGTTGTGAAAAATGTGGATAACTTTGGGCTTATACACAAACACTGCAGTAGCGGATTATTGTTGTTGCAAGACGTTATTTAAACAAGATTTAAGGAATTTTGAATATGAATTGGCTTTTGGTCGCATGTGGTGGTGCAATTGGTGCAAGCTTACGTTATGGGGCAGGTTTTGTGATTTCTAAACCCCATAGCCTTTTTCCTTGGACAACATGGTCAATCAATATTTTAGGCTGTTTCCTTGCAGGCATTTTCTTTGCTTTTACTCAACGTTATCCGATTTTGCAACAAGAAACGCGTTTGTTTCTCATGGTGGGAATCCTGGGTGGCTTTACGACTTTTTCAAGTTTTGGTTTAGAGACGTTTCAACTCATTCGACAAGGTCAATTTCCCATTGCGCTGGCCTATACGGTATCCAGTGTTATTGTCGGGGTGATTTTTTTAGCGATCGGTTTTTATATTTTCCAAATGATCTTATCAACAAAATAGTATAAATAAAAAAAGCCTAAGTTTAGAGGGGTAACTTAGGCTTGAACAACAGTTAAAGTTTAACGTTTAAAGCGTGCAAAACGCTTATTAAAGTTGGCTATACGACCTTCATTGCTCGCTTGACGGATTTCACCCGTGTAGAACGGATGAGAAGCACTGGATATATCTAATGTTACATAAGGATATACTTTACCTTCATGTTCTTTGGTATTTGCTGTCTTGATCGTACTGCCAATCACGAAGAATGCATTGGCATTGGTGTCATGGAACAGCACTTCACGATATTCTGGATGGATACCTGCGCGCATGATTTGATCCTCTGGTTATTTTGATTTAATGTAATATTATAACATAACATTTAATTTGTAAAGTCTATTCACATTTGGATTGAATGCGTCGGATGAATTGGTTTGATATTACAGGAAATAAAAAAGAAATCTAAGCAGGAGGAGGTTGCTTAGATTTCAAATATGCTTTTAATTTAGATTGCTTAGCTTAAAATAAGATGAATCCATCTAGACGCTGATTATTATGATATTGATGCTCCGCATCTTGAGCTAAAATGATCAGCTTTTGGAATTTATGCTTTCATCATTTTTTAATTCCACATTTTTAATGTTTATGTCATCTCAATCTTGCAGTGGAACCAGTTCTTCGAAAAGATCGTTTAAATTATCATGAACCTTCAGTTGAATCAGATTCCAATATTGTCCTGAAATGGTACGATTTACCATTAAAGTATCTGGGGAAGGCTTAAATACATCCCAATATTTCAATGATTTTTTCACCAGCTTGATTCCATCATGGTGGGCTGAGTTTTCAGCGAAATCATAATGTGTCGTAAGTGGGCGTAATAAAACTTCCAGCCATGCTTTATAAAGTTCTTCAGGGAATTTGCCTGTTTCAACCAATGCATCTAAATCAGTTAAATGTTCTTCTATTGCGGTGATATCTTGCTTTCTTGCAGCTCTGACTAAGGCTTTAAAGTGTGCAATGATTTCATTGGATAAGGTTTTTACTCCCCCAAAATCGTAAATAATCACACTCCCATCTTCACGGAAAGCAAAGTTTCCAGGATGTGGGTCGCAGTGAAAACGTTTCAAGAAAAAGATCTGTTGACCAAGTGCCAAAATTAAACGTCGTCCAATTTCATTTCGAATATCTAAGTCCCAAGTGCTGGCTGTTTCGATACTTTCACCTTTTTCTAGACTCAATGTTAAGATACGTCGGCTTGAATATTCATTGAAAACTTTGGGAATAATAATTTTTGTATCCAAGGCCTGATGAAAAGTTCTAAACACTTGTAGGTTTTGAGCCTCAATTTCGTAATTCAATTCTTCATGTAAACTGTCTTGAATTTCTTTAAAAAGACGATCTTGTAATTTTTTATCGACTTTCAGTACGCCCATAAGACGCAAGGCAAGCCGGACTTGTTTTAAATCACTTTCACAGGCTTCATCTACCCCAGGATATTGAACTTTAACCACGACTTCGGTGCCATTTTTCAATGTTGCCTTATGAACCTGACCAATTGAAGCTGCGGCAAAAGGCTGTTCATCAAAATACAAAAAAGCTTGGTCAATGGGTTTACCGAGTTCTTTTTCTACTTGTTGTTTAATTTCAATAAAGGGCATCGCAGGTGCCTGGCGTTGCAGTTTAGCAATGGCGCGTGCAACTTCAGGTGGGAAAATATCTTTGTATTGAGAGGCGATTTGCCCGACTTTCATCACTGCACCTTTCATTTCACCTAAGGTATCTGCGATTTGTATGCCAATATCTTGAAATAGCTTGCTGCGCGCTTCATTTTTTTGATCTTCATCTGCATTGAAGTTACGAATTGAATTCGATACCGTTTTTGTCGCAATACTTGCAGTCATGCTGGCAAGTTTCATAAAGCGGCGACCGGGTGTACTGGTACTTTTCGACATTCGTAATCATCCTTCAGTTTAGATTAGATGTTTGATTTATTTTGATCATAGGCGACTATTGTTAAGCTGCCTACTCTAATTTGTTAAGCATTTGTTTATACTTTGATTTTTTCGATATTTAAATACGTTGGACAGTATAAGCCTGTTTTTGTGTATTTTGGATTAAAATATTTTCACCTATTTATATAGTTGTAACTGGATGAAAGTTTATCGATATTTAACCGGCAAAGATGATGTTCATTTTTGTGCAAGGGTGAGCAAAGCACTCAATGAGGGTTATGCACTGTATGGTGCTCCAACCATGACGTTTAACGGTACTGATGTCATTGTTGGACAAGCCATCGTCAAGGAAGTTGCAGATCTATCAAAGATGTCTGAGAAATTTCAACATGCATATCAACTACAATCTGAATAAATATACGTTCCGGATAAACATTGTGTTATCTGTTCAAAGTGTCTGATTATTGAGACAGCTGATGTATGGTGCAGAGTATAAAGATCAGTTTGATTTTACTTTTCTTAGAAAAAATAATGCCGTTAAAGCAACAGCATTATTTAAAAATTTAATCATGAGTTTTGTGCCAAGCGTTTGTTATTGGTATATAAGCGCATAAGCAACAAGATGCAAGCAACTGTTAATCCAATAATCAGACCTGTCCATACACCTGCAGCGCCCATATCGGTATAACGTGCCAAATAGATTCCAATCGGGAAAGCGATGATCCAATAAGCCAGCATCGTGATCCACATGGGGCCTTTGGTATCTTGCATACCACGTAAACATCCCGCAGCACTGACTTGCCAAGCATCCATAAGTTGGTAAGCGATTGCAAATAAAATTAAATAGACCGCAGCTTGAGATACATCATAATCACGAGTATAAACAGAAACGATTTCTGGACGTAATACCAAGAGCAACAGCATAGTTGTACAGGCAAATAGGGTACTGGTCATCAAACCAACTTTCTGTACTTTACGCATGGCAAACCAATTCTTTTCACCATAATAAGTTCCTGTGCGTATCGTCAGCGCCAAAGCGAGTGACATTGGGATCATAAACAGTTGAGAAGTGACCGATAAGGCAATTTGATGTGCAGCAACAGTAATCTCACCCAAAGGGCTGAGTACAATTGCACCCGTACTAAAAATACTTACTTCGAAGAAAATCGCTAAGCCAATCGGTAAACCCAGTTTGAGAATACGCTTGATGAGTACACTGTCTACTTTCTCAAATTTATTTAAGGGTTGTGTCGCCTGATAGCGTTTTGCTTTAAAAATATAAGTACTGATTGTAATGAACATGAGCCATTGCAGTAATGCTGTAGCGAAACCACAACCCGCACTACCCAAGTGGGGAATAGGGCCAATACCGTACATAAAAATAAAGTTGAGTGGGATTTGTACGACCAATGCGACAAGGCTGATCACGGTGACAGGGCGGGGGTAGCCCAAGGCTTCGGAATAACCCCGTAATGTCGAATACATGGTAAATGCGGGCATACCGAAAGCAATTGCATGAAGAAACAGACTGGCTTTAGGCAGCAGTGACTCTGGAACACCGACGAGTGGCAATAACAATGGAATGATTTGTAAAACCATCATTCCGATTAATCCCAGTAAGAAGGCAACCCATAACGATTGGCGTACGATAGACGGTATTTTTTCAGGTGTACGTGCGCCATTGGCTTCAGCCACCAAAGGTGTCGTTGCAATCATGATCCCGCTGAACAGCAGCATCACTGGAATCCATAAACCGACGCCCACGGCAATTGCGGCAAGATCTTCGGCAGACATATGCCCAGCCATGATCGTATCAATTAATCCAAAACCTGCCGCAGCAAATTGAGTGATTAAAATCGGGAGCATCAAATGAAACAGTTGCTTTAATTCAAAGCGGGTAGTCGTGGCTTTTACTGATACAGACACTGGAAATACTCGTTTTAAAGGTGCTTAGAAAAATAAATTGGTTAGCGTTGTAGAGTGAGAAGCACACCTATAAAAATCACCACGCCACCTAAAAGACGTTGCCAGTTGACTGGCACTTTATCTGTACCCAATACACCGAAGTGATCAATGATCATCGATGTGGCTATTTGTCCAAAAATAATTAAGCCTGACAGCGTTAAAAAGCCAAGTTTTGGCGCAGTATAAATGCTGATACTGATGGCATAAACCCCAAGACAACCACCTAGCCAGAGATACCAAGGAATCACGGCTAAACTGTGTAGGGTTGGTTTTTGTTCAGACTGGAAGATTACCAAAACTACGAGCAATAGTGTACCCACCAAAAAAGATAAAAGAGCTGCTTGTAAGGGGGAGTAGAGATATTCACGCAGCTGTGTATTAATGGCAGTCTGGAAAGCCATAGCAATACCAATGCCCATAGTCAGTGGTAAAAGAAACAACAATTGACTGGATAATTTCATCATTCTTCTTCATCTACTTCTTCTCGGTGATTTATAGTTTAAATTAAATTAATGAGTTTTGCTAATAAATAGATAGATTTTTTTGGGTTATTGTTAAATATTTCTAATATGTTTGTTGGCTTTACTTATGAATTTCTACATGATTCTAAGAAGCTGGATGAAGTCATGTTAAAATTAGCCATTCTCTTACTTGCTTTGAGCTTTTCTTTGACTGCTTTAATCCCTCAAAATATTCCATTATCCCTTTATATTCATATGCCGTGGTGTGTGCGTAAGTGTCCGTATTGTGATTTTAATTCGCATGCTGTACCCGATGGAAAATTGTCTTTAGGTTTAGAACAGGAATATCTACAGGCATTGGTTGAAGACTTTAAAACGCAAATTGAATTTGCCCAAGGGCGAGAAATTCATAGTGTATTTATTGGTGGAGGGACGCCGTCACTGATTTCAGCCCAAGGGTATCAATGGTTATTCTCACAGTTAAAAGCATTACTGCCGTTTGAACTGGATTGTGAAATTACGTTAGAAGCGAATCCGGGAACAGTTGAGCATGATCCTTTTGCAGGCTATCTAGCGGCAGGTATTAACCGACTATCAATCGGTGTGCAGAGTTTTAATACTGAACATTTAAAAAAATTGGGTCGTATTCATTCCAATGATGATGCTGTTTTCGCGATTCGAAATGCAAGAGAAGCCGGATTTCAACGTGTGAATGTTGATTTGATGCATGGATTACCAGAACAGACCTTGGAACAGGCGTTATACGACTTAAAACTGGCTGTTGAAAACGGTGCGACACATATTTCATGGTATCAATTGACCATTGAACCCAATACGGTTTTTTTTCGCACTCAACCGGTCTTACCTGTGGATGATGTTCTTGAGGAAATTCAGGAACAGGGGGAACAATATTTAAAAGAACAGGGTTTTATCAATTATGAAGTATCAGCCTGGCGCAAAGAACAACCATCAACGCATAACTTAAATTACTGGCAGTTCGGAGATTATCTAGCCATTGGTGCAGGTGCACATGGTAAGGTGACCCAGACCGATGGTGTATATCGTTTTCAAAAGACCCGTTTGCCCAAAGACTATTTAGCAAAAGTGCCTGCTGAACATTTGCAGTTTAAACGTATTGAAGATGTGGAGATGCCTTTTGAATTTATGATGAATGCTTTGCGTTTGAATGAGGGGGTGAATGCTCAACTTTATTCAGAGCGTACAGGCTTGAATCTTGCGGATTTAAATGAGCGAATCCGCCCATTAAAACAACGTCATTTAATGGTCAATGATGCAGCACGCTTGTCCTGTACAGCACAAGGACATATATTTTTAAATTCTGTTTTAGAGGCATTTTTATAAATATGCGGGTTGATTAAAATAAACAGCATGAGATATCCAGTTTTGTTATGATGTGGCTGAAAATAAATATTTTAAATCTTCGGGTCATAACAATGAATAAATATCTCATCATTCTGTTTTCTGCCTTGACAATTATCCCAATTGCTCACGCGAAAAATGCGGTTCCCCAGTTTAGTGATTATCCTGTGAAATCAGTATATAAGGGCAAGACAGCTCAACTGGATATTTCTGATCCGAGTGCCAATATGTTTCGTACCCGACTTCGAGATGCATTAAAAGAAAAACCGGATTTTGCCGGGGAATATGTCACAACCATGTGGGGATGTGGTGCAAGTTGTAGAATGTATTCTTTCGTCAATAAGCGTACAGGGCAACTTTTAGCTGATGGTTTTGGGGGAGAGGCACGCACAGAAGATGTCGTAGCAACACGTGTGAATAGTCGTTTGTTGGTCACGCAAGAAGAACATATGGATCAAAACTACGAGGTTGATCAGGTCACTACTCGTTTTTATGTGCTCGAAAAAAACCGCTTGAAGCTGATAAAAACCATGGTTCGACCGGCAGTTAAAACTCAGCAGTAAAATCAACAGACTTTTATTCAATTAATTTCAATAACCATCGCTTGCTTGAAAAAATCTGGCTATTGCTATTATCAGGATTGTTTGAGTAGGTCTTTAATAATTGAAAATGCAGGGGAAACAAGTTTTCTGCTGGTATAAAATAAATAAAATGGCGGATGGGTAATTGCATATTCAGGCAGAATTTCATTGAGCTTGCCCTGATTGATATAAGGCATTGCAAGATTTTGAGGAATATAAGAAATTCCATAGCCGCATAAAGTTGCTTCTAAAATTTGATCGACATTGGTAAATATCAATTGACCTTCACCTTTGAAGCTTATGGATTGTCCGTTTTCCACAAAAGTCCATGATAAAAGTGAATGATCTGTCAATATTCGAACATGAAGGCAAATATGTTGTTTTAGATTGTGAATTGACACAGGTCTGCCATATTTTGAAATATAATCTGGTGAAGCGACTAGGCACATTTTGATACTGGAACTGATTGGAATTGCCACCATATCTTTTTCGATTAAATTGCCCAGCCGAACACCTGCATCATAACCTTCTTTAGCAATATCAATACGTCTATTCTCGGAGATTAACTCGATTTGAATGTCTGGATAATCTTTGAGTGCATTTTGAAGTTTTGGCCATAGATGATATTTGATGGCATAGTCATCAGCAGAGATTTTGACTTTTCCAATAGGTTTGTTGTGCATTGAACTGAGCAACTCTAAACCTAAATTGATTTCTTCTATATTTTTTCCCACCAAGTCAAATAAGCGTTGACCAGCATCAGTTACAGTCAAACTTCGAGTGGTACGATTAAACAGTTTTAATCCAATCTGTTCTTCTAAATGACAAATACTTTGACTGACCGCAGACTGTGTAACCCCCAGCTGAGCTGCTGTTTTAGTGAAATTTTTATTGTGAATGACCGCAGTAAATGTGCAGAGATCATTTAAGTTTATTTTCATTATTCATAAGAAATACTAATGGCTTCAATCTGATTATAGCATCTAATCAGGGTAACATACCTTTGTTAAGATGATTCTCATTGAAACCAAGGATAAATGAGGTCCTACAATGAAAAATGTAAAAATCAAAGCACCTTATTGGGAAATTGCTGCAAATATATATTTCCCAGAAAATTTTAATCCAGCACAAACATACCCTGCAATTATCAGTGGACACCCGATCGGAAGTTGCAAAGAACAAACGTCCGGTCAGGTGTATGGAGAGGCAATAGCAAAAGCCGGATTCATTGTGATCGCCTTCGATGCCAGTTTTCAAGGTGAAAGCGGAGGGGAACCGCGTTCAATTGAGAATCCTGCATTACGTGTTGAAGATTTTCGACTGGTTACAGATTATTTGGTGACCTTGGAGTATGTCGATGAAAATAGAATCGGTGTTTTAGGAATTTGCGGCGGAGGTGGCTATGCTTTGAATGTCGCAATGACTGAAAAACGTATTAAGGCCGTTGCGACTGTAGATGCGGTGAATTTCGGTCGTTTATCTCGAGAAGGCTTCAGTCAATGGAATCCACTCGAAAAGTTAGAAATGATTGCCAAGCAACGCACAGCAGAAGCACGTGGTGGAGCCAAACGGGTGGATAGTTTATTGCCTAATTCTGTCGCCGAAGCAGAATCTGCAGGTTTAACGGATATTGATGTGTTGGAAGCAACCGAATATTACAAGACACAACGCGGTCAACATCCTCATGGAGAGTCTAAAGCTTTATTTTCGCATTCAGCAGTTTCAATAGGTTGGGATGCCTTCCATTTGGCTGAGGTATTGTTGACACAACCGCTTTTATTGATTACAGGTGATAAAGTGGGAGGGTTTGGAGCATACCGTGACAGTTTAGAAATTTATGGTCGTGCAGCGTCTAAACAAAAAGAGTTGCTGATTGTTGAAGGGTGGTCTCATTATGATCTGTATGACAAACCAGAACCTGTGGCGCAGGCATTGGCAAAATTGATTCCTTTCTATCAGACACATCTTTAACTGAAATACTGAGAAAATACACTGAGAACAGTCAGCTTCATCAAACACAATGCTGAGGATGCGATCATTGCTGCAAATATTCATTATCCTGAAAAAGTTAATGAAAACGATCAATATCCAACAATCGTCATTGTTCATTCTTGAGGTGCTGTAAAAAAACTACAGTTGCATACGCTTCAGAGCTTGCACAGCAGGGATTTGTAAGCATTTTAAAGAGCAGAAGTATTTTTTACTCATTCTTTGCAGGCTATTGCAGGTAGTCAATGGATGCTAGAGGATTTGGTAAATCGTGCTGCGAGTGCAGTTGAAGCAACACATCAATTCTTTAACGCTCATTGAGCGTGATTCGCGATAAAAAAGAGCGCCTGGGCGCTCTTTTTTATCAGTCTATCTGTGATTGGTTGTTACAGCATCTCAGTAATCAAAACTAAAATGTTCCGCTTCAAGTGACATCATGGTCTTAGATGGATTGACCATCGACTCAGCATGACCTTGTGCGCGCGGTAACAATTGTTCGAAGTAGAAATCAGCAACTTTGATTTTTGCTTTATAGAACTCTGGAACTTCAGCACCATTTCCTGACGCCAGTTTTTCAGAAGCGACGGCTGCTTGTTGAGCCCAGTAATAAGCCATCATTGCATAGCCGGAGAACATCAAGAAATCTACAGAAGCAGAAGATACGATGTCACGGTCTTTACGCGCTGCAAGCATGATGCGTACAGTTAAAGCATTCCACTGCGCACAGATTTTGGTTAAATCCCATGCAAAGCGACGCATGTATTTGTTACGTGCATGTTGACCACAGAATTTTAAGATCTCGGCAGTGTATTCACGAACGACTTTACCTTTAGAAGAAAGTAGAACTTTACGACCGATCAGATCAAGTGCCTGTACGCCAGTTGTACCCTCATATAGAGTTGAAATGCGTGCATCACGTGCAATTTGTTCCATGCCATGTTCTTTGATATAGCCATGACCACCAAAAACCTGCATCCCGTGATTTGCAGCTTCCAAGCCCATTTCTGTTAAGAAACCTTTGAGAATCGGGGTATAGAAACCAAGTTTATCGTCATATTCATCAAATTTCGCTTGATCGCCTTGAGCCAAAGCATCAGTCATTTTATCAGCAAGTTGAGCGGCATGATAAATCATTGAACGACCACCCTCAGCAATTGCCTTTTGGGTCAACAGCATACGACGAACATCCGCATGGTGGATAATGGCATCTGCAACTTTCTCTGGATCTTTTTTACCTGATAGCGCACGCATAGACATACGATCTTTGGCATAAGGCAGCGCACCTTGGAACGCTAACTCAGCATGTGCAAGACCTTGAACCGCAGTACCGATACGTGCAGTGTTCATAAAGGTAAACATGGCATGTAAGCCTTTGTTGACTTCACCAATCAGATAGCCTGTTGCTGCATCAAAGTTCAACACAGCTGTTGCTGAAGCACGAATCCCCATTTTGTGTTCGATTGAACCACATGTCACAGGGTTGCGCTCACCCACACCGCCATCAGCAGTTGGGATAAATTTAGGGACGATAAATAATGAAATGCCTTTGGTACCTGCAGGCGCATCCGGTAGGCGAGCCAATACGATATGAATGATATTTTCAGTTAAATCATGTTCACCCGCAGAAATGAAAATTTTTGTACCGGTGATGGCATAGGTACCATCTTCTTTAGGCTCGGCTTTGGTTTTAACTTGTCCTAAGTCGGTACCACATTGAGGTTCAGTCAAACACATTGTACCTGACCAGGTTCCGGCAGTAAGATGTGGCATGTAGGTTGCTTTCTGCTCATCTGTACCAAACTGCATAATGGTGTTCATACAGCCCATGCTTAAACCCGGGTACATGGTGAATGACCAGTTTGCAGTTCCCATCATTTCTGATTTGATCAGATTTAAAGACATCGGTAGACCTTGACCACCAAATTCTTCTGGATAGGACAAACCCTGCCAACCACCTTGAACGAATTGATCATAAGCTTCTTTAAAGCCTTTTGGTGTTGTTACTTCACCATCTTTAAAATGACAGCCTTCTTCATCACCTGATTGGTTCAGTGGAGAAAGTACATTTTCACAAAAATCTGCTGCACCTTCCAAAATCATATCAATGGTGTCTGCATCGGCATTTTCGCCAATAGACAGCGTTTTATAGTGCGCTGAATAGTCAAAAACTTCGTTAATTAAAAAACGAATATCACGGAGCGGCGCTTTATATGCTGGCATGTATTTAATCCTAATTTAAAAATAGTTTTGGATCTTCAATCGATAGTTTCATTATTCATAATCATATGAGAAATACATTGATAAGACTCCCTAAAAGAATTGTCAGAAATGCGAATTTGGTAGAAAAAGTACATGCTAATCTGTTGCTTTTTTGGTAGCATTAAACAGTTTTTTTTTGTAGTTTCATTGCTATTTTTAGTGTCTTTATAATATTCAAGTGAGTAAATCTCTCATGCATTTAAAAAAATTAACATTGTGTCTTTTGGGTTTGAGTTTGTCGGCATGTTCCACACATGTGATTAAAAGTAATGCTTTAAATGCAGATCAAGACACTCCTCAACGTGCAATTCAAGGATTTAATGCGCTGTATGAATATCCTAATTTTGATTATCGTGGACAATTCCAAGTTCATTTAGATCGTTCACAGAAAGATCAAAATACAAAGAATACGGATTCCAAACAACTAGATCCTGCAATTGAAAAAAAGGTCAATCAGTATTTAAAAGATCAAAAGATCAAACTGACGGATACACAGAAAAAAGAACTTTATCAAGCGATTGCGAAACAGGATTCAAATTACATCAGTCGTTTTGTCGGCATGGGGGCTGATGTTGTCCAAAATATTGTCAATGATCTGCAAGTTCAATATGACGGAACCGTGAATTATCGTCAAAAAATGGCATCGTTCAATTTAGAAACCCGATACAAAAAGCCAAACTTATCTGTGGAAATGCGCATTCCTACAGTTTTGGATATGAATGATTATAAATTCTATACGCATATTTTTTCGATCATGCCTTATTTGGCCAATTCTCAGGATCAGGATAAATATGCATATTATGATTTTTCAAAATATAAAGACGATATTCGCAAGGTAAATGGCAAGGCGTTGGTTGAGTTGTTGAAACAATCGGGAGCAACTTCATATTTAATCGCTTCACCTCGTCAAATTGAAAATCTTGCAGTGAGTTCGGCGGAAAAACAGGCAGGCATCGTTGAAAAAATTCGTTTAAATACGACCATTGAAGAAATGTTTTTACAAGGACAACTGTATTCGACAGTGAACCGCCAATATCTGATGAATTCTGTACTGGGATTGAGTCAGTCCAATATGGAAAAAATCTTAGGATCTGATCGAGAAGTTCAGACAGGCGATGAGGCTTATCAGGCAGCACAAGAAGCAATGAAAGCTGCTGAGGAAGCAGCATCTGGAATTACATC
The DNA here is from genome assembly GCF_016508585.1 of Acinetobacter baumannii. Lineage (GTDB taxonomy): Bacteria > Pseudomonadota > Gammaproteobacteria > Pseudomonadales > Moraxellaceae > Acinetobacter > Acinetobacter nematophilus. The sequence continues at coordinate 33,001 of NZ_JADVOP010000009.1, forward strand.
AAGTGATGATAGCGCCAGTGATGCATCCAGTGCAATGTATCAACTTTACAATGCCGTCAATCGTAAGTCGCATGAAGACTTGGAGGAAGAGGTGGATGAAGGGGATGCAACACAAGCAGCCTATGATGCAGAACAAGCCGCGAGTGCGGCTGTTGAAGACAATGACGATTATGCTACAGCTGCTCAAGATCAAGAGCGTGATTCTGAATATGACGATGTTGAGGCTGCAGCAGACAGCAATACAACAAAAATCTTAACTGAGCAGCAATGTGAAGATTTGACCAAAGCCAAAGCAAATCCTCGGTTTGGTGATGTGGAATATTGTCAATATCATTATGAAATAGACGTCTTGAAAGGCGAGCAACAGAAAGAATCTTCATCAGAGAGTGCGTTAAGAGAAAAAAATAAGACAACATTGGTCAGCACATTCAATGGTTATGCTAAAGATCAGTTGGTAGATGCACAGCAATTCAAACAGTTGTGGAATCAACATCTCTCTGAGATTGAAAGCAGTTTACCGGCTCCAAGCAAGCGTAATCCACTGATCGTCGATTTGTCATTGGACAATAAAGGACGAGCAGTTAAAGCAGATTATGATATGGGCTTGGATTTAGACACCTTAAATCGTAAGTTAAACATTAAAATGGCGATGCAATTCCTCAATTATGGCAATGCAAGCAAAATTGACCAGAGTGTTCTCAAGCAGGCGAAACCTTTTAAAGAGATCTTTAAAGGCAGCATCATGGAACAAGCGGTGGGTGGCATATCGGGTTCAGAGCGCAGTGATGAGCAAAAATATCTAAGTTTAGATGAGCGTTTAGCGCTGTTGGCTGAACAAGTATTTGCGCAAACGGGATCTTATGAAAAAACCTATAAAGCAGTATTTATTGCAAAATTGACTGCGCAAAAACCTGAATTGATCAAACAGTATTCTGCCCAAGACTTACAAGAGATTGCTGCGATTTATGCATATGCTTATTCAGATGAAGAAATCTACAATCCGAAAGGTCAGGCTTTAAAACACATTCAAGCCCTACAGAAAAAGCATCACTTAGAAGACGATCATCAGTACGATGATGAACTTGGAAATGATGTCGATGAGATTGTTGCTAAGATCTGGAAAGCCAAACAGAGTACTTTAGAGGTGCAGGGCTTAGTTAAAAAATATAAAACGACTGAAGCTGTGTTTGCGCAATATTACATGCAGAAGTTTGAAGCCGAAAATGAGATTGAAAAGTCTCAGCGTGGAGAATTTGTAAAAACAGCAAAAGTTTTAGCAAAGTCGTATGTTGCATTTAAAAATAATAAGTTTAGTGATCAAGTCGTATCAACATTGAATGCTGATTCTACAGAATTTATTGATTATGACTTATTCAAGCAAGCTTATCAGGCATTGAGTGATGCTAAGTTAAAGTAATTGCCCGTTGTATGATGCTAAAAAAGAACCTCAATAGAGGTTCTTTTTTTGACGACCAGATAAATATTCTGCACATCTGTCGCCATCTAGAGAAAATCTTTTAGATTGGGGCGAACGCCATTCCAGATATAAAATGCTTCTATAGCTTGTCCAACCAGCATGCCGAAACCCTCTGAGGTTGGAACTTGACGTGCTTTGGCTTGTTCTATAAAGCTGGATGCTTTGCCATATGCCATTTCATATGCATGGTCAAATGTTAATGTTGCAGGGAGTATAAGGGGATCACCACTTAGACTTGCTGAGGTAGCATTGATGACAATATCAAACTTCCCCTGTAATGCTGTTAGGTTACAGGCCATCAGCTGTGCTTCAGGCACGCTGTCTGCCAAGTCGGCAACCAATTGCTCGGCACGAGCAAGTGTACGGTTGGCGATCACGATTTTTTTTACCCCTGCTTTCACCAAGGGATAGATGACACCTCGAGTTGCACCACCCGCACCAATAATCAGTAAATCTGTGTCTGTTAATTTCCAATCCAAAGCTTTAATGGCGTCAACCAGACCTTGACCATCGGTATTGTCTCCATGTAACTCGCCATTTTCCATCCATAAAGTATTTACAGCTTTGGCGATTTTGGCGCGCTCAGTGAGCTGCGTGCACAAGGCGAAGGCCTGTTCTTTAAAAGGAACGGTCACATTCATTCCTACACCATTTTGGGAAAAGAACTCATGCACACTGTTCTCAAAACCATCCAGTGGAGCAAGACGTTTGCTGTAATTCAGATCAATACCTGTTTGCTTTGCAAAAGCATGATGTAATTCAGGAGAACGAGAATGTTCAATCGGATTTCCAATGACTGCGAATTGTTTGCTCATGTCCAATGTCCAAGTATTGAGAATATTGATTTTTAAGGCGTGGCAACAATATACGGGAAAATGTTGAAGACAACAAAAAGTATCTTGGTGTACTTTTGGATTAAATATTTATCTTCTGATTTTTGATGTTTAAGAAAAAAGAAATTATTTTTTGAATTATGGGTTACATACTGATTCTAAAAAATCGAGGAAAATCATTGCAAAAACCACAACGAAACCAATCGATAAAACAACACTGGAGGTAATTGAAATGCTATCTGATAAATCATTGGTAGAGATGATGGTGGTTGAAACTGAGCACACCAGTAAAAACAGAATGCCTACTGAAAGTGTAAGTTTATGATTTTCTAATAAATTCCTCATATCAACCTCTCGCGTTAACTGCTATAATCTTCTGATATTCAATATAAATTTATCGGAAAAATTAAGGAAATTTTAAGTCTGCTATAGTAGCCGAGTTTAAGGTTAATTTAAATTAAAAAAGTTGCGTTATTGTGAATAATTCTCATCTCAATTGTGAGTAAATCTTTCAGCGCTTGTTTTGGGGCAATATAAAAAAAGCTACCTCATGTCACAGGGTAGCTTTTTAAAATGATTTTTGATTGTTTTAGATCATTTGAGTACAGATAACCAATCATGAGGTTTTAGATAATAATCGGTTAATTGTTTTTCTGGGCTCTGTTCATCCCATTCAGGGCGGTACGACCATGCTGCAAGCGGTGGCATACTGACCAAAATAGATTCAATCCGTCCGCCCGTTTGTAAACCAAATAGTGTACCTCGGTCATAGACGAGGTTGTACTCCACATAACGACCACGACGATACAATTGGAAATCCCGTTGGGCTTCAGTGTAGGGTTTATTCTGATTGCGTTGGAAAATAGGTAAGATGGCATTTAAATAACCGTTACCCACGGCTTGCATATATTCAAAGCATTTTTCAAAATCCCATTGATTCAAATCATCAAAAAACAGACCACCAATACCACGCTGTTCATCTCGATGTTTTAAATAGAAATAATCATCACACCATTTTTTATGCTCTGCATAGACCTCTTCTCCAAAGGGTTTGCATAAATCAAAAGCGGTTTGATGCCAACTGAACACGTCTTCTTGATTGGGATAGAACGGGGTAAGATCGAAACCGCCCCCAAACCACCAAATTGGCTCTTGACCTTCGGGTTCAGCAACAAATAAGCGAACATTGGCATGAGAGGTCGGAACATTTGGATTTTTCGGATGAATGACCAGCGACACCCCTAAAGCCTGAGCTTTAGCACCTGCAATAGCGGGATGGCGCTCAGTTGCAGAAGCGGGAAGTTTTGAAATATTGATATGTGAGAACATCACACCCCCTTTTTCAATCACTGTCCCGTTTTGTAAAACGCGGGAACGTCCACCGCCTCCCTCAGGTCGTTGCCAGTCATCCACTTCAAACTTTGCAGTCCCTTGACCTAATTGTTCTTGTTGTTCTAAAGCTGAACAAATTCGCGCTTGTAAATCGACAAGAAACGTACGAACACGTTGAATATCAGCAGAGGTTGGGTTTTGCATGACGATCCTCAAATGCGCACAAAAAGATTTTATACATCAAAGCATAAAACCATTAAAAAAGAAAACCATTGGAAAATGAAGGTGTTTTTTTGAATACTTTTGCTACGGATTCAGCACATAAGCGTGTTCGTGGCGATTTAAAGTCTTTTACAAAAAATCCCGAGCAATTCGCTAGGTTGAAATCCATGTTTAAGCTCAGCACAATGGATTGAAGATAAAGGCATGGGTGTGCATTTATTGGTTTGTGAATCTTAATCCGGTACTGAGCAGTGAATATGAGTTGTTCTTTAATTCAGAAATACAATGTGGCAGGTCCACGTTATACCAGTTATCCAACAGTTCCGTATTGGGATGAAAGCTCTTTTTCGATGCAGCAATGGAAGCAAACGTTAAAACGCTCCTTTGATGAGTCTAATCAAAGTGAGGGCATCAGTTTATACATCCATTTACCTTTCTGTGAAAGTCTATGTACGTTCTGTGGATGTCATAAGAAAGTGACCAAGCGGCATGAAGTGGAACAACCCTATATCCAAGCGGTTTTAAAAGAATGGGACGTGTATTGTCAATTACTACAAGACAGACCCAAGATTAAAGAAATTCACTTGGGGGGCGGTACACCGACGTTTTTTTCAGTTGAGCACTTACAACAACTTATTCAAGGCATCCTAGTCAAAGCAGATATTGCCGAAGGGCATGAGTTTAGCTTTGAGGGACATCCCAATAATACGACCCGTGCGCATTTGCAAGCATTGTATGATCTCGGATTCCGTCGAGTGAGTTATGGTGTGCAGGATTATAATGATACTGTTCAAAAAGCCATTCATCGTATTCAACCTTTTGAACATGTTGCCAATGTCACGAAATGGGCACGTGAGATTGGCTATAGTTCAATTTCACATGATCTGGTTTTTGGTTTGCCTTTTCAAAATCTAACAGATGTGTTGAAAACCATTGATTTAACCAACAGTCTCATGCCAGACCGTTTGGCTTTTTATAGTTATGCACATGTTCCTTGGATCAAGGGCAATGGACAACGTGGTTTCAAAGACCATAATGTACCGAAAGATGAGGTGAAGCGAACGTTGTATGAAGTGGGGAAAAAGCAACTTTTGGCGCATGGTTATCATGAAATTGGCATGGATCACTTCGCATTAGCGAAAGATGGGATGTATCAATCTTTTCAGGCCGGAACACTGCATCGTAACTTTATGGGCTATACTTCCTCAAAAACGAAGGTCATGATCGGTCTTGGAGTCTCTTCGATCAGCGACAGTTGGTATAGCTTTGCACAAAATGAAAAAGATATAGCGGCATATTATGCATGTTTAGAGCGTGATGAAATTCCTGTCGTGAAAGGTCATGTACTGAGTGCTGAAGATTTGAAGATCCGTCGGCATATTTTAAATTTAATGTGTACTTTTCAGACTTCATGGGCTGAGCCGTTTATGGATTTTGCAGAACGCACCCAGGTTGTTGAGCAGCTTATCGAAATGCAACAGGACGGTTTGTTGGCGATCGAAACAGATCGGATTGTAATTACTGAATCAGGCAAGCCCTTTGTTCGTAATATTTGTATGGCTTTTGATTTGCATTTAAAACGAAGAAAACCTGAAACACAGATTTTCTCGATGACGATTTGATAGAAGCTGAATAGTGTTTTTTAATCATGCCAAATCATTTGTATGAGCGCTATCTGGAGCTGAGATGGTGTGTTGATATTGGAAGAGGTACAGCACATACCTCCGACCAATAAAAAAAGTATTTTTTAACACTGCATTGAGAAATCAGCCAAAACATACTTGAAAAGAATCAGTGATTAAAAGTCATCTTTCTCATACATATGAGACATACGATCATGTTTGGTTTTTAAATAATCTTCATTGAATTTATTTAAACCCACGGTTAAAGGAACACGGTCGACAACATCTATGCCCAAATCCGTTAGGGCTTTTAATTTTAACGGATTATTGGTGATTAACTTGACTTGTTTAACCTGCAGATGATCCAGCATGATGCTGCACATGTCATATTGACGCGCATCAGCAGGGAGGTTCAACAATAAATTGGCGTCTACAGTATCATGACCTTGGTCCTGTAAAGCATATGCTCGAATTTTATTGGTTAAACCAATCCCGCGACCTTCTTGGCGTAGATATAAAATTACACCTTGACCTGCTTCATTCATCATTTTCATGGTGTTGTGTAACTGTGGACCGCAGTCGCATTTCAATGAGCCAAAGGCATCGCCAGTTAAACATTCTGAGTGAATGCGAACTAAAACAGGATTTGTGGGAGCGATTTCTAAACCCTTAGAAAGAGCAACATGCTCTTCACCTGTCAGCGGATCTTGAAATACAGAAATTTTAAAATCACCATATGCGGTGGGTAATTTTGAAGTGGCAACAAACTCTATTGACACAGAATCTTCCATCTATTTGTTTAGAAATTAGCTAAAGTATAGCGTAATGCTTGGACATTGGTAGAATTGAAAAGCATGTTTTTATAGATAACTTTGCGATAAAAAATTCTTTTTTGTATAAAGCACACGATAATAGTTGATATATAGATAGATTATTCATGATAATTGACACCAAGAGCACACTTGCTGACTTGGAAGTTTCCAATGACGCATCATTATAAATGTGGCTGATCGAATGTGATATGATTTGTTTTCACAATCATGCTAACCCGTGTACCTAGCTTAGATTTGCCAGGCTTTAGAAGGCTTTGCCACATATGTTGTATACCGAAATACCTAATCAACGTCCTGTTACGCCATTGTTGGATGAAGTAGACCATCCTCAACAATTACGTCAGCTTGAGCAAAGCCAATTGGTGCAGGTCGCGGACGAATTGCGTCAATTCATTTTGTATGCTGCTGGACAAAGTGGCGGGCATTTTGGGGCAAACCTTGGCGTTATTGAACTGACTGTCGCTTTACATTATTGCTTTGAGACACCCAGAGATCGTTTGGTGTGGGATGTGGGGCATCAAGCATATCCACACAAAGCACTGACAGGTCGTCGTGAACAGTTAACCACGATCCGTTCCAAAAATGGTTTGGCGGCTTTTCCTGCACGAGAAGAATCCGAATTTGATACCTTTGGTGTTGGTCATTCTTCAACAGCAATTTCAGCAGGTTTGGGAATGGCGTTAGCACGTCGTTACCAAAAAGACCCTTGTGAGGTTGTGGCTATTGTGGGTGATGGTGCGATGACGGCTGGTATGGCTTTTGAAGCCATGAACGATGCTGTTGCGCATAATGCTGATTTGATTGTGGTGCTGAATGACAATGATATGTCCATTTCGTGTAGCACAGGCGGTTTTGCAAAGCATTTAGCTGCAATTTGGGAACAAGGGCAATTCATCAATATTGATGAAGAGGGACAAGCTTTTGTCCAAGACTGTCCAGCGTGGGACTACAATTCTCGTTTACACCAGTCAGCAACAGATGCAGCTGATAATTTGTTTAAAGCGATTGGCTTTGATTATTTTGGTCCATTTGATGGTCACGATGTTGAGCAGCTGGTACAAGTATTCAATGCATTGAAAAAGCGTAAAGGTCCACGTTTGATCCATGTATATACGGTAAAAGGTAAAGGGTTTGCGCCTGCCGAAGCTGATCAAATCAAATATCATGCCATCGGTAAAATTCACGCTTTACCCGCTAAAAGCTCAGCACCGAAATATTCAGATGTATTTGGGCAGTGGTTATGTGATGAAGCCCTGCAAGATCAACGATTATTGGCCATTACACCTGCGATGTGTGAAGGTTCGGGGATGGTACAGTTTGCCAAACAATTTCCTGAACGTTACTTTGATGTCGCGATTGCAGAGCAACATGCAGTCACTTTAGCCGCAGGTATGGCTTGTGAAGGCTTAAAACCTGTGGTTGCAATTTATTCGACCTTTTTGCAACGTGGTTATGACCAATTGATTCATGATGTTGCTTTACAAAATCTGGATGTAACCTTCGGTATCGATCGTGCTGGATTGGTTGGAGAAGATGGACCTACGCATGCTGGCGCTTATGATTATGCTTATATGCGTACAGTACCGAATATGGTGATCATGGCACCAAAAGACGAAAATGAATGCCGTCAGATGTTGCATACCGCCTATTTATATCCAGGTCCAACGGCTGTCCGCTATCCACGTGGAAATGGCTTAGGGGTTGAGATTCAGCAGCAATTGACTGAACTTGAGATTGGTAAAGCCGAATTATTGTTAGAACTCAATGCTGAACATGAGGAATGTATCAGTATCCTGGCATTTGGTAGCCGTGTTCGACCTGCGTTAGAGGCAGCAAAACAACTGGCACAGCAATTGGATATTGCAATTCGTGTTGTGAACATGCGCTTTGTGAAGCCATTGGATGAGCAGATTATCCGCGACTTGGCAGACAAAACCAGTTTGTTTGTTACCGTGGAAGAACATGCCGTTATGGCGGGTGCAGGTAGTGCTGTAAACGAATTCCTAGCGCAGGCTCAAATCATTAAACCGATTTTAAACCTGGGTTTACCTGATGAGTTTCTGGCTCAAGCAACTCATACTGAAATGCTTCAAGACTGTGGGCTGGATACCAATGGTATTCAAAACTCAATCCAGCAGGCTTGGTTGAAACTTGTTCAGCATGTCTAAACTGCTGTAAAAACTCAACATGTAAAATTTTAGAAACAAAATTTCCCAAAAAGCGCAGATATTTGTTAAAATGCCTGCGCTTTTATGCATTATTCTTTATCAGTATCTTCAAATTTGTAGTGGGTGTTCAATGGAACCTATGGTGGTGATGGCTGCGCGTGCGGCTCAATTAGTTGGTCAAGAGCTTTTAAAAGCGCATCAAAATCGTCATAAACTCGATCTACAAGTCGAAGAAAAAGGGATTGATGGGCCAGTGACTCGTGTAGACCGTTACATTGAGCAACTTACCATTGATACACTTCGTAAAAGTTATAAAAATCACAGCTTCCTTGGTGAAGAGTTTGGTCTGCAAGAAGGTAAAGGTCACGATGCCGATTGGTGTTGGGTGATTGATCCACTTGATGGCACTTTAAACTTTATCAACGGTTTTCCACATTTCTGTGTATCTATTGCAGTTCAACATAAAGGTGTGACTCAACACGGGGTGATTTATGACCCTGTGAAAGATGAGTTATTCTCAGCAAGCCGTGGTCGCGGTGCCATGTTGAACCAACGCCGTATTCGCGTCAATGTGAAAGACAGCCTTGAAAATACTTTTGTTGGCGTAGGACATGCTTATCGTGCAAAACGTAACGGTGAAATTGTTTCTTATGCAAAAAACCATTTTGAATCTTTGTTAAATGTGACAAATGCTGGCGCACAATATCGTCGTGCAGGTTCTGCTGCACTCGATTTGGCTTATGTTGCTGCTGGCCGTTTAGATGCTTATTTTGAACTTGGTTTAAAGCCTTGGGATATTGCGGCAGGTGAATTGATTGTGAAAGAAGCGGGCGGTACAGTTGTTGATGCTCGCGGTGGTTCAGACTCAATGGAAAATGGTCAAGTGATTGCTTGTTCTATGAAAATGTTAAAGCCATTGATGCAACAAGTTGTTCCAGCATGGGGTGAAGCTGCGAAATAATTTTTAATTATTGGTGTAGATTGAGTTTTAAAAAGCCTTCATGTGAATGAAGGCTTTTTTATGTTATTTTTTTTAACTCAAGTTAAAGTCAAAAAAAGGACTGCTTTTCCTTTTTTATTTAGTTCTGCATAGGTATTGATAGGGTTATGATATGTTGTAATTGAAGAAGAAATATTGGGTTTACAGCTTTTATTGAGAGAACAAAGAAAAATATATTACTCCTAACAGGTGTTGAGACAATCTAAACCGTATGAAAACAATTTATCAAAATGAAAAATTCAGTATAGAAACACATCATCAAATTCCCAACAATGATATAACTCAGCAAAACATGGATTTTTGGATTAAAACAGAAGCTAAAAGTTATTGGGGGAGTGCAGCAACGATTGCAAATATCCAATATTTAATGCAAAGATATAGTCAAACAGGTGAGAATGCTTCTGGTGCATTTTATTGGCAAACAAATACAATTATTATTTATCAATTCACTGTTGATAGTTTGGTTGCTAGTGTTAAAAGTCTGATTGAGGATAGTCGCGACAATTTAAGTGATATTTTTTATTTAATTATATAAACAGCAGCAATAAGTGAATGATACAGGAAAAAACAATAAAACTTCGTGACATTATTATAAATTCTGCTATACTCCGCGCACGCACTAAATTTCGTTCATTACCTGAACATTCTCTTCTATATTGTGTATGCGCGTCCGGTCCAAAGAGAGGACAATATTTCGCGCCCCACCCAATCGCTTAAGCGATTCCTTCAGGTTGCGGCTGTTATCAAATGTGCGTTATACGCATCGTCGTTCTCGGATCGCCGCTGATTCTATATTTTCAGCGATTATTGCTGTGCCGCTTTTTGCCGATGTCCATCAGACCATATATTAATGGAGCACCCACATTAGGGTGAATATCTCTATGAGCAAAACTTTTGCTGAATTTTCATTAGACGAGTCGCTACAGAAAGCACTCGAGAGTCTTGGTTTTACTACACCGACTCCTGTTCAAGAATTATCTATCCCAGCGGCTTTAGAAGGCAAAGACCTTTTAGTATCAAGTCAAACTGGTTCTGGTAAAACTGCTGCATTCTTACTCCCAACGTTAAATGCTTTAGCTGGTCAAGATACATTTGTACCATTTAAAGAACGTATGAAAGCAGTCACTCAACCCAATATTTTGGTGATTTCGCCTACTCGTGAGCTTGCACAGCAAGTATGTCAAGATGCGATTGCATTTGTACGTCACATGAAAGGTGTACGTGTTGCTGCGATTATGGGGGGGATGCCTTTTGGTAAGCAAATCCAACAATTAAAAGGTGCACAAGTTGTTGTTGCAACTCCAGGTCGTTTACTTGACCTTGTGAACCGCCGTCAAATCAAACTTGATTCAGTTGATGCTTTGATTGTTGATGAAGCTGACCGTATGCTTGACTTAGGTTTCTCTGAAGACCTGGAAGCGATTAGCGATTTGGCTTTAAACCGTAAACAAACATTAATGTTCTCTGCAACATTTGCACCACGTATCATTAACCTTGCTGAACGCATGATGAATGATCCAGAACGTATTGCAATTGAAACAGGTCATTCTACCAATACCGACATTACCCAGACCCTCCATTGGACTGATGGTTTTGAGCATAAGAAAAAATTGCTTACACATTGGTTAAATGAAGAAGATGTCGATCAAGCAGTTGTGTTTGCATCAACTCAAGAAGATACAGATATGTTGGCTGAAGAGCTTGCAGAAGCGGGTCTTTCTGTTGTTGCACTTCATGGTGCTATGCCACAAACCGTACGTAACCGTCGTTTACGCAGTATCCGTGAAGGTCGCGCAAAAATCCTTGTTGCTACAGATGTAGCAGCACGTGGTCTTGACGTACCAACAATCTCACACGTGATTAACTTTGGTCTTCCAATGAAGAACGAGGATTATGTACACCGTATTGGTCGTACAGGTCGTGCAGGTCGTACGGGTAAGGCAATCACTTTAGCAACATATCGTGAACGCGGTAAAATCCGTGCTTTAGAAGATTACTTAGAAGCGCGTTTAAGTGTTTCTGAAATCGAAGGTTTGGAGCCATCTCCACCTCCTGCACGCGGTGGTCGTGATGGCGGTCGTGGTCGTAACGGCGGTGGTCGTCGTGATGGCGGTCGTGGTGGTTTCGGTGGCGGTCGTCGTTTTGAAGGTGAATCGAACTTCAAACGTCGTGAAGGCGGTGATGATCGTCCACGTCGTAGCTTCGATGACAAACCTCGCGGTGATCGTCCATCTTATGGCGAAGATCGTCCTAAGCGTTCTTTTGGTGGTGAAGACCGTCCACGTCGCGAATTTAATTCGGATCGTCCACGTCGTGAAGGTGGTTTTGAAGATCGTCCTAAACGTTCTTTTGGCGGTGAAGACCGTCCACGTCGCGAATTTAATTCAGATCGTCCACGCCGTGAAGGTGGTTTTGGAGATCGTCCGCGTCGTGAAGGCGGGTTTAATGATAAACCTCGTTTCAATGATGACAACCGTGGCAACAGTGTAGATTATAAACCACGTCGTGAAGGTAGCTTTGGTGACCGTCCTAAACGTTCTTTTGGTGAAGATCGTCCACGTCGTGAATTCAATTCAGACCGTCCACGCCGTGAAGGTGGTTTTGAAGACCGTCCTAAACGTTCTTTTGGCGGTGAAGATCGTCCAAAACGTGAGTTTAACTCAGACCGTCCTAAACGTTCTTTTGGCGGTGAAGATCGTCCAAAGCGTGAATTTAATTCAGACCGTCCACGTCGTAAATTCAATGACTAATTAAGTTTTTGCAATAAAAAACCAGCCGAATGGCTGGTTTTTTATTGCAAGTTGAAAAGTATTTGGTAAAATAAAGTGTGATGCAGTTCAATTTATTTTGTAAAACAGTTAGGTCGTTCTATTCTGTTGGGTATTGATTCTGAAATGAAGGCGATGATTTTTTTTGAGGCAATTATGTTATACATGTTTTCAGCTTTATTGATTTCTAATGTGGGCTATTTCTTTTATAGCTTCATTTTCAAATAAGCTGGCGCTATATAATTATAACACTGCAATTTTAAAGTAAAAAAACAATGCATTTTATTTATATTTAAATGATATTATTTAAACAATATATATGAGTTTAAAACCATAGTTTTATCTTTAAATTACAAAAAATACAGATATTTCAGAGTATAGTATGTGAGCTGGTAAATGCAGGAAAATGTTCAGCTATGAATAAGCAAAGCCATTCCGAAGCTGAAGCTTTAATTGAAGTCAAAAATTTAAGTTTTAACCGTGGTGAGCGTGTAATTTACGACAATGTGGATTTAAAAATTCGTCGTGGGCAAATTACTGCAATCATGGGTCCATCAGGAACGGGTAAGACCACCTTGCTGCGTTTGATTGGTGGTCAGCTAAGCCCTGATGAGGGGCAGGTACTACTTGATGGAAAAAACATTGCATCTATGTCACGTAGTGAGCTTTTTTCGGCTCGTGCACGGATGGGGATGCTTTTTCAAAGTGGTGCCTTATTTACAGACATGACGGTCTATGAAAATGTCGCATTTCCAATTCGCGCACATACACATTTACCTGAAAATTTAATTGCAGAATTAGTGGCACTTAAACTAGAGTCAGTTGGTTTGCGTGGTGCTGAAAAACTGATGCCTGCGGAGCTTTCTGGTGGGATGAATCGACGTGTTGCACTGGCACGCGCTATTGCGCTTGATCCAGATTTGATCATGTATGATGAACCTTTTGCAGGGCAAGACCCGATCGTAATGGGCGTTTTAACACGTTTGATTCGATCATTACGAGAAGCACTAGATCTGACCACGATTATTGTCTCACATGACGTGGATGAAACATTGTCTATTGCTGACTATATTTATGTGGTGGCAGAAGGCAAGGTACAGGGTGAAGGCACGCCTGAGCAGTTAAAACAGCATGCTTCTCCATTTGTGCAGCAATTTTTAACAGGATCGGTTGAAGGACCTGTGGATTATCAATTTAGCCATCAAGCTTATTTAAGCAATGAGGTGAGTTCATGAATGCTATTGCCTTATTAGGTAGACGCGTTCTAGAACGTGTTCAAGGCATTGGTGTGGCAATGCTGATGTTGTTGCGGATCTTATTTTCGCTTCCCACAATACTGGGCGTAAAACTGTTCATTTATCAAATGTACCGTGTGGGCGTGCTGTCTTTCTTGATCATTGCTGTATCTGGTCTGTTTATTGGTGCAGTTCTGGGTCTACAGATGTATAACATTTTGGTGACTTTTGGCAGCGAGGCAATGCTAGGAGCTGCTGTAGCATTAACCTTGTTGCGTGAGCTTGCACCCGTAGTTGCTGCATTACTTTTTGCAGGTCGTGCAGGTTCTGCTTTGACTGCTGAAATTGGTCTAATGAAAGCTACAGAACAATTATCCAGTATGGAAATGATCGGTGTTGATCCTTTGAAACGTGTGATTTCCCCACGTTTATGGGCAGGCATTGTGAGCTTGCCAATGCTTTCTGTCATTTTCGCCGCAATCGGTATCATGGGCGGGAAAATGGTCGGGGTAGATTTTCTAGGTGCGGACGAAGGTTCATATTGGAGTGGTATTTTAAGTAGCACTCAGTTTATGAAAGATGTCTTTAACGGTACCATCATCAAAAGTTTAGTCTTTGCTTTAATTTGTACTTGGATTGCGGTGTATCAGGGCTACGCCTGTGAACCGACATCTGAGGGAATCGCAACATCTACAACACGTACTGTTGTGTATTCATCACTCTGTGTTTTAGGTTTTGATTTCGTGTTGACTGCGGTCATGTTCGGAGGTGTTTAATGAAATCACGTACTAGTGAGCTGACCGTAGGTGTTTTTGTCATCATCTTTGGTATTGCTCTGTTCTTTTTAGCAATGAAAGTGAGTGGCTTGGTCGGCACAAACTTAAAAGACAGTTATGAAATGACTGCAACATTTGACAATGTGAATGGGTTAAAACCACGTGCAAAAGTCACAATGAGCGGGGTGAAAATTGGACAGGTTGAAGCAATTAGTCTTGATCCGGTCACACGCCACGCGACAGTAAAATTTGATTTAGATGGTTCATTGACAACCTTCAATGCTGAACAGCTGAAGAAAGTCAAAGAAAATGCTTTAGGTGATTTGCATTACAGTGCAGATTATCAGGCTGCAACGCCTGAGAAACAAAAAGAAATGGAAACGCAACTTTTAAGTAACATGAAATCCATCACAAATATTGATGAAGATGCTTACATAATGGTCGCAACTAATGGTCTTTTAGGCGAAAAATATTTGAAAATCGTTCCTGGCGGCGGCATTAACTATATTAAACGTGGTGAAAGTATTGCCAATACACAGGGTACGATGGATCTAGAAGATTTGATTACCAAATTTATTACGGGTGGTGCTGGAAAAACATCTACTGGCGCATCAGATGCTAAAGACACATCTGCATCCACTGAAACAACTGATGCTCAGACTTCATTCGTTGAATAAGCATTAGAGGAGTTATTGAAATGAATATGTTGTTCAAACAAACTTTGACTGCAAGTGTTTTGGCTACAATGGTCGCTACAGCGGCTCAAGCGGCACCGGCAGAAGCACCTCCAGCATTTGTTAAACGCGTTGCTGATGGCTTAATTTCACGATTAAAAGCAGAGCATGGGAAATTGCAAAATAACCCGGCTGCGGTGAAAGCAATTGTCCGTCAAAACCTTGACCCATATGTAGATGGTCAAGCATTTACACGTATTGTGATGGGAACATATGCCAACAGCAGTACGCCTGCTCAACGTGCTCAATTTGAACAAAACTTCCGTAATACCCTGATTGAAAACTATGGTAGCGCCTTTGCGAAGTATTCAAATCAGACCTATACCATGCGCCCTTATAAAGCGACCAACAGCAAATTCCCCGTTGTGACGATTGACTTCAATAACAATGGTGAAAAAATTCCAGTATCTTTCCAGTTATCTGATGCAGGTAGCCAATGGAAAGTTCGTAATCTAAATGTGTCTGGTATTGATTTAGGGCTGCAATTCCGTAATCAGTTTGCGGCAAATGTACAACGTAATGGCGGTAATATTGATAAAGCCATTGCGACATTTAAACCAGATGCCGATGCTGCCGTAAAAAAATAAGCGTATCTTATTGAGCTAAAATAGGTGTAAGCGAGTGATTGAATTCAAGAATCAAGAACTATACGTGAGTGGTAAAATTGCTTATGAAAATGCGGAAAGTTATTATTTAAATGGCTTGAAAGTGATTCAAAGTGAGAAAAACTTTCCATTGACGGTAAATCTGTCTCAACTTGAACATGGTAGTACGCTTGCACTGTCTGTCTTTGTACAATGGCTGCGTCAGACGCCTGATTTGCAAGGCTTGCAATTTAAAGCAGTGCCGGAAAAAATGATGAAAATCATTCAGGCTTGTCATTTGCAAGATGATTTGAAATTGATTTAAATCATTTCTCAATAAAAAAGCACCGTTCATAAGGTGCTTTTTTATTGAATTGAACTTTGTGTCCTAAAATACGGATTAAAATATCCATCGCTTAGGCTGAAAAAGCCGTGTACTCCACCCGTTTTAGATCCATTTTTTCCATCTAAAGTAAGCCAGTGGACCGACAAAAAATGCGATCAACAATGAAATAACAACGTAAAAACTCCAATGCCCATGAGCAAAAGGAAGAATTTCAGTATTCATTCCATAAATACTGGCGATGAGCATCGGCGGTGCGAGCATGCTGGGTAAAATTGAGAATCGACGAATCGTATCGTTCTGTTCGGTGTTAATGAATCCAGAGGTGGTGTCGAGCAAGAATCGGACTTTTTGAAACAGGAAAGCATCATGTTCAACAAGGGAACGCACGTCTTCGCTTAACTCTCGTATATCCGCATCGTAAATATGACTGCCCAATGCACGAGGACGGGATAAGAAGGTGAGGACACGGCGTAAATCAATCAAACACAGCTGTGCCTTTCCAAGCATATCTTCTTTTTGTGCAAGACGTGTAATCATGTCATCTAGATCAAGAATCATCTCGCGGTGGCGTACGTTCAGCACTTCAGTAGAGTACAACTCTAAATCTCTGTGGATATCTTCTAAGATATCCGCAAGCTCATCAAGTTTTGCTTCAAGTAGACCGAGAAGAATCCATGTCGGATCTTTATAGTCAATTTCATAATCATTGCGTCGCGCACGTGCACGGAAAGCGCGGAAGGCAACCAGTTTTTCACCACGTAAAGTAAACAAACGCTCTTTATGTAAGATAAAAGCAACTGTTTGCACATTTGCCAGCATATTCGAGGTATCTTCTGGATCACCTTCAACTTGGTAATTTTTATTTTTTGTTAAAAAATACGTACTGATGTGTAGAATACCATCATCATCACGGTAAAATCGTGCAGAAGATGAAATATCTTCTAAAGATTTGAGGGTGGGTAAGTTCTGCTCATAGGCATCTAAAACCCATTCTTGTTCTTCTTGTGAAGGTGCAATAAGATCAACCCAAACCAATTCAGGATGTAGGTCGAATCCACCATTAATGGTTGCATCTTCTAAGCTACCGCGCTCAGTGGCGTAAAAGGCTTCAAGCATTGTGTCTTTTCTCCCTTGCGCAGTGTGGTGTCAATTTGATGTGTGTATTTTAGACAAGGATTTTAGGAAAAACACTGCTTACAGCGCTCTTTTGTAAAAAAAATCTTTATGGTTCGTCTATATTTTTAGCATGACTAAATTAAAATTAGGTTAAATTTATGAATTCTATTGCTATTTTTTGTGGTTCATCTTTAGGTACAGATCAGATTTTTGCCGATGTTGCACAACTGACTGGTGAAACTATCGCCAAGCAAGGACAAACTCTGGTTTATGGCGGTGGTCGTTCAGGCTTGATGGGTATTGTTGCAGACAGTGCATTGGCAGCAGGTGGTCAGGTGATTGGTGTGATTCCTCAGGGTCTTGTAGATCGTGAGTTGGCACATCCTGGTTTGACCGAACTTCATATCGTGAAAAATATGCATGAACGTAAAACAAAAATGTCTGAATTGTCTGATGGTTTTATTGCATTACCGGGTGGAGCAGGCACGATTGAGGAAATTTTTGAGCAATGGACTTGGGCACAACTCGGTATTCATTTAAAACCATGTGCATTTTTAAATGTTCAAGGTTTTTATGATGACTTGCTGAAATTTATACAGCTTACAACTGATAAAGGGTTCTCTAAGGCAAGATTCACAGATCAGCTGATTCATTCTGCATCTATTGAAGATATTCTGGCTCAGTTTAAGGCTTATCAAGCGCCTGAACCAAAATGGGGGGTAAAAGATCGTGAAGAATTGGTGAAATTGGATTAAGGTCTAAAATGCTTTGTGCATCTTGATTAAGCCTGTTCAGTTTAATTTTTAAAACACAATATATTGTTTTTAATTTTTTTGATGTCACAATATATTGTGTTTTTTATTATACCCTAGAATGATGAATGTAATTACTGTAGCTGCTGCTGTGATTTTAAATAAGCAAAATCAATTATTACTGGTACGAAAAAAGAATACACAGTTTTTTATGCAAGTGGGTGGGAAGTTGGAATCGAATGAAGTACCTGAACAGACCATGCTACGTGAGATCGCAGAAGAAATAGGTGTTCAAGCCGAGATTAAACACTATATTGGACGATTTGAAACGTCAGCTGCAAACGAGTCAGGATACCGGTTGGTGAGTTATCTCTATCAGGTCAATTTTACTGATGCACCCCGAATTGATGCAGAAATTGCTGAAATGAAGTGGATTGATTTAGATGATCAATGCACGTTATTGGCACCATTAACCCGAGAAGTAGTCATTCCATGGTGTAAGGAAAATCTTTTAAGTTAAATTAACTGAATTTCACAAGCTAATTCTTTAAATTATTGCAATGATTATTTCAAAGACGGATGTGCTGCCGAAATACAAAGACTGGAAATCTGCTGGCAACCCAAGCTCTGTAAAGCTTGGGTTAGTGCATGAATTGAACTGCCCGTTGTGACCACATCATCGACAATCAATACTTTTTTAAATTTTCCTCTTTCTGATTGAATGATTCGAAATTGATGCTCAATATTTTCCAGTCGCTCAACTCGGCTTAAGCCTTTTTGTGAATGCTGTGCTTGCCGTATCACGGGTTGCCAAACGGGAATATTTAATTGTTTTGCCATAATTTTAGCCACAATCAACATTTGGTTATAACCACGTTCTTTAAGACGCTCGGTTGAAATGGGCATGGGGACAATGGCTTGGACTTTGGAAAATCTTAGGCTCAATAAACTGTAGGCAAGCACGTTTTGATATTGTAATTGTTGCTCATATTTATAGGTTTGAATGATGCGATCAATGGGAAAGTCGTAATGATGTGCGCAAAGTATCTGCTGTCCATGTCGTGCTATAGATTGTTTGGACCATGGTAGTTGATGCCAACAGTCTTGACACAAGGAATGTGCCTGCTGTCGGTCAATGCCGCAAAGTAAGCATGGAGAGATACATTGTACGCCTTTATGGATCAGTTGATTGATAAAGTGGAGCATTTTTTCTAGTCTTTATTTAATCAAGATTGAGTGATGCTCCATTCATACGCGTAATTTCGAATAAAAACTTTTCATTTGGCGACATGCCGGATTTCATTAAATCATCATGATGGTGAAAAATGCATTGATATAACCTAATGTAGTGTAAAGCTTAAGTCATTCTAATATAGTTAGGTTAAACGTAGGCATATCGCGGTGCTTCAGGGAGCCAGCGTTTAAGTAATGCTTCGGCATTTTCTGGAAAATCTTGAAGCACTTGGGCCGCCACATAATGTGCTTGATTGAGCAAATGATCATCTCGTTCAAGTTTGGCAACTCTAAATCCCATATCTCCAGTCTGTTTTGTTCCCAGTAATTCTCCGGGACCTCGAATCTCTAAATCTTTTTCAGCAATGATAAATCCATCATTGGTTTCCCGCATAATTCTTAAGCGTTCTTGTCCATTTTGAGACAATGGATTTTTATAAAGTAGGGCACAGAAACTTGCAGTTGCACCACGTCCTACACGTCCACGTAATTGATGGAGTTGTGAAAGTCCAAGACGTTCAGCATTTTCAATCACCATAATAGAGGCATTGGGTACATCGACACCCACTTCAATCACTGTGGTGGCAATTAAAAGCTGCAATTGATTGTCTTTGAATTGCTGCATCACGGTTTGTTTTTCATCAGCTTTCATTTTGCCGTGTACTAAACCGATATTGAGATTTGGGAAGCGCTGTTTAATTTCTTGATAAGTTGCTTCAGCTGCTTGTGCATCCAAGGTTTCAGATTGTTCAACCAATGTACAGACCCAGTAGGCTTGTTTACCCTCAGCACAATTGGTGGCAATTCTTGTTAATACTTCTTCCCGTCGATCAAGTGGAATGGTGACAGTCTGGATCGGTGTACGTCCGGGTGGAAGTTCATCAATGACGGAAGTATCTAAATCGCCATAGGCAGACATTGCCAGGGTACGGGGGATGGGGGTCGCTGTCATAACCAGTTGATGGGGGGTGGTGTTGTCCACTCCCTTATTACGCAAAGCTAAACGTTGATCAACACCAAAACGATGTTGTTCATCAATAATCACTAAACCAAGTTTAGAAAATTCAACGTTATCCTGAAATAAGGCATGGGTACCTACGACAACATTGGCTGTTCCATCCTTAATGGTCTGCTCAGCTGCTGCACGTGCTTTACCTTTCTGTTTTCCTGAGAGCCAGGAAACGTTTAAGCCTAAGGGTTCAAACCACTTTTTAAAGTTTAAATAATGCTGTTCCGCCAGGATTTCAGTGGGTGCCATCAGTGCAACCTGCCATCCTTCTTCCAGAACATGACATGCAGCTACACCGGCAACCAGTGTTTTACCTGCTCCAACATCACCCTGGACCAAACGTAGCATCGGTTTGCTCTGTTTAAGGTCTTTGGCAATTTCATTCGAAACACGTTTTTGTGCGTTGGTCATTTCAAATGGAAGACTGCCCAGTAGAGCTTTTGCAAATTTTTTACTGGATGAAAACGAGGGTGCCGCGATGTGTTGAATATATGCCCGTCGAGTCAGCAAGCTGATTTGGTGTGTCACGAGTTCTTCAAAAATCAAACGTTGTTGTGCAGGATGAGCGCCTTGCGCAAGCTGTAACATATTGGCATTAACGGGGGGGTGATGGATATATTCAAGTGCTTCTTTGAGGGCAAAACCATTGGTGAACTTTTCAGGCAATAATTCAGGTAGCTCATCTGCATGTTGCTTTAATGCCTGTTTAACATAGTCACGTAATTTGGGTTGAGTTAATCCTTCTGTTGCAGGGTAGATTGCAGTCAACTGTGTTTGAGGAAGAGGGGTATGTTCTGTAATCAGTTGTATTTCTGGATGATAAAGCTCTAGTCCGCGCGCACCAACACGCACCTCACCAAATATCCTTAAACGATTGCCTGCTTTAGCTCGATCTGTCAAAGCTTTATAAACATGATAAAAACGTAAAGTGACTTTGCCAAAGTCATCTTGTAATAAAATCGCCATGGATTTCCGTTTACCTGGTGGCATATCGATAGATTTAACGACACCTTCCAACAGGTAACTCCGACCCACCTGTAATTGGTTCATGGCAATGATCGTGCTACGATCTTCATAGTCCCGTGGCAAATGAAACAACAGATCATCCGTTGTGAAAATATTCAGTTTTTCAAGTAAGGCAGCTGCTGCATTGCCAACCCCTTGTAATTGATGAACTGCTGCCATGTCCCCTCAGCTTAAATTTGATTGATTTTGAAAAATAGGTCGTGTCATGCATATTCTATTTATAGGTTATGGTAAAACATCACAACGTGTTGCTAAACAAATATTTGAGCAAGATCACCAAATTACCACAGTTAGCCGTAGCCCGAAAGCCGAGGATTTTGCTCAGCACTTGATGCAGGACATTCATGAACTTGACTTATCACATATTCAAGCAGTGGATGCGGTCTATGTTGCACTGGCGCCTCCTCGAAATACCTCGCTGAATGCTTTAGAAACGTATCAGCACACCTATGTGGATTCCGTGCAGCCTATTGTTCAAGCACTCAGAAATCATCCAGTAAAACGGATTATCGTGGTGTCATCTACACGGGTGTATGGAGAAAATCAAGGTGAACTGATCACCGATGATTCTCTAGTCCAACCGAGTGACGGGCAAGGCTGTTTACTTGTAGAAATGGAGCAGTTGTGGCAACAGGCGTATCCTGCTGAAACTGTGATTGTACGTCCGACGGGAATTTATGGTGCATCTACAGAGAGAATGGTAAAGCTTGCACAAACCACTCGGCATTATCCAAATCTTCATTGGTCAAATCGAATTCATATTGATGATCTTGCCAATTTTTTAGCGTATTTGCTTCACGTGGAACATCCTGAAAAATCATATATTTGTACCAATAATAAGCCGCAACCGCTGCATGAGAAAATTTTAAATCTTCAGCGCGAATTGAATTTACCTGCGTTGGTTTTAGAAAGTGATAGAGAGACAGGAAAGAAAATTTTTGCAGAAAGGATGCCTGCAACGGGATTTAAGTTAATACACTAGGATTGTTACAGGGAATCAATAAAAATCTGACCATGCTGAAAGGCATGCTTTGATCGCCATATTCGTACGATGAACAGTTGCTTCTTTCTTGATCGGATGGAGAGGGTGAGCGAATCATGCCCCTTCTCCCAAAGAGAGAAGGGGGGGAACATTTATTTCTTCTTACGCTTTAAACGTTTTTTGGCTTGTTGTGCGGCCAAAGCATCTAGTGCTTCTTTTAACTCCTCATCGGTAAAGGAAGTAATGTGGTGAAGCATTTGTAAAGTCACATCATCCAACACTAAATTGGCATACTGCGCAACATTTCTAAACTGCTCATCAAAAACGATGGCATGGTCTTCGTTGGTTTTGATATAGGCTTGTTCAATCAAGACTTTCATAAAACTTTGGAATAAAGCCTTATCAAAGAATTCCGGCGAATTGAATTCATACAATACAGATAAACGTTGTCCAACCAGATGACTTAATTCTTCCACTTGGCGAATGGAGATATTTCCTGAACCACGTTGAGTAATCAGCGCCAGCGTCATGTAATAACGCTCAAGGCTTTGGCGAACAGGTGCGGCTAAAACAGCAAGTTGGTTATGATCTTCAGAGTTTGGCGCAGGGCTAAAAATAAAGCCTTCATCATCGACAAAAATCAAATTCGCCTGTGCCAATGCATCGACATATTCAGTCACTTGAGCTTTGATTTCATGATCTTTCCATTTTAAGAACAATTCAGCTTTTAAGAATGGGTATAGGGTGCGAATGACATTCAGCAAATCAGTCTGGCTGATTTTACCATTATGCTCTACCAATGCTGCGATCAATGATGGCAGTACAAAGGCGTGTAAAATATTATTACGGAAGTAAGTCAATAAAACGGCTTGATTGTCTTCAATGGCAATAATATCGCCCAATACATGCTGAACCCGTTTAATCAATTTCAGTTTCATGCCATAGGCAATAATTTCTTTACCTGAAAGTGGTGTCACTTGGGTACGTTTGTCATAAGGAATCGCTGTTAGCAGCTTGCGATAGGTATCCAGCTGTTTAATGCAGATCTCTTCATCCAAAGTATGTTTTGGCGTGGCCAATAAAATCAGTGATAACAACGAAACAGGATTGATCACTACAGCGCGGTTGATATTTTCTAAAATCGCATTGGCAGAACTGTTGACTGCATTTGAAACTTCTGGAGGAATAGGTGCGTCATTGTGTTCAATACGAATCTGATCTGCCCCATGCTGTTTCAGTAAGTCGTCTAAAAAGACGGGTTCACCAAAGTTGACATGTACCTTGCCAAAAATACGCTCGATTTTTTTCAGGGTTTGCAGAATGCCCCAAATTGATTCAGCCTCTTTAGGTTTACCATTCATTTCACCGACATAGGTTGCACCTTCCATCAAGCGCTCATAACCCACATAAGTAGGAATGAAAACGATCGGCTTGGCACGACCACGCAAGTGACCGTGAACGGTCATTGCCAACATCCCGGTTTTAGGAGGCAATAAGCGTCCCGTACGAGATCGTCCACCTTCAATAAAGTATTCCAGTGGAGTATTGCGAGACAGAATACTGAATAAATATTCTTTGAAGACGGCTGTGTAGAGTGCATTGCCACGGAAAGAGCGACGAATAAAGAATGCACCTCCTCCACGAAGCAGTTGACCCACAAAAGGCATATTCAGGTTATCACCTGCAGCAATATAGGGCACCATCAAACCGCGCTTGTAAATCACATATGATAGAAGTAAATAGTCGATATGACTGCGGTGGCAGGGAGTGTAAATCACTTCATAGTCTTTAACCAATTCACGTACTGTATTGAAGTTATGTACTTCAACACCATCGTAAAGTTGCGTCCATAAACGGGTTAATGCCATATCAGCAAAGCGTACAGCTGAAGCAGAATAATCCGATGCAATTTCATTCACAAAACCAATTGCACGATGTTCAGCATCAATCATGCTGATTTTAGAGCGAACACTTTCTTTTCGAATCGCATCTTGGACATCGGGCGCTTTGATCAAAGATTGCATTACATTGCGACGATCAGATAAATCTGGACCAAGAATGACTTCTCGCTGACGATCTAGGAAATCATTGAGTTGATTGACAATATAGGTTGCAGGAGAAATATTGGGATGATGGATTTTTGCGTGTTCGACTAAACCACGCAGGGATTGTGGTTCATGAAACTCCAGGAATGACTGGCGACCATGCAAGCCAATATTCATCAATTGCTTGACCTTGCTTGGTGTTGCCCAGGTATCGGTAAACAAAAGCTTGAACCAAGAGTCTTCTTTATCTGGTGAGCGTCCCCATAATACGGTCACAGGGATCAGCTCAATATCTAAATCTGGATTTTGATCCAGAGATTCAATCAGTCTGAGTAAACGTGGTGGAAATGCATGCTCAGGGGGGCTAAAATAATTATTTTCATCCTGATGCTGCAAAAATAGAATCGCCGCTTTTTCACGGTTTCCACCCACTATCAGTGGGTCAAGTGCAGGGGCAAGCTGTAAACGACGTGTCTCACCATCAACGACCAAGGCATTACTTCTTGAGTAATTCTGTAATACATAACACACTACTTTTTGAGGTGTTGATGTATTGATTTCATTACTCTCTGTTGACTGGTCTAGCGTTGGAGTTTCTTTAGGAACCTCTCCAAGAACATGCGGGGTTACCACAAGGTCAAGTATTTTACTCGAAAGTCGACGATACATTTGACCAAAGCCACTCTTGGACATACATACTCCTAGCCAATGGTGAATCACGCAATATAGCGTATAAAAATAATCATTTCTGTAATTGAAGCACAGAACAGGATGTCATTTTCTGACAAATTAACTATTTCTTGTCAGATTTTATCGTTAAAAATCGTATTTTAAACAATCCTGCTAGACAAGAGAAGTGACAGCATAGTCTAGAAAGTTTAGTGTATCACTCTGGATTTATGGCAAAATAGAGTTAAATCTCTAAAATATGAACACTTTATTCTCTTTGTTTGAATAAAGTCTGTATATGGATAGGTCACTTATGAATGCTTTAACCCAAGAGCTTGTAGAGCTTTTAACGCTAGAAAAACTTGAAGAACATATTTTCCGTGGTCAAAGCCGAAATTTAGTCGGCAAACGTGTATTTGGTGGACAGGTTTTAGGGCAAGCACTACGTGCAGCATCATATACTGCGGATCGTCCTGTGCATTCTTTACATGCCTATTTCTTATATGGTGGGGATATCAATGCGCCGATTATCTATGAAGTAGATCGTTTGCGTGATGGTAAAAGCTTTTTAAGTCGCCAAGTGCGTGCCATTCAACATGGGCGTACTATTTTTTCAGCAATGGTTTCTTTTGCAACTCCAGAAGAAGGGTTGAATTATCAAATTGCTGAACCAGAATATCCAGATCCAGAATCATTAAAATCTGAACAGGAATTAAAAGAGAATTTAATCAGTTTTATTCCTGAAAACATTCGTGCTGCATTTATGCGACCGCGTCAGGTGGAAATTCGTCCGATTAATGTGACCAATCCTTTCCAACCCCAACCAGAAGCACCATCCTATGCACACTATTTGCGTACACATGAGCCACTAGCAGCGGAGTTGGTGGATGATATTTCCTTAAATCAGGCAATTGTAGCGTTCTATTCAGATTACACCTTGATGATGACTGCATTGCGTCCGCATGGTTTAAATTATCTGTCGCCAAGTTTGCAGTGTGCGAGTATTGATCATGCAATCTACTTTCATAAACCGGTCAAAGCAGATGATTGGATGCTCTATGATATGGATGCAACCGTAAGTGCAAATTCGCGCGGTCTCAACTTCGGACGGATGTGGCAAAATGGTGAATTGGTGTGTAGTACCGTTCAGGAAGGTCTGATGCGGGTACGTGAAATCGAAAACCAATAAGTAGCAGTTTTGGACATTGTATAAGTGGCCTGCGTCATAGGTTAAAATCAAGCAGACATCAGGCGTATACTGTGCAAAGAACCATAGAGAATCGTGAGACTATTTTCAAGTTTCATAACATGGACTGGGCAAATTTTAGCCACAACCTAAGCAAGAACAAAGCATTGCTTTGTTTGCAGTGCAGGGCGCAGCGGAGACTGGCATGCTTTTTGTCGTTTCCTAGTTCCCTTGCAAAACAGTGTGCCTCATCATTTAGGATCAAAAAATTTCGTATTTCGCAGCAAGAATCGTCCCATAAACATACTCAGTCGTACACATAGACAAATTGTTCACAGCCCCCCCGCTACATCATCCAGAATAAAGCCATCACGATTGATGGCTTTTCTATTTTTTAGCAGAGCTTGTGACAAAAAAATGCTCGATTCCAAGTAACTTCAATGGCATAGTTTAAAATGTGAAAATATATAACAGTCAATGAAGATGAGCTTAAATACCCAAATTTTAATTGCCGCCATTCTTGGTGTCGCATTTGGATTCCTGTTAAATCAATTCCCCGGTACTCAGTTTTTAGACGGCAGTATTTATGCTTTAAGTATCGCCAGCAGTATTTTTATCGGTTTGTTGAAAATGCTTTTGGTGCCGCTAATTTTCAGCTCAATTTTAGTTGGTGTTTCCAATTTAGAGGCAGGCAGTCAGTTGAGCCGCGTTTGGAAAATCACCTTGGCTTGCTGCGTAACGACAACCACCTTGGCGCTGATTCTTGGTCTGGCATCTACTCACTTTTTCCATGTTGGGCAGGGGGTAGATATTGACCTGTTTAAAGATGCAATGAGTCAGCATAAAAGCCCTGATTCATTAACGCCAAGCTCATTTCTGACCAACTTTATTCAAAATACCCTGATTAATCCTTTTAAGGCATTCAGTGATGGCAATGTTTTGGCGGTTGTGCTGTTTGCATTGTTATTGGGTTTAGCCTTGGTACAGGGTGGAGAGCGTTTTAATTCCATTAAACAACTGGCACGTCAATTTTTTGACATAATGATGATGTTGGTGGGTTGGGTGATGAAAGTTGCACCCATTGGTATTTTTGCGTTAATGGCAAAGCTGATTGCAACTGAAGATATTTCTATTTTGAGCCGTCTTGCCGAGTTTGCCATTGTGGTGACAGGTACAACCATTTTTCATGGTGTGGTGGTTCTACCACTGCTGTTATGGATTTTTGGGAAAATGGATCCCATTACTTTTTTTAAAGGAACGCGTGCAGCCTTAATCACCGCTTTTGCGACCAGTTCAAGTTCGGCAACAATGCCTTTAAGTTTGAAATGTACTCAAGAAAACCTGGGTGTGCGTCCGCAAATTGCAGGTTTTGTGGTGCCATTCGGTTCACAGTTAAACATGGATGGAACAGCACTTTATGAGGCAGCAGCAGCACTATTTATTGCGAATCTGATGGGGTTGGAGCTATCAATTACCCAACAAATTATTGTATGTTTGACGGCTATGATTGCATCACTAGGCGCTCCAGGAATCCCGAGTGCCGGTATGGTGACCATGATTATGGTACTCCAATCTGTGGGCTTGCCTGCCGAGGCGATTGCGATCTTATTACCAATTGATCGAATTCTCGATACGGTACGTACTGTGGTGAATGTACAAGGGGATATGATGATCAGTGTTGTGGTTGATCGTCATACTCGAGAGATGGAAAGTTCATCCTAGTAAGCGATTTATAAAAGACAGCGATACATTTATTGAAAGCGTTTGCTTTAAATCTGAAACAGAAAAAGCAGGATTTAAAATCCTGCTTTTTCTGTTCTATGCTTATTCAGGCTTGAATAATCCCTATGCTGCAACTCTGGGCAAAGCACGTTTGGCAGCAGGTGATTGATCTAGATATGCAATTGCATCTTCGGTTTTTGCTTCGTGTACAGGATCATACCATGGCATTAAATAGCCCAACTGCTGTGAAACCAACCAAAGTGGATGTGGCATTAAGCGATTGTCAGATTGTGCAATACTTGCCCATTCACGCCAAATCCAAGGTTTATAGAGTGCTGGTTTTTTGTCTGCAAAACGCGGGTCCTGTCCCATGATATGTGCAGCACCATCCACCCATAAACCTAATACCGCAGCAATCACAATCACACTTTGATAATAACGTGAAATATAACCACCGCCTAAATGGCGATATAAATCAAACGCAACTGTACGGTGTTCGATCTCTTCCGCGCCATGCCATTTGACCAAATCCAGCATGTTCGGATCTGCACCTAATTCAGCCCACTTTTTGTTGTAAAGTGCATATTTTCCCAACACACAAGTCATGTGTTCGACAGTTGCTACAATGCCTAATCGGAACAGATCCCATTGATGATCAAGAACTTTGGGGACTTTGAAACCGAGGGGTTGATCTGCAAGTAGCTTCCCAAATAAGAAATCCATAATTTCAAGATTTCTTTGAATATCAATATGGCGAACGGTTAAGTATTCTTTATTTGCTGACACATGTGCCTGCGCATGCATGGCTTCTTGACGGATAAAAGCACGAACGTCTTCAGCGAGCTTTTCATCTGTGACTTTGGGTAAAACGCGGTTGTATAAACGGCAGAACCAAAATTCACCCGCAGGAAGAATATTGTTGATCTCGTTGATAAAGTAGCTGACAAAAGGCTGATTTGGAATCCAGTCGACTGGGGTATCTTGCCATTCAAACTTCACTTTACGTGGTTTGATGTGGTACTGAATAGACGATCCAATCCGACTGTTTTTTAATTTAGCGAGTAACTTCATCACAGTGTCCTAATTTTTCTTTGGTGATTTCACACTTTATTATTCAAGTATAAAAAAATGTCCTAAATAGTTATTAGCAATTTAGGACATTGAAGTATCAATATGTGATGAATTTTGTCAGACAAGACTGCTTTTAATTATCACTCTGGTTTTTCATTTTTATTGACATCAATATTTTCTACATTGAGATTTGATTCAGTATCTTGATCAATGAACTCATCTTCGATGTCGTCAGCACTGAGTTCTGGAATGGCATCAAGATCAAAGCCCAAAGTTTTATCCAAGGTGTAATTTAGACGACCTGCCATCACAGAAGCAAGTTCTTCTAAACCCTGCTTATTCAGTGATGAAAACAGTTGAATCGAAAAATTAAGCTTCATCTTTTTGAGTTGCTGCTGCACTTCCAATAATGCCTTATTGGCAGGACCACGATTGAGCTTATCCGCTTTGGTGAGTAGAACATGAACAAACAGGTGGCGAGAATATGCCCATTCCAACATCATGACATCAAAATGTTGTAAAGGGTGGCGAATATCCATCAACAAAACTAGACCTTGTAAGCTTTTTCGATGAATCAAATAATTTTCAAGTTCTTTTTGCCAAACGATTTTCATTGCTTCTGGAACCGCGGCATAGCCATAACCGGGTAAGTCGACTAAACGTTGGTCTGGATTTCCCAAGCTAAAGAAGTTAATCATTTGGGTGCGACCAGGCTTCTTGGATGCACGTGCCAGTTGTTTTTGATTGGTCAGTGCGTTGATGGCGCTGGATTTCCCCGCATTAGAGCGACCTGCGAAGGCTATTTCATAGCCTGTATCTTCTACACAAAGATTCAGTTTTGGCGCACTCATCAAGAATTCAGCTTTGCGTAACCAGTTTAAAGATGAGGTTGAGTATTCTGAAATCGCAGGGTCAGCCTTTTTTTCATAACTGATTTTCTGTTTAGGGGCATGTGATGCCTTACTATTTTTAGACTTTCCACTGCTGCGATGCATACTTCAACTTCAATAAATGGATAAACAAGGGACATTATAAAGGAAATCGGAGATTCAAGCGAATTTTGACAGAGATAATTCAAACAGGATTGAGGCGCTTGTTTAAATGCAGACTTTAAAAAACAGCTTAATACCGATTCAAGTGCTTAAACATTCACATTTGGAATTATAGAGTTAACTAGGGTTGTTTGCGGTGGAGCATTTAAAACATCGGCAACTGTATATTGGTCTAAACTTTGATAAAACTGTTCAACGGCCTGATCTAAAATACCTTTTAAACCACAGCGAGGACGAAGGACGCATGGCGGGGTATTGCACTCCACAATTTGTGCGTCTCCTTGCAGAATGCGCACGATATGCCCCAAGCGAAATTCAAGGATTGCAGGGTTTAAGCGTAAACCTCCACCTTTGCCACGTGTGGTAATTAACCAGTCTTGTTTTCCCATAAAATGCACAATTTTAACCAAATGATTCTGTGAAACATTCAAGTCCTGTGCAATTTCGGCAATCGTATAAGGTGTATCCTTGGGAGGAGAGATATACATCAAAATACGTAAGGCATAGTCGGTAAATTTGTTAAGTTGCATAAATTTAAATTAATTAGACATGAACAGATTGCATGTTTATCTTAACGTGAATAGACAATGAAAGATATGTCGTCTACAAACTGGCATATTCGAGAATCTCTTGTCCCATGAGTATACAGTCGCTTTGGCTAAAATACTCAAAGCGCATGCGATATTGACCTTTATAAATATAACCCCAGACTTCCAATACATCGAATCTCTGCTTTTTATTGCGTGGATTGATGATTGAGGGGAGTGCTTTGACCTCTGGTTGAATTTCAATACGATCATCTGGACCGAAATGGAATTCTAAAAGCTTGGCGGCTTGTTGAATTGCTTGATTTTTGCATTGCGTAGAAGACTTTACTTCAGCTGCATGACTGGTCACTGAAAAACACAACAAACTAATGCTTAGACTGAAAATCAATAAGATACGTTGCATGATCTGAACTCTGGTTCATCAATATAAGTGTCAGTGTATAAATATTGATTTAAAAGTTAAAGTGCAAAAAGATGAACCAGAGAGGAGAAGTTTTGAGTATTCAAAGTATCGTAATGTATGGATAAATCAGGCGCCATACATTACAGAGGGGAATATCATATGGGGTATTATTTTGCTTGCGGTGCAGTCAACTTAACATGATCACCCACCTGATAGTGATTCAGTAATATATTGGATACCGAATATTCAGTGTGATTTTCTTCGGGTTTTACCATGAATTGATAAGTATTTTCAGATGCATGAAGTACAGTGTACTGATGTGGTTGCTCAATATCTTTCTGTGGTACTTTGACTTTCACTGAAATGAATTCACCGCCACTGATTTGCGCAACAGCCTGTTGATCTATTGCCTGTACGGTAAATGTTTTTGTGTTTTCAGATGTATCAATCGCGATAATTTTAAAAGCTCTCCAACCTGCCCAGCCGCCATTTTGAGCAACGAGGTTTTCATATTTTTGCTTCTCCACACCAATTAAAATGTCTGCCAATTGTAGATAAGCAACTTTCCATGCAGCAATCAATTCAGAGTCCATAGGGACATCTAAAACTTCACTTATAGAATGCAGTAGATTTTCTCCTACGATTGAATACTGATTAGGTTGAATATCTAGGCTCACATGCTTGGTCGCAATATGCTGAACTGCTTTTGCTAACACAGCAGGATTTTCAATATGTTCAGCATAAGCCAAAACTGCTGCTGCGAGTGCGCGTGGCTGGCGTCCGGAATTTTGGCTATCTAAGTTGAAAATATTGTTCAACTCAGGATTATTTCCCAACATTCTTTTATAAAAATAGCTGGTGAGTGCTACACCATTTTCACGAAGTACTGGGACTGTAGATTTTACAAGTTCAATATGTTGTGGAGTCATTGGCTAGACCTTTTATCTGGCTTTATAAGATGTATTTAAAATATATTTTTTAAAAATAATTTGCAAGAGTGATCAATTAAAAAAGACCTATAAAAATTAAGGTTTATAGTGTGATTTAAAGTTAAGATTTTGAAAATATTATATTTATTTTTGTTTGATGTTTTATTGTTGGTCTGATTTAAAATAAAAAGGGAGCACTCGTGCTCCCTTTTTAACTTTTGTTCAATCTTAGCGCCCACCAAATAATGAACCTAATAAACCACGTACCAATTTTTGTCCTGTGGGACCACCAAGCGTTCTGGCTGCACTCTTGGCAAAAGTACCAATGACATCCTGAGTGAGCTTGGCACGGGCAGCGGCAGCTTTGGCTTCCTCTTTTTGTAAACGTTCTTGCTCTTTGGCTTGTTGCTTATCTAACACCTGCTGTTGTTTCGCGAGCTCTTCCAGTTGTTTGGCTTGTTGTGCCGCTGCTTCAAAGGCAACTTGTTGTTGTGTGCTGTCCGTTACTTTGCGCTGCAGCATTTCATAGGCACTGTCACGATCTACCTCATTGTCATAAACACCCGCCACAATACTTTGTGTCATCAGTGCTTTGCGTTCCTCAGGCGTAATTGGGCTAAAAGAAGAGTAGGGAGGCATGACCATGCCACGCTCCACAATTTGAGGGGTACCTTGCTCATCTAAGCAACTAATTAATGCTTCCCCGACGGCCAATTCTGTAATGGCTTGATCAACTTTGAATTCAGGGTTGGCACGGAACGTATCTGCGGCTGTTTTTACAGCTTTTTGATCTTTAGGCGTAAAGGCACGTAATGCATGTTGTACACGATTTCCCAATTGACCTAGCACATTTTCAGGGATATCCAGTGGACTTTGGGTAATGAAATAAATACCTACACCTTTAGAACGAATGAGACGGACCACTTGTTGGATTTTTTCCTGCAATGTTGGGCTGGCATTATTAAACAGCAAATGGGCTTCATCGAAAAAGAACACCAATTTAGGTTTGTCTAAATCGCCAACTTCAGGCAACTTTTCAAATAACTCTGAAAGCATCCACAGCAAAAAGGTTGCATAAAGCTTTGGCGTATTCATCAGTTTATCCGCAGCCAATATATTGATGTAGCCATGCCCGTTTGAATCAGTTTGAATAAAATCCATAATATCCAGGCTTGGCTCACCAAAAAAACGCTGTCCGCCTTGGTCTCCTAAAGCCAACAAATTACGTTGGATTGCGCCTAAACTGGCAGGAGAGAGATTGCCATATTCTGCTTTTAAATCTGCCGCATTTTCGCTGACATAAGTCAGCATGGCTTTTAAATCCTTAAAATCAATCAATAGCAAACCTTGATCGTCTGCAACACGGAATACCGCTGAAAGCACACCTTCTTGGGTATCGTTTAAATTCAGCATTTGTGCCAACAGTAAGGGACCAATTTCTGAAATGGTGGTGCGGATGGGGTGCCCTTGTTCACCGAATAAATCCCAAAAAATAGTGGGTGATGCGGCAAAAAGAATGCTGTCTATACCTAAGCTCTTAATGCGTTCATCGAATTTAGGATTGCTTGAGCCTGCTTTGGCGATACTTGATACATCACCTTTGGCATCAGCAAGAAATACTGGAACTCCAATTCTGGAAAAACTTTCAGCAAGCACTTTTAATGTTACGGTTTTACCAGTCCCTGTTGCGCCTGCAATGAGCCCATGGCGATTGGCAAATTGTGAATGTAGAACAATGTCTTGAGTGGAATCTGAGGTCTTTTTTGCAATGACGATTGGTGTGCCCATTGTTATTCCTATAGCTTTGATCTAAGTTCGAATCTTATTCATTTGACTCGGTATTTATATGCTTATCGTTATACAAAATTGCATAAATTGATGATGTTGTAAATCTGTGTTCAATGATAAAAAGTTTTCACGTATCAAAAGCGATACGTGAAGTTAAGTAGGATGAATAACAAAGAGATAAAAGATTCAGATTTGACTCAAATTGTTTCAAGCGCGGTTTGAATATCAAGAATCAAATCTTCTGCGTCTTCTAGACCAATACAGAAACGCACCAAGATACCCGCTTGTAAATGTGAATGTTCGAGCTGACGCATCTGATCAAGTTGGTACAACATTACAAGGCTTACCGGTCCTCCCCAACTAAATCCAAGCTTAAACAACTGAAGATGATCGCAGAACTTGCGTATAGCTGTCAGATCAAACTCAGGCTTAAAGATAACACTGACCAACCCTGCACTTTGCTGAGTTTCACAGCTTTCTTCCCAATAGGTGTGGCTGATATTGTCTGGGTCAGCTGGATGTAAAACCTGGGCAAAAGCATTTTGATCTTTTAACCAGTTTAATATCTTTAAGGTGGTTCTTGATTGATGCTCATAGCGTACACGCATAGAGGCGAGACTGCGTTGTACTTGTGCGGCGTCGTCAGCTGATATTGATATTCCCTGTATCGCATGCATACGGAACAACTGATGATGCAAAGCCCGGTCTTGTGTGACCACGGAACCCATTAAAATATCACCCCCACCACTTGGGTACTTGGTCAGAGCATGTATGCTGATATCAACGGCTAAATGTTCTTGGCTAAAATCAAAAGCATTAAAGGCAAGTCCTGCGCCCCAAGTGTTGTCTAGAGCTGTCAAAATATTGTTGGCTTTGGCTTTTTTTACTAAATTGATCAAATCAGGGAATTCAAGTGTGACTGAACCAGCCGCTTCAAGCCAAATTAATTTCGCTTGTTGCGTTGGTTGGAATGAGTCAGCACAGATGGGGTCATAGACTTTGACGATAATCCCATAACATTGTTCAAGATTACGTAAATGCTCCATGTTTGGACCATAGATATTGTCGGCAACCCAAACTTCGTCGCCATGACTCAACAAACATGAATTAACAAGGTTAATTGCGGATAATCCGCTGGGTGTCAGTAAGCAGTATTGTCCACCTTCTATTTTTGCAATGTTATCGCCCAGCGTAAATGTTGTGGGGGTGCCATGTGTTCCATAGCTGTAGTCGTAATCATCTGTCCAATGGCGATTAAATAGTGCATCGGTATTTTCGAATATAATTGTGGATGCACGAAATAGGGGAGGCTGAACAGTATGAATATATTGTGGGGCTTGTCGCGGGGAATGAATTAAAGCGGTTTGTGGTTTTAGCTTCACAAGAATACTCAAGATTTATCAATAATAGGACTAAAATAAGGAAAACATAATCACTCGGTGACGAAAAGCAATAATTTGTGAAAAATAATAAATAAAATTGATATTGGCTTCATTTTTGCATTTGTTGAACTGTGTTTTTTGATTTGTAGCGTAGTCGATACAACAAGAATAGGTGATAATATGAAAAAACTTAAAGTGCATTATTTTCAACATATTGCAGGTGAAGGCTTTGGCAGTTGCTATGAATATTTAAAGGCAATGGGTGCAGAAATTACTGCAACAGAGTTTTTTGCTTTACCCACAGATTCGGCATTGGATATAGATGCATTGCCTCATGTCAATGAGGTGGATTTGCTGATTATTATGGGCGGGGAGATGAGTGTAAATGATGAAGCAAATTTTCCTTGGTTAAAAGTGGAAAAACGATGGATCAGACGTTATCTGGCGTCTGAAAAACCAGCAATAGGATTGTGTCTGGGAGGGCAATTGATTGCGAATGCGCTGGGTGCAAATGTACGCCGAAATGCGGTGCAAGAACTAGGCTGGACTTATGTCAATAAAAGTGACCATGTTCCTGAAGAATACTTTCAGCTCCCTGAGAAGATCAGTGTGTTGCAATGGCATAGTGAAACATTTGACATTCCAAAAGGTGCAATTCGTTTGGCGGAAAATCAAGCATGCCCGAATCAGCTCTATCAAATTGGTAAAAATGTCTTGGGCTTTCAGTTTCACCCGGAAATTACACCGCATAGCTTAAACATATTTATCGAGCATGAAGAAGAAGGAATGGTATTTAGCGATATACATAATCAATCGCTTTCCAATTTGAAAAAAACTCCAAGTTCAGATTATGTCATCGGAAACCAGTTACTCAATCATGCAATTGACTATGTTTTAAGAGTTTAAAGCTTTGTTTAAATCTTAAACATTTCATTTCTTTGTCAATATCGGAATAATGCGAAAAAAATCCAAATTTGTTTGCTTAAGCGTTAAACAATCGTTATAATGAGCGACCCTTCGATATGAAGGGGTGAATGGCGAAGAAAGTCATTCAGATCGTTACAGTCGTGGCATCGATCACGACCTTAGTGATTTTCACTGCCTTTGACACTTGCCTTATTTAGTGGGGTGAGATGCGTCAAGGGTGATTCTTTATATATTTGGCTTGGAGTTAACTGGTATGTCTAACCAGAGAATTCGTATCCGTCTTAAGTCTTTTGATCATCGTTTAATTGATCAATCTTCTCAAGAGATCGTAGAAACAGCAAAACGTACTGGCGCACAGGTTTGTGGTCCAATTCCGATGCCTACTCGCATCGAACGTTTTAACGTTTTGACATCACCACACGTAAACAAAGATGCGCGTGACCAATATGAAATCCGCACATATAAACGTTTGATCGACATCGTTCAACCTACAGACAAAACTGTAGATGCATTGATGAAGTTGGATCTTGCAGCTGGTGTTGATGTTCAGATCGCATTGGGTTAAGGCTTTCGGTTAATTAACGCTCTAAGTTAATTAGGCCGCTTTTTTAGAGGTTTATGCACATGGCTATTGGTTTAGTCGGTCGCAAGTGCGGTATGACACGTATCTTTACAGATGCTGGTGTTTCTGTGCCTGTAACAGTGATTGAGGTTGATCCTAACCGTATCACTCAAATCAAAACGCTTGAAACTGATGGTTATCAAGCGATTCAAATCACTACTGGTGAACGTCGCGAATCTCGCGTAACGAATGCTCAGAAAGGTCACTTTGCGAAAGCGGGTGTTGCTGCTGGTCGTTTGGTTAAAGAATTCCGCGTTGCAGAAGCTGATCTTGAAGGTCGTGAAGTTGGTGGAACTATCGGTGTTGATTTGTTCACAGTAGGTCAAGTTGTTGACGTTACTGGTCAATCAAAAGGTAAAGGTTTCCAAGGTGGTGTTAAGCGTTGGAACTTCCGTACGCAAGATGCTACACATGGTAACTCTGTATCTCACCGTGTAATTGGTTCTACAGGTCAAAACCAGACTCCTGGTCGCGTGTTCAAAGGTAAAAAAATGCCTGGTCACTTAGGTGATGATCGCGTAACTGTACAAGGTCTTGAGATTGTATCTATTGACGCAGAACGTTCAGTTCTTGTTGTTAAAGGTGCGATTCCTGGTGCTACTGGTGGCGACGTTATCGTTCGTCCTACGATCAAGGCCTGAGGGGAAATAACGTGAATTTAAAAACTGTTTCCGGCTCTGCTGTTGAATTGTCTGAAGTTGCTTTCGGACGTGAATTTAATGAAGCTCTTGTACACCAAGTTGTTACAGCTTATTTAGCTGGTGGTCGTCAAGGTTCTAAAGCTCAGAAGTCACGTGCAGACGTTTCTGGCGGTGGTAAAAAACCATTCCGTCAAAAAGGTACTGGCCGCGCTCGTGCTGGTTCTATTCGTAGCCCAATCTGGGTTGGTGGTGGTAAAACTTTTGCTGCTCGTCCACAAGATTGGTCTCAAAAAGTTAACCGTAAAATGTACCGCGGTGCAATGCAATGTATCTTAGCTGAACTTGTTCGCCAAGATCGTCTTGTATTGGTTGAAGAGTTTGCAGTTGAAGCTCCAAAAACTAAAGAATTGCTTGCAAAACTAAACGGCTTGAACGCTACTCGCGCATTAATCGTTACTGAAGCTGTAGATGAAAATCTATACTTAGCTGCACGTAACCTTCCACACGTTGATGTGGTAGATGCTGCTGGGATCGATCCTGTTGGTTTGATTGCGTTCGATAAAGTTGTTATGTCTGTTGCTGCTGCTAAGAAAATTGAGGTAGAACTCGGATGAACAACGAACGTATCTATCAAGTCCTAAAAGGACCTGTATTCTCAGAAAAAGCACAAGTTTTAGGTGAAACTGCTGGTGTTCAAGTATTTAAAGTTGCACTTGATGCAAACAAACTTGAAATCAAAAAAGCAGTAGAACAATTATTTGGTGTGGAAGTTGTTAAAGTTAACACGACTATCACTAAAGGTAAGACTAAGCGCTTTGGTCGTACATTAGGACGTCGTTCTGATGTTAAAAAAGCATACGTCACCCTGAAAGCTGGCCAAGATGTTGAAATGGCTGACTTGGGCGATACCGCTGAAAGCGCAGCGGAATAAGGACGAAAATTATGCCGATTCAAAAATGTAAGCCAACGTCTCCAGGACGTCGCTTTGTAGAGAAAGTGGTTCATAATCACCTTCACAAAGGCGCGCCTTATGCACCGTTGGTTGAAGCTAAAAAACGTACTGGTGGTCGTAATAACAACGGTCACATTACTACTCGTCACGTTGGTGGTGGACATAAACAACACTACCGTATCGTTGACTTCAAACGTAACAAAGATGGCATTCCTGCTGTAGTTGAGCGTATTGAATACGATCCTAACCGTACATCTCATATTGCTTTATTGAAATATGCTGACGGTGAGCGTCGTTATATTATCGCTGCTAAAGGTTTACGTGCTGGTGATAAAGTTCAGTCTGGTAACGATGCTCCAATTCGTCCAGGTAACTGCTTACCACTTCGTAACATGCCTATCGGTTCTACACTACATAACATCGAGCTTAAAATCGGTAAAGGTGCACAATTAGTGCGTTCTGCTGGTACTTCTGCTCAGTTGTTGGGTCGTGACGGTTCTTACGCAATCATTCGTCTTCGTTCAGGCGAAATGCGTAAAGTACACGTTGAATGTCGTGCTGTGTTAGGTGAAGTATCTAACTCAGAAAGCAACCTTCGTTCACTTGGTAAAGCAGGTGCTGCACGCTGGCGTGGCGTTCGTCCTACCGTTCGTGGTATGGCGATGAACCCAGTAGACCATCCACATGGTGGTGGTGAAGGGCGTAACAAAGGTATTCAACCTGTAAGCCCATGGGGTCAAAAAGCTAAAGGGTACAAGACTCGTACCAATAAGCGTACGACTAAGATGATCATTCGCGACCGTCGCGTTAAGTAACAAGTAAAGGAATCTGACAATGCCTCGTTCTCTGAAAAAAGGCCCATTCGTCGATGCGCACTTGTTCGCTAAGGTTGAAGCGGCAATCGCGGCTAATAACCGTAAGCCGATCAAAACTTGGTCGCGTCGTTCGATGATCCTCCCGGATTTTGTTGGTTTAACAATTTCTGTACACAATGGCCGTAACCATGTTCCAGTGATCGTATCTGAACATATGGTTGGTCATAAATTAGGTGAATTCGCGCCAACTCGTACCTATCGTGGTCACGGTGTTGACAAGAAGTCTAAACGTTAATAGGTGCTATGATGGAAGTAACTGCTAAATTACGCGGTGCCGCTATCTCGGCACAAAAAGCACGTTTGGTTGCAGACCTAATTCGCGGCAAATCTGTTGCGCATGCTTTAAATATCTTGAACTTCAGCAACAAAAAAGCTGCAGTTTTAGTTAAAAAAGCTTTGGAATCTGCGATTGCAAACGCTGAACACAATAACAGTTTAGATGTTGACGATCTTAAAGTATCTACGATTTACGTTGATGAAGGCATGAGCCTTAAACGTATTATGCCACGTGCTAAAGGCCGTGCAGATCGTATTACTAAGCGTACTTGTCACATTACCGTTAAGGTAGGGGTTTGATATGGGTCAGAAGGTTCATCCAATCGGTATCCGCCTTGGTGTTGTAAAACGTCATAACGCCAACTGGTATGCGAGTCCGAAACAATACGCTGAATATTTGCTTAAAGATCTTCAAGTTCGTGAGTTTTTAACTAAAAAACTTAAAAGCGCGATGATCAGCAATATTCTTATCGAACGTCCTACAGGTGCTGCTAAAGTTACTATTAGCACTGCTCGTCCAGGTATCGTGATCGGTAAAAAAGGCGAAGACATTGAAAAATTACAGCGTGAACTCACCACTATTATGGGTGTTCCAGCGCAAGTAAGCATCAACGAAATCGATCGCCCAGATTTAGACGCTCGTTTAGTTGCTGAAGCAATCGCTTCTCAATTAGAGAAACGTGTAATGTTCCGTCGTGCTATGAAGCGTGCGGTTCAAAACACGATGCGTGCTGGTGCTAAAGGTATCAAAGTTGAAGTTTCTGGTCGTTTAGGCGGTGCAGAGATTGCACGTACTGAATGGTATCGTGAAGGTCGTGTACCTTTGCATACACTTCGTGCCGATATCGACTATGCAACTATGCGTGCTGAAACTACTTACGGTACGATTGGTGTTAAAGTTTGGATTTTCCGTGGTGAGATCTTAGGTGGCATGAAACAAGTCATGAACCCTGCTCCTGCTGAAGAACGTCCAGCTAAACGCGGTCGCGGTCGTGGTGAAGGTCAAGAGCGTCGTGGTCGTCGCAATGATCGTTCTGCTGAAAAAGGAGAATAATCCATGTTGCAACCTAAACGTACTAAATTCCGTAAGGTGCAAAAAGGCCGTAACACTGGTCTAGCGCATCGTGGTAGCACAGTATCTTTCGGTACAATCGCACTTAAATCTATTGAACGTGGTCAAATGACTGCGCGTCAAATTGAAGCTGCGCGTCGTACAATTAGCCGTCGTGTTAAACGTGGTGGTAAGATCTTTATCCGTGTTTTCCCAGACAAACCAATTACTGAAAAACCATTAGAAGTTCGTATGGGTAAAGGTAAAGGTTCTGTGGAATACTGGGTTTGCCAAATCAAACCAGGTAAGATCTTGTACGAAATGGATGGTGTTAGTGAAGAATTGGCACGCGAAGCGTTCACGCTTGCAGCTGCTAAGCTTCCATTTAAAACCACTATCGTTACTAAGACGGTGATGTAATGAAAACTAAAGATCTACGTGAAAAGTCGGTAGAAGAGTTGACAGCTTTGCTTGATGAGCAACAGTTGAACCAATTCCGTCTTCGTATGGCGAAAGCAACAGGTCAATTGGGTAAATCGCATGAAGTTGCGTTAACTCGTAAGACTATTGCTCGTATCAAGACCCTCCTTACCGAAAAACAGGGGAACGCACAATGAGTGAGCAAACAGTTCGCACGTTAACAGGCAAAGTCGTAAGTGACAAAATGGACAAGTCTATTGTTGTACTTATCGAACGCCGCGTTCAACACCCGTTGTACGGCAAATCAATCCGCCGTTCAACAAAATTACACGCTCATGATGAGAACAACACAGCTAAAACTGGTGATGTTGTGACCATTAAAGAAAGCCGCCCAATTTCAAAAACTAAAGCTTGGACTTTAGTGGAAGTTATTGAAGCAGCTGCTGAGTAATTAGACGTTCTTGTTGCATCATCGGTCAATTTCGAGTACTCTTTGAGCCTTTCGAAATTGCGACCGGTGATGCTCGGTTTTGGAGTAGGGCAATGATTCAGACCGAAAGTATGCTAGACGTAGCAGACAACAGTGGTGCTCGCCGCGTACAATGTATTAAAGTACTTGGTGGTTCACATCGTCGTTATGCTTCTGTTGGCGACATTATTAAAGTTACTGTAAAAGAAGCAATTCCACGTGGCCGTGTTAAAAAAGGTGACGTGATGAATGCAGTTGTGGTTCGTACTAAATTCGGTATTCGTCGTCCAGACGGTTCTGTGATCCGTTTCGATGATAATGCTGCAGTTATCTTGAACAACAACAAGGCTCCGATTGCCACTCGTATTTTCGGACCAGTGACTCGTGAACTTCGTACTGAACAGTTCATGAAAATCATTTCATTGGCTCCTGAAGTTCTATAATAGAGGCAATCATGGCTAAGATTAGAAAAGGCGATCAAGTAATCGTGATCGCAGGTAAAGAAAAAGGCAAACAAGGTACTGTTTTGTCTGTTTCAAATGACCAAGTTAAGGTTGAAGGCCTTAATTTAGTTAAGAAGCATCAAAAGCCGAACCGTGCAACAGGTGCTGAAGGCGCTATCGTTACACAAGAAGCTTCGCTTCATATTTCAAACGTGGCAATTTTTAATGCTGCAACCCAAAAGGCTGACCGTGTTGGTTACCAAGTGATTGAAGGCGTGAAAACTCGCGTTTACAAATCAAATGGTGAATCAGTGGCGGTAGCGAAGTAATAGGTTGAAATAGGCTATGGCCAGACTTAAAACACGTTATAACGACGAAATCCGAGCTAAGTTGAAAGAAGAACTTGGTTTGGGTAATGTGATGGAGATTCCTCGCATCACTAAAATCACCATCAACATGGGTGTTGGTGCGGCTTCAGCTGACAAGAAATTGTTAGATGGCGCTTTGGCGGATATGCAAGCTATTGCTGGTCAAAAACCAGTGCTTACATTAGCGCGCAAATCAATCGCTGGTTTTAAAATCCGTGATGGTTGGCCGATTGGTTGTAAAGTAACTTTACGCGGCGAACAAATGTACGAATTCTTAGACCGTTTGATCTCTATCGCGATCCCTCGTATTCGTGACTTCCGCGGTTTTTCTGCGAAATCATTCGATGGTCGTGGTAATTATTCAATGGGTCTCAAGGAACAAATTATGTTCCCTGAAATCGATTTTGATAAGATCGATCGTATTCGTGGTATGGATATTACTATCACTACGACTGCTCGTACTGATGACGAAGGCCGTGCGCTAATCCGTGCATTCGGCTTCCCGTTCAAATAAGAGGTCGATATGGCTAAGAAAAGTATGATTAATCGCGAATTGAAACGCGAAACTACAGTTGCTAAATACGCTGCTAAACGTGCTGAATTAAAAGCTACGATTGCAAACGTAAATGCTTCTGATGAAGAGCGTTTCGAAGCGATGATGAAGTTACAAGCATTACCACGTAATGCGTCTCCAGTACGTCTGCGTAACCGTTGTGGTTTAACTGGTCGTCCTCATGGTTACTTCCGTAAGTTCGGCTTAAGCCGTAACAAATTACGTGACACAGTAATGCAAGGTGATGTACCGGGCGTTGTTAAGGCAAGCTGGTAAGGAGCGACTATAAATGAGTATGCAAGATACCGTTGCCGACATGCTAACACGTGTTCGTAACGCACAAATGGCAAAGAAACAAACTGTTTCTATGCCTAATTCTAAGTTGAAAGTTGCAATTGCAAACGTACTTCAACAAGAAGGTTACATTTCAAATGTAGAAGTTGCTGATCTTGAAGGCAAA
This sequence comes from Acinetobacter baumannii, assembly GCF_016508585.1. Classification (GTDB taxonomy): domain Bacteria; phylum Pseudomonadota; class Gammaproteobacteria; order Pseudomonadales; family Moraxellaceae; genus Acinetobacter; species Acinetobacter nematophilus. The sequence continues at coordinate 75,901 of NZ_JADVOP010000009.1, forward strand.
GCTACTTTGACAATTACTTTAAAATATTTTGAAGGCAAACCAGTTATCGAAACTGTGAAACGTGTAAGCCGTCCAGGTCTACGTCAGTATCGCGGTAAAGATGCACTTCCGAGCGTTAAGCAAGGTTTAGGTATTGCAATTGTTTCTACAAGCAAAGGCATCATGACTGATCGCGCTGCACGTGCTGCAGGCGTTGGTGGTGAAGTTATTGCTTTTGTTTCTTAATAGGTGATTCCTCATGTCTCGTGTGGCTAAAGCCCCAGTAACTGTACCTAACGGTGTAGCAGTTACTCAGAACGGCCGGCAGGTCGAAGTGAAAGGCAGCAAAGGTACGTTGTCTTTCAACCTGCATGCGCTGGTCGAGCTTAAACAGGAAGAAGGTCAACTTCATATTGCTCCAGTTAAAGAATCTCGTGATTCTTGGATGCAAGCTGGTACTGCTCGCGCTGTTCTTAATAACCTTGTAAAAGGTGTTAACGAAGGCTTCGAACGTAAGTTACAACTGATCGGTGTTGGTTATAAAGCTGCGGTTAAAGGTACTGTTGTTAACCTTAACCTTGGTTATTCTCATCCAATCGATTACGCTCTTCCAGAAGGTGTAACTGCTGAAACTCCTACTGCTACTGAAATCATTTTGAAATCAGCTAACAAACAATTGTTAGGTCAAGTTGCTGCAGAAATCCGTGGTTACCGTCCACCAGAGCCTTATAAAGGTAAAGGTGTTCGTTATTCTGACGAAGTTGTTCTTCGTAAAGAAGCTAAGAAGAAATAAGGCGCGAGGTTCTTATGAACGAAAAGAAACAATCCCGTTTGCGTCGTGCGAAAAGCACACGCTTGCACATTCGTGCATTGGGTGCGACTCGCTTGTGTGTAAACCGCACGCCGCGTCACATCTATGCTCAAGTTATTTCTGCAGATGGTGGCAAAGTATTAGCGCAAGCTTCTACTTTGGATGCATCTTTACGTAGCGGAACTACTGGTAATGTAGATTCAGCTACTAAAGTAGGTGCTTTAATCGCAGAACGTGCAAAAGCTGCTGGTGTAACTAAAGTTGCATTTGACCGTTCTGGTTTTAAATATCATGGTCGTATCAAAGCCTTGGCTGATGCTGCTCGTGAAAACGGCTTGGAGTTCTAATCATGGCTAAAGTTGAACAAAACGAAGGTCTTGTTGAAAAGCTGGTTGCCGTTGATCGTGTAGCCAAAGTTGTTAAGGGCGGTCGTATCTTCTCTTTCACAGCATTAACTGTTGTGGGTGATGGTAATGGTCGTGTAGGTTTTGGTCGCGGTAAAGCGCGTGAAGTTCCAGCTGCTATTTCTAAAGCACTTGAAGCTGCACGCCGCAACATGATCACTGTTGATCTTGTTGATGGTACTGTACAACATCCTATTAATGCTCGTCATGGCGCTAGCCGTGTTTACATGCAACCTGCATCAGAAGGTACTGGCGTAATCGCTGGTGGTTCTATGCGTGCGGTTTTAGAAGCTGCTGGTGTACGTAACGTATTGACGAAGTGCTATGGTTCTACTAACGCAGCTAACGTTGTAAACGCGACTTTTAACGGTTTGCGTGATATGACTTCTCCTGAGAAAGTTGCTGCGAAACGTGGTCTTTCAGTAGAACAAATTTTAGGGTAATCAATCATGAAAACGATTAAAGTTACCCAGACTAAGTCTTCTTCGCATCGTTTGAAAAATCACAAACTTTGCCTACAAGGTTTAGGTCTGCGTCGTATTGGTCATACAGTAGAAGTGGTAGATACTCCTTCTAACCGTGGTATGATCAACAAAGTCTACTATATGGTTAGTGTAGAGGAATAAGCCATGACTCTGCGTTTAAATGAGCTTGCACCTGCTGAAGGTGCAAAACGTGAAAACCGTCGTTTAGGCCGTGGTATCGGTTCTGGCGTTGGTAAGACTGGTGGCCGTGGTGTCAAAGGTCAAAAATCACGTAAAAGTGGTGGCGTTCGTCCAGGCTTTGAAGGTGGTCAAACTGCGTTATATCGTCGTTTACCTAAATTCGGTTTCACAAGCCAATTGGCTTTGAAAACTGCTGAAGTACGTTTGTCTGAACTTGCTAAAGTTGAAGGTGATATCGTTTCACTTGAAACTTTGAAAGCTGCGAATGTAGTACGTAAAGATATGTTGCGTGCTCGTGTCGTTCTTTCTGGTGAAATCACTCGTGCATTCACTGTTCAAGGTGTTGCATTGACTAAAGGCGCTAAAGCTGCTGTTGAAGCTGCTGGCGGTAAAGTCGAGGAGTAATCGCGAGTGACTATGTCTCCTAGTTCTACAGGTCATGTTAACATGATGAAAGGTCAACCATTTCATGTGAAATACCGTGAAATTATTCGCCGATTAATGTTCTTGATTGGCGCATTGGTGGTCTTTCGACTAGGAGCGCATATTCCGCTGCCAGGTATTGATAATGTTGCTCTAGAACGTTTTTTCAAAGCTAATGAAGGTACTTTCTTAGGTTTGTTTAATATGTTCTCGGGTGGAGCATTAGAACGAATGTCCATTCTTGCGTTGGGGATCATGCCATACATTTCTGCATCTATTATTGTGCAGTTAATGTCAACAGTGGTTCCTTCGTTAGAAGCATTGAAGAAAGAAGGCGAGCAAGGTAAGCGTAAGATTAATCAATATACGCGTTACGGCACTTTAATACTTGCATTGGTTCAAGGTATCGGGATGTGTGCTGGTCTGATCAGTCAGGGAATTACTTTGACGTCAGGGCTGGCTTTTTACGTTCCGGCGCTAACATCGTTAGTTGCAGGTACTATGTTCCTAATGTGGTTAGGTGAGCAGATTACTGAGCGTGGTGTCGGTAACGGTATCTCAATGATTATCTTTGCAGGTATTGTTGCTGGTTTACCCAACTTAGTGATTCAAGCATTTACTTCGGTAGATAATGGTCAATCCAGTCTTATTGGTCTGGCTGTATTTGGATTGCTATCAGTTGCTGTGTTAGCCGCAATCGTGTTTATTGAGAAAGCACAACGTCGCATACCTGTAAACTATGCACAAAAACAGCAAGGTCGTCGTGTATTTACTGCACAGCAAACGCATTTGCCATTGAAAATCAACATGGCAGGGGTAATTCCAGCAATTTTCGCAAGTTCGTTATTGTTGTTCCCTGCAAGTTTAGGACAATGGTTAGGCAGTGCTGATCCAAATGCAGGAATTGTAAAACGTAGCCTACAAGATTTGGCATTGGTATTATCGCCTGGACAACCGTTGTATTTAGTGCTCTTCGGTGCGTTAATTATCTTTTTCTGTTATTTCTACACGGCGCTTGTATTTAGCCCGAAAGAAGTATCAGAGAACTTGAAACGCAGTGGAGCTTACGTACCTGGTATTCGCCCAGGTGAGCAAACTGCTCGTTACTTAGATCATATTCTTAATCGTTTGACGTTTATTGGTGCAATTTATATCACGGTCATCTGTTTAATGCCGATGATTTTACAAAGCTCTTTCGGTATTCCATTCCATTTGGGTGGTACCTCATTGCTTATCGTGGTTGTTGTTGTGATGGACTTTATGGCTCAGCTTCAAGCCCATCTGACTTCGCATCAGTATGACAATCAATCGTTAATGAGAAAAACGACTGCTCATCCTAAGGGATAAGCGCACTTAGAAGGTTTCATCATGAAAGTACAAGCTTCTGTAAAGAAAATTTGTGGTAGCTGTAAAGTTATCCGTCGTAATGGGGTTATTCGCGTAATTTGCAGCGCAGAACCTCGTCATAAGCAGCGTCAAGGTTAATTTAATTAAGACCTGTTGATTTCAGTAGGCTAATTAGGTTATTATCCGCCCCTCAAGATTTTTGTGGGGCGGTTGATTATCTCTACTGCCTTTTTGGAGAAATTTGAATGGCTCGTATTGCCGGTGTAAACATTCCGGATAACAAGCATGCTGTTATCTCTCTCACGTATATTTTTGGTATTGGTCGCCACACTGCTAAGAGCATCTTAGCTGCTGCTGGTATTGCAACTACGACTAAAATCCGTGAATTAGATGACGCTCAGCTTGATGCGATTCGTGCTGAAGTTGCTAAGGTTCCTACCGAAGGTGACTTACGTCGCGAAATTTCCATGAACATTAAACGTTTAATGGATTTAGGCTGCTATCGCGGTCTTCGTCATCGTCGCGGCTTGCCTGTTCGTGGACAACGCACCAAAACTAACGCACGTACCCGTAAAGGTCCGCGCAAACCTATTAAGAAATAAGATTTCTGGAAGCTAAAAGATGGCTAAAGATACTCGCACACGCAAGAAGGTCACTCGTACCGTCTCTGAAGGTGTTGCACACATTCACGCTTCTTTTAATAACACCATTGTTACGATTACTGATCGTCAAGGTAATGCATTGGCTTGGGCTACTTCAGGTGGACAAGGCTTCCGTGGATCACGTAAATCAACTCCGTTTGCTGCTCAGGTAGCTGCTGAAGTTGCTGGTAAAGCTGCTTTAGATTACGGTTTGAAAAACTTGGACGTCCTTGTTAAAGGTCCTGGTCCAGGTCGTGAATCTGCGGTTCGTGCATTAGGTGCAGTGGGTTATAAAATTAACAGCATTACCGATGTGACTCCGATTCCGCACAACGGTTGCCGTCCACCTAAAAAACGTCGCGTGTAAGGAGAAACATTCATGGCTCGTTATATTGGTCCAAAATGCAAACTCTCTCGCCGCGAAGGGACAGACCTGCAATTAAAATCTGGCGTTAAACCTTTTGACGTCAAAACAAAAAAATCTGCTAAAGCTCCTGGTCAACATGGCCAAAGCCGTGCTAAACAATCTGAGTATTCACTACAATTACGTGAAAAACAAAAAGTACGTCGTATGTACGGTGTTTTAGAGCGTCAATTTAGTAATTACTACAAAGAAGCTGCTCGTGTTAAAGGCGCAACTGGTGAAAACTTGTTGAAATTGCTTGAAAGCCGCCTCGATAACGTTGTTTATCGCATGGGTTTTGGTTCTACACGTGCAGAAGCTCGTCAGCTGGTATCTCACCGTTCAATCACTTTAAATGGTCGTCGCGTTAACATCGCGTCTATTCAAGTTAAAGCGGGTGACGTGATTGCAGTTCACGAAAGCGCTAAACAACAATTACGTATTAAAAACGCAATTGAATTGGCTGCTCAACGTGGCACAGCTGCTTGGATTGACGTAGATCATTCAAAACTTGAAGGTACATTTAAAGCTGCACCTGATCGTTCTGATTTACCTGCTGAAATCAACGAAAGCTTGATTGTAGAATTGTATTCTAAATAATCCTTGAGGTAGCAATAATGACGCGTACTGCAAACGAGTTTCTAACTCCGCAAGCGATCAAGGTCGAAGCGGCAAGCGGGACCTCGGCAAAAGTGATTCTTGAACCATTAGAGCGTGGCTTCGGTCATACTCTTGGTAATGCTTTACGTCGCATCCTATTGTCTTCTTTACCTGGCGCTGCTGTGGTAGAAGTTGAAATAGAGGGTGTCGAGCACGAGTACAGTACTTTAGAAGGCTTGCAGCAGGACATCGTCGAGCTCTTGCTGAACCTAAAAGGATTGTCTATTAAGCTGTTCGATCAAAACGAAGCATATTTAACATTGGAAAAGCAAGGTCCTGGCGATGTAACTGCTGCAGATCTTCGCTTACCGCATAATGTTGAAGTGGTTAACCCTGAACATTTGATCGGTACTTTAAGTGCTTCAGGCTCATTAAAAATGCGCTTGAAAGTTTCTCAAGGTCGTGGTTATGAAACTTCTGACTCACGTTTCCCTGAAGGTGAAACGCGTCCTGTAGGTCGTCTACAGTTAGATGCTTCTTATAGCCCAATCAAACGTGTGTCTTACACAGTAGAAAATGCTCGTGTAGAACAACGTACTGACCTTGATAAGCTCATCATTGATCTTGAAACAAATGGAACAGTCGATCCTGAAGAAGCGATCCGCAAAGCGGCAACAATCTTGCAACAACAAATTGCAATTTTTGTTGATCTTCAGAAAGATCAGGCTCCAGTTGCTCAAGAGCCACGTGAAGAAGTTGACCCAATCTTGCTTCGTCCAGTTGATGATCTAGAGCTTACTGTTCGTTCTGCTAACTGTTTGAAAGCAGAAAATATTTACTACATTGGTGATCTAGTACAGCGTACTGAGGTTGAGTTGCTTAAAACTCCTAACCTGGGTAAAAAATCGCTTACTGAGATCAAAGATGTTCTGGCTTCTAAGGGCTTACAGCTCGGCATGCGTTTAGAGAACTGGCCACCAGCTAGTCTCCGTATGGACGATCGTTTCGCCTATCGTAGCCGTTAATTAAGTAGGACTATCACCATGCGTCATCGTAATAGTGGTGTGAAATTAGGCCGTACCAGCAGCCATCGTAAAGCGATGTTCCAAAACATGGCGAATTCATTGTTTGAGCACGAGTTAATTAAAACGACTGTGCCTAAAGCAAAAGAGTTACGTCGTGTAGCTGAGCCTTTAATCACTTTAGCTAAAAACGATACTGTAGCAAACCGTCGTTTAGCGTTTGCTCGTACTCGTTCAGCAGCAACAGTTGGTAAATTATTTACCGTTCTTGGCCCTCGTTACAAAGAACGTAACGGCGGTTATCTACGTGTTCTTAAAGCTGGTTTCCGTGCAGGTGATGCTGCGCCGATGGCTTATGTAGAGCTTGTGGATCGTGAAGTAAACTAATTACTTACGTCATAGAACAATCGGTTGTTCGAAAAAGGTCGGTGTTTCACCGACCTTTTTTTGTGCCTGTATTGTTAGACAATTTTTTAAATTTGTCCTCAATTGACATGAATTTCGTCATAAAAATTCAAACTTGACATTGCGTATTGTCAAATTTATGCTTTAATAAAAATGTACTCTTAAAAAGGTTATAAAAAGAACATGGAAAAGCAAGTTGATATTCTTATCGTAGGCGCAGGGATCTCTGGTATCGGTGTTGCTGCACATCTTTCTAAAAACTCGCCACAACGTTCATTTGAAATTATTGAACGTCGTGCCAGTTTTGGCGGTACTTGGGATTTATTTAAGTATCCCGGCATTCGTTCTGACTCTGATATGTCTACATTTGGCTTTAATTTCAAGCCTTGGCAGAAAGCCAATGTCTTAGCAGATGGTGCTTCGATTAAAGGCTATGTTGCTGAGGTGGTCGACGAGTTTAAGTTAAAAGATAAAATTCATTTTAATCATCGTGTCCGTACTGCCAACTATGATTCTTCAATCAAAAAATGGGTTGTGGAAATAGAAGATGAAAATCAAAAGTTACAAACTTGGGTTGCCAATTTTGTTGTAGGGTGTACGGGTTATTACAATTACGATCAAGGTTATCAACCCGATTATCCAGGTAAAAATGATTTTAAAGGCGAGTTTGTGAATCCACAGTTCTGGCCAGAAAACCTAGATTACACAGGCAAAAAAGTGGTGATTATCGGCAGTGGTGCCACAGCGATCACGCTTGTTCCTGCAATGTCAAAAGGCGGAGCGGGTCATGTAACCATGTTACAACGCTCACCAACCTATATTGCTTCTATTCCATCGATTGATTTTGTCTATGACAAAATGCGTAAAGTATTACCTGAAGATGTTGCCTATAAACTGACCCGTGCACGTAATATCGGGATGCAGCGTGGAATTTATGCACTTGCCCAAAAGCAGCCAAAATTACTCCGTAAGTTCTTGCTCAAATCCATTGAAATGCAGTTAAAAGGTAAAGTGGATATGAAACATTTTACCCCTAGCTATAATCCTTGGGATCAGCGTTTATGTGTGGTTCCAGATGGGGATCTATTTAAAATTCTACGTTCTGGCAAAGCCAGTGTGGAAACAGACCATATTGAGAAAATCACTGAAACGGGTATTCAGTTAAAATCAGGTAAGCATTTAGATGCTGACATTATTGTATCTGCGACAGGTCTGGATATTCAGATTCTAGGCGGCATCAAAGCGACACTCGATGGCAAACCATTGAATACTTCACAGCACATGCTTTATCAGGGCGTAATGGTCAGTGATGTACCGAATATGGCAATGATCATTGGTTATATTAACGCTTCCTGGACACTTAAAGTGGATATTGCTGGTGAATATATATGCCGACTACTTAACTATATGGACAACAAAGGCTACGATGAAGTTATTCCTCAAGGTGATGCAACAGAGTTAATGGAAGATACCGTGATGGGTAGCTTAAGTTCAGGCTATATTGCTCGTGCTGCTGACGTAATGCCAAAACAGGGGAAACATGCACCTTGGAAAGTAACGAATAACTATCTTGCAGATCGTAAAGAACTTAAAAATGCCAAGTTTGATGATGGGGTTTTAAAATTCCATAAACGTGAAGCGGAAGTCAAAAAAAAGCCTAAACTGGTTTCTTGATTGAATCTGTTTTAAGTTTGTATGAAGCAACTAAAAAGGAGCCAACGCTCCTTTTTTCATGTTAGGGAAAATATTTCCAGCAGGTTTTTTTAATTGAATCTTTTTTCAGTGAACAATCAATGCTGAATAGTCTTTAATGGTGTAGTGCATGAATCTATTGAATTGAAAATAAAAAAGGAGCCGAAGCTCCTTGATCAAACCATTTAAATTATAAGGAACGTGAAATGAGTTCTTTCATAATTTCATTGGTTCCTGCATAAATTCGATTGGCGCGATTATCAATATAGGCTCGAGCAATTGGATATTCCATCATGTAGCCATAACCGCCATGCAATTGTAGACATTCATCAACAACATTTGAAAAGAGTTCGGAAATTTTATATTTTGCAGCTGCGGCAGCATCAACCCCCAAACTTCCTTCAAGTTGTAATTCCATGCAACGATCAAGATAAGCACGGCAGAAATCAATTTCTGTACGCATTTCTGCAAGTTTGAAACGTGTATTTTGAAATGCACCAATCGGTTTACCAAAGGCCTTACGATCTTTGGTATATTGAACAGTGTGTGCCAGTGCTGCTTCTGCACCTGCCTGACAGATAATAGCAACCAACATACGTTCCCATGCCAACTCTTTCATCAGCATGATGAAGCCCATACCTTCCATACCCAAAAGATTTTCTTTCGGTACTCGGACATCTTCAAAGAACAGTTCACAAGTGTCTTGACCTTTCATTCCGATTTTATTGAGCGGCTTACCTTTGGTAAATCCAGCACGGTCTGCTTCAACGATAATTAAGGACAGGTTTGCCGAACCTTTATCTGAATTGCCTGTTTTACAGACCACAATCGCCATATCGCAAAGATAGCCGTTGGTAATAAAGATCTTGGATCCATTGATGACATATTCATCACCGTCCAGAACTGCTGTTGTGCGAACCCCTTGTAAGTCAGATCCTGTACCCGGTTCAGTCATTGCAATCGCAGTCACCGTCTCACCAGACGCCATTTTAGGCAACCAATGTTTCTTTTGGGATTCGTTGCCAAAATTATTGATATAGTTTGCAACAATATCTGAATGCAGAGAAAAACCTGTTGAAGAATCCATCGCATAGGCTTGTTCTTCAATTAAAATCATACTGTAGAGGCGATCTACACCGTAACCGCCATATTCTTCAGGCATGGTTGCGCAGAGCAGACCCAGTTCGCCAGCCTTGTTCCACAAGTCACGATCGACATGTTGCTGTTGCTCATACTTTGCAATATTCGGTACAACTTCTTTTTCATAGAATTTTCGTACAGTTTCACGAAAAGCTTCGTGATCTGAATTAAATAATTGGCGTGGTAACATATTGCTTAGAGGTCGAATTGCACCTGATTGCATTTTTATAATATCCATATGAGTTTTAGTGAGTAAAAATTAGGTGAATTGATGAATTGCCGCAATGAGATGAATGCTCAAAACTTATTTTTAAATGATGAATTTGGTCATTTCAAAGAATTTAGCGCGAAATTAATGGTGAATAAGGTAAACTAAGCCAGAACTGAATCATTGGGGGATAAAGAATGTCAGAAGAGATGAGTTTAGAAGAACGTAAAGTGATTTATCGCGCACGTCGTGGTCTTAAAGAGATCGATGTTTATTTTGACCCTTATGTAAAACAATATTATTTACAAGCGGATGCCCAGGAAAAAGCCTTATTTAAAGAATTGGTCGATCAAGAAGATCCAGACTTGTTGGATTGGTTTATGGAGGTTTCGGAACCTCCACGTCCAGAGTTAAGAGCATTGATTAATAAGTTAAAACATTATATTCATGGCTGAATCAACTCAGCATCGGCAATATGAATTAAAACCCAGTCGGATTGCACTGGGTTTTCAGCTTTTATGCTTAGCATTCATGTTTATTTTGTGGCTGAAAATTTTGAATATCTGGCTGAGTCTGTTGTTACTGTTGTTGGGATTGATCAGTCTAAAAGGGTTGAGAAATCGTCAGCAGGTAAAAATTTTAGCGCAATTGGACTTGGCTGAATGGGTAATCCAGTATACGGATTTACAAAAAGTACAGCATGTTCAGATCAAACAAATGATTGATCATGGTTTTTATGTTGTGGTGTATTTCAATGGAAAAAAGCATTCGAATTTAATTGTTTGGCAAGATCAAATGAGCACTTTGGCATGGAAATCTTTAAAATCTCGCACTAAACTTCAATAATTGTCTAACAAACATAAACTTTTAAAACTAAATTTAATCTCGACAAAACAATTTCTTAATAAAAAAAATAGCAATCTGGTTCACATTGTTAGACCAAAAGGATAAAAAAATGCGCAATCCAGCAATTGTCTGACAATTATCTCTGAAAAAACATGATTCTACCTGTAAATTAAAAATACCAACAGCGAGGAGGAATTTCCAAATGGGTGAAATTCATACGTTTTGGTTCCTAGTGGTTGCAATTTTGCTTGCAATTATATTTGGAAGACTAGGAACTGTGCTGAGGGAACAGATTGAAAAGGCTCACGATAACAAAGTTAACGCGAGTAAATTTAAAACCAATAAGCTCTCTCAATAGAGTTTACCTTTTAATAAGTAGCATGTGCTGAACCGTCGCAATGCTACTTTTTTTTGCCTAAAATTTCTATAAAAAAAAGATCAGGTCAATTGAATGCACAATGAAGTCTGTCAAATTGTTCAGATAGAATTAGAGCAATTACTCTTTTATTCAGAGAATGCATCTGATATTGTTATTTAAAAAGGATATAAACACAATTATATAGAGGACAGGAGTATGTCTAAGGCCCATAAATTTGGTCAATTGATGCTGACCGCAGTGATTGCTTCGTCTGTATTATCAGGATGCTCATATGTCGTTAAATCTGGTGCCAATGTCGCGCTTGGATTTAGTGAGAAACATATTGTGCCGCCAATTTTGGCAGGTAACGATACTGATATGGCATGTAATTCTGGCAATGCATTAACCCCGGCAATCATGGCAACTAAAGATATGGGAGCTGATCCAACCCGTATGGCAGTGTTACTGTATTCCGCTGCGGGAATGTGTGCTGAAAATCGCGCCTTGGATGCTGAACTCAGATATTTACGTGCTTCCAAAGACGGTAAAGTCACAGAAGCTCAAGATGCGCGGGTAGAGCAAAAGCGCTGGGCGGCACTGGCGGCTGAACGTCAATACACCGGTTATCAGCTATTTGCAGAACGCTGGCAAGCCAAATATAAATATACCTTGGGTGACTCTTGTCCAACCATGCGTAAGGACTTAGATCAAACTATTTATCTGATTGGTTTGCTGAGTGGCTTGCAGGCAATGACCAATGATATTAATTCTGGCGGTGCAGTGAATGTACCCAAGGATATTGCTGCGATTGTTGAACGTGGTATGACCTGTTTGGACAATAACAAATTCTGGGGAGCGCCAATGGCAACACGCGCTGTAATTTGGATATTGTTACCAGGTGCAGGGGATGGCAAGCCAGATCCGACACAAACTTTACAACAGTCTATGCAAATTGCAGAACAAAAAGGTGTGCGTTTGGCATTTGCCATGAATGCTGTAGCAGCACAAGCCAGTGGTGATGATGCAAAATTGCGATCTGCATTAAAAGCCTATGCTGCATCTCGTGCAGAGGATAAGCCTGTAAACCCTGAGTTTAGATTGTTAGATGGTATGGCGGGGCAGATGATTCAAGGTATCGCAGACCGTTACTGGACTGAAAATACAGGCGTACGTGCACCTGATGACGGTATGTCTACTTTCTGGGATGAACAAGCTTCTTCTGGTGACGACGAGTTATTCAATGACTTGCCTGCACCTACAGAAGAACCTGCTGCACCGGCAGAAGAACCTGTAAATAATCCATAATATTCATTTTCTTTCTGATGAATAGATTGGTTAGAATCAAAGAAGAGCAATAGCTCTTCTTTTTTATGGTGTCGCATGATCCAACAGAAGCATGATCAGAATCTTTGGTTTATTGGTTTAAGCAGCATTTTCTTTGCAGTACTACAGCTTTTTCAAAATACCCTGATTTATCAATCAGACTTATTTCTGACTCAACCTTGGCGTTGGTGGACAGGGCATTGGGTACATGTGGGGTGGATTCACTACAGTTTAAATGTGTTGGCATTGGTATGTCTTCCGTTATTATTTCCTAATATCCAGCAAAAAGTTTTAATTCTGTTGCTGCTGGTTTTATCGCCTTTGCTCAGTCTTTGTTTCTATCTGTTTTATCCACAGATTTTTGCTTATGCTGGCTTATCGGGGGTATTGCATGGTCTATTTATTTTTTGTGCAATTGTGAGCTTGAAACAACCACAGGAACGTAAATTTGCCGGGTTGCTACTTTTACTCATACTTGGAAAAATTGCTTGGGAATATCGTTTTGGTGCTCTGCAAACAGAACAGTTGATTGGTCATCCTGTATTGACGCAAGCACATTTACTTGGTGTCATTTTTGGCAGTATTTGCTCAATTTTAACTTTGGTTTTCAATTTCAATGCTTTAAACAATAAGTGATATTGCAAGAGAACCAGAAAATTAAAAAAATTAACTTCTTACAATTGATTGATTTTGACCTGCGTTTGTTCTTGATTCTTCAATTATTCAGAGTATTTTAGTAAGAATAATAGATAAACACTGATTTTTGTTCATATTAAATTATAAATTTAGAGGTGAGTTGACAAAAAGGTCGCCAAAAAAATTAATCTTTGTCATGTTTTTTCTAGCAAAATTACGGCAAATTTAAGATGTACCGATAGGAATGGGTATTGGTAAAGGATTTTACCTCTGACCTAATAATAAAGATAAGTTATGCAAGCAATTGCATAGTGGTTATAAAACTGGAATAACAATGCAAGAACCTGTAAATAATAGATCGGGATTAGGTCTACTCAGTTATCTCTGGAATGAGTGGTTCTCAACCTTTTCCATCCTTATTCTACTCCTGCTGACCTTGATTATTGGGACAGGGGATATGATCCATGGGCAAATGCTCCGCCTAGGCGAACGCTTGTATGGCGACGAAAAAATTGGAATGCAATATTCATTTTTACGTGCCGAACCCAAACAACCCTCATGTGATCGCAATCTGGACATCGACAAACTCGTAAAAGAAAAAATGCAACAGGAAGCCAGCGATCCTGATGCTGCATTTTTCGGGTTAACACCTGAGGCGGATGTCCGAGCGTCATTTGTTTCAGCACAGAAGGACTGTGAACAAAAATATGCTTTCTACGATAAATCAATGAAGCATATGGAAGATCATCCATCCATTCGTACGTATCGTTCAATGGAAACAGGCTTTTTCTGGGTGCTGAAGTGGGGTTCTGAACATCGCGTCCTGATTTTAATTTTAATGGTGGTGATTGCAGCAATTACAGCATCATTAAAAATGCATCATATTGGTTTACGTCCTGCACGTACTAAACTTGATTTTAAAGTTTATAACGTTGCGATGGTACTTGGTAATGCGCTGCTCAGTTTCTCCGTCATTAGTCAGTATCGTTCAGTACAGAACTCAGGTGTAGAATCAACACTGGAGACCATAGGGGTATATTGGTTATGGATGATTTTATTTAGCGTCTTGACCGTGATCAGCCTCTATAAATTATTCCGCACACCTGAAACAGCCGAAGAAGGTGGAAATTTTGGACTAGCACTTCTCAGTATTCCTTTATATGCCTTTATGGCGATTGTAACGGGTATTGCCTTTACTTTCTTTATGGACTATCCAATGGGACAGGGGATTTACCTTGGCTTATTGACTGAGTTCTCGAATATATTCTTAAACTTAGCGCTGTTCATTTGGGCTGGGATGTTGCTGACTCAAACCCGAGTCATGGATTTGTTCTTGGCGATTTTGCGTCCTTGGAACTTGGCTCCGGAAACATTGACTTGGATTATTTTGATTGGTGCTGCAATTCCTACAGCTTATACGGGTGCATCAGGTATCTTCGTTGTTGCTGCGGGTGCGATCATTTATAAAGAAGTATGGAATTCTGGTGCACGTCGTCAGTATGCATTGGCTGTTTCAGCAATGTCTGGTTCATTGGGTGTGGTACTACGTCCATGTCTATTGGTGATTTTAATTTCAATGCTTGACAGTCGCCATGTCACTTCTGATGAGCTATTTGATCACGGGATCTATGTATTCTGGTTAACTGCGTTTATTTTCCTCGGGGTGTCATTGTTCCTTGCTGAAAATAAATTCCGCATTAACTCACCCAAAGTTGCAGTTCCAGGTATGTTGCGTGCATTTTTACCTGTGATTCCATACATTCTGGTTGTTGCTGTCGTGATCGGCTTCTATAAGTATGGTCTGGATACGCAAATGGATGAGTTTACTGCACCTGTCATTCTTCCAATCATGCTGTTGGCATTTATCCTGTTTGATAAATTATTTGGCAATAAATTACCTATTCCGGAAAATCCAAATAAAGCACTTGCACTGGAACATGAAAAGAACTCAGAGTATTTACGTGAGCACGGGGATACCGCAGAAACTAAGCGCGGTTTCCGTAGTGCGATTCGTTTTGCCACCTCTGAGAGCGTAGGACATATTGGTGCGCTGATTATCCTGATGGCATTGTCTGCAAGTGTGGGTGGTTTGATTGAACGTAGCGAAATCGTGACCATGGTTCCAACCCATCTGGGCAGTATCTTGGTAACGCTTGGCTTTATGGCGTTATTACTTGCGATGATCGGTATGACAACAGATCCATTTGGTGCGGTGATTCTTGTTGCAGCAACGATTGCACCAGTCGCTTTTGACAATGGTATCCATCCGATCCACTTCTGGATGATTGTACTGGTCGCATTCGAGTTCGGTTATGTCACTCCGCCAGTTGCACTGAATCATTTGCTGACGAGGCTCTCGGTAGGCGATGCTGAAGTTGCCGCCGCTGATGCTGAAGCGAAAGCGAAATACACCAGCTTCTACTATCGTTATGAGCGTTGGATTTTACCAATCGTGGTCTTGTTCTCCGCCTTAATGATCGTAACCTATGCACCTTACTTATTTAATCTATTTGATTGGTATAGTGCGAAGTAATGTTCACAATTTAAAAAGCGCCTTAGGGCGCTTTTTTTGATGTTGTGTATGATTGAGAGAAATCACAGCCCTTAAGTGCTGATATTGGAGTGAAAGTTAAAGCCAATATCGGTTAACCGCTGTAATCTATAGGTCTATGAATATAGAAAAACTCGATGACCCTGTTTAGATTGAATCTGACTGAAACTGTTGAATATATTCACTGGGCGTTAAGCTGGTCTCTCGTTTAAACATGGCACTAAAAGCACTCGCACTGTCATAACCCAAATCCAAAGCAACATTGAAAATCGACTTATTCATCGCGAGATCAATCATTGCCTGCATCAGGCGAGCTTGGCGAACCCAATGACTAAAATGCATTTGGGTTTCTTTTTGAAAATGTCGTGTAAGTGTTTTGGGGCTGATATGTAAAAGTGCTGCAGCACGCTCTAAACTCCAATCCTGAGCCAGATCATTTTTAATTGCAGTGCAGAGCTTTTGCAGTTTAATCTGCTGCGGTTCAGGCAAATTAAAAGGCAGGACATGTAACAGTTCGACTTCGTCCAAAATGAGCTCAAGCAATCTTTGTTCGCGGCTCTCTGGCTGAATTGGACTTTGAATCTGCATAGCATGACGAATCAATTCTTTGAGTAATGGAGAAATACTCACGACACGACATTGATTCACCCATAGATCACGTGCATCAGACTCGATCAGGACGCCATAGGCTTGAACATCACCACTGATATGTAAAGCGTGAAGTTTATAGGCAGGAATCCATACCCCACGTCCGGGAGGCGTGATCCATGTTCCCTCAGTAGTTTGTACTCGAATTACCCCTGTGAGGGTATGAATAAGCTGAATCCGATCATGACTGTGCCAATCTTCTACATGACCATGGGTATAATTTTCAGTAAATGCAAAAACAGGATAATCTAAAAATCCATGATCATAATTGTTGCCCAAATCCATCTCTCCAAGTTTATTTCTGCCTCATTTCTATCATCCTAAAATTTAACCATCCATCAAAATGTCCTTTTCCCGATGATTGTTGTCATTTTGTCGTATAAGCTCGAAATCAATATTTTTTAACATGATTGATTCTTTCTGTATAGGCAGAATCTTATGTTTCAAAAAGCATATTTCTATCCCTTATTTGCCATTTTGTTTTGGGCTGGAAATGTCATCGTGTCCAAAATGGCCAGTCATACTATTTCACCTGTCGCGATTACATTTTATCGTTTAGTTTTTGCCTTGGCTGTTATGAGTACTTTTGTCCTGATTCCCACATGGAAAAATCGTAAAGTCATCGCTCAATACTGGAAGCATTTGGCTTTAGGTGGCTTTCTATCTGTCTCATTATTCCAGTTTTTATCCTATCAGGCTGCTGCTACCACCACTGCAACCAATATGTCGATTGTTACGGCGCTGATTCCCTTATTGACCATTATTTTAAGTACGTGGATCTTGAAAGATCAGGTCAGTTATGGTCTGGTGATAGGAGGCTTATTGTCTTTTTATGGCATTTTATATTTATTGAGCCACGGACATATTTCTCAGGTTTTTACCCAAGGCATGCATCTTGGTGATGCGTTGATGCTTATTGCATCAATCGGTTATGCGCTATACGGGGTATTGCTAAAGCGTTGGAAAATGCCGATCCCTGCGTGGCAAGCGAATTTCGTGATGTCGAGTTTCGCAATAATATATGTCTTACCTTTTTTTATTTTTTTACCTGCCTCTCAGATGCAGTTGAATCAACACACTATTCCTTTAATTTTATATGCCAGCATTTTCTCGTCCATTTTGTTGTCTTATTTATGGATTGAGGGTGTAAGGCATTTAGGACCGAATAAAAATAGTATTTTTATGAATTTACTGCCGATTTTTACTGCTTTGATTGCAGTGGTATTGCTGGGTGAGCATTTACAAATCTTTCATTTGATTGGTGGTGGTCTAACTTTATGTGGAATTGTATTGGCACAAATGATGCAGAAACCGATTCAGTGGGGTAAACAGAATAAACAACCACTAGATTCACTTTAAATCTTCTACTGACTATAAAAAAGCCTAAACAGCATGTTTGTTTAGGCTTTTATGAATACAGCGCATTATTGCTTTTGAGCAGCAAGCTGTTGTTCTAGTAATTTAATTTGCTCTTCTTTCAATTGAATCAATTGATCTGCATCCGCATGTTGAGCTTTAAGATTCTCGTGTTGATCATCCAACTGTTTTTGAATGTCTTGCAATTTAGCTACTTCTTCTTTAGCTAGACTGGCATTATCAGGAATTTTATCTTTTAAAATCGATTCATCTACCAGTTCCACATTGACCGCTGAAGCAGCACTTTGTTCAGTAGGCTGGGGGATAGCAGGCGCAACTGCGGGTGTTTTTGGAGCAGGTGCAGCTTGGTGGATCTGTTCATTATTTTGTGTTGTTTCAGAAGCATGATTCAACCAGAAAAAAGCCGCGATTAATAAAATAACCGCAATTAAGCCACCCGCAATGATCCACATCAATTTCGAATTATTTCTTTGTTCTAGATACATTTTATAAGATCCAATTTATTTCGAAGAACGAGGCTTGAATTGAATTACCCCTACTTCATCAGGTATGGCAGCTTCTTCAGGCGCATCTACTTGCGTAGGGCGATTTTCAGCGTAGCCACACTCGATACATTCAATCCATTCAGCATCGCCTTGGGTGAGCATAACAATACGATCCATCGCTTCACATTTCGGACATTTTGCTCCAGCAATGAAACGACGTTTAATATTCATACACCCACCACACTTTAAACAATTTTGACCATTAGTTTAAGCGTTTTTTTAGCTGTTCGTCCAACCTTGATGACGCAATAATGCATCTATTTTCGGCTCACGACCACGGAAATTGATAAATGCGTCAAGTGCTGTATCTTTTCCGCCAACTGCAAGGATTGCCTTACGGAATTCCTGTCCAGTCTGGGTATTAAAGACGCCTTCATTTTCGAAACGGTCAAATGCATCACTGGCTAAAACCTCAGCCCACTTGTAGGAATAATAGCCTGCAGCATATCCACCTGCAAAAATATGACTGAATCCATTTTGGAAGCGGTTATAAGGGGCAGTTGCTAAAACTGCATATTTATGGCGAATATCATCTAAAGTGGCTTGAATCTGTTCTGCATTGAGCGCAGGCGTCATTTTGTGAATGGTTAAATCAAATAAGGCGAATTCGATTTGACGTAGAGTTTGCATACCGGACTGGAAGAAACGTGCATCTAACAGTGCTTTAAGCAGATGGTCTGGAAGTGTTTCTTTAGATTCGATATGTTCACTGATTAAAGCTAGACTCTCGCGATCCCAAGTCCAAAACTCCATAAATTGGCTTGGCAATTCAACAGCATCCCAAGCGACACCGTGCGTTCCTGCAACTGCAATATTATCCACTTCGGTAAGCATATGATGTAAACCATGACCAAACTCATGGAATAAGGTATTGACTTCATCATGTGTTAATAATGCCGGTTGATTGCCTACTGGTGGGGTAAAATTTCCCACCATGTAGCAAATCGGTTTTTGTAGCCCGGTTTGCGTTTGCATGCGGGAACGGAAGCCACTCATCCATGCACCACCACGTTTACCATTGCGTGCATAAAGATCAAAATAGAATCCACCAATCACAGTTCCTTGATCTTCTAGTTCATAATAGTGTGCATCTTTATGCCAAAGTGGTGCTTCACGTTCAATCACTTGGATTCCATACAAGCGGTTTACTACACTGAATAAGCCTTGAATCACTTTAGGCGCAGGGAAGTAGGGTTTTAAATCTTCTTGAGAAAGATTGAACTGCTGAACTTTAAGCTTTTCAGAATAATAGGTACTGTCCCAGGCTTTCAGTTCGTCGATACCCTCTTGTTGAGCAATGGATTTGAGTTCATCTACTTCTTTTAAAGCTGGAGTACGTGCATGTTCCGCCAGATCAACCAGAAATTGCTCTACAGTGGCAACATCGGGTGCCATTTTTGATGCAAGTGAATATTCAGCATAATTATCAAAACCTAGAAGCTTTGCCATCTCCTGACGTAAGCTTAGGATTTCAACCATGACAGGCGCATTGTCAAACTGGGTGTCGGCTGCTTGATCCGATGCACGTGTTACATAGGCATGGTAAAGCTCTTCACGTAAGGTCCGATCGTCCGCATAGGTCATGATCGCCAGATAAGATGGAATATCTAAAGTTGCAACAGGTTGGTCTAA
Organism: Acinetobacter baumannii; assembly: GCF_016508585.1. Lineage (GTDB taxonomy): Bacteria > Pseudomonadota > Gammaproteobacteria > Pseudomonadales > Moraxellaceae > Acinetobacter > Acinetobacter nematophilus. The sequence goes on from NZ_JADVOP010000009.1 coordinate 95,557, forward strand.
TTCGCGTTGTTGTCCATATTGTTTGAGCAATTCAATGCTACTTTGCGGTAAACCTTTTAACTGATCCTTCGTTAAAACTTTGCTATAAGCTTGGGTTGAGTCTAAAACATGGTTCGAAAAGTCAGAGGAGAGCTGTGATAAGCGTGCTGAAATCTCGGCATAGCGCTTTTTCGCTTCACCCTCCAGTGCAACACCTGAGAGTTTAAAATCTCGAAGTGCGAGCTTAATGGCGCTTTGTTGAGCTGCTGATAAGTCAGCAAAAATAGAGTTGTCATGTATATTTTGATAGGTCTGGAACAAAGCAACATGTTGACCAAGCCGGGTGTAGTATTCACTGAGACTTGGTAATAATGCTTGATACACTTCACGTGTTTCAGCGTTATTCATCACTGCGTTAAGGTGAGACAAAATTCCCCAAGATTCACTCATATTGTTTTCAAGTGTATCTACCGTTTCAATCACAGCAAGTTGTTGTTGAACTGTTTCAGGAACTTGGGTCAATTCATTTAAAAAGTTTTGACCATTTTGAATGGCTTGCTCAATATTTTGTTTGAGTTGATCTAAGGTGATTTGATCAAATTGAGGGACGGGCAAAGTTGCCTTTTCTAGAGTCATGTGCTTCATGCCAAATCAATTCTAAAGTTATAGATAGATGTAGGGCTTTTAAGCGGCGAAATCAAGGCATGACAATAAAATTAACACAGTGCTTAGTCTAACTGTTTGGTTTTGATGTTGTATTCAAAAGGTACAGAAAATGGTCCAGCATCGAAACTAATGCCTAAGATATCTTTGTTCAGATAAAAACCATCTGCTTTTTTTAGATCAATGATCTTTCGATCTTCTGCATAGTCTCGATATAGATATTGCAGATCTGCGCTGTCACAATTCTCAGCGATTGCTGATTTTTGTTGCTCAATACACGGATCAAGCTGCTTGGCAATTTCGCTTGAAATCTGGCTTGCTGACAGCTGATATTTTTTGAGTATTTGTGGCAAGGTCACGAATTGTTTGTTTTTTAAATCGATCACATAGTATTTTTCACGATAATAACTTCGACCGCCTTCAACTTCCAAATGGATATGCACGCTTAAATAATCTTGATCCTGATAAAGGGGTTCTGAACTAAAATCGATTCGAGACGTTTCATCTGCTAAAAGTTCTTGCTGGATCTGTTGATTGATTTTTTCAAAGCCTTTGCCTTGGATAAAAGGAATGGTTCCTGAAAAGTTTGTGTATTTTGAAGGAATAGTTTGAGTTTTAAAGGTGATGGTTTCAGCAGAAGCTACACTGCTGAGTAAAAGTGTTGCAAGTGACAGGGTGGTTTTAATTTTCATAGTATTATTGCTAGAGTTATTTGAGTTGCTATGGATAGATTATAAAATAACGGAAATCCATAATGGTACAAGAAAAGTATTTATTAAAAGTAGTAAGTTTTGATCCGGACCCAGAGCCAGAAGAGCAACATATTTATTTGATAGAGGTTTATGAATTTGAATTAACAGGAAATCAAATTTTTTTTAAAAATTGCATAAATTCTAATATTTTAGATGAAATGGATGAGCTGCATTTACTGAAAAGACGTAGAAAAATTGACAATCTCTACTTTGTTTTGATGTATGAATTGAGTGTAGGTGATAAAGAATTTTCTAACGATTTACATTTTTCTTATGAGTTTAATTATACGAATTCTGATCTGATCGTTTATGACTTTGCTCATGGTGGGGATGAAGAATTCGAGGAGCCATCATTAAATGAAAAAACTGCATTTTTCTTAAAACAAAATCAATTTTTAAAAAAATACTCTGAAAATAAAATATTTATAAAACAATGGTTTGAGTTGAATGGGTTTGAAAAAGAATGTTGGTTAAAAGTTGCTTATAAGGTTACTTGCAATCAATATATAAATGAAAACATCTCAAAAGTTAGCCATATTATTTTAGATGGAAACTACATATATTCGGAAAGTGATCTTTATTGTTATATTGGGGAACAAGTTTGTGGCATTTTGGGTTATATGGGATATAGCACATCAGCTTTAAGTAATTGTTTAACAGGAGAAAATTTAATACCTATTTGTAGACCATTAAATATTACTTGGAAGAATTTTAAAAGTTCCGAGCTAAATTTTAATTGCATTGATGATTTAAATTATTTGGTTAAGCTACTCAAAGAGGATGCCATTTTAAAAATTCAAATTTAAAACTCTAATTATAAAAAAAGAGAGCCGAAGCTCTCTGATTTTACAGTAAGTCAAAATTATTCATCTTTTGCTTTCGCATTCGACTTTTTCTTTTTTACTTTTTTCTTCACTTTATCTTTAGCCTTTGGCTCAGACTTTGTTGAAGCACTTTTTCCAGATTTTTTACTGTAAGAGCTGGGTTTTCCTTTGGCTTTTTTCTTGCGAATGGGACGTTCTCCATCTTCACTGACATTTGCACGATCAGATTCAGATTTAACCTTGTTTGGACGCTCAGTGAAAACTTCTTCTTTTGCGGTTGGTTTGGCAACACGTGGGGCACGACTGCGAATCGCGCGACCTGCATGAGACAGTTGTTGCAGCAACTCAAAATCAATCTTACGCTCATCCAGATTGACGCCAGCAACCTTAATCTTCACTTCATCGCCTAGACCAAAAACCTGTCCACGATTTTGTCCAATTAAAGTTTGGCTCATTTGATCATAAACAAAATAGTCATCGCCCAACTGACTCACATGCACCATACCATCGACATACAAGTCTTTTAAGGTGATGAATAATCCAAACTCAGCCGTTGCACTGATTGTACCGACAAATTCTTCGCCCAAATGTTGCTGCATATAGTGACATTTCAACCATGAAGTAACAGAACGAGATGCTTCATCTGCACGACGTTCAGTTGCCGAGAAATGTTCACCCGCATCATCTAATGCCGCACCAGAAAGTGGATACTTTTTGTTGGTTAAACTGGCTTTGATTGCACGATGTAAGAGCAGGTCAGGATAGCGACGAATTGGAGATGTGAAATGCGTATAAGCTTCATAAGCCAAGCCATAGTGACCAACATTTTTTGGTCCATAAAAAGCTTGCATCATTGAGCGTAACAACACCGCATGAATGCTTGGCGCATCAATACGATCTTTGGTGGCTTCAATCACGGCTTGATAGTCTGCTTGTGTCGGCTGATCAGGGAATTTAAGACCCAGTAATTTGACAAAGTCTTTGACCTTCTGGATTCGAGAAAATTCTGGTGCCTCATGTACGCGATATAACATCGGTACATCATTTTTTAAACAATATTCCGCTGCGGCAACATTGGCGAGCAACATACATTCTTCAATCAGTTTGTGTGCAACATTTCGAGTACGTGGAAGAATTTCTTTAATTCCACCTAATTCATCAAAGGTCATATAGGTTTCAACGGTTTCAAATTCCATCGCATGTCGTTGTGCACGTAAGCCTTTTAATGTCTCATACAATTGATAAAGCGTGTTAATTGATTTACGTACATCTCGATCTTCAGGAATTGCGTTGCTGTCGCCGTCTAGGTACTGTGCAACTTGAGTATATGTCAATCGTGCTTTTGAATGCATGACGGATGGATAGAATTCAAATTTAGTCACACGACCGGCACGGCTCAAGTTTAAATCACAGACCATACATAAACGATCAACATGTGGATTTAACGAACATAGCCCATTTGACAAAGCTTCAGGCAACATGGGCAATACATAGTGAGGGAAATATACCGATGTACCGCGTTCTTGAGCTTCATCATCCAAAGGTTGACCGATTCGTACATAATGACTGACATCTGCAATTGCCACGACAACACGATAACCACCGCCTGCACGTTTTTCTGCATAAACAGCATCATCAAAATCGCGGGCATCTTCACCATCAATGGTAACCAAGGGTAGATCACGTAAATCTATGCGCCCTTGACGATCTTTTGCAGTCGGCTCTTTATAGGCTTCCGCTTCTTTGATGACTTCTTCCGGGAATTCATAAGGTAAACCATATTCTAAAATGGTTTGGGGGATGATAATTTCGGTATCTGCCTTATCCGCCATGGATTGAATCACATGACCAGTTGCAAATTCATCACGGGTAGGGTAGTCATCGATTTCAACACGTAAAGCATCACCCACTTTGGCTTTTGCATGTTCGATGAGTTCTTTTTCCAATGTTATGGGTTGATGTGCATTAGGATTTGCAGGTTGTATAAAGTACTCACCTTCAAATTCTGCAACTTTACCTATAAGCTGCTTCACTCTGCGCTGAGTAACTTCTGTAATATATCCCCACGCTTTCCCTTTTCGGTCTACGGAGGTTTGCTGAACTTTTACTCGGTCGCCATGAAAGACTTGGCGTAATTCACGCTCCGGTAGTAAGTATTCATCTTTTTTACCATCCAGACTGGCAACCCCTAAGCCTTTTGCATTGACATAAACTGTGGCATCAAGGGTCGGTTGATCTGCCATCAACTGATACTTAAAACCGTCTTTCATCAACTGACCATCACGCACCATCGCACTTAAACGATGGCTTAAAGCATCTATACTTTTTTGATCAACAATTTCAAATAGTTCTACAAGATCTGCATGTGACAGTGCTGCTTGCTTTTGCTCAATAATGTCTAAGATCAGTGTACGACTTGGAATGGGATTGTCGTAACGCTCAGCTTCAGCTTTGGCTTCAGGATCGACCCAATTTTTCATGATGTATTTGGTTTCTAGTCAGAAGATAGGATTAGCATAAGACATACTGTGGAATACTGCACGTAATTGATTGCAATATTGTGTTTTTAATTTGGTTTTTTAGAAATTGCGGGTGTTTTTTTAGGATGATGATATTTTTGCAGCATAAAAAAACAACAAAATGATGAAAATCGCTTAAAAAATATTTAATTGAGCAAATTTCTCTATTTTTTTTAATCTCATCACTTGCCGAATCGGGTTTAACTTTGTATTATGGCGGCTCGTTACGGTGAGATGGGTGAGTGGCTGAAACCACATCCCTGCTAAGGATGCATACGGGCAACTGTATCGAGGGTTCGAATCCCTCTCTCACCGCCACGATTTACTTATGACGCGCTCATAGCTCAGCTGGATAGAGCACTTGGCTACGAACTAAGGGGTCGGGAGTTCGAATCTCTCTGAGCGCACCAATAAGTTAATCAACATGTAACGAACGCCTTTCGGCAACACAAGTATTGCGCTCATAGCTCAGCTGGATAGAGCACTTGGCTACGAACTAAGGGGTCGGGAGTTCGAATCTCTCTGAGCGCACCAACTTGAACATCCTTGGATGGTAAATTAACCGCTTGATTGCGGTTTTTTTGTGCCCGTAATTTACGAAAGTGATTTTAGTTCTTTAACAGATAGATTCTCTTGACCATTTTCTGAAAAATAAAATAGCTTAATGCGATGAGTCCAATCGCAATGCCTGTTATCTCTAAATAGGAAAAGGTTTTAATTTCAAAAACCAAAAAAATACTGATTAAACACAGGCTAAGCCACAATAAAAAGAAAAATAGGATTTCATTAAAGCAGAATATTTGAAACAGCCATTTGCGTAGTTGCCTATTTTTGATTCGAGTCAGAAACAAAAATCGATGTTTAAAGTTCAATGGGATGTTTGATGAGGTTTCTTGTTTGGACAAGAGGATTTGATAAAAATGTGCTTCACCAAAAGATCTGTTAAATTTATTTTCAACAGAATCATTTAACGTTTCGTTTCTCTTTAACCATGCATCTACTTCAGTACAAGGCAGTAAAGACTCACCCAAACCGTCTATATCTAAATATCGATTTTGTGGTGTTTTAAGTTCAAAAGATTTTGGAAGCCAATATTTGGATGGTGATGGGCATGACGGATCACGATATTTTTCTTCAATGAAATTGATCATAGCCAGCATCTCGTTTTTTGCCTCTATGCTCAATGGATCAATCATCATTCCCATGATATCAGTCATGTTAAGCTCAACTGAAAAGGTTGGAGTACGCTGTAAATATTGTAAAAATGATTGGGCTAAAATTTCTACTTTTTCATCATTGTAGAGTGCTGACCATATATTGAGTCTAGATTTAAATGTTTCACAACTTTTTAAGATTGTCGCACGAAAGACGTAATAGCTTAAGCCTTCTTCATTTTGAAGAGCGTGAATGTCTTCAGCTTTAAATAAGACCAACCAAAAAATCGGTATAGCGTATTTGACTTGGATGTATATTTCATCACTGGATACAGACTCTTGTGTCTGATCTAAATTTGATGAAATTCGTAAGTTTGAGTAGTGTCCCATTTTTTAACATTTTTATTTGAGTTTCACTTGAAGATTATACTCAGAAAATCGTATCTTGATCTAAAGCAATTTATGAATTTATGCACGTCTATTCTTGTCGCGAAGCCAGCGCTATTCGCCCAATTCTCTGATTAAAAACTTTAAAATAATAGTTTGAATATTGGCTTTGAAGGGATCCCATGACTGCATATACCGACGGATATTATATCTATGAGCATGTGGATTTCATTTGCCATTTTAACTTGCAGCAATGTGATGGCTGTAATCGAACCTTGACAGGCTTTGTCTATGAACTCCAAATTCAAAGTCTGGACAATGAGTCTGTGATTTTTTGTACCGAATGCATGGAGCAATTGGAATTGGTAAATGTGGATTAATGACGACCAATCATAAGCTTTATTGTTTTAATTTTCTCGAATATTCTCAATGAAAAATCAATGATCGACCATTATTTTTATCGAAAAGCTTATCTGATAATCATATTTATTTAGAAAAAAATATCCCTGTAAGATGGTCCAAAATCATTTTTTCTGCTTTAGCACATTGCAATAAAATAATTATTCTGGACGATCTCTTTGAATTGGCAATATATCTACAGTGTGATGCCCCAATTTGTTTCGGCAACATTGACCACACTTAAAATCTCAATCCTCAGCATTATTCTCGCCATATTGGTGGGATTAATATGCAGTATTCTGATGACTTATCAGGTACGTGTTTTCGACAAAATAGCCAAAATCTACATCGAACTATCCCGAAATACACCCTTGTTAATTCAGCTTTTTTTCCTTTACTACGGTTTGCCAAAATTAGGTATAAAAATCGATGGATTTACCTGTGGTGTCATCGGTTTGACCTTCTTGGGTGGAAGCTATATGGCGGAAGCGTTTAGGGCTGGATTGCAATCAGTTGCCCAAGGGCAAATTGATTCAGGCGAAAGTATTGGTCTGAATCGGGTACAAGTTTTTCAATATGTCATTTTCCCTCAAGCTCTATCCGTTTCGATTCCTGCGATTGGTGCCAACTGTTTATTCTTGATCAAAGAAAGTTCGGTCGTCAGTGCAATCGCTGTAGTTGAACTGCTGTTTGTCACCAAAGACTTGATTGGTATGGACTATAAAACCACAGAAGCTTTATTTCTGCTGATCATGTCCTATCTGATCATTTTATTGCCTGTTTCGATACTCACCAGTTATCTGGAATATCGTAGTCGGAGGGCGAGCCATGGAATTTGATTATCTGTTCCAACCGAGTCACCTTGCCCGATTGCTGGAAGGGTTATGGGTTACTGCCAAAATCGCCTTTATTTCAGTATTTTTCTCAGCAATTTTTGGCACCGTTTTTGGGGTGATCATGACCTCAAAAAATATTCTGATCAAAGCAATTTGCCGCCTGTATTTAGAAGCGATACGTATTATTCCGATTCTGGTTTTACTATTTGTTTTCTACTTTGGGTTTGCCACATGGTTTAACTGGCAATGGTCAGCGGTGTTGGTATGTATTGTTGTTTTTGTTTTATGGGGAACTGCGGAAATGGGTGATTTGGTCCGAGCAGCAATCACCTCTATTGATCAACACCAAACAGATTCTGCCTATGCGCTCGGTTTGAGTCCACTTCAAACTTTGGGCTATGTGATTTTTCCCCAAAGTTTAAAAAGAGTGACGCCAGGTGCAATCAATTTATTCACCCGTATGATCAAAACCAGTGCTTTGGCAATGCTGATCGGTGTAGTTGAAGTGATCAAGGTGGGGCAACAGATTATTGAAAACTCGCTGTTGGTTGTCCCCAATGCGTCACTGTGGATCTATGGCTTGATTTTCTTTTTATATTTCCTGATCTGCTATCCCTTATCCCGTTTGGCAACACATTTAGAAAAAATTTGGGAGTCACGATGACTTTGTTATCTATACAACAATTACAGAAATCATTTGCAGAAACTCATATTTTACATGGCATAGATTTGGACGTAAAACAGGGTGAAGTCGTAGTGATTCTGGGTCCTTCAGGTTGTGGGAAAAGCACACTGTTGCGCTGTATTAATGGCTTGGAAAAAATCCAAGGTGGTCAGATCTATTTAGAGGGTTCGGGAGTATTGGGACAGGACTTAGCTTGGGTCGATGTGCGCCAAAAAATTGGCATGGTCTTTCAAAGCTATGAGCTTTTTGGACATATGAATGTGATTGATAACATTCTTCTAGGTCCATTGAAAGTTCAGAAGCGCAAACGTATGGAAGCAGAAAAGGTTGCGGATGAATTATTAAAACGGGTGGGTTTATATGACCGTAAGCAGGATTATCCACGACAACTTTCGGGTGGTCAAAAACAGCGTATTGCGATTGTGCGTTCTTTGGTTATGCAACCCCAAGTGATTTTACTGGATGAAATTACCGCAGCTTTAGATCCTGAAATGGTGCGAGAAGTTTTAGATGTAGTGCTGAAACTCGCGCATGAGGGAATGACCATGTTGATCGTGACACATGAAATGTCTTTTGCCCAAAAAGTGGCAGATCGCATTATTTTCATGGACAAAGGCAAAATTATTGAACAAGCCACACCCGAACAGTTTTTTCAGCATCCGCAGACCGAACGTGCCAAAGCATTTTTAAATATGTTGAATTATTAGCAAATCGATTAGAAATAATGACGAGGAAATATGGTTTTTTCTTATGAAACGCAGTTACTCAATTTTTTGAAATTTTCCAATATGGTTCGAGGCTTGAGCATCGCATTATGTGCGGGTGTATTGACTGCTTGTCATCCGTCAACTGAACCAAAGCAATCGACGACACAGGATCAGCAAAAGGATCAATCTTTAGAAAAGATTAAAGAAAATGGGGTGTTTCGAGTTGCCGTTTTTGCAGATAATCCACCTTTTGGATATGTCGACAGCGCAGGAAAACCTCAAGGTTTTGATGTGGCTTTGGCAAAAAAAGTGACGCAGGATTTACTGGGTGATTCTACAAAAATTGAATTTGTCGTGACCGAAGCAGCCAACCGTGTGGAGTTTTTAAAATCGGGTAAGGCGGATGCTGTATTTGCCAGTTTTTCAGTTACACCTGAACGTCAACAGGTGGTCGATTTTGCACAGCCTTATTTAAAAGCAGCATTGGGTATTGTTTCCCCTAAAACCAAGGTGATTACTGATATCCAACAGCTTGAGGGAAAGACACTCATCGTCAATAAAGGTTCAACTTCTGATCTTTATTTCACCAAGAATTATCCAAAAATTAAATTATTGAAGTTTGAGCAAAATACCGATGCCTTTAATGCCCTTAAAGATGGTCGGGGCGATGCAATTTCCCAAGACAGTACCTATGCCTTGGCATGGGCAGCAGAAAATCCAACATTTACTGCGGGGATTCAACAAATCGGAAATCAAGACTTTATTGCACCGGCAGTCAAAAAAGGCAATAGACAGCTTTTGACTTGGTTGAATCATGAAATTTTAAATCTTCAGAAAACTGGTGAAATTCAGAAAATTTACGATCAAACCCTAAAACCTGTTTATGGGGCAACAGTAGATGCCAACGTCTTTTTGGACGTCACGACCAAATAAAAATTGAATGACCATCAAAACAACGTATCACTTAAATATCAAAATAGAACAGAGGATAATGAAATGAATGCATCTCTTAAACAGCTCACTCACTTACTGGCTGCATCAGTGTTAAGTTTGGGCTTGGTGGCGTGTAATAAAAATACCGCAAGCACTGAAAAATCGAGCGAACCTGAGCAAACAGCAACCAACAGTATTGAACAGATCAAGAAAAATGGTGTAGTTCGTATTGGAGTATTCAGTGACAAACCACCCTTTGGCTATCTCGATGCACAAGGTAAAAATCAAGGCTTTGATGTGGAAATTGCCAAGCATGTTGCCAAAGACTTGCTGGGGGACGAAAATAAAGTTCAGTTTGTTCTCACTGAGGCGGCAAATCGCGTCGAATATTTGAAAGCCAATAAAGTAGATATTATTTTTGCCAATTTCACGGTGACACCTGAACGTCAGGAAGTGGTCGATTTTGCCAAACCTTATTTAAAGGTTTCTTTGGGTGTGGTCTCGCCCAAAAACAAGCCGATTACTGATCTGGCTCAATTAAAGGGGCAAACTTTATTGGTGAATAAAGGTACGACAGCAGATTCATTTTTTTCTAAATCCCATCCTGAAATTAAATTACAAAAGTATGAGCAAAATACAGAAACCTTTGATGCTTTAAAAGATGGTCGTGGTGTTGCACTTGCGCATGATAATTTGTTGGTTTTGGCTTGGGCAAAAGAGAATCCCAATTATACGGTGGGAATCACGACGCTAGGACAACATGACTTGATTGCACCTGCGGTGAAAAAGGGTGACAAAGCGCTTTTAGATTGGTTAAACCAAGACCTCGAAAAATTATCCAAAGCCGGGGTAATCCAACAAGCCTATGAGAAAACACTCAAACCTGTCTATGGCGATAGCATCAATCCAAAAGACTTACTGGTGGAATAATACAGAGCTGAAGATTTTGCAGAAAAAGCTTAAGTTTATGAGTACAGGGAAAATGTTTTGCAATGAAGAGATCTTTCCGAGCATGGTGTCTTGTACAAGGATCTGCTTTTTGTTGGCAAGAGTTGTAGCAGGAGCGTTGGCAGATTGGTTCGGGTGGCGTGGAGTATATATATTTTCGCTGCTCTGTATAAGCTTGAGCTGTACATGTGATTAATCAAAGTTTGCTCTTTCAGGCAGATTTCCAGTTACATGGTTGCCTGGTGGGGCATATCTGTCGTTTTATGCATTCGGTAGCGCTATCGGTTCAATTTGAGCAACCACTTTATGCAATGCTTGGAGGGGAGGAGCTGTGTGTATGGCTGGGATCATATTGAGTTTGCTTGGATATTTATTTTGGTATTTTACCCAAAGCTTTATAACTGAATTTCAAAGCAGCACGCTTTAGTCGATTGCTTTTTAACTGCTTACAATAGAATAGCCCAAATACTAGACACTTAGACAATAACAGGATAAATAGGACTTAACAAAAAACTGAAAAGGCGTATAATGCGTCCCATCAAGACGTCGCGCTCATAGCTCAGCTGGATAGAGCACTTGGCTACGAACTAAGGGGTCGGGAGTTCGAATCTCTCTGAGCGCACCACTTGATAAAAATATTGAAAGAAACCGCTTAATTGCGGTTTTTTTGTGCCTAAAAAATGTCACAATGATGAAGATAATAAAAATAAGGTCAACGATGATGTATAAAAAAGCTTTGTTTTTAATAATGGTGCTGACTACTCAATTGAGTGGTTGTACGGCGATTTTATGGAACAACAGTGATTCAGGTACTTTAGCCACGGGCAAAGTGGTTTCAACTCATGCTGATAGAGTGACTGTAGATCAAGATCAAATTGTTGGCTTTGCCTATTTAAAAGAAGATTCCACCTCAAAAAACAATGCTGATATAAAAAATCTGGATACGTCTTTAATTGTAATTGGACAAAAATATGCCTATATGATTGATATCGGGAATCAGCAAATTCTAGAGACCATACAATCTGATTTAGACCCAACGTATTGGCGGATTAGACCTGTTCGTTCGAGTGAAAACTATTTTGGATTATCTTTATTGCCTCAAATCGACGACGATAAGCATTTACAACAGCTTAAATTCAGTGCCGATATTGAATTGTATTATGCTAAAGACAAATTAACCCAAAATGAGCAGCAGCAATTATCTCGGTTGAGCTTGAGTCAGTATGAATATGGTCAGGAAAACTCAGCGTTCTATCGCAGAAAAATTGGATTGGTGGGGCATATTGTGGGTCTGAATGCTGAAATGAACAAAATGAAATTTCAGCACTTTAGCCAAAATTATCCGATCGAGATCTATACAAGCGGTAAAACGCATTATTCTCTACATACGAAAACACTTTTACAGAAGGTGGCACTCACTCCTGTGATTTTAGCGGGGGATATTGTGGCAATCCCGCTTTATTTGCTTTTCAATATCGGAACGACAATCAAAAATATTGTCCATTAATAGCATTTTTACAACAGCATCGACTACTTTACTTTTTGAGCAAAAATGGCATTTGCACCAAGAGCAGGTAACATTTCGTGATAGGGCAAGCTACGTGCCGCTTTGAGTAAAAATGGTGCTTTTTCATCGACTTTGATGGTTGTGGTCATTTTCAACAAGGTATCATTGCCTTGTGGTAAAAACTGAATCTGACCCTTGAGATAGCGTAAATCACCGCCATTGGCATAAAAGTTATTTTCAGTGACTTTGGGATAGCTGAAATGCATTTTAAAATCAAATGGAATACTGATTACACCTAGCCCCACACTGACTTTAAATTCTGCATCTTGTCCTGAATCAGTATTGAGGGTGGTCTTAATATTTTTAATTTGTCTTGGAAAGATTTCTTTGTAGGACATTGGTTGTGTCCAATGCTGTAGTTGTTGTGGGGTTGCATTTAAATATTGATAAGTGGCGGTAAAGCGGAGAACTTCACGACCATGTGTATAAGGAACAGTGACAGGATTTAAGACAAGACTCACAGGCTGTTGAGCATTGGCACTGACTTGAACAATTTTATTGATTTGAGCTGTATTCAATTGTGGACTTGGCAGTTGTCCCGCGTTTAATGCAGTTATTTTTTTCGTTGAAAATTTATTTTTCAATGCTTCCAGTACAAAGGCACTTGAGCCATTTGGAACAGCAAGTTTGACTTCAGGAAAAGCATTTAAAATCTTCTTAAACAGAAACCCGTGTGGCTGATTTAAATCTCTCCATTGCGTCAAGGTAATTAAGGTTTTGCTGTCACCTAGACTGAACCATTCAAATTTTCCCAAAGCATAAGGGATAGGTCCATCAATCACTAATGTTGAAATACTGTTGTGTCCAATTTGATGTTGTAGTACCACATCTTCATTAAAATTTAAAACAGGAATCGGGGTAGGAATCGAAATACGGTATTTCAATTGGCTGACCTGTCCTGTTGCTTCCAATACCTTTGCGGATTTTAAAGTGGGAAATAATCCAGCATATTGGCTGTAATTGCTCAATGTTTTGGCGACTTCTTGGCTGCTGACAGGCACCACGATTGCCGCTGAAGAAAAATGAGCAATCGGCTGTGGATTTTGAGTCAAGGTGGGTAAACTCGTTTTAATGGCGGGATGTGGATAAAGCAGAATATTGTCCTGGGCAATTGCGGCAACTTGTTGTGCATTTTGGTCAAAGGGTTTTAATGCACTTGGAATATTTTCATTCCATGTTACTAATTTTGCTGTACTATTTTGGCTTATGCCAAGTAAGATGATCAAACTGATATGCGTATAAAAAGATTTCATCACAATTTCCTTTTGCCTATTTTATTTTTGGTGATCTTCAATGAATTCAGACGATCTTTGTCTTATAGCTATTAAAAAGAGTTTAATTAAAAAAAATAGACCTGTTCTGTAAAACGTGACGAAAATCAGCCTTTCAAACCTTAATCTGGTGTAATATCTGGGCATCCTAAAATATTTGTATTGAAGTCACTATGTCAGACAGTAAGCCTGCATTATCTGCACGTTATTATCTTAATTTAGAAGAATCTCAAGATGGTTTTAAACTGGCAACATTTGGGAAAAAACAGATGAGCCAACTGCTTACACCTTTGGTCAGTATCGGGATCATGGTGTGGGGGATTTATCTTGGGTTGGATGGTGTGGGTAAATACTATGTATGCTTGGGTGCTTTTTTCTTAATTCTGCAAATGTTAATGCGCTACTGGTTTTTACCGATGATGTTTAAACGTCAGTTTATAAAATACCAATTTGGTAAGAGTGAGCAAGGCATTGAATTGTTCCAAGACTATATGGAATTATTCAGTAGTGGACGTCCGAAACAAGTTCATCATTATTCAGATGTGCAGAAATTTGCAGAAGGCAAACTGACCTATATGATCGAATTAAAAAATCGTACTGTGGTGATTGTACCTAAACGTGCTTTTGCAACACCTACAGATCAAACGATTTTTATCAATACATTTAAGAAGTAACTTGAACTGAACAGTTTTTAACGGTGATCAATAAGAAGGGAATAATATGAGTACACGTCCATCTAAAATTGTCTGTGTAGGTCGTAGTTATGCAGCACATGCGGCAGAATTGGGAAATGCAATTCCAGATCGTCCAGTCTTATTCATCAAGCCACCCAGCAGTCTGATTTCATTACAAGAGGGTATTTCTTGGAATGAAGCATGGGGAAATTGTCATCATGAGTGTGAACTGACATTACGTATAGATCAACCCCTCAAAGGTGAGACGAATCTTGAAAAAGTTTTAGATGCAATTGGCGCTGTGACACTGGGTCTGGATTTAACGCTGCGTGATTTGCAGGATGATTTAAAGAAAAAAGGTCAACCTTGGGAGCGGGCTAAAGCATTTGATGGTTCATGCGTATTGGCGGATTGGGTCAGTGTCGATGAGGTTAAAGACTGGTCGGCAGTAAGCTTTGAATTTGCTGTAAACGATCAGGTTCGTCAAAAAGGCGATACCTCGCTGCTGATTTTTGATATTGCTTATTTACTTGCCGATATTAATCAAGTGTTCTCTTTAGAGCCGGGTGATGTCATCATGACTGGAACGCCAGCAGGGGTTGCTGCATTGGCTTCTGGAGATCAACTTTCGATGACGTTACATGGTCAAAGTCAAGATTTTGTTTGGAAAACCTTTGTAAAATAGGTATCCCCATATTCTGGGATCGAATGGTTCGGATTAAAGGTTAATTTAATTCGTTCCTTTTCACTTTTTATAGGTTTGAACAAAAAGTTATGGTCTAATTTTTTGTCTACAACTTAACGCTTGGTGAGCGTAAGTCCATTAAATGGATGCTCATCTCTGTCTAGATTTAAGAACGCAATGAAAATAAGTAAATTTTTTTCAAATTTTTGATTCACACTACAGTTTCAAGATACTGATTTAGCATTATATTTTATTTATATTTAAATACAGACAATAAAACTCTAAACCTGTTAAAAGGGTCACTAGCCGCTCTATCTCGTTTTTTGGGTGGAATTACTACATTCGTAGCCGCCTATATAGCATTTAAATTATTCAATGACTGGAGAAATCAGCAAAGACATCGAAACTCAATTGAATTTTCATATTTTGAGTCTAAACCTTCTTGCTGTATCGAAGCAGATTCACTTGAGGAATTGATTGAATAAGTTTTAAATCTATTCTGCTATTTTCATGGTGATTTTTTTGGATGATTTCTAGGTGACCTACGCGATAGACAGCCGTAATAAAAACGAACATTTATCCTAATGTTGAAGAGTGGCAAGAAAATATGATGAAGTTTCATGCAATGGTTACAAATTTGACAGGGGAAAGAAAAAAGCGCTTAAAATTTTAAGGGACTAAAAGACCTACTTCATTCCTCATGGATGAGATTTCTTGTGACTTCCCTTCAGCTATTCGGGACACATACCAAGCTCCTTAAAACTAGAGAATGTGGATGGGTAATTATGATTTTTTCCTAAACTGATCTGGTGTGAGTACCATCCAACGTTTAAACATATTAATAAATGCAGAGGCATTGGCATAACCTAGATCTAAAGCAATACTTTCTACAGTTTGACCTTCATTCAGCAAAGACATGGCTTTCATGACTTTGAGGCGCTGTCGCCATTCATTTAAAGACATTGCAAGTTCCTTTTGACTGAGCCGAGCCAAAGTACGCTCAGTCATGTTGATTCGTTTGGCTAAGCTTTCCAAGGTGCTTTGATCAGCAGGATGCGCATGCAAGAAATCCAAAATTTGTTTTAATGCAATATGATCTGTATGTGGTAAATAACTCCCAATGAGTTCTGCGTGATGCAGTTGGTCCAATAACACCTGCAACAGTCTTGAATATTCAGGATCAGTCTCTTGAAATACGTGTTGTTTGAGGTGCTCTAAAATTGCAGAAACCAGTGGAGATGTTAAAAGAATGCCTGCTTGCTGTGGGAGGGCATGACAAAGTGACTCATGGATATATAAGGTTGCATGTGAAACTGGGGTCCGGTTTAAACCACTGTGTTGAGTATTTGGGGGTAACCAAACACCATAGGGCGGTGGTGTAATATAATTCATCTGATTGATGTTCACTTCCATCACCCCATTGAATGCATAAATAAACTCTCCCCAAGCATGCCCATGTTGAGGATAAATGGATTGTGCAGGGTCATACCTGAAAGTCAGCCAAAGCGGGGCAACGATTTCATCGTTGGTGGTCAGTTGAGAAAAGTGCATTGCATGGGCTGTTTTTCTTATTGCCATGATAAATTGCCTGAATTAGAAGATGCTTTGTCTACTTTGAATTATATTCTATAAAACCGACAGGAATATAGTGTAACTATTCTCTTGAGTCCGAGTGTAATATCGTGGATACGCGCAAAATGCTGGATCGTAAAGCATCTGCTTTGATGGTTGGATTATGTATGATTTGGGGCTTGCAACAAGTTGTGCTCAAATTAGCAGCGACAGATATTTCACCCATGATGCAAATCGCCATTCGCTCAGGGCTTTCTGCTGTTTTAGTATATCCCTTAATACCGCGACATAAAGGAACAACGCTCTGGTCTAAACAATATTTGTTTCCAGGTATGTGGGTTGCATTTTTATTTTCAGCTGAGTTTTTTCTTGTGGCTGAGGCACTCAGATTTACATCCGTCTCTCATACCGTGGTTTTGCTTTATACCGCACCGATCTTTGTGGCATTGGGGCTGCATTGGAAACTTCCAGCAGAGCGACTCTCCATGCTGCAATGGTTTGGAATTGTTATTGCTTTTTTAGGCATCGTGGTCACCTTTTTAGGTCGGGAAGAAGTGCACAACACAGTTGCGCAAGCGCTCAGTTCTCATACTCTGTTCGGTGATTTTCTTGCTTTACTTGCGGGTTTACTTTGGGCACTGACCACCATATCTTTACGTTTGACGCAGTTATCGGATGCTCATCCAACGCAGACTTTATTCTATCAATTGGTTGGTGGTTGTGTATTGCTATTGCCTTTGGCTTTTCTATTGGGGCAAGCTGAGATTCATTGGACAGGTTTGGCTATTGGAAGTCTGATTTTCCATACCATTGTGGTGTCGTTGATCAGTTTTATGTTGTGGTTTTGGCTACTTCGAAATTATCTGGCTAATCGCTTGGGGGTATTTTCTTTTCTTACCCCGATTTTGGGAATGTTGTTTGGTGTTTTATTTCTCAATGAGCAGATAGAAATGAATTTTATTTTCGGTGCAGCAATGGTCATGTTGGGTGTGATGATTGTCAGTTTACATCATTGGATAGCAAAGAAATTCTATTCTAAGGTAAAGATCAATGAGTGCTCGGAATAACAGTATTTGAATCGCAAAAGACTAAGCATTTTTTATTGCCTCCGACTGATCAGTGGAATGCAAAATGCTTAGCCGCCGTTGCTTCATTCAACTATTTGTCATCTAAAATAGTTGAAAGTGGAATAGATAATTTGGCTGCCAAATATTCATCAGACTCAATCAGTGTTGGACCAATATGTTTCATCCACACATCATCATCATGCACATGTTCGACGTCTTTACGACGCGGCAATGTATAAGGCAATGAGGTGTAGAATGACCAGAAATCTATTTCATCTAAGTTTCTGACCAACACATACTCGTTGTTGTCTGTACGCTTAACCAAATTTTGCTGCTCTAGAAGCTGCACATAGCGAGGCCAGCGACCTATTTCCCCACGACCCAGAATATCGAGTGCTTCACTGTCTGTGACCACTTGTCCCGTTTTTTGCTTTTTATAGAATAATTCCAAAATATCTAACATCATCAGTACAGGGTGGCGTGTTTGGATTTTACCAGTATGAAAGGCAGTTAAGGCGTAACTGATTTCAACACCCAACAAGACAATATTCCAAGATAAGAATATCCATAACAGGAAAATGGGTACTGCTGCGAATGCACCGTAAACCAAGGTATAACTGGTGAAATTGGTCATTACAAAACCAAAAAGATTTTTGAGCAATTCAAAAGCAACAGCGCCAAAGACTCCAGCGATAGCAGCCGCTTTGATTGGAACACTGCGATTGGGAATCGTCCAATATAAAATAAAAAATCCTAAAGTGGTGAGCGCAAAAGAGATCACTGCGAATAAGGCTGTACCATCTACTTCATAACCTGCAAAATTATTGCTGAGTACATTCATAGATGCCAATGTGGAGGAAATCACAAAGGCACTGCCCAGTAAAATTGGTCCCAAGGAAATTATGGTCCAATAGCGCATAAAGCCGATGATACCATTACGTGTTTCTTTGACACGCCAAATACGGTTAAAGACACTTTCAATACTGGTCAGCATCAATACTGTTGTGATGAATAAAAACAACACACCAATCACGGTTAAATTGCTTGAATTCTCAGTAAATACATTAAAGGCTTTATCAAAAGCAATACTGGTTTTAGGCAGAAAATTACTGTAAATCATCTGCTGAAGTTGCTGCCTGGCAGGTTCTAGCGCCTTGATTGATGAAATAATGACCAGAAATACCGTCAACATGGGAACAACAGCAAATAAGGTGGTATAGGTCAATGAACCGGCTTGGTCACGACAGCGATCTGCTTCAAAACGACGTATTACAAAAAGAATGAATTGAAACCAAGTTTTTTGATAGAAGGGTAATTTTTTAATTAATTCAAACATATATCTCTGATCTCAATTATTTTTCGGCATATCTTTCAGTTTCATTTTTTAAGCTTACCCAAAAAAGCTGAAAAATACCGTATAGTTTTATTGTCTTGGCTATGATCAACCCATACTTATGCAAACTTATGTTCTCGTACTTTACTATAGTAAATATGGATCTACCAAAGAAATGGCACACCTGATTGCCAATGGTATCGAAGCGACAGGAACTACGGTAAAAATTCGCACAGTTCCTCATCTTTCAACGGTGGTTCAAGAAGTACAACCGAGTATTCCAGAAGAAGGCGATATCTATTGTAGTTTGGAAGATTTACAAAACTGTGCAGGCTTGGCGCTGGGCTCGCCAACGCGCTTTGGCAATATGGCTTCCGAAATGAAATATTTTTGGGACCAAACCACCAGTCTTTGGTTAAATGGCGCACTGCACAATAAACCCGCTTGTGTCTTTACCTCCTCAGGCTCAATGCACGGTGGGCAGGAAAGTACATTACTGACCATGTTGCCGCCGTTATTTCATCACGGGATGATGATTTTGGGACTGACCAATGCCCATCCTGCATTATCCAACACTAAATCCGGGGGCACACCCTATGGCGTCAGTCATGTCAGTGGACCACGCCACGACCAGAGTTTGACGACAGATGAGAAATCATTATGTACAGAGCAGGGCAAGCGTTTAGGTGAAATTGTTCAAAAGCTCAATCGATAAGCAGACATGGGTTTTAATACGGCTTTGATGCTTTTATAAAATAAAGACATCAGTATAAGAGACCACGTTGTAAATGGGCTGCATTTCATTTTAGGATCTTAGAGATTTTTGTAAGACCATGATGCTTTAGATGAAAGCATCATGTGACACCTATTATGGTTTTACTGTTTGATATTAAAACGGTATTTGCATTTTTGACATTGATAGTCAAAGAAGATATTTTGATCAACAATGACACCGGCTTTCTTGCCGAAGCGATTTCCTAAAAATCCACCAGTAATGCCTACACTGATCGCACCCACAAATGTACCGACAGTTCCGCCAACAATCACGCCCAAAGGTCCAGCGACCGTCCCGATTGCAGCACCAATTGAAGCCCCGGATGCTGCACCGCCTACCGTGCCAGCTGCTGCACCTGCTGAGGTCAGCAATACACTTCCTGCTTTACCTAAAAGCTGTTCATGATCACGTCGTGTTAAGTCTGTCGAGCCGCATTTTGGGCAAGTTACTGTTTGTTCATCAGTCATTGATTCTTTACTCACTCAACAAAGTCCATTTTTCTTCGCTAAGTTATAGTTAATATTTCACTCATTTTCACGACAGCTGTTTTGCTTGCTGATCATGAGACTTGATTTGATTGTAACTGAATATAATGTAGATTCTTTATATTTTATGTGAAGACATGGGGTAGAAAAGTTTAAATATGAAGATCGGTTTAAGCGATTAAATCAAAAACTTACACGATACCAGATGATTTTTTATCGTGACTTAACACGCATTAAACTCTCCTGTGTGACGCTGCATACTAATTTTCCAGCTTGCCAGATTCGCCCAAAATTCAGTCCTCTTGATTGACTCGAAACAGTAGCATCCATGTCATACAACAGCCATTCGTCAACTCTAAAGGCAGAATGAAAATATATGCTGTGATCCAAACTTGCACTGCGGACTCCGCCATTGGCATAACTGACACCGTGCGGTCTGAGTGATGTGGTCAGCAGATTGTAGTCAGAATAATAGGCAACAATTGCTTGGTGAATCATTGGAAGATCAAATTCAGCAGGGATGTCGTGAAAAGTTTGCATATATTCGGCATAGCGGGTTTCTGATTTTATGGGTTTAAATGGATTAAATGGTTGTACCGGACATACGTTGACAAAAAACTGACGCATGAATATATCCCGAGCAGCTTTGGGAACATCCTCACAGATCATTTGCTTCAGCTGTTGTTCTGATAGAAGTTGATCGGGTTGGGGATATTCTGGAGGATCAATCTGATCATTCAAGCCTGTTTCGATCAGTGCAAATGAAATCATCGCTGAAAAGATCAGATGACCTGCTTGCCATGCATTCACTTGTCGCGTGGTAAAGCTTTTGCCATCTCGTAAATTTTCAACTTTAAATAAAATTGGTAAATCTGTACGACCACTGCGAATAAAGTATGCATGTAAAGAATGTGCAGGACGATCAGTGGTTTTTGAAGCAGCAATTAAAGCTTGGGCAACCAGTTGTCCTCCCATAAGGTGCGAGCCAAAGAGTGAAGTATTTTGTCCTTGAAACAAGTAGTGATCCAGTTGTTTTACATTCAGTAGATCGATGAATTCTTGGGTGAGCGATCTCATTTATCATTTGCCGGACGATGTATTTATTTGAATAATATAGAGGAAAAAAACAATGAAATGTATGATTAAAAAGACACTGTTTAAATTTAATGAGATATAAAAAAGAGCGCATGCTGCGCTCAATTTTAAGATAAAAGCTTAAGCTGAAAGTCTTAATCTTTTACAAAAGTAACAGTACCATTTGCCAAAGATTCGACACGTGCTAGAGATTCTACACGGTAACCTTTATCCAGTAACAACTGACGACCCGGTTGGAATGATTTTTCAATCACGATACCAATGCCGACCACTTCTGCTTCTGCTTGATGGATTAAATCAGCGAGACCGAGGGCAGCTTGACCATTGGCGAGGAAATCATCGATAACCAAAGCCTTATCGCCTTGGGTAATATGCTTTTTAGAAATCGCAATGGTGCTTTCAATTTGTTTTGTAAAAGAGAATACTTTTGAACGATATAAATCATCTTTAAGTGTTAAAGATTGATATTTGCGTGCAAAAATAACAGGTACGCCAAGTTCCAAACCAGCCATTACAGCAGGAGCAATACCTGATGCTTCAATTGTAATGATTTTGGTAATACCCGCATCTTTAAAGAGGCGAGCAAATTCCTGACCAATCAGTTGCATCATGGCAGGGTCAATTTGGTGGTTTAAGAAAGAATCGACTTTCAGAACTTGATCAGATAGAACGATACCTTCAGCTAAGATTTTCTGTTCTAGTGCGTGCACAGGGAGAATCCTCTAGAGGCAAGGTGCTTTTTAAAGCAAAGGCGTATTTTAAAAAGCACCAAAAAAAATGCAAGCTCAAATTGACCAAAAGGTGAAAAATCTCTTACTTTTTGTAACTGGTCAGGGTTAAGTTATAAGAGGTCTTACCATCAACATGTGACATTTTTACTGGTAAATAGTCCAATTGTGGTGCTAACCAGAAGATTGAACTTTTTTCACCATTGTCGTGAGTTAATACCACTTTGACCGTGTTATAGGTTCCAGCAGGAGTTTTAATTGACTCGGTGCCCTGTTTTACAAAACGGCGAGCATCAAGACCTTTGGCATCTGCTATCAGATAGCTCGATTTTAAACCTGAACCTTTTAAGTCTTCACGCACTTGCAGTTCAGCATTCAGTTCATCCAAAGCACCTGCTTTCCAAGGGAAAGATCGTGCTTGATCTTTTTTCTTGGTATTGATGGTTTTGGTGTTTGGATTAAAATTGATGGTCATGGTGTCGTTATGTACCAACACTTTACTGGTACGGCTAAAGCTATTGGAATTAATTTGACCGTTGCTGAAAGTAAAACGACTGGTTTCACTTGCTGATGCAATTGCAGCCGCTTTCGCTGCAAAAACATAGGTCCAATTATTGCCATTTTGACTTAAAGTACGGGTAGCAGAGCCTAGATTTTTGCCATTGTAAGCAAATTGATAGCTGGCTTGGAATGGACTCATGGCAAGAGCATTGCTTGAAAATCCAACCAATAACATTGCAGTAGAAATACCGGCTGCTGTGCTGAATGTTTTAAATAACGTTTTTGCCATCATTAAATGTCCTATGCATTTAAAAGTATCTGTTAGTTATAGCGTCTATTATGCAATGTAATTGGGGAGAAAATATTCACTTTATTTCAAATCCTGTGAAATTATGTATCGGTTTTGCTAGGTTTGACTTGAAATTTGACCCAAAATGAACGATTTAGCTTTTTTGTTCGATCGGGGTAACCTTATCATCAATATATTGATCGTCTTCGAAGTTCTCCATTCGGTCATCATCATCTCTAAACTTGCTTAATAAAGCGGTGAGATTGACATTACCAATCACCACCAATTCCGTTTCACGAAGTTCAGCATGATTAACATGTACTTTGTTTAATGTATCCATGATTGAACGATTTTTACCTAACCAACGGTTTAGGTCCAAGTGGAGTAATTCATCTTTTACTGTGATTACATCAAATTTTTCTAAGATCATGCCCAAAGGATCTTTTTTAAGCATTTTTTGATAGAAGAACAACGCGCAGTTAACTCCCATTTTGTACCAAACATTGGGATAGGTTGCTTCAATCACTTGGGTGTTGCTGATTTGTTCAAAGACGATCAGTTGCATATCTTTGTTCATTTCCATTTGAACTAATTTAAGATCGACAGACAATACCAAATGCATGCCTTTGACATTCAGTGTTGCATAAAGTCTTAACCAATCATCGTGCAGGTCAGCATGTAAATCTTCGAGAATTTTGACATTGTCAGTGACATAACGTTTGAACGTTGCATTTAAAAATACTTGAGAGAGTGGAAATTCGCGTTCTTCTTCTATAAAACCTTCGGCTTTTTGGTATACTTGTCGAATACGTTTAACAATGTTAGAAAGTAGCGTCGGCATAAGTATGGTCCCAAATCATCATCACTTTAAGGCGATAAACTTGTCGATGATAAAAAAAATTCAAGTCTAAAGATTGCAGTTTAGCAAAAAACATTGCACCATTTTGAGTGTTTTAAAATTACGTTTTTACTTTCATTAAGTCAGTCACAAAGTTTGTGAATAATGTAAGACTAAACTTATTTTAATAAATTTTAAATTTGGCAATTGGGGAATTTTGTCGGATTAATGTCATGATAAAAAAATTATTTGCCAATACACAACATACTGGGTACTGGTGGCAAGATGCATTATTTGTCGGGGCAGTTTCAATTGCTGTAATTGTCCACGGGTTATTTCTATCTGTGCAATTTGGAATGCCGCAGGAAAATAATGCTGCCACAAAAGAAATTGCTGTCAGTATTCGTCCCAGTGAAGATAAAGTCAAAGATGCCGATTTCCTTGCACAAGCAGATCAGCAAGGGTCTGGAACCTTTCGTAAAGAACACCGGATGTCCTCTGATATGCCGGCACAAGCTGAAGATAAAAGTGCTGGGGATCAACAGCTGGAAGCTTTAGAGCAAATACAGCAAAAACGGGAATTAAAATTTGAAGAAAAAGTGCTGATGACGGTTTTAAGTTGGCAAAAACAAGCTGAACAAAACGATCGAAAGAAGGCGCTGGAAGAATTACAAAGCCAAATGCAAGCCAAAGCTGCGATGGTGGCGAGTTTAGAAGCACAATATTTACAGAAACAACAAAATTTTAGTAAACAGCAAAAAATTAAAACCTTAGACGGCATTCAAGCCAAACAAGATGCATCTGCTGGCTATCTGGATAAATTCCGTGAAAAAGTCGAAATGTATGGCAACCGCTATTATCCAGATCTCGCTAAGCAACAGCGTCTTTCAGGTGAAGTCCGTTTGATGGTGATTCTGAATAATGAAGGAGGAATACGGGCAATTCGCTTAATCGAAAGTTCAGGGCATGCCATTTTAGATGAGGCCGCAAAAAATTCGGTACGCAAGGGGGCACCATTTGGACGTTTTGATGCAAAAATGAAGGATATTTCTGAGCTGAGAATTGTCAGAACGTGGCGTTTCGATCCCGCTGAGTCTGAATTTGAAGTTCATTAGAGCCTTGAGCAAAAACTTGTTATTGTCTTAAACAATCAACGGGCTCGCAGCTTAAAAATCCTGTAGACCATAAAGGATGAGCTTGGTAGTGTTGCACTAAGCTGTTTCCTTCTGGGAATTTCATCCATAATGCCAAATCATAAGGACTTTTGCAGAGCGATTTTTACGGTTTAAATCTGCATCGCTTTCAGCAAGAGCGTGACCGGATCACCGTGTTGTTGAGCATTAAAATGGCAGTCCAGAGCGACATATTCCCTGAACGATCTTGAAGCGAAAAGTCTGCGCCCATTTAGTATTTTTCTTTAAGGTCAGTTGATATTTTAACCATCAGTCTGGAGGACAGGGCAGCTTTATCGCTCAGATGCAAGCTCTTGTTGGAGAGAGGGACTAAGTTCCACAAACCTGCCTTGTTTTGTTTGAAAAGCATTGACTTTCGCAAGCATCCATAAAGTGTCAACAGACCTTAATATGATCGTGTAATTTCACAAATTTCGACATGAAAGTGTTTATACCATTGTTGTTTACCTATCTGCTGTGCAACTTGATGTTCTGCATCTTTGTGCCATGCATGGATATCTTCAAGTGAATTCCAGTAGGAAAGTGCAATTTCAAAGTCATTTTCACAAATAGATTCAAATTTTTGACAGTTAAATTGGGTTAAGGCTTTTTCCCTTAAATACTGTGCCGTTTGAATATAGTGGTGATCTAGTACATTCACCTGAGCTTTAAAAATAACCACGTATTTCATATCACGTATTGAATCCATTGATGGCAGTTTCATCCAAAAATAAATTTTATTATTGCTGATAAATATATAGAAAGATCAACAACTATACTCAAGACCAAATTGCGTTAAAGTAAATTATGATCCTGCGCTTGAATCGGCGGAGGCGTAGGTTTACCTAAAGTCCCGAGCAGTTCAATTTCAATCATTCGAACCATAGAGTCAAGGGGTAAATCATTGCTTTGGGTACCAAAGGGTTCTTCAATCTCAGTACTTAATGCATCTAAGCCGAGAAATGTATAAGCTAAAATGCCAACCAATAAGGGAGTGGCTAAACCTAATAATGAACCTAAGCTAAAAGGAAGCATAAAGCAGAAAAAATAGACAGTACGGTTTAATAGAACTGAATAGGCAAATGGTAAAGGTGTCGTCGCGATACGGTCACAACCCGTTTGTACCAAACTGAGTTCATTCACATGCTCATTGAGCTGCGTGTAGATGATGTCTGAAATCTCACCTTCTTTCAAAGCTTGCATCAACTCCCATTGAATCAAGCTCAGCGTGTATTGGGGGGCATTGGTCTGTTGATAGAGCTGCGTTAATGCTTGAGGACTCATACCGCTGGTTTCCACCAAGGCATCTGGATTGGCGGTTTGATGACGTAGACGATCTCTCAATAAGTTTGCAAAAACAATGACATGTTGAATAATTCTTTCGCGGCGACCCTGAGGAAAAATACGACAGTCACGGTCAAAGTGACGTGCATTGGCAATCAGCATTCCCCAAAGCTTACGCGCCTCCCACCAGCGGTCATAACATGCCGTGTTTTTAAAGCCTAGAAAAATAGACAGAACCACCCCGATGAGGGTAAAACCAACAAGGGGAAGCTCGGGAAAACGATATAAATCAGTATACTCAATTCCACCTACGATGGCAGAGATGAGCATCACAAAACCTAGCGGCGGTAAAACTTTTGGCAGAATCGTACCGCGCCAAGACAGGAGTAGTTTAAGGGTATCGTTTTGATCGCGGACAATCATGTTTTTGAGTCTATAATTTTTTAGTGATCTTCACCGCTTCAAGGATTCTTGTCAATCTTATTTGCAGGGAAAGTTTTAGATTTGATGAGTCCATGTTCACTAAAGGAATAGCTTTGTTCAGAGGCGATGATCATATGATCTAGTAATTCTATTTCAAGCAGTTGACAGGCTTTGGATATTTGCTGGGTAAGATCGTAATCTTCACGTGAGGGTTTTGCTAAACCTTTAGGATGATTATGCGCAATCACCATAAAAGTCGCCTGTTTCTGTATGGCATGACGTAATAATTGATTGATCGAAATATTGCAGTAATTGATAGAACCGAAAAATAGTTTTTTGAAGCTTAGCTTGCGTAACTGGCTATCTAGACAGAGCACGGCAAAGACCTCTTGTTGTTCTCCAATTAATTCATAGCGCAAATAATCTCGAATTAAGTCTGAGCGGCTTAAGTCCATACCTTGATGGAGTTGATGTTTAAGATAGCGCCGACCTAATTCTTTGACTGCCATCAGTTGTGAATATTTGGTTTCGGCAATTCCATGAAACTGACGGAGCTCTTCTAAAGAGGAATCGAATACAGCATTTAAATGCCCAAAATGCTGAATTAATAGGCGTGATAATTCGACAGCAGAGTGCTGTTTAGAGCCTGAACGAAGGAAGATTGCCAAAAGCTCTGCATCGGATAAACTGTGTGGCCCTTGCAAGAGTAATCTTTCACGTGGGCGCTCTTGTTCGGGCCATTGTTTGATTGAATGGTTCATTGTTTTCCACATTTTTAATTTATTGTACTTTTCATTTTTTCTCCCGATAACTGCTTGGGAGATAGACTATTTAATGCTATTGTGAGCGCCACTGCAACAGAAAGGTAGCCTGATCGTGAGTTTCGATCTCAGTGTATTTTCTAATAAAAATATTATTCTTGCTGTAACAGGCGGTATTGCTGCCTATAAAAGTGCCATCCTTGTACGTCGTTTAAAGGATTACGGTTTTAATGTCCGTGTTGTGATGACGCATGGTGCACAAGCATTTATTACACCGCTGACTTTTCAGGCATTGTCTGGCAATCCCGTTCATACAGAATTATTAGACCCTGAAGCAGAAGCTGGCATGGGACATATTGAATTGGCGCGATGGGCTGATCTGGTTTTGGTTGCACCGGCAAGTTGTGACACGATTGCAAAATTTGCTGCCGGTTTGGCGGATGATTTACTCAGTACTCTTTATCTGGCGACTAAGGCGCCTGTTTGGGTTGCGCCTGCAATGAACCAGCAGATGTGGGCTGCCAAACCCACTCAACGTAATTTAAATACATTGGTTGAAGATGGTGTGCATGTGATCATGCCAGAAGCAGGTTCTCAGGCGTGTGGCGATGTTGGTTTGGGACGTATGCCTGAACCGGAAGATCTTGCCGAGCAGGTTAAAAATTATTTCCATCAGGCACAACGTGCCATTGCAGAAAAATTTGGTTTATTGGCAGGAAAACGTGTGGTGATTACTGCAGGACCGACACGTGAAGCCATTGATCCAGTGCGTTATATTTCAAACCACAGTACAGGAAAAATGGGTTTTGCCATTGCAGCAGCCTGTTATTCAGCGGGAGCAAAAGTCACCTTATTGGCAGGTCCAGTCAGTTTGGATACTCCAAATGGTGTACGTCGCATTAACGTCTCTTCAGCAATCAAGATGCTGGATGAAAGCATGCATCAGCTTGAGGAAGGTTGTGATGTGTTCATCGCAACGGCTGCTGTTGCGGACTATCGTGTGGCAGAAGTTGCTGAACACAAGATCAAGAAAGCCGGTGATGAGCTCAATGTTTCCTTGGTTAAAAATCCAGATATTGTTGCCACGATTGCGCAACAGTCAAAACGTCCCTTTATGGTAGGTTTTGCTGCTGAAACACGGAATGTTGAAGAATATGCAGCAGGAAAACTGATTGCGAAAAAACTGGATATGATTGCATGTAATGATGTTTCTCGTGCAGATATCGGTTTTGCTTCAGATCAAAATGCAATGACTGTGTTTTTTGCTGAGCAATATCAAATGGAAAAACGAGATTTGGAAAAAGCATCGAAACAAGAAATTGCCCAACAGTTGGTTGAAGCAATTCACGATGCTTTAAATCATAAAATTGAGCCCGTATAGATTTTTCCTGTTCTGTTTAAAATATAAAAATGCAACGATTCCGTTGCATTTTTTATTTGCTATTTTTTGTGGTTTTAAACTATGTTTAATGTTGAATATGGACAATAGCTGTACTTTTATTCCCGTGGATAACCCACGATAGCCACAGTTTTAAGGAAGATCACAATGATCAAAAAAACTTTAGCCACCGTAATGATGATCTCTGCCCTAAGTTTGAGTTCAATGAGTTTTGCTGCAACCCTGCAACAGAATATGCAGGCATTGGGTAAAAATTACAAAGCGTTTAATCAAACCTCGAATCCGGCAGAAGCCAATAAAGCTTTAGACAACATGCGTGCAGCAGCAACAGATGCAAAAAAAGTTAAACTTAAAGGTCGTGGTGATGCCAGCGCGCCAAGTTCAACACAGCTTTATGATCAATTGATTGCACAGATTGATAAAACGCAAGCCTTAGTCAAAGGCGGACATTTGGATCATGCCAAAATGGAAGGCAAAAAAATTGCTGAAATTCGTGATCAAGGACATAAGATCTATCAATAATCCTGTGACTGGACCAATATAGTGTGATCTATTAAAACCGTGAGTTGAATGGCGAGCGGTTTTTTTGTGCTGAGATGAGAGTCAATTTGTTAAAAAGGCATACAGCAAAACATAATTTTACTTGATCAATAAAATCAAGATTAAGAAAAAGCATCAAATTGATTGACTGTAACTGTTTCAAATTAAAATATTGGTATGAATGATCGGGTGGTTTGGCTGACCACTTGAGTATGGTGATCAGGCAGTAAATTGCTAAACTGCGCATGATTCGGATTTGTTCATCGCTTTTTCGCTGTTAAGTTATAAGCAGAAGATCAGGAGACATGTGATGCAGCAGCAAAATCATTTTGTACGTATTGCAAAAGCCATAACCTATATTCAACATAACTTTAAAGCCCAGCCCAATCTGGATGAAGTGGCTGCACATATCCATTTAAGCCCTGCTCATTTTCAGCGTTTATTTACTGAATGGGCGGGTACCAGCCCTAAAAAATTCTTGCAATATATCAGCTTGGAACATGCAAAAAAATTATTAAAGCAAGATCATTCGGTATTTGAGGCAACTTTTGATACCGGACTTTCGAGTACCAGTCGTTTGCATGATTTATTTATTCAAATTGAAGGAATGACACCTGCTGAATATAAAAGTGGTGGAGAGAATTTGATCATCCATTATCAATATGCTGAAAGTCCATTTGGAACGGTTTTAGTGGCATCTACAACGAAAGGTGTCTGCTTTATGTGCTTTGTGGACAATGAGCAAGAAAGCTATGCTGCAATGCTCGAAAAATTTCCCAATGCCCAATTTAATCAACAGGCTGATATATTGCATGAACATGCTTTGGCAATTTTTTCATCTGGAAATAAGCAGCTGGGACAAATTAAACTTCATTTAAAAGGTACTGATTTTCAGCTTAAAGTCTGGGAAAGTTTACTTAAAATCCCAATGGGGCAATTAACCACTTATGGGGATTTAGCAGAGCAAATAGGAAATTCAAAAGCCTCGCGTGC
This sequence comes from Acinetobacter baumannii, assembly GCF_016508585.1. GTDB lineage: Bacteria > Pseudomonadota > Gammaproteobacteria > Pseudomonadales > Moraxellaceae > Acinetobacter > Acinetobacter nematophilus. The sequence goes on from NZ_JADVOP010000009.1 coordinate 125,795, forward strand.
AGTAGGTACGGCAGTGGGTCACAACCCCGTGGCGTTTTTGATTCCGTGTCATCGAGTCATTCAAGCAACAGGTGTTTTGGGTGAATATCATTGGGGTAAAAGTCGAAAAATGGCGATGATTGGTTGGGAAGGTGTTCAAACCCATGCCGATATTTAATATTCAACAGGCTCAAGCCTTGAGTGAGAAAATCCAGCATTTGGATTGGACCTTGATCCTTGAACAGCTCAATCAGCAGGGCTTTTCACAGATCGAAAATTTCTTATCCGATGACTTGTGTGAATTAATCAAAGCCGATTATCACCATGAAGACTTATACCGAAAAACCGTCAATATGCAGCGCTATCGTTTTGGTGAGGGTGAATATAAATATTTTCGCTATCCTTTACCCAGCTTATTGCAATTGCTACGGACACAGTTTTATCCCTATTTGGTGCCGCTTGCCAATGCTTGGTTCGAAAACTTAAATATTCAACGACAATATCCCACGTCACATGAAGCATTTTTGCAACAATGTCAGCAAGTCGGTCAAGATAAAGCCACGGTGTTGATTTTGCATTATCAACAACATGGTTTTAATACTTTGCATCAAGATCTGTATGGTGAAGTGTTTTTCCCGATTCAAATGGTGATTGTTTTAAATCAAACCAACATTGATTTTAAGGGGGGGGAGTTGGTGATAACAGAACAAATCCCACGAGCGCAGTCGAAAGCAATGGTGTTACAACCGAACAAAGGCGATGTACTGCTTTTTACCACGCAATTTAGACCCAAGAAAGGTACGCATGGCTACTATCGGGTCAACATGAAGCATGGCGTGAGTCACTTAACAGAAGGGGAGCGTTATAGTTTAGGAATTATTTTTCATGATGCCGCGAGTTAAAGCATGATTCAACATAGCGACATAGAAGGCTTAGGGTTATATCGCAAACTTAAAAATGCTGAAATTTTATTTGCAGGCAACCAAAAAATCAGGATTTATGGGCGTCTAGACTGCGCCTCGGGGAAACGAATGTTAAGAAACAATCGGGTATTCTTTAGCAGTGAAGCTGAAGCTTTGGCATTGCACTATCGACCATGTGGACACTGTATGAAATCAGCCTATTTGAAGTGGAAAAATGCAGCAACTTGAATTTAAAACTGAACCAAATCAAAATCTGCTTCCATACGATGGAACAGTCAATTATTTTGGCATCATCATGGATGAAGTGCTTGCACAGCATTATTTTGAGCGATTGCTGAACACGATTGAATGGCAGAATGACCAAGCCATTATTTTTGGAAAAAAGATTACAACCAAGCGTAAAGTGGCATGGTATGGCAATCAGGCTTTTGAATATACCTATTCCAATACCTCAAAATATGCCTTGCCTTGGACCAAGCACTTGCTGGAACTGAAACAGCAGATCGAAGAGATCACGGGTGAAACATTTAATTCTTGTTTGCTGAATCTTTACCATACGGGTGAAGAGGGAATGGCATGGCACAGCGACGGTGAAACAGACTTAAAAAAGAATGGTGCGATTGCCTCTTTAAGTCTCGGGGCAGTTCGAAAATTTGCCTTTAAACATAAAAATAGCCAAGAAAAGGTTGAGATTGTTCTGGAAAATGGCAGTTTACTGATCATGAAAGACCTCACACAAACTCATTGGTTACATCGTTTACCACCCACCAAGAAAATACATACCGCTCGGATTAATTTGACCTTTAGAACGATTGTTGAATCTGGTGTATAAATACTCGTGTTTATCTCTCATGAAGCAGAAACAGGACGCCACCCAAGATAAATCCGAACAAACAACCATAAAAAATATAGGAATAAGGAATTAAATTCAGCAGAAATTGAGTTTGACTGAATGGGTAAAAAGGGTACATGTCCGCATGCATCAAACCATCTAGAAGAGTGTGACTAAAACTGCCCGTCAGTGCACTGAATGCTGCCACTCGCCAAGTGATCTGCCAATGAATTTGTTTGAATAAATGGTATAAGCAAAACTCACTCATCGCTTTGCCAATTAGGATGGCAAACAAACCGATCAACAAAGCTCCAATTAAATTGTGGCTATATAGATGTAAAGTGTTCCAGCCTAAAATAATGCCAAGTAAAGGTTCAATGTCCATGAGCATTTGGACGCCTGAAAAAATGAGAAAACTAAAGTGCTGATTTCCGATTCCTTTACAACTTGCACCTAAGCCTAAATGTAAGGGTGTAATGGGCATAGATGATTTGTCATCGTATTATGATTCTTAAAGTATAAAAAATGCCGTGATTGGATTTAATGAAGTTTCAGTGAACTTTAATGTTGATCAGAACAATATAAAAAAGACCGCATAAAGCGGTCTTTTCTAACTTAAAATCTAAGCAATTAAGCTTGACCTTCAGCAGCAGCAGTTTGAGCACGTTCCATATTCGCCTCGAACTCAGCATCAAAATTGATCGGCGTAAGAAGCAATTGTGGGAAGCTACCTTTGGTCACAAGATCATTCACAGCTTCACGTAAGAATGGGAACAAAATGTTCGGGCAATATGCACCTAAGATGTATGGAAGACGATCTTCTTCGATACCATCAATCAAGAAAATACCTGATTGTGTGACATCCACGATAAATGCTGTATCACCTGCATTGTTCGCTTGAACAACGACTTTTAAAGAAACTTCAAAGTGTGTTGCATCTACTTTTTCAGCAGCAGAAGACAAGTTGATGTTTAATTCAGGTTGCCATTCTTTAGTAAAAACTTGAGCCCCAGGTACTTCAAAAGAAATGTCTTTTGTATAAATACGCTCTAAAGCCAGTTGTGGTTGAGCTTGTTGTTCTTCACTCATTCTTTATTCCTTAAATTTTAAGAAGTGATTAATCAGGCAAGTAATTCATCGAGTTTGCCGGCTTTTTCTAAAGCATAAAGCTGGTCGAAACCACCGATGAATTCATTATTAATAAAAATCTGTGGCACAGTACGGTGCTTGGTTTGCTGGATTAGCTCAGTCTTAACCTCAGGTGCTTCCTGATCGAGATTGATTTCGGTAAAAGCAACACCTTTACGCTCAAGCAGAGATTTTGCACGTACACAGTATGGGCAGAAAGTTGTTGAATAAACTTTTACTTCAGCAGACATGTTGAGCTCCTTAAGCTTATTTTTTAGCTTTAACTAATGGCAAGCCTTGGGCTTTCCAGTTACTAATACCACCATCTAGACGATAACTGTCAGCATTACCGACCTGCTGTAAAGCACTACCTGCCACTTGACCCAAGTTACAGATAAAGACTAAAGGGCGATCTGCGGTTTTCAATTCTTCAATGTGACTGGCAATTTGGCTATAGGGAATATTGCGGCTGCCACTGATGTGACCTTCGCGAAAATCTTTCGCATCACGTAAATCAATCAGCATTGCATTTTTGGCTTTCACCAAAATACCGAGGGATTGTGGTGAAATTTTACGACCACTACGTTGTCCTTCAAAAATAAAGAACAGGACAATCAGTGCTCCTAAAATACCAAATAAGAAGGGGTGATTCCCCATAAACTCAAACCAACGTTCCACAAGTCACCTAATTACAATCAAAAACTGCGTCGAGTATAGCGTATATATATGGTGATCAAAATCACCGCTTCAAGGTTATCTCAGAAGAAATTTAATTTTTTTGTTGCGCATCAGTGATTTCTTCAATTAAGCGCAAATAACTTTCCAGACGTCTGGCTAGAATTTCACCATCATCGACTGCCTTTTTCACAGCACATTGCTTTTCATGGGTGTGGGTGCAGTTGCGATATTGGCAGTATCCAACCAAATTCGAAATCTCTGGAAAGCCCGCATCAATTTTTTCAAGGCTCAGATGCCAAAGTCCAAATTCACGAATTCCCGGTGAGTCAATCAATGCACCATTTTCACCAAAGCGAATCAGACGTGTCGATGTTGTGGTGTGTTGCCCAAGCGCGGAGTTTTCAGAAATGATATTGGTTTTCTGTTCTGCATCGGGAACAATCACATTGATCAGTGTACTTTTGCCCACACCCGATTGACCTACAAAAGCAACGGTTTCATTGTCCAAGCGTTGTTTAAGCTCGCTAATATCACCCTCGGACTGTGTGATCAACACTTCATAACCCAAGTCTTGATACTCTTTGATAAGATCTAGAATTGGGTCATTGTCTTTGAGTAAGTCGGATTTGTTCAAGACCAGAAGCACAGGAATGCTGGCATCTGCACAAGCCACAAGATAACGATCAATCAATGTGGGAGCAGGCTCCGGTAAAGGTGCAAAGACAATCACGATCAAGCTGATATTGGCTGCCACAGGTTTGACCTTGTGATAACGGTCTGGACGAGTCAGTAGCGAGGTTCTCGGGTGGATCGCCGTGATAATGCCCAAGCCCGTATTGGGGTCTGCCTGCCATTTAACTTTGTCCCCTGTGACCAACAATTCAAGGTTGGTACGGGTATGGCAGCGCCAGACACTGCCGAGTTCAATCGGTTTCCAAAAAGGTTCTGGTTCGCCTGCCTGAACAGTGGGTTTTTGAGGATGTTGAGCGGGAGTAGAAAGGGCTTGTACTTCGAGTTGTCGTCCATAATGCTGAACAACCAGACCTTCAAGATCATTGGAAGTGTCGATTTCTTCTTGACGTGTTTTATGTTGTTTCTGAATGCGGCGTTGTTGCTGCTCAGTCAAACGACGTTTACGAATTAAAGCCATTCATGTCCTAAAAAACCTTGAAAATGAGAAGGCAAAAATACCATGATGAGCGAATGAATTACAGCGCAGAAGTAAGAAATTTGCTACTATTCATTTTTTTATTGACCTAATAAGATTGCACTCTATGAGCAGTACACTGGATACCCGCTTAATTTGGATTGACCTCGAGATGACAGGTCTAGATACAGATAATGACAAGATCATTGAAATCGCAACCATTGTGACAGATGACCATTTAAATATTTTGGCGGAAGGTCCAGTTCTTGCAGTACATCAATCAGATCTCATTCTGAACGCAATGGATGAGTGGAATACCAAACAGCATGGTCAGTCAGGTCTGATCGAACGTGTACGTCGCAGCAAACTGACAGCTCAAGATGCGGAACAACAAACCTTGGAATTTTTAAAGAAATGGGTCAGTCCGAAATCTTCGCCGATGTGTGGTAATTCAATCTGTCAAGATCGTCGTTTTATGCATCGTTTAATGCCAGAACTTGAACAATTCTTCCATTATCGCAATTTGGATGTATCGTCTATTAAAGAATTGGCAAAACGCTGGAGACCCGAAATCATGAGCGGTCTAAAGAAAAATGCATCACATTTGGCGATGGATGATATTCGCGACTCAATCGCAGAATTAAAATACTACCGTCAATATTTCTTTATTGAGAATAAAGACTAAGCCGGCTTGGGTGAGGCGATCAACTGCGGTACTCACCCATAAGGTTTTTTTAATGCGTCCCCCCACTGATTCAGTGAACACTCATTGTCAGCAAATAACATCATCTGGCTGTATGCAGTACGCCAATCGAGCGAATGATCTACATACTCATTGGCTTTCAAAACGGTTTAAACTTTATCATCTGCCTCTTTTCTTCTTAAAAAACATTTAAAAGTTTATTTGTCCATTCATCTAAACATCATTTCAATAATTAAACATCTTCATATATCAGATTGAAACAAGGGCGTTTTTAATCTCTTTTTTACTATGAATTTTGATTTTTTAAGCTATACTGGAAGTGATGTCTTCTGACAACTCGTTACAAAAAAGAGCAAGCAGTTCAAATTGTTTGCATAAAAAACGTTTTAATATCCTTTTTATATTTGAATTATTACAAAGAGATTGACTATGCAAAGTAATAACCCAATTTTAACGCGTGCGGAAACGTATGCGGATTATGAACAGCCGATGACCATACAAGGCGCAATTCAAAAGTCAGTTTTACTGACTGTGATTGCTGCGGTGTTAGGTATTGGAATTTTCTTTTATAGCTTTAGCACCATGAATGTAGGGATTGCATACGCTGCTGCAATGGTGGGTGCAATTGGTGGTTTGATTTTAGGTTTAATTGCAACATTTAAACCCAATACAGCACGTGTTCTGGCGATTCCCTATGCATTCTTTGAAGGTGCATTTTTAGGTGGTGTTTCCGTCATCTTCCAATTAAAGTTCCCGGGTATTCCCTTACAGGCGCTTTTGGCAACTTTTGTCACCACCTTGGTGATGTTTGGTTTATATAAATTCCAAATTATCCGTGCAACTGAAAAATTTAAATCAATTGTGATTTCAGCGTCGATCGCAATTGCTTTGGTTTTCGTGGTGCAATTCATCATGCGTTTGGCATTTGGTTCAAGCATTCCGTTCTTATTTGAAAGCAACCTGTTAGGTATTGGCTTTGCTGCTTTTGTTGCAGTGATTGCTTCACTGAACTTGATCCTTGACTTTGATTTGATTGAGTCTGCTGCTGCACAACGTGCCCCTAAATCATATGAATGGTTATGTGGTATTGCTTTATTGGCAACATTGGTTTGGATGTACTATTCATTCCTGCGTTTATTGAGCTTACTGCAAGGTGATGATTAATCATTGCAAATTAAACAAAATAGATTCGGTAAAAGCGCACTTTTTTCAGTGCGCTTTTTTATATTTTTACTAAACTTTTAAAAAAAGATGCATTATGCAATTTAGTTCTGGGGCAAGACTTGGCATTATGCTTACAAAATTGATCAAGTGAGAATTTCATGGCACAAGGACTATTGGCAGGTAAACGCTTTTTAATCGCGGGTATTGCAAGTAAATTATCCATTGCATTTGGTATTGCTCAGGCATTACACCGTGAAGGTGCAGAACTCGCATTTACTTATCCCAATGACAAATTAAAAAAACGTGTAGATGAGTTTGCAGAACAATTTGGTTCAACACTGGTTTTTCCTTGTGATGTTGCTGTAGACGCTGAAATCGACCATGCTTTTGCTGAACTGGCAAAACATTGGGATGGTTTGGATGGTGTCGTTCATTCGATCGGTTTTGCGCCTGCGCATACGCTTGACGGTGATTTCACAGAGGTAACTGATCGTGAAGGCTTTAAAATTGCACATGACATCAGTGCTTATAGCTTTGTGGCAATGGCACGTGCCGCGAAACCATTATTGCTTGCTCGCCAAGGATGCTTACTGACTTTAACCTATCAAGGTTCTGAGTCTGTGATGCCAAACTACAACGTGATGGGTATGGCAAAAGCATCTTTAGAAGCCGGTGTACGTTACTTGGCTTCAAGCCTGGGTGCTGAAGGAATTCGTGTAAATGCGATTTCAGCGGGTCCGATACGTACTTTAGCGGCATCAGGGATTAAGTCTTTCCGTAAAATGTTGGATGCCAATGAAAAAATTGCACCACTTAAACGCAATGTAACGATTGAAGATGTCGGTAACGCTGCACTGTTCTTATGTTCACCTTGGGCAAATGGTATTACGGGTGAAATCTTGTATGTCGATGCAGGTTTCAATACTGTGGGTATGAGCCAATCGATGATGGATAGCGAATAATGTTGAGTCTATTTAACTGACTGAATTCAAAACATAAACCTCAATATTAAAACGTGAATATTGAGGTTTTTTTACAATTTCTTAAAAATTAACCGATCAATAAACTGGGATTCAATCGTTTTTTTTGATTAAATATAGATAAATATTAATATTACTTTAAGTTTGATAAGAAAATGAATTTTGCCAATATATTTTCGGCTTTAGAACAACTTGGATTAACCGCTCAAAAAAGAGCTTTGCACATTCAGTTTAGTAATCCTGATTTGACCGCCCAAGTGTTCTTGCAACGTATTGACGGACAACATGCCATCAATCAAGGCGTGTCTGTGGAATTGATCTGTCTTGCGACCTCCGCAAATATTCCTCTCAAACAGTTTATCGGTTGCCAGGCTGCAATCGACCAAGTCACTGATCGCGGGCAACTGTTCCGTACCACAGGCATCATTACCGAAGCTGCGCAGGGACAGAGTGATGGCGCACTGACTGTCTATAAACTCAAACTTGAAGATGCAACGTCACTGTGGCACAAACGCCGTAATAGCAGAGTGTTTATGAATAAATCAGTGATTCAAGTCATTGAAACAATTCATAAAGAATGGCAGCAAAGAAGTCC
>NZ_JADVOP010000010.1 GCF_016508585.1 Acinetobacter baumannii
GTCTTATCTTAGTCAATAGTTATTTTTCAAAAAAAATATAAAATTTTTTTTGCTTAATATGCCAACAAATAGCACTTGCATTTTTTTAATTGTATTGTTAAAACTCAATTCATGGTTTTTCTTGCCCAATAACTTTGATAAACTCCAAAATGAAATTGGGGAAATATATTAATTACTACAAATGAAAAAATTAATTACAGGTTCTATGCTGTCGGTTTTAGGATGTATGAGTATTTTCTCATTCACATCTCAAACATTTGCAGGTCAAATTTACTTCTATAGAGATCAAAACGGTACCACTTTACTCACCAACCGAAAAAACAATGACAGCGCTTTACAAAAAATTAAAGTGACCTATTACAAAGACAGTAACATTCACAGTTATAGCAATTGGGGAAGTTCTGAGTCCTCAGTTCTGCCCAGTTACAGCAAAAGCCGTAATGCATTTGATAGCATTATTCGCCAAGCTGCTCAAACACATGGTGTATCCGAAGGTTTAATCAAAGCGGTAATGCATACTGAATCAGGATTTAATTCAAATGCACGTTCCCCTGTTGGCGCTCAAGGTTTGATGCAGCTCATGCCTGCAACTGCGCGTCGCTTCAACGTATCTAACTCATTTGACCCCCAACAGAATATTTTTGCTGGGGCGAAGTATCTGAGCTGGTTATTGAAAAGATTCAATGGAAACACCAACTTGGCTTTAGCTGCATACAATGCAGGAGAAGGTAATGTCGACAAATATGGCGGCATTCCTCCGTTTCGCGAAACACAAGACTATGTCAAACGTGTCACCAGCCGTTTAAACAATCTGTATGCCGGCGGTCTGAACTTATCAACCAACAGCAATGTCAGCACTGGGCAAATGATTGCTCAATCTAATTCAAATGATTTAAGTAACAATGAACCTGCACCAACGATCAACAATGCTTCGAGCATTCAACCTGTAAAGTATAGTAGTCGCCCAATTATTATTGCTTCAGATGGGACTTATACCGATGCACCTGCCGGATCTTATTCAACAGCCCATGCCAGTGCAACTGCAAGAATCACAATAGGCAATTAAATTGTTTAAGCCAAGGCTTTTTCATGATCTATATGTGAGAATAACATTGAGTAAAATTTAAGACTTAAATGTATAAATCAAGTCACTCAAATGAACAATTACATTTTCTAAACAAATCATTGAAAGTTATTGTGATTTCTCCTATATAGAGAATTTATTTTTATCTGACTCAATTTTTTAGATAAATTTCTGATTGACTATCCCTATACCTGAATTTTTTTAATTTTTCAGCGTATAGGTTTTTTCAATGATTCTTGAATTTTAATCTCCTAAACCTCATATTGAAATTCATGATTTATTCCCATAAATCGTATTATCGATTATTTATAAGAGGACTCTCTCCATGATGCGGATTGGTTTGTTTTTGCTAACCAACCTCGCGGTACTGGTTGTAGCTGGCATTATCCTATCATTATTAGGTGTTGGTAGTTACCACGGCGCTGGCGGTCTTAAATTAGGCAACCTGATGGTCATCTGTTTGGTCTTTGGTATGGTGGGATCTTTAATTTCCCTCTTTATGTCAAAGTGGATGGCACTGAAAACAACAGGCACTGAATTAATTGATCCGAATGCTCCTCGTAACCAAGCAGAAGTTTGGTTATTACAAGAGGTTGCCCAACTTTCTCAACGTGCTGGTATTAAAATGCCAGATGTTGGTATTTTCCCATCTTATCAATCCAATGCTTTTGCCACAGGTTGGAATAAAAACGATGCATTAGTATCGGTTTCAACAGGCCTGCTCGAACGCATGAACAAAGATGAATTACGTGCTGTACTTGCACACGAGATTGGTCACGTTGCCAATGGTGACATGGTCACATTGTCTCTGATTCAAGGTGTAGTCAACGCCTTTGTCATGTTCTTTGCACGTGTGGTAGGTGACTTTATTGACCGTAACGTATTTGGTCGTGAAGATGGTGAAGCACCCGGCTTGGCATATTTTGCGATTACCATTGTGCTTGATATCGTCTTTGGTATATTGGCCTCTGCAATTGTCATGTGGTTCTCTCGCTACCGTGAATACCGTGCTGATGAAGCAGGTGCTCAGCTTGCGGGTAAAGAAGCCATGATTTCAGCATTATTACGTTTACAAGCTGAATCTGAGATGCCAGACCAAATGCCAAAAGAAATGAAAGCATTTGCGATTGCGGAAGGTAAGGAACAAGGCTTTAGTTTGGCCGCTTTATTCCAAACCCACCCAAGTATCGAGCAACGTGTTGCAGCTTTACGTCAATTAAATCTGCCTTAAACACACGATTGCGTGAATTTACTTTATTCATTTCTTTCAGAAACAACAAAGCCTCCTGATTGGAGGCTTTGTTGTTTCTGAAGCATCCAAAATGGAATACAGCAGTCGATTATAGCTACAGGCTTTTTGAGAGCTTAATTCAATAATACGCCGTGAACTAAAATTCGAACTTAACTAAAAAATACTAGGCCAATTGAATACAGCGAATAAGACTGCCATTTGGATCAATGACACAGAACATATCAATTTCTTCTAAATATTCGATCTCTGTCATTCTCGCATCCGGATGTTGCGTCCAATCCAAAGCTTGCCAAAAATGAAATAGATCCGTTAAAACATGTGTTCTTAAGCAGGCACTAAACCATGAGGCCTTAGGATCCAATTGTGGATGATGAAAGAACTCTAAAATTAGACTGTCTTTGGTTAAAATCATCCATTGATCTGATTGATAATCACATTGGAAACCTAAAAATGCATAAAATTTACGTGTCTGATCAAAATTTATTGCAGGAAGATTTGCCGAAATATAATCTTGCATGATGACCTCTGTCTTCGCTTCTACTCATTTTTAAAATCAACTCAAGCAGCGCTGTTAAGTTTTATAGTTCTGATACCAATCCCACAACATATTTACACCCAGCCACATTGCAATTGCAATTAAAACCAACACCAGCAAACCTAGAATGTCGGGAATATGAATCCAGATCCATGCCACAACTGGATTGCGCCAAAAAGCGGAATGCTGCTGCTTTTGCTCTAATTTTTCATGCAAAAATGGATGAACAACATGATCATCCGTATAGATCTGATACTCTGCCTGAATATGATCATGTACAATATCTAAAGCCTTACGACTGGGGCGTATAAAAATGTCAAATAATGTTCCAGCAATTGGAATACACCCGACAATACCATCCAGGATCGCCAACTTTAATACGCCATTTAATTTGGCTTGTGGCACACCAATCTGCTTGGCTTTGTATACGGCATAACAAGTCAAAATAAAACCTGCGACATCTCCTGCTACCGGAATCGTGCTTAACGCAGCATCAGCACCTACTCCTTGTTTGGTAAATGGTATCCGCACCACTGAATCCATCATATTGGCAAATTTCGCCAGATCACGTTCCAGTTTAATGACTTCTTGAGTAGATAATTTTTTTTCTGTACTCATAAAGATGGTTGTCTTCTCACAAGATTAAGTAAATTCATCATAGCCAATCCATCCTTAGGATTGTGTATATTTTTGATATACAGCGATATATCACAACAAACAATAAAAAAGGCGACCACTAAAAACTCTGTATAGGTCGCCTTTTAGAAAGTACGAATATCTAATCTAAAAATTTTACCACAGTGCCAGGTTGTACTTTTCGACCAAGATCATTGGCATCCCAGTTGGTAAGACGAATACATCCATGAGAAGCGGTTTTGGAAATTAATGATGGATTTGGCGTACCATGAATTCCAAAGCTCGGTTTACTCAATGCAATCCACATATTGCCAACAGGTCCATTAGGTCCTGGTGGCAAGGCTAATTTCTGGCGATTGCTGCCTTGTACAAAGTTTTTCGGGTTATAGCCATAAACAGGATTAGGCGCAACTTTGACGACTTTATGGGTGCCTTTTGGAGACGGTGTACCAGACCCGCCAATCGTCGCAGGAAAAGATGCAATCATTTGATTTGAATGATTATACAAATAAAGTTGACGTGCAGGTTTATGTGCAATAATCAATGCCACATCTTGTGGTAAGTCGTTGCGGACAATTGGAACATTGATGGTTTCACCCACTTTCTTGAAATTGGCATGTGGATTAATCTGCTTTAAGAAATCCTCATCAATATGGAATTTCTCACCCAGCATTTCACTTACACGAGTATAGTAAAGTCCCGGCATTTTGGCTTGTAAGGCATAGTTGCGTGGTATTGATTTCGCATAGGGACCTTTCAGATCTTGAGCTGTGATTTGATAAGTACCGAATGCGGAAGTTGTTTGGTTTTTTAATAAACTGTCCCAAGTTGCCTTATCCAGCTCTCCACTGATCGGTAATCCTTTAATTTGCTGATATGCAGCAATGGCTTTTAAAAAATTTTTACCACTTTTACCATCAATCGGACCTGGTGAGGCATGCAGATTGTTTAACATCACTTGTGCACGTGCATAGGCAGGAAACTGCCCTCGCCCTAGGTGGGTTGACCAAGTGGCATTGTTGATACTATTTAATGACCAATCTTGTTTTGAATCCGTTTTAATGACGTCTTGGTTTTTTTCGCTTTTCACATTTTGTTTGGCAAATGTTTGGCTTTGGATACTTAAACCCGTCAGACAGACGATACAGATAAGACTTGGCAGAAACTTGCCCATATAAAACTCGCTACCTACTCAATTTTATAATTCATTTCCTTAATAAACCATGCAATATCAAATACATGAAGAATATTAATTGAACACCCTAAAATTCATTTTAATAAAGCTTATTGATCATTTTCACATCGAAAATTTAGAACTTATTTTATAAAGTCAACCTGATATTCATTAACTCTGTTCAAATAATGTGTATTATCAGTTTAGCTTTGTATGACTTCATTATCGTTTTTTAAACAAAATATGCAATAGCACCTGCTGACTATTTCGGTTTTATATGCCTTATTTGAAAAAGAATTAAAATTAAGCAATTGAAAGATATCACAATGTTTTAAAGTGCAATTTCATCTCACTAGAGTTAGCATTTTATCATGACAAGTCTATGACCAAAGTGTGCAAAATATAGACTTTAGATTTGTTTTTAATCATTTAATTTGAATTATTGATTAGAAATAGCTGTTATCATTTTAAACTGTTATAGATTATCATCTCATTTATTTTTTAAGTCAGAATTGCCTTGAATACGATCACATTGCTTCAGCCCGATGATTGGCATGCCCACCTCCGTGATGGTCTTGCTTTAAAGCGTACAGTTCCAGATCTCGCCAAACAATTTGCCCGCGCGATTTGTATGCCTAATTTGGTTCCACCTGTAAAAACTGTAGATGAAGCCAATGCCTATCGTGATCGTATTATGGCGCATGTACCAGCAGATCTGGATTTTGACCCGCGTATGGTCTTGTATTTTACCGATCATACTTCACCAGATGAAGTACGTAAAATTAAAGAGTCTCAACATGTCAATGCCATTAAGCTTTACCCGGCTGGTGCAACCACCAACTCGGATAATGGTGTAAGTGATATTCGTAAAGTCTACGCGGTGATTGAGCAACTTGAAGAACATCAAGTTCCTTTACTATTACATGGTGAAGTGACTCATCATCATGTGGATATTTTTGATCGTGAAAAACGCTTTTTAGATGAGGTGCTTTCGCCCTTATTAAAGCAGTTTCCAAAATTAAAATTAGTTCTAGAACATATTACCACCAGTGAAGCAGCGCATTTTGTACTCGAACAAGACCGTAATGTTGCTGCAACCATCACTCCCCAGCACTTATTATTTAACCGTAATGACATGTTGGTGGGTGGTGTAAAACCTCACTTCTATTGCTTACCGATTTTAAAACGTCAAACACATCAACAGACTTTACTAGAAGTCGCAACCAGTGGAAATCCCAAGTTTTTCTTGGGTACAGACAGTGCACCACACTCTAAAAATGCCAAAGAGAATGCATGCGGCTGTGCGGGCTGTTACAGTGCTCCAACTGCAATCGAACTGTATGCACAAGCATTTGACCAAGTGAACAAAATCGAACGTCTTGAAGGTTTTGCCAGCATCTTTGGAGCGGACTTCTATGGTTTGCCTCGCAATACAAATACGATTACTCTTGTCAAAGAAGAACAGGTAATCCCTGAAAGTTTAGATTATTTGGATGGTGAACAGATTATTCCACTTTATGCTGGAAAAGCCATCCAATGGAGAAAGGTGTGACAACTGAAACATTACCTGTGATTGGACAACGATTTCGTGGCTTTTTACCCGTCGTTGTTGATGTAGAAACAGCAGGTTTTAATGCAGATACTGATGCGTTGCTGGAAATAGCATGCATCCCGATTGTGTATGATGCCGAAGGCAAATTTGTTCCTGGCGAAGCGCATCATGCACATATCAACCCCTTCGAAGGGGCAAATTTAGATCGTCGTTCATTGGATTTTATTGGCATTGATCCATTCAATCCGATGCGTATGGCGATGGCTGAAGATGAGAAAACGGCACTCAAACGCATTTTTAAAGCAGTGAATGAAGTGCGTCGCCAACAAAATTGTACACATGCCGTCTTGGTTGGACACAATGCGCATTTTGATTTAGGTTTTTTAAAAGCAGCAATTGCCCGTACCGGAACAAAAAATCAAAATCCATTTCATAGCTTTTCAGTATTTGATACGGTCACACTCAGTGCAGTGATGTTTGGACAAACTGTCTTGGCAAAATCATGCATTCAAGCTGGAATTGAATTTGATGGTCGAGAAGCACATTCAGCATTGTACGATACACAAAAGACCGCCGAACTGTTCTGCTATATTTTGAACAAACTCGCCCCTCACTTACTTGACACTTTGATGGCGGATCAATAAGATAGCGCCATCTTCTAAACGACCCTATCGTCTAGAGGCCTAGGACATCGCCCTTTCACGGCGGTAACCGGGGTTCGAATCCCCGTAGGGTCGCCATATTTTCTCTTCTTATGCAACACCATTACTTAATTCTGAGTAATTCCAATTTATTTTCTTATACTTTACGCGTAGTTATTTCATTTTATTTTGTGAATTTTCACATTTTAATCTAAAATATTGATTTAGCATTCTCAGTTACATCAAATATGCAATCTCCCGATCAATCGAATCAGCACATCAATGCTGATGGACAGTCTTTTGTCTTAAAAAGATCCATGACCAAACGACACCTAATTATGTTGTCTTTAGGTGGTGCTATCGGCACAGGTTTATTTTTAAGCTCAGGTGAAGTCATCGCCCAAGCAGGGCCGATTGGTGCTGTGATTTCCTATATCATTGGTGGCTTGATCGCTTATATGGTCATGCTTTGTCTGGGTGAATTGGCTGTGAATCAACCCGTTACTGGATCTTTTGGTGCATTTGCTGCCAAAAACATTGGTCCTGGTACAGGCTATATGGTCTCATGGATGTATTGGCTGGGTTGGTCTGCAACATTAGGTACGGAGTTTACAGCCGCTGCGATGCTGATGCAGGAATGGTTTCCAGCCACCTCGATCTGGCTATGGACCCTAATCTTCATTATCGCGGTACTGATCTCCAACCTCACTTCAACCCGTTTTTTTGCAGAGTCTGAATTCTGGTTATCTTTCGTCAAGGTGGCAACCGTTCTGGTCTTCATTCTTTTAGGCTTGGCGGCGATATTCGGTTTAATTCCATTTCATGGCTATGAGTCTGCACCTTTATTCAGTCACTTGACCTCACACGGCTGGCTGCCCAATGGACTATTTCCTATCTTTGCAACCATGCTGATTGTTAACTTTGCATTTAATGGTACAGAAATGATCGGGATCGCAGCGGGAGAAACCGAAAATCCAGAAAAAAATGTACCGAAAGCAATTCATGCTGCCGTGTGGCGCTTGATGATTTTCTTTGTCGGCACCATTATAGTGATCAGTTCACTGTTGCCCTATCAAGATGCTGGACTTGCTATACATGGAGAAGGTATCAGCAACAGTCCATTTGTGTCGGTATTTAATTTAATCGGTATTCCTTATGCAGAAGACATCATGCGTTTCGTGATTATCACGGCATTATTGTCTACAGCAAACTCAGGGCTTTACGCTGCTTCTCGTATGATGTGGGCACTCTCAGTTCAAAAACAATTACCGCGTATTTTTTCTAAACTGACTAAATCAGGAACACCTGTGATTGCAATTTTGGTCACCATGATCGGAGGCTTACCCGGATTATTATCAGAACAGTTCGGTGCAGATGTAATTTTCAAAAATTTATTGGGTGTCGCTGCATTTACCATGGTCATCGTATGGATAAGCATTTGCTGGAGTCAGTTTAATTTCCGTCGTAAATGGCTCGCAAGCGGCAAAACTTTGACGGATTTAAAATTTAAGACACCTTGGTATCCACTTGTTCCAGTCTTGGGTTTCATCACCTGTACCGCAACAGGCTTAAGCATGGCAGCTGATCCTGAAATGCTTTCAGGCTTTATTGGCTGTTTATTATTTATGGCATTCTGTTATGCGACCTATTATGGTGTGTACCATCAGAAAAAATAATACATTCAGAAGCTTCTCAGGCACCAGCTGTTCAATGTGTGCTTGAGATCAAGCTAAGTGCCATTCATTATTTTATGATATAAATAAAGTTAATCAATCATGGATGAATCAAACCCATGTTCAATAAATCCCCCATATAAAGCCTGCCGACATACCTTAAATTTTAATCTACAGCACACTCCCAATTACATTTGGTTTTAATCACCAAAGCGAATCTCATACAGTATTGATTAAATGATATGCTTAAAAACCGGTAATTGTCGATTGATTCATCAGTTAGCATATTTTTGCATAAATCTGTTTTGACAAAGGCGCGGTTTATTATTAATATACGCATCACCTCACAACGACCCTATCGTCTAGAGGCCTAGGACATCGCCCTTTCACGGCGGTAACCGGGGTTCGAATCCCCGTAGGGTCGCCATATTCGAGTCGATTTCTTAATTGAAACTTCTCATAAAAAAGCCTGAGCAATAAGACTCAGGTTTTTTTATATCCCAGTATTTTAAGCGGTCAAAAACACAGCAATAACATGGCGATGCTTTTTAGCATTTTGCTGAACAATTGAGCTTTTCTATATGAAACTCATATAGGCTAAATTAAACATAAGAAATTGATTTAATATAAAAATTAAAAAAAATAAAAAATAGTGGAAATTTATATTATGGATTATTGCCGATTAAAACCACTCAGTCATTGCACTATTTCGCAATTGGACTAAAATAGCGCGCTTCTTGTTTTATTTCCATTTGAAGCTTATGCCGTCATCACCAATTCAAAATGATGCTCAAGTATCATCTAATTCCTCACCACTCAAACGAGCAATGAGTACTCGTCACCTGGTGATGATTTCGCTTGGTGGTGCAATTGGTACAGGGCTTTTTTTGGGATCCGGTGAAGTGATTTCACAAACAGGTCCAATTGGCGCCATCCTCTCTTATATTCTGGGCGGTGTAATTGCATATATGGTCATGCTTTGCTTAGGCGAACTTGCTGTACATATGCCAGAATCGGGTTCCTTTGGTACTTATGCCCAACGATATATCGGTCCAGGTACAGGCTATACTGTCACATGGTTATATTGGCTTACTTGGTCAGCAACTTTAGGTACAGAATTCACCGCAGCCGCTTTATTGATGCAAGAATGGTTTCCACACATCTCGATGTGGTTATGGACAATTATTTTTGCAGCAATTGTATTTGGATTGAATATGAGTTCAACCAAATGGTTTGCTGAATCTGAGTTCTGGCTGTCATTGGTCAAAGTGATTACCGTCATTGCATTCATTCTTTTTGGTCTACTGGCGATCTTTGGTATTCTCAATTATCAAGGGCATCATGAAGCCCCGCTGTTCAGTAATTTAACGGCTGAAGGCTGGTTTCCTCAAGGCTTATTTCCTATTTTCACGACCATGTTAATCGTCAACTTTGCCTTTTCTGGCACTGAGTTGATTGGTGTTGCCGCAGGTGAAACTGAAGATCCGGCCAAAAATGTTCCTAAAGCCATCAATACTGCGATCTGGCGCTTGTTGATTTTCTTTGTCGGCACCATCATTGTAATCAGCGCATTATTACCACATCAAATGGCAGGTTTACACGCTGAAGGAGTAAGCAGCAGCCCTTTCGTTACTGTATTTGATCATATCGGTATTCCTTATGCTGAGGACATCATTCGCTTTGTAATCATTACTGCATTGCTGTCTGCAGCGAATTCAGGACTATTTGCCGCCTCACGAATGATGTGGTCACTGTCAGCAAAAAAACAACTTCCTGCAATATTCTCAAGAGTCAATGCGCGTGGTATTCCTTATATTGCAGTGATTGTAACGATGTTTGGTGCGTTACCAGGCTTACTTTCAGAACAATTTGCACCTGAAACTATTTTTAAAAATCTATTGGGTGTGGCTGCTTTCACCATGGTTGTGGTGTGGATGAGCATTTGTCTGAGCCAATTTAATTTTAGACGTCAATGGTATAAACAGGGTCACAGTAAAGCTGAGTTAGGTTTTGCCGCACCTTTGTTTCCGATCGTACCGATTTTGGGTTTTGTATTCTGCTTAATTACCTGTATTAGTATGGTGTTTGATCCTGAAATGGTGGTTGGTTTTATCTGCTGTTTAATCTTTATCGCCATTTGTTACATCAGCTATGCATTCTTATATAAATCTCAGCATGATTCGCAGTCTTAAATAAAATACTGCCAGTATTTCAAATCAAAAGTGTGGCAATTGCTACACTTTTTGTACATTTAGAGATAGTCAAAAAAGCTTTAAGCTCGTAAATTAAATTTATAAATCTTGTGTTTGATCGCAGCAGCAATGAAAATTATTTTTATTCATGGCATGAATCAACAAAATTATAATGCTGATAATTTAAAACAACATTGGCTTGATATTTTTCAACAGGGTATCAACGAACTTAAACTTGTTATTTCTGTCAGCGATCTTGATATCAGTCTGCCCTTTTATGGAGATTTGATCACCAAACATCAACTCAGTAATCGCTTTGATCTGGATGCTTTCCTGCCTAAGTCATGGGTCAATCTGCATTTTCATAAACACAGTGCGAGCACAGCGCCCACCGCCCCCAATACAATGCAGAGCATTCCAGTTTTACCTTACTTTATGCCCGAGCATGAGCTAAAACTGTCAAAACGGCTGTATTTAGTTTCTCAGCTCTTCAAAGACAAAGCATTAAAAGAATTTTCAGTAATTTTAAATAACTTTCCCAAACTGCATGAAAGTCTAATCCATAAGTTTTTGATCGAAACCTATTTATACTTGGCCAATCCTCAATTTATGGATGAAGTCCATCAACGAATTTTAGCAAGCTTAGAAGCAGATCAGACACATCTCATCGTTGCACATTCCCTAGGGACCGTGATTGCGTATAACCTTTTACAGCAACTCTCCCCACGATATAAAATCCAACGCTTCATTACGTTGGGCTCTCCCTTGGCATTTAAAGTCATTCAGTCCAGACTGACACCCCCGATTCAAAGCCCCGCTTGCTTAAATGGAGATTGGCATAATTTTTACTCTCCAGATGACTTCCTCACGGCTTTTCCCTTGGTCAATGCACCATTTGACTTTCAGCCTGCCATTTTAAATACGTCTATTTCAACTTTTATCCATTCTCCCCACCAGATTGCCGGCTATTTACAGCATCCTGCCGTGATTAAGAATATAGTAGACGCACTTTAAATATCATCAGCACAATTCAATGGATAGTTTTGCTCTTTTTGTGTTATTGCTTTGTTTTTATACATATAAATCAAGTTTTCAATTTTATTGCAGAAAAAGGTTTGACACATCCCTGTATTCACCCTAATATACGCCCACCTCTGAAACGACCCTATCGTCTAGAGGCCTAGGACATCGCCCTTTCACGGCGGTAACCGGGGTTCGAATCCCCGTAGGGTCGCCATTAATACTATGGTTTTGTTTCAAGTGTTTGCCTCAATTTATTGACCCTATCGTCTAGAGGCCTAGGACATCGCCCTTTCACGGCGGTAACCGGGGTTCGAATCCCCGTAGGGTCGCCACATTCGGGATTGTTTTTTCATAAAACGTCTCACAAAAAAACCTGAGCATCATGACTCAGGTTTTTTGTTTTCTGGCTGTTTAAATATCTTTATTTTGCCATCCTTGAAATCTTATCGTACATCGATCAATTGCTCTGAATTAAAGCATATACTGGATGCGATCACCATGTCATTCAATGGAATATGCTGACCATATCTTTGTTTCATTAGCGCTTTGACACTTGGATGACCAAGATCAAAACTGGATAGTTTGTCCAAGAGTGCCACTTCTATTGCTAAAGCTTTTTTATACGTTTTACAAACCCACTCTGAACAATAAACCGCATTGTCTGACCATTTTTCACCACAATCATCCCCATATGACTGTATGGTGACTGTGTGGCTCGCTGAATCACAAGGCTTTGGGTTGGTTTAGAGCTATGAAGATAATATCTCCTGTTTGATAAGTCGCGGCATAACCAAAAATGGGAGAAAATAATATCAATAAAACGCTCAATAGATTTAAGAACATCTTTTTCAATATTATTTTTAAGCATTGTGTGGTGAATTTAACAGAGATCGACAGGTTTACAAAATCGAGAATCAAACAAGGCAAAATAAATGCTTATTTTGCCTTGTTTCAATCTTTTCTTTAACAACGGTTTTATTTCTGTGTATGAATAATGCTGGCTGCCTTATTCATCATTCAATGCACATTCAAAACTACTCGGTGTTTGTCCACAGCGCACTTTTTTCAAGATCTTCATCATCGCAGGATCGTAAAAGCCTTCTTTGGTCATCTGAATACGTGCTTCACGCATAATCTTGATATAGCCAGGCTTGTCTGCTTCACGGATATCAAACCAATATTTATCCGGTACTTCTCTTTCAATTTTATCAACAAACTCAAATGCAGGACTGAGTTGTTTGGAAATCATTTCTCGCGCGATGGGTCCCATTCCTGCGGGGAATTTATTACGATGCATGATCAATGTTCCTGTCACTTGAATGAGCGGAAACTTGATAATACCGCCAACCACATTGCCATTTTTATCCGTCATGCCCTTTTTCAACTCTAAAGGCTTAAACAACAATGCAGGACCAGCCATAATATCGACTTCTTTATTATTAAACTTGCCACCCACCGTTAATAAGTCAACAGATACTGGTTGAGCACCTACATTTTGGACAAGCTTTTTCTGCGTTCCATCAAAATTCATGACAGCAACTTTTTTACCTGCTGCCTTAGATAAAGTATCAATACGACGGTCATTGACCATGATGTAAGCAGCACCCAATGGCACAATCCCTACCACTTCATAATCGCGGTTGACCATTTTTGCATCATACTCTGGACGTGCAAGTAACTGAATCACGGTAGTCAATTGCTTGTAATTTTGGACAGCGCCAATGGCATCGATACTGCCAACAAATGGGTTGAATTGACGCGCTCGTATATTACTGATACCTGCCCCATCACAGCGTTTACTGCGAAAATCTTCAGTTAAGACACGCTCATCGGTATAGACACGTAAGTTAATGTCTGTAGATGCTGTTTTCTTAAGTTTTGGATAATTTAAGTCAATATGCATCGACAGTTTGGTTGGGCGTGTAATTTTCATATCCACACCGAATTCTTTGGCAATTTGAGTAATGCGTGGCAGTTCACTGATATAACTGGTGGCTTGTTCAAAAGCCTCACTATTCGCCCCATCGGGTGAAAATACACAGAGTGTGACGGTTTTAGGGATTTGTTGCCAAACTTTAGGATCATTCATCAACGTTTTAATTTTATTTTTTGAATGTGCTGAAAGTTCCAGATTTAATTTAGGTGCCACAGCTGGCGCAGCATAAGTCATCACAGACAAACTACTGGTCAATGCAAATAGAGTTGCCTTCATCCATGCCCGTAACAGCATTCTACGATGTGTATTCAGATTATCCTGCATCACTTTGTCCTATTTATATTCTTGTTGATCCATCATCACTCACGTGAATTCCTATTCAGCCTAATAGAAGTCTGAAACTTTGCAATTGACTGTGTAAAATCCAACATTTGTCAAAAAAGATAGTTTATTGATCCCTGTCTAAATGATTATTTTAAGTTGATGTTTATCAGATAATTAGCAGGATTAGACCGATTTGTCCATTTATCGAAAAACTTTATAGGAGTTCAAGTATCTCCTCATCAAGAGTTGGTCATAATCCACAATATCAGTCTTAAACACAAAATACGACAATCCATTACTCTGAGTTCGATAAAAATCCTTGATGAAATAGGATACTCGGAAACGTCATTCGCCACTGTACGAGGCAGAACTATTTTATCAGGTATTGTTTCTGCGACTGATTAAATGTATTGCTGGTGGTTGACAAGTTTTGCAGTGAGCAGCGATGTCGCTGTGCAGGATGGTTACCCTTCTGGAGCTTTACTTCTCATCCCAAAACAAAAGTATGGCTAGCCGCAGGCAGATCCAAAAATTGGATGAAAACTCAGCAAGACTCTGCTGAGACTTATTGTTTTTCAATAAGCTAAAGGTAGAGTTGCCTCGAACTCACATTATTAATCTCAGATCAATCGAAACTGTAAATTTATCAATTATGTTGCGATCCACTTCATTGTATACTGTTTATAGTTTGGAACTAAACTTGAAAGCATGAATCAAAATTCACAACTGCGCAAAATCATCAGTCAGCAACGACGCAAGTTGAATTCACAGCAGCAAAAAATGATCGAGTTGCGGTGCTTGAAGCAATGTTTAAAGCATCCGAAATTTTTAAACGCGCAGAAAATCGGACTGTATTTAGATGCCTTTGGAGAAGTTAAAACCAAACGTCTGATTGAATATTGCTTGACTCAGGGTAAAAAGGTTTATTTACCCATGATCTGCAATATGAATAACCACCTGGTTTGGGTAAGAATTTCCTACCAGCAATATCAAAATAAACGTTTTTCATTGCATCGGCTGGGCATGCTAGAACCCATGGCAAGCCGTGGGAAGCATGTTTCTACACTGGATATTGTGATTATGCCGCTATTGGCATGTGATATAAAAGGAACACGAATGGGAATGGGAGGTGGTTTTTATGATCGAACACTTGCTTCCGCTTTTCAACATCCGCATCGATTAGGTTTGGCTCATGATTTTCAGTATCTACACACCGAATTAGAAAGAAATCCGTGGGATCAACCCCTCGATAGCCTGATCACACCCACAAAAACATACTTTTTTAAACGCCAAATAGGTCAATAAATTCCTCCAGGCTTGATTGCAAATCAGATACTTGCGATTTTTTAATTTTTTTATTAAGTAAAGCCCTTGTAATTTTTGAAATACACATCACTATAAAAAACATGGCAACACCGTTGTCACTCATTAGGAGTGCCCATGTCTGAAATTATTATGAATCAAGAAAACTTAGAGCCACAGGTTCCAAGTGTATTACCGCTGTTAGCGTTGCGTGACGTGGTGGTTTATCCACACATGCAAATTGCGCTATTTGTGGGTCGTGAAAAATCGATCAATGCAGTTGATGTGGCTCGTAACAGTGACAATTTAGTATTTGTAGTTGCGCAAAAAGATTCGCTTACAGAAGAAATTGATCACGACAACCTATATCAATATGGTACTGTCGCTAAGATTGTACAAGTTGTAAACCATGAAAATGATGAAAACTGCATCAAAGTGCTCATTGAAGGTTTACACCGTTCTAAGCTGGTTGAGATCATCGACAATGATGAATATTTATCGGCAGAACATGCGTTAAGTCCAATGACTGTATCGACAGACAAAGCTACACAAGCAACACGTGTAGATGAATTACGTGCGCTGTTTTCACAATATGCAGAAGCAAAATTACGTAATGCACGCGAGTTGATTGCAGCTGCCAACAAGATTGATGATTTACTGCAATTATTGTTCTTTGTTGCAACGCGTGTGCCTTTGAATATTGATGTTAAACAAAAATTCCTAGAACACGACGAATTTGAAGCACATTTACAAGAACTCATGACCTATTTGTTGCAACAATCAGAAGAGCAACAAATTGAACAGACATTGCATGATTCTGTAAAACGTCAAATGGAAAAGAACCAACGTGAATACTTCCTCAATGAAAAGATGAAGGTCATTCAACGTGAACTTTCTGATATGAATGGCGGTGCAGAAGATGATGTTGCTGAAATAGAAAAACGTTTGGCAGAAGCTGATTTACCAGAACACGTCCGTAAAAAAGCTGAAAATGAATTCCGCAAGTTGAAAGCAATGCAACCGGCTTCAAGTGAAGCGGCTGTGGTACGTAACTATATCGAAGCGATCCTAGATACGCCTTGGAATAAAGCCAGTAAAGTTAGCATTAACTTGGCAAAAGCTCAGGAAATCTTGGACACTGACCATTATGGTTTAGATGAAGTCAAAGAACGTATTGTTGAATACCTTGCCGTTCAGTCACGCGTGAAAAAACTTCGTGGTCCAATTCTGTGCTTGGTTGGTCCTCCTGGGGTAGGTAAAACTTCTCTGGGTGAATCCATAGCGAAAGCTACTGGTCGTGAATTCGTTCGTATGGCACTGGGTGGTGTACGTGATGAAGCAGAAATTCGTGGTCACCGTCGTACTTATATCGGTGCGATGCCAGGTAAAATCGTGCAGTCTTTAACCAAAGTCGGTGTGAAGAATCCATTGTTCTTGCTCGATGAAATTGACAAAATGGCACAAGATTATCGTGGTGATCCGGCGTCTGCATTACTTGAAGTACTTGATCCATCACAGAACAGCAAATTTAATGATCATTATCTTGATCTTGACTTAGATTTGTCAGAAGTGATGTTCATCTGTACGGCCAACAGCATGAATATTCCAGAAGCGTTATTAGACCGTATGGAAGTGATTCGTTTACCTGGCTATACCGAAGACGAAAAAGTGAACATTGCAGACCGTTATCTTGTTCCTAAAGCAATTAAGAACAATGGATTACGTGCTAAAGAACTGACTGTTCATGAAGAAGCGATTCGAGACATCGTGCGTCGTTATACACGTGAAGCTGGTGTACGTAGCCTAGAACGTGAAGTTTCAAAAATTGCGCGTAAAGTGGTCAAAGAGTCGGTAAGCAAGAAAGCCAAAAACTTGCATATCGATGTCACCGCTGAAAACTTACCTGAATATTTAGGTGTACATAAGTTTGATTACGGCATGGCTGAAGAAGAAGCGCAAGTGGGTCGTGTCAATGGCTTGGCTTGGACATCTGTTGGTGGTGAGTTGTTAACCATTGAGGTTGCGGCAGTCAAAGGTAAAGGCAAATTCATTACTACCGGTTCACTCGGGGACGTAATGAAAGAGTCGATTACAGCAGCAATGACTGTGGTTCGTACGCGTGCAGATGAATTAGGCATTGAAGCTTCTCGTTTTGAAGAGACCGATGTACACGTTCACTTGCCTGAAGGTGCAACACCGAAAGATGGACCTTCAGCAGGTTTAGCTTTAACGACTGCTTTGGTTTCAGCATTTACAGGCATTGCAATTCGTCCTGATATTGCCATGACGGGTGAAACCAGTCTGGGGGGTCGTGCAATGCGTATTGGTGGCTTGAAAGAGAAACTTTTAGCGGCACATCGTGGTGGTGTTAAACTGGTGTTTATCCCACAGGAAAACGTACGTGACTTGGCTGAAATTCCTCAAAATGTGAAAGATGGTTTAGAAATTAAAGCTGTGAAAAGTATCGATGAGATTCTTCCACTTGCTTTGGTTGAACAACCTACACCATTGGTCAAAGCACCGATTGTAAAAACAGTTGATGAAGGTAAAAAAGCTGCGCGTCATTAATCTTGGCGCTGCAACAATTCAGAAAAGAGAATGCTTCGGCATTCTTTTTTTGTTTAGCGATCAGTAAAAACAAACCTGCTTACAAAATACAGCTGTACAACATTTAAGTTTGTCATAAGCTAATCACAATAAAGTCTAAAAATAATATTTGCTGGCTGAGCTCGATTGTATCGACCCAAGCAAACTGCCAACGAATGGTTTAATACATATAACAGTAAAACAAAAGGACACCATCATGCCAAATCCAGTCTGTTGGTTTGAAATCTATGTTGATGATATGCAACGAGCCAAATTATTTTATCAAACGGTATTGGGAACAGAGCTCAGTTTATTGAGCGATCCGACTGATGCAAATACCCAAATGTGGACTTTTCCATCCGACATGAACCAGTATGGCTCAGCAGGAACATTGGTCAAAATGCAAGGTGTGCGTGCAGGCGGAAACAGTACGATTATCTATTTCAGTAGTGAAGATTGTGCGATTGAAGAAGCGCGTGTTGTAGCCGCGGGAGGACAAATTCACCAAGCAAAAATGTCGATCGAACCGCATGGGCATATCGTTTTAGCTATAGATACTGAAGGTAATATATTCGGAATTCATTCAATGAGTTAACTGAGCAGTTTCAGAACGTTGAAACTTTTAGAATTTACATTTATATTGATTGAAAAACAACCAATCATCCTCATATATACATTAAGCAAATATGTGTGCTGTAGTGTGGTTACTTAATGTTGGTTTGGTCTCCAGACGAATCAACATTAAAACACAGTCCTACCCATTTCGGACTGTGTTTTTTTATGGATCACTGTTTTGATTAATTTATTGACGGTTTTGCTTCCATTGCTGGTATTTCTGACGGATTACCGCAGCTATTAAATCGTAATTTTCCCAACTGTCTTCTACAGCATAGGTTTCAGTCAAGCCTTTTGAATACACCAAAGTTGCATCATAATCTTTAAAATATTGCTGACTTTCATAATAGGCTTGTGTGAATTTAAAGCCTTCATCATTCAAATCTTCTTCCCAGAATTTTTCATCACACATAGCTGTCAAAAATTGCAACCCCGTCATTTGACGCGTACGTACTTGTTCTAGTTCGGTTTGACTTTCTTCTTGGTGGAATTCATCCTCTAAATGATGATTAATGATCCATGCCATATACATGCCAATATGTGTACCGCCATTTTTGTAGGGAAATCCAGCTTGCTCTGCGGATTCAGCATGCCAATCTATCCGATCTATTGCCATTTCTTATTTTCCTGTTGATTGTGATTATTTGCTTTAAATTTTAATAAATATCATTACTTTTGTGATTGGTCAAAAATCAAACGATTCAATTTAAAAGCCCTGACATCAATTCAGGGCTAAGGGCAAATCATGAACTTTGAAAATAACGTAAATCCAAACGACCTTCATAAACAGTAGCCGTTGGACCAGTCATCCAAACGACATCGCCTTCTTTCCATTCAATTTGCAATTTACCACCTGCCAACTCAATTTCCACATTGTTGGCGAGCAAACCACGACGCATACCTGACACAGCTGCTGCACATGCACCCGTACCACATGCCATGGTTTCCCCCACACCGCGTTCAAAGACTCGTAAACGTGCATGTTTCTCATCAATAATTTGCATAAAACCGGCATTGACACGTTGTGGAAAACGTTCATGTGATTCAACTTGTGGACCAATATGTGCAACATCTGCCGTTAAAACATCTGTAACGATGGTCACGGCATGTGGATTGCCCATATTGACCACATCGATGGTCAATGACTGCTCATCTGCTAGAGCGATGTCATACAAGGCATCCGGCTCTTCAGCAATAAATGGAATCTCTTGAGGTAAAAATTTCGGATAGCCCATATTGACTCGAACCCAGCCATTTTCACCCAATTCCGGTTCAACAATGCCGGCACTGGTCTGCACTTTAAAACGTTTTTTATTGGTCAATTGACGTTCATAAACAAAACGCGCAAAGCAACGCACGCCATTACCACATTGCTCAACTTCAGAACCGTCCGCATTAAAAATACGGTATTTAAAGTCAACATTGGGAAAATCTGGTGGTTCAACAATGAGAAGTTGATCAAAGCCAATGCCAAAATGACGGTCAGCCAAACGGCGGATCGTCACCGCATCAAAGAAGGCACGTTGGCTAATCAAATCAACCACCATGAAGTCATTGCCCAGACCATGCATTTTGGTAAATTCTAATAACATCTAAAAATTACTCCTTAAGGCAACAAGCGTTCATTTTCCCAAAGTGATTCAATGCTTTCTCGTTTACGAATCACATAAGATTGCTCACCATCCACCATCACTTCAGCAGCTCGACCTCGGCTGTTGTAGTTTGAACTCATCACAAAACCGTATGCACCAGCACCTAAAACAGCAAGATGATCATTTTCTTTAAGCGCAAGTTTACGTTCTTTACCTAAGAAATCACCTGTTTCACAAATCGCACCAACAATATCCCAAGTTTTGCTTTCAACATCTTTGCGCGGCTTAACTGGCTGAATATCCATCCAAGCCTGATACAAGGATGGACGAATTAAATCGTTCATTGCTGCATCAATGATTGCAAAATTACGGTGCTGGGTGGGTTTGAGTAAATCCACTTTGGTCAATAATACACCGGCATTTGCTGAAATACTCCGCCCTGGTTCCATATATACTTTTAAACCCAGTTTTTCTAGTGCTGGGCGCATAGATTCAGCGTACTCAACCACACTTGGCGGTGTTTCATCTTTATAAGTGACCCCTAACCCTCCCCCAATATCAATATGCTTTAAATCAATCCCCTGCGCTTTCAGCTGTTCAATCATCATCATAATACGATCAAGCGCATCCACAAAAGGCTGAGTTTCAGTCAATTGTGAACCAATGTGACAATCGATTCCAACCACATCTAAATTTGGCAATGACGCTGCATATTGATAGGTTTCAAAAACCACATCAGAAGGAATACCGAATTTATTTTCTTTCAAACCGGTTGAAATATAAGGATGGGTTTTAGCATCAACATCTGGATTGACCCGTAAAGAAATCGGTGCTTTTTGACCTAAACGTGCAGCAACATTTTGGATACGGTCAAGTTCAGCATGGGACTCCACATTGAAACAGGCAATGCCCACTTCCAATGCTTTTTGTATATCTTGTTCTTGTTTGCCCAAACCAGAAAACACAATCTTTGATGGATCACCACCTGCCGCAAGTACACGTGCAAGTTCCCCTCCTGTGACAATATCAAAACCGCAACCCAGTTTTGCCAATACATTCAATACTGCCAGATTAGAGTTAGACTTCACCGCAAAACAAATTTGATGATCGATAAAGCTGAAGGCTTGATCCATATCTAAATAATGCTTTTCAAATGTCGCTTTTGAATAGACATAAAGTGGTGTGCCATATTGCATAGCAAGCTGATCTAAAGAACATTGCTCTGCATGCAATACCCCATCAATGCGGGAAAAACTCATGAATGTATCCTTTCAATGAAAGTTTAAATAGGTTTAGTTTGAAGTCACTTGTGATGCTGGGGCTGACTGATCTGCGGGTACAGCCTGATCCACTGTTTTTTTCTCAGCTTGAACAGTGGTGTTGTCATGCTTTGAATACAACAAGTATTTGGCGCGTTTGTCTGAGTCGGGACTATTGGCTAACTGTAAATTACCAGATTGACCACAGCCGACTAAAACGGCCGCACTTAAAACTAAACCGATGCTACAAATTGCTAAACGCATCTGCTCACCTATTTCCAAAATTTTTGTCAGTATACCTTGATTCTAAAATATAGACCAAAATAACAAGCGCTCAAGCTTAAATTGAGAATAAAAAAAACGCCAGTCTATTACTGGCGTTTTCTTATGAGTATCATTGAAATAGCTAATTACTGTTTTTTCTTATAGAAACAGAAATAGCCAATCGCAAGGATAATCAACCAAATCGGGCTGACCATCAAGGATTTCAGGGTATCTGGCTCTAATGCAAGGATACCGATCGTTCCAATAAAGAAAATGATGACGACATAACAAGTAAATGGTCCGCCTGGCAATTTAAATACGGATTTTGCATGCAGTTCCGGACGGGTCTTGTAATACACCAAATAACTCCACAAGATAATGATCCATACCAGAATGAATAAAATCGTTGAAAGTGTGGTTGCTAAAGTAAAGGCTTCTACAGTATTCGGGACAAAGTACTGTAATGCAGCACCTCCCAATAAACACACACCAGAGAAATATAAAGCATTGGCTGGAACCGCACGGCGATTAAGTAAGCCGAATGCCTTAGGCCCCTGATCTTCACGAGAAAGTCCAAACAACATACGACTGGTCGAAAACACCCCACTGTTCATTGAAGACATTACTGAAGACAATACCACCAAGTTCATGATAATTGCCGCTGCTGCAATACCCGCTTGGCTGAATAGGTTTACAAATGGGCTGACTTTAGGATCGATTTGATCCCAAGGCGTTACTGACATCACGATTACTAAAGCCAAAACGTAGAAGAAAATAATACGGATTGGGATTGAGTTGACAGCTTTAGGTAAGTTCTTTTCAGGATCCTTGGTCTCTGCTGCTGTTGTACCGACAAGTTCTACTCCGACAAAGGCAAAGATTGCGATCTGAAAACCTGCCAGAAAGCCTTCAAAACCTTTGGGGAACATCCCTCCGTGATCCCATAAATGGGTAAAGGACGCAACTTGACCTGTAGCAGCTGAAGTAAAGCCTGTGAAAATCATCCAAAGTCCTACTAAAATCAGCACAACAATGGCAATGATCTTGATCAAAGCAAACCAGAATTCAAGCTCACCAAATAATTTTACAGTGACGAGGTTCAAGCCCAGAATAAAGAAAATGGCAGCAACACTAATCATCGCGCCTTCGGTTGGCGTAAACGCCACACCATTATTAAAGAACTGCAAATAGTAGATGATCGCAGATAAATCAGCGATCCCTATGGTGATCCAACACAGCCAATAAGTCCATCCCACAAAATAACCAGCCCAAGGACCAATTAAATCTGTTGAAAAGTCAATAAAAGACTTGTACTGCAAGTTTGAAAGTAGCAATTCCCCCAGTGCACGCATGACGAAAAACACCATCAAACCAATGATCATGTAGATAAATAATATCGAAGGTCCTGCAAGACTGATTGTCTTCCCTGACCCCATAAATAATCCTGTCCCAATCGCACCGCCAATTGCAATTAATTGAAGATGGCGATTTGATAAACTTCTAGATAGTTCACCTGTTTCCGCAGAAGAACTGAGGTTTTCATTTGACATTGTTATATTCTTCTCTCAGATTTCGTTTTACAAAAGTAGCTTAAAACAAAAAAAATAAAAAAGCCTTTTTCAATGGATACGCCTAATTATCTAGGATTTTCCACCTTTTAGCTTATTAAATAGCCAAGTGACTATTCCTTACCTTTCTTATTTTTACCGTTCCTTCATTTTGCAGTTTACGTGCCAAAATTGTTTTTGGCGAGATGTTGTGCAAAAAATTGTATTTTAAAGGCGCTATTGGTACATTCATCAAATTATTGAAAAGGTATATGCACTCAAAATGGGCAAAGTCAAAACTGTTTATCGTTGTGAACAATGTGGTACGGACCATCCAAAATGGGCAGGTCAATGTTCAGACTGTGGTGAATGGAATTCTCTGACTGAAGTCCGTATTGAACCTGTGGTGTCACATCGAGCGAAACCTATGGGTGGTGGATATGCCGGACAAGCAGCCAATGTAACACTGTTAAATCAAATCACCGTTTCCAATGAAACGCGTTTAGGCACAGGAATTGGAGAGTTCGATCGGGTACTTGGCGGTGGTTTGGTTACTGGTTCGGTTGTATTGATCGGAGGCGATCCAGGCATCGGTAAGTCAACCATTCTTTTACAAACTGCAACACATATGGCAGCTGCGAATAGCTCTGCACTTTATGTCACAGGCGAAGAATCACTTTCTCAAGTTGCCTTACGTGCCAACCGTCTTGATTTGGCCACAGATAAATTACAGGTTATGGCTGAAACCTGTGTTGAACGAATTTGTGATACCTTGGCACAATTGCGTCCTGCAGTTGCGATTCTCGATTCAATCCAGACGCTATATACCGAAACCTTGCAGTCTGCGCCCGGTGGAGTATCACAAATTCGTGAGTCGGCAGCGCTGTTAACGCGATTTGCAAAAAATAGTGGTACTGCTTTATTCATTGTTGGTCATGTTACCAAAGAAGGTTCACTTGCCGGACCGCGAGTTCTTGAACATATGGTCGATTGTGTTTTGTATTTCGAAGGACAGTCAGACTCTCGCTATAGAATGATTCGCGCAGTAAAAAACCGTTTTGGTGCAGTCAACGAACTTGGCGTATTTGGCATGACTGATAAGGGTTTAAAAGAAGTCGCAAATCCATCTGCTATTTTTCTAAGCCGCTATGATGAAGCCATTCCCGGTTCAGTTGTGATGATCAGTCGTGAAGGGACCCGCCCCTTACTGGTTGAAGTTCAGGCGCTGGTTGATGATGCCCATGGGCAGCCGCGCCGTGTAGCACTCGGTTTAGAACAAAACCGTCTAAACATGTTGCTTGCAGTGATGCACAGACATGGTGGTGTACAGACTTCCGGACAAGACGTATACGTGAATGTGGTCGGTGGATTAAAGATTACAGAAACAGGTTCTGACTTGGCAGTTCTATTGGCTTGCGCATCCAGTTTACGCTCCAAAGCTCTACCTCAGCAACTGGCGGTGTTTGGTGAGGTCGGTCTATCTGGAGAAATACGCCCTGTTCCCAATGGACAGGAACGTCTCAAAGAAGCCATCAAACACGGTTTCAAATACATTATTGTTCCTAGAGGCAATGCTCCGCAAAAGCCAATTGCGGGTGTACAAGTGATTGCTGTTGCTCGCTTACATGAGGCGCTCACTGAGACAATGCAACTGAGCGACGAAGTAGCTTAATCGCAAAACTCAAGCATGCTTTCATTTCTAAAACATTTCTGATTCAGAAGAGTGCTGCTTTTGCTTTACAGCCTAAACAGCACAATTGAATGAGGCTAAATGAGAATTTTTGAGAGTAAATGCTTATTTTTTTGCGTTAGAATTATACAATTCCGCAAATATGATAAAACTACTCTAAATTCAGACTTTTCAATTATTTAAATAAATTAGCTCCATGATTATTTTGATCACCTTCGCCATCCATATATTCGTTATGATTATGTGAATATATACGCAAATAAATGTCAAAAACATTGAAATTCTCTGTAAAAGACTGCATAAATACAGTTATGAAAAGTAAAACATCAGGTAGTTACTTTTCATACCCATAAACATATTTTAAATAGGTACATTCAATGGAAGTTCGACAGCGCGGCTTGATCGCAGGTATTTTAATGGCAACTTTGGCTGTTGCACCGCTCGCTGAAGCAAAACGCGCCGGTGGTGGTAAAAGCCATGGCATGAGCCGTTCTTCGAGTTCAAGTCAGTCTTATTCTCAACCTCGACAAGTTACGCCTGCTCAACAACCAATGCCAGCTCAAGCAGGTCAGCAAAAGTCCGGCTCTGGTGTCGGTAAAATGGTGGCTGCTGGTGTGGCTGGTGCGGCTGTAGGTGCAATCGCTGCAAATGCAATGGCTGACAATCATAATGGCAATTCACAAGCGCAGACCAATGATGCTGAATTAGCGAAACAACAAGCGGCTCAGCAAGAAGAGAAAAAAGGCGGAATCCCAAGTTGGATTTGGTTAATTTTAATCGCGGGTGCTGCATTCTTCTTGTTCCGTAAATTCGGCGCTAAAAAAAAATTAGCGGGCAATAACCCTTATGCACCAAATACATCAGGTCCTACATCTGCACCATTTGGTCAAAACAGCACCGCACGTAATTCAGACAATACCAATATTTTTGGTCAATCTGTAAATGGTGGTGCTGCTCCACAAGCGCCTTTTGGTTCAGCATCAATGCAAAGTGGCAATCAGCTTCCAGATGGGACTGAACCTGCGGCGTTCTTACGTGTGGCACGCCAACGTTTTAACCATATTCAATCCATGAACTCTGTCAGTAACATTGCAGAAATTCAACGCTATTTAACGCCTGATCTTTATCAGTCCATGTATAACGACATCATGGCAAACCAGGATCAGGATGTTGCTGAGTTTTCGAACTTGAATGCATTGGTGGTCGATAGTGCAACTGAAAATGGTCAATATGTGGTGAGTGTTCGTTTTACGGGTACAGTAAGTGAAGATTTAAATAGCTTACCTGCACCATTCTCAGAAGTATGGCATTTTGTTAAACCTGCGGGTTCTAGCCAAGATTGGTTAGTAGCAGGCATTCAGCAAGAAAGCTAATCTAATAAGATCTTTATGCCTATCAAAAACCAGTGCTTAGACGCTGGTTTTTGTTTATTTTAATCCAACACAAAAGCCATCCAAACCCATGATGCAGTGATCTATGTTATCCCTTTCATATCGAAAGATCGGGATAATTAAAGGCTTTGAACAATTCGCCTAGGTTTGCAACCATGTGTTTTTTAGGCGATTCTAGGCTCAAATACCAAATTTAGTCATTCTAAATGATGAGAAACACTGTTTCACAAGGGAACCACGAAGCTGCCCCAAGCCACTGACACAGCAAACCATTTATGAAATGCCCGCAGCCCCCTAAATTGCTTTTAGACGTTGAATGATATATTTATGTTTTAAATATCCCTGCAAATAGAGTAGAACAGTGAATAAGATAATCTATGCGACACTCATCAGTCTCAGTACATTGAGCGCTTCAAGCTTCGGCTGTGAACCTGCTTCCATGGATTGGGAGGGATTTTATAAAACTTATGATTTAAATAAAAATAATGCTTTTGAACTGAATGAATTTTTAAAGGTTACAGACTTTGCGCCATACCCTTGGCCAGATGACCGACAGTTTCAAGGTAAAGATAAAAATCTTAAATTATTTAAATATCTAGACGAAAATAAAGACGGTAAAATCACAGAAGATGAATTGGTCAAAGTTTATACTTTATTCCCAAACCCTTGTGCCGATTGGCCGCATAAGCCCAAATGGAAATTTTGGTAAAAACTTAACTGGGAGGAGACAGGCCAGAGATTTTAAATAAATGATGAAGATCATTTCTGTTGCTCTTGCTCTGTTTAGATGCTATTGAAAATATAAAAAAGCCCTGAAATATCAGGGCTTCCATACATAAGATTAACGTTTTGGTAGCGGAATAAATTGGGAGTCATTATTCAGGACTTTTCGTTCTCCCACTTTAACAGTTAAATTCACTTTTTGGTCACCACGTACAACTTCAACCTGAATCTCAGTATTTGGCGCTTGCAACGCAACATAATTAATCAAATGCGAAGTTGAGGTAATATCTTCATTGTTGACTTTAACAATACGGTCACCAACTTTGATTCCTGCTTCTGCCGCAGGACCTCTTTTCAATACATCTGCCACAACAACACCAGGCTGACGAGGTTGCAACACGTCTTCTTGGGTTGGTGGAACTAAACTGATGCCCATCCAGCCACGAATTACTCGACCATCTTTTAAAATCGAATTGAGTATTTGCTGGCAAATTTTTGCAGGGATTGCGAAACCGATTCCTAAAGACCCACCTGACTGTGAGAAAATTGCAGTATTGACCCCAATCAAATTCCCAGCAACATCAATCAATGCCCCTCCAGAATTACCTGGATTAATCGCTGCATCTGTTTGAATAAAATCTTCATAAGTATTGATCCCGAGATCAGAACGTCCTGTTGCAGAGATAATCCCTTGAGTTACAGTTTGCCCTACTCCAAATGGATTACCGATTGCCAAGACCACATCACCCACTTCATTGCCACTCAATTTAAACGGCAAGACGGGTAAATCTTTTAAACCAATTTTGATGACGGCCAAATCTGTATCTGGGTCAGTTCCTATTACAGTTGCTTCTGCACGGCGTCCGTCTTGCAGGGCAACCACAATTTGATCAGCCTGTGCAATAACATGGTTGTTGGTCAGAATATATCCATCTGGGCGGACGATCACCCCAGAGCCCAAGCTATTTTCATTCTGGTTTTGATTCTGTTCAGGAATCTGATTACCAAAAAACTCTCGAAATGCAGGATCATTAAGCAATGGATGATTTTGTTTTACTTTTTGAGTAGTAAAAATATTGACCACAGCAGGCGCTGCAACTTTGACAGCCGCGCTGTACGAAACCACCCCACCTGTTCTAGAGGTATTGACCAACGGCTCTACTTTCTCCGCTGGCATTTTTACACCATCTGCTGCAATCGGTGCTTTGGGTTGCTGAAGTTTCTGCCATACGACAAAACAAATAATTACCAGTATTAGTAAAACCCAAGGGAGCCAAGTAAATGAACGCCGCACGTTTTTATTCCTCTAAGAATTTTTTAATTCGTTGATGCAAAAGCAATTTGTATATTGTAAAGCAATTCAATAAAGAAACATAAAAAATACAAAGAGTTTTGTTCAGCTTTAGTTACAGTTTAAAATGTGTTTTGATATCCTCCAATTAATGTAATTTCATAAAAGGTGATTCATGGCTTTACTTAAAGATATTATTCTGTGGTGTGATCAAACCTTAAAATCACATGAATTTAAAGACTATTCGCCTAACGGGTTACAAATTGAAGGAAAATCTGAAGTAAAGAAAATTCTTTGTGCAGTGACAGCTTCACAAGATGCGATTGATGCAGCCATTGAAAAAAAAGCAGACCTGTTATTGGTCCATCATGGATATTTCTGGAAAGGCGAGCCTTACCCAATTACGGGAATGCGTGGTAAACGCATCAAGCGTTTAATTCAAAATGACATTTCTCTTGTCGGCTATCATTTGCCCTTAGACTCGCATCCAACACTCGGTAATAATGCCATGATTGCTCAAATATTGGACTTGGAAAATATTGAAGCTTTGGATCCTTATGAACGTCATCCGATTGGCAATATCGGTTATTTAAAAAAAGCTCTTTCTCCTGAAGATTTTAAACAATTGCTGACTGAAAAATTAGGTTTCGAGACCATTCATTTGAATGCAGAAAAATCACGGATTCAAAAAGTAGGCTTCTGTACAGGTGGAGCACAGGATTATATTGTTAAAGCAGCAGCGATGGACTGTGACGCCTATATTTCAGGGGAAGTCAGCGAACGTACTTTTTATGAAGCCAAAGAACTAAATGTGCACTATTATGCCTGCGGTCATCATGCTACTGAACGCTATGGCGTACAAGAATTAGCCAAAGCAATTGCGGCACAGTTCAAGATTGAGTCTGAATACCATGAGTTGAATAATCCGATTTAATCTCGATAAAAGTATCAGCTCATTATCTTTAAAAATGACTTGATACTTTTTCAAGAAAATCTTCACTGGATTTCTTGATTGTCTATATACGTATTAAATCGAAATAAATTGTGTATTGTTATTTAACATCATGCCCTATTGCGCGAAGAATCTATTACAATAAAGCCACTTAAATGTTAAAACCCAGCTCAATGCAAGGAATTTAAAACATGACAACCATTACTTTACCTGCTCTACCATACGGCTACGAAGATCTTGCGCCACACATCAGCAAAGAAACTTTAGAATACCATCACGATAAGCACCACAATACCTATGTTGTAAACTTAAACAACTTAATCAAGGGTACTGATCTTGAAGGTAAAACTTTAGAAGAGATCATTGTTGCTGTTGCTGGCGATGCATCTAAGGCAGGTGTATTCAACAACGCTGCTCAAGTTTGGAATCATACTTTCTACTGGAACTGTATGGCTAAAAACGGTGGCGGTAAAGCAACAGGTGCTTTGGCAGCTAAAATTGATGAAGCTTTCGGTTCTTACGAAAAATTTGCTGAAGAGTTTGCTGCTGCTGCAACAACTCAATTCGGTTCAGGCTGGGCATGGCTTGTTGCTGACAAAGTAAACGGTGAGCTTTCTATTCTTAAAACTTCAAATGCAGATACTCCACTTGCTCATGGCAAAGTTGCGGTATTAACAATCGATGTTTGGGAACACGCTTATTACATCGACTTCCGTAATGCTCGCCCAAAATACATTTCAACTTTCCTAGAAAGCTTAGTGAACTGGGACTATGCAAACGCTAAATATGCAGGTCAAGCTGCGGGTGTTGAAAAATAAGATTGAATAATTTTATTTTGTCAAAGAGCCATTCTGATTAGAATGGCTTTTTTATGTCATTCTATTTTTATCATTTCATGATTGATACTACATATACAATAAAAGCAGATCCAATAAAAATCATTGCGGGCTTTGTCATTCTGACTGCGCTACAGATTCCTTGCTATCTTTATATCGCAGCTTCAGACTACATCACCTTTACTTTTATTTTCGTACTGTTGTTTTGGCTGTTTATTTTGTTATTCGAACTGATTTCAATCTATCTACTGATTAAATATGGACGTCCGCAGCTATGTTTTCACAGCGATTTTTGCCAAATTCAAATGGCTGCAATCAACATCAAAGTAGATTATGAAAAAATTTCCACATTGAGCCTGCGTAAAAGACAGCAAGAACATCGTGGTTTTTCCTATGGAATGTGTTACGAAATTGAATTAACCATGTGCAATCAAATCATGCAGCAACATGTTTTTAGAAAAAAGCCCTATCCTGTCAAAAACTTATTCATATCTTCCAACTTGCTTTTCAGAAGTACCCAAATCCTAGAAATTGCGATTATTTTTAGTGCTTTAGTCCGAAAGAAAGCTTCCAAGCGGATTGAAAGTATTCTACAGCTACAACGCTGTCCCCAAGCATATGAAGGGTTAATTTCTGAAAAAGATTTAGAAAACTTTAAAAATAATCAATATATATACAAATTATTTAAATTCGGACAATAAAAAAACATTTAGGGTATTTTTGGCATAATTTCACTTGACCACTTTGGCTTTCATCCATAAAATGCGCATCAGATTCTCCAATAGCTCAGTCGGTAGAGCGACGGACTGTTAATCCGCAGGTCCCTGGTTCGAGCCCAGGTTGGAGAGCCATCTATTCTTCCATAGCTCAGTCGGTAGAGCGACGGACTGTTAATCCGCAGGTCCCTGGTTCGAGCCCAGGTGGAAGAGCCAGATTCTAAAAAGCCCACTCATGATGAAGTGGGCTTTTTTATGGTTAAAATTTAACAGTATTGCAAAGACAAACCGTACAATCAATTAAATGAAAATCAGTACTGGCTGAATAGATTGCCAGTAGAGCTAGGTCATTTGAATGATGATTGAGTTGATCTAAGGTTTAAGTTAAACACTGACTCTGGTGAAGCCGAATACTCCTTTTAAACAAATCTATGAATTTCTTTATTTTTATTCAAAATGATCAATTATTTAGCAAACAATACTTTTTTATGGTGAATTTAACAATTTTTCCTTGACCCATCAGCATTTCCTCCCTAAAATGCGTTCCAGATTCTCCAATAGCTCAGTCGGTAGAGCGACGGACTGTTAATCCGCAGGTCCCTGGTTCGAGCCCAGGTTGGAGAGCCAAATTCTGAAAACCCACTCAATTATGAGTGGGTTTTTTCTTGCCTATCAGATACTGTTTTATTTATGTCGCTGAATTCCCATCAGGCTTTATTTTTATTTATCGGCTGTATCGCAACAATCGCTTTGCTGATTGCATGTTTTGGCCGTTATCTATTTCAACGCCAACATTACTATGCAAAACGTGTAATTACACCATTTGAACAGAAAATGTTTTTCCGCTTGAATGAGACTTTTCCTCAACACCACGTGCTGGCACAAGTTGCTTTCAGTGCCTTAATTGACTCTGATCAATTCAAGTTACGTTCCAAGTTCAATCGTAAAGTCACTGACTTTGTTCTGCTCAGTCCACAACTCGAAGTGATTGCAATTATTGAACTCGATGATCCCAGTCATATCGGTAAAGAACATATCGATGCACAACGAGATGCCATGCTGATACAGGCGGGTTATCAGGTATTTCGCTATACAGATATCCCCAGCAGCCGAGAACTCCGAAAAGATATTGCCCATTAAGTTGATCACACAGCACTTATAAAATAATCGAGGCGATACACAGATAAACAATTACACCGGTTGCATCACAGATTGACGTCACCAATGGGGCCGATGCACTTGCTGGATCTAGCCTTAAACGGTTCAAGATGAACGGTAGGCTCATACCAATAAGACAGCCCATCAATACAATGCCCATCATACTGAGTGCGAGGACCAAAGCAACCATTGCATCACCTCTAAAATAGCCGAGTATGGAAACTGCTATTGCCATCGTCCCACCAAGACATAAGCCAACCAAACTCTCCCGTCCAATCAGATATAGCCAATCTTTTAAATGGACATCCCCAGTTGCCAAAGCACGTACCATCAAAGTTGCAGATTGAGAGCCAGCATTCCCTCCACTTCCCACAAGCAAAGGCAAAAAGAACACCAATACAATATTCTTAGCAATGATGTCTTCAAAATGCGCGATACCAAAACCTGACAATAAGCTGCCAAATACCAAGATGACCAACCAGAATACACGTTTCTTATACAGATAATGAATGGGCGCCGTTTTAATGCTCATTTTGGGCGAAGACGTGACTGCACTGGATTTTAAAAAGTCTTCTGTCGCCTCTTCAGTCGCAATATCCATTGCATCATCATAGGTCACAATCCCCACTAAACGTTGTTGCTGATCTACAATAGGGAGGGCAATAAAATCGTAATAATGTAATTTTTCCGCAATACTTTCCTGATCTTCGTTGACATCTCCTACAATTAAATCAGTACGCATCACTTCAGTCATATTTTGATGGGGATCAGCCAAAATCATTTCACGTAAAGAAGCGACACCCAATAATCTATTATGCGGATCTACAACATAGATGAGATAAACTGTTTCACGATTTTTAGCACTTTTTCTGATGTGTTCAATCGCTTGGGTAATATTCAGATCTGGTGGCACTGCCACATAGTCTGAACTCATGATTGCCCCAGCAGATTCTTCTGGATATTTGGCTAAATGTTGAATTTGCTGTTGGATTTCAGGACTAAGTTCAGTATAGATAGACTGTTGTAATGAATACGGCAAATATTTAAATAAATCTGTCTGGTCATCTGAATGCATCTGCGAAAGAACTTGAATCAGGTTCTGCTTTGGCAAATGCTCTGCGATTTTAAGCTGTTGGTCTAATGAGAGGAACTCAAGAATATAGGCAGCATTGGGCAGATGCTCAACCAAGGTCACCTGTTCACTTAATGACAGATCACCCAACAGCTTTGCTATATCAGCATCATTAATTTGATCAAAATATTGTTCTATCAATTCAAATTGGTGGTTTTGAATGGCTTTTTCTATTTTTGAAATTAATTCTAAAGAAAACTGCATAAGAAAGTCCAAAGTTGATCACGCTTTGGCACAAATACTGGACTGTAATGCTAGGAAAATAAAGCGCTTTTTTGTTGTTAAAATGAGGGGTTCAATCCAGAAGAATAGCTTCTGAATACAGCCCGTCAGCTAAATTTGAGTGGGTATGCAGGCAAGGTTCAAATCACCTGTACACTTTCCACACAACAATGCCTTACAGCATCACATCATCAAAGGCTGTGAAAATTTAAAAGCCGATACCTTGAATCATTCAGAAGTCACTTTGGGTTTAAAAATCGTTCGGATCAGCACATACATGAATGGGATAAACAGCAACACCAAAATGGTTCCAAAAATCACCCCGCCCAATACACTTACACCAATTTCTTGGCGACTTGCAGCACCTGCACCAAAAGCAAGTACCAAAGGAATGACCCCAGCACCGAATGCCAATGAGGTCATCAAAATTGGACGTAAGCGCAATCCGGCACCTTCCAGTGCAGCTGCAATCGCTGTTTTCCCTTTTTCTTGTGCCAAAGCTGCAAATTCGACAATGAGAATGGCATTCTTGCACGACAAACCAATAGTCGTCAGCAAAGCAATTTGAAAATAAATATCATTGGGAAATCCTGCGAATTGACTAAACAGAATATTTCCTCCAATGCCTAGAGGAATTGCAGCAATCACAGCTGTGGGGATCGACCAGCTTTCATATAATGCAGCCAAACATAGAAAAATGAATCCAATAGAGACTAAATACAGTAACCATGCTTGACTGCTAGATTTCTGTTCTTCAAAGGATAATCCACTCCAGGCAACATCAATCCCCTGTTGCTGACCAATCAACTTCTGAATATCACTCATTGCCTGACCAGAACTGGTATGAGCCGCAGTATTGGCTTCCATTTGCAAGGCGGTATACCCCTGGAAACGGTTGACGACATCAGGCCCTCCTTCCCAAGCAATGGTCGAGAAATTACTGAATGGAATCATTTGGTTCTGTGCATTACGAACGCTCCACACCTCTAAGTCTTCCGGTTTGGAGCGGAACTCAGCATCACCCTGCATCATGACACGTTTAATACGCCCACGATCAATAAAATCATTTACATAAGAACCACCCCATGCCGCAGACAAGGTGCTATTAATTGCTGTTTGACTTAAACCATTTGCCAATGCCAGTTTTTGATCAATATGAATTTTTAATTTAGATTTGTCAGGATTGGACTTCTTATCTAAATTTTCAAAGGTTAGAAATTGTTTGGCCTGGTTTTGTAAAATACCAAATTGTTGCTCAAGATATTTACGCCCTTGACCATTCACATCCTGAATCCAAAACTCTAAGCTATCACTGTCTCCCAAACCATTCACAGAAGCTGGTAAACTTACGGTAATGCGAGCATTTGGGTTCTTGTTAAAATACTTTACGGCACGCTCACGAATGGCTTGTGCAGAATTTTCCGAACCGGAACGATTATCCCAATGTTTGAGCGCAATGAAACCTGTGCCAAGATTTTGTCCAGTACCAGAGAAGTTACGACCATAACGAATCAGTACAATATCGACATTCTGCTTTTCTTTTTCCAAAAAATATTTGCGTATACTTTCGCCAACCACCTGACTACTTGACATAGGTGCGCCATCTGCTAAACGGAACTGTACACTGAGCATTCCCTGATCTTCGCTTGGAATAAAACTGGTGGGTAAAGCACGATAGAAAAGTGCAAAAACCACAGTCAAGCCAAAAAACAATGTCAAAATCACCCATTTAAAATTCAAGGTTTTCTGAATCAGTTGAGTATAACGCTGCTTGAGATGATCGAGTTGGCGATTAAACCAAGTCGCCCAACGCATAGGTTGGGGATTAGGTTTTAGGATAATTGCACATAATGCGGGTGTAAGGATCAGCGCAACCAACAATGACAATGCCATTGCTGAAACCAAGGTGATAGAAAACTGACGGTAAATTACACCAGTAGACCCAGTAAAAAATGCCATTGGAATAAATACAGCAGTCAATACGACTGTGATCCCAATCAAAGCACCTGTCATTTCTTGCATCGATTCAATAGAGGCTTGCTTTGCAGTCAAGCCCTGTTCATGCATCAAGCGCTCAACATTCTCAACAACAACAATTGCATCATCCACCAACAACCCAATAGCCAAAACCAAGGCAAACAAGGTAAGTGTATTGATACTCATCCCCAGTGCAAACAGTACCGCAAACGTCCCTAAAATAACGATCGGTACAGTGATGGTTGGAATAAGTGTCGCACGCCAACTTTGTAGAAAAATAAACATCACCAAAACAACCAAAACGATCGCTTCAAACAATGTTTTAACCACTTCTTTTATCGATTCTTGAACGAACGGCGTGTTGTCTCGTGGATAAACAATCTTGTAGCCTTGTGGAAGTTTTTCAGAAATCTTGGCTAATTCGGCTTT
Organism: Acinetobacter baumannii; assembly: GCF_016508585.1. Lineage (GTDB taxonomy): Bacteria > Pseudomonadota > Gammaproteobacteria > Pseudomonadales > Moraxellaceae > Acinetobacter > Acinetobacter nematophilus. The sequence goes on from NZ_JADVOP010000010.1 coordinate 35,705, forward strand.
AATCAATGCTGATGTAGCCAAGGCATTGGCACCCGAAGATAAAGAGATCCCCATCCCCGATGATGGATAACCGTTGATGGTATTAAAAGACTGATAATTTTCTGCGCCCAATTCAACGCGTGCGACATCTTTTAAATATACATAACTTCCATCTGTATTGGATTTAACAATAATATTTTTAAATTCGTCAACCGTTCTTAAGCGTGAGCCTGCCGTCACTTTTGCATTTAAATATTGATCAGAAGCTACGGGTAAATCGCCAACACCACCAGCAGCAACTTGAGTATTTTGCACTTCAATAGCACTACGAATATCACTTGGCATCAACTGATATTGACGTAATAGATTCGGGTTCAACCAGATTCGCATTGCGTATTGCGAACCAAATACATCCACCTCGCCAACGCCTTCGATTCGAGATAATTCCTGCTCTATATGTGCAGAGAGATAATCTCCAAGCTCAATATTGTTACTTTTACCTGTTTCATCATACAAACCTACCACCATGAATGTATCGCCCAGTGATTTGTTCACTGTTACGCCTTGACGTTGCACATCATCTGGCAATCTGTTGAGTACCCCGTTGATACTGTTTTGTACTTGAACCTGAGCAGTGTCCGGATCAGTACCATTTTCAAAGCTAATACTGATTCGTGCACGTCCAGATGAGTCACTGCTTGAGCTGAAATATAGAAGGTGATCAATACCTTTAATCTGTTGCTCTAAAACCTGAGTAACACTTTCTTCAACAGTCTCAGCATCTGCACCAGTATATGTAGTGGAAATTGTAATGCGCGGCGGAGCAATATCCGGATAGCGTTCAATCGGTAAATTGACGACCGAAAAAATACCTAAAGCCATAACGATAATCGCAAGGACACAGGCAAAAATAGGACGTTGAATAAAAAATTTAGAGAGCATCAGATTTGCTTCTGTGTCAAATGATTGAGATTAATGTTGAGTTAACCATTAAATTCCGCTTATGTTGATATTCTGTGACTTGGATCGAAAACTCAAGAAAAAATAACAGAAATCCGAATGATCAAGCTGAATATGGAGAAACTGTGGAGATTACTGAATCTTATACAATTCATCCTGATAAATAAGTCGCTCATTCATCTTGTGATGTCATCACAATGTCAATTTAACCGCATAGACTAGCATTGATTTCAACACAATAATTTGAGTGAAATATGAATAAAAAAGTATGGCTCATCAGCACTAGCGTATTATTTTTAACTGCATGTAATGATGATAAAATAAATATCGTGACAACGCCTGAATATAAAGAACCCAAGATTATTATTGTTGGGCATCGCGGAGCCAGTGCTTTGCGTCCAGAACATACACTGGAAAGCTATCAAAAAGCCATAGATGATGGCGCTGATTTTATTGAACCGGATCTGGTCTCTACCAAAGACGGTGTTTTGGTCGCACGTCATGAAAATGAAATTGGTGGCACCACCAATGTGGGTACCCTTTCTCAATTTACAGACCGTAAGACAACCAAAATCATCGATGGGATATCTTTAACAGGTTGGTTTACTGAAGATTTCACTTCGAACGAACTCAAGTTGATTAAGGCACGCGAACGAATTCCTGCATTACGCCCAAACAACACGCAGTATAATGATCAATTCAATATCCCCACCCTTGAACAGATTATCGAACTGGCAGAACAAAATTATAAAAAAACTGGAAAAATTATTGGCTTATACATTGAAACCAAGCATCCCACATATTTTCAATCGTTGAGGTTAGGCATGGAAGATCCTTTGCTTAAAACTTTGGCAAAGTATCAATACACGCGCGAAATCGCACCTATTTATCTACAGTCTTTCGAAGTCAATAATTTAAAATATTTCAAAGAACAGCTTACACTTCATAAAAGTTTAAAGAATGCCAAAATTATTCAACTCTATGATGACAAAAAAGCAAGCCCAGCAGATTACGTTGTGCAAGGTATTAAAACAACTTATGGTGATATGGCAACAGCACAAGGTTTAAAAACAGTTGCAACCTATGCTGATGGCGTAGGTCCATGGAAACCTTATATCTTTAATGAAAGCTATACTGCCCCGTCTTCTTTTGTTGCAGATGCACATGCTGTCAATTTAAAAGTGCACCCTTATACTTTCCGACCTGAAAACAATTTTTTGGCAGCTAATTTAAAATGTAGTACAGCTGAACAAGATGCTGCGAGACGTTGTGAAACGGGTGCCAACAAAGAGTATGAGATGTATTTTAAAGCAGGTGTCGATGGACTGTTTACAGATGATCCTGGTCTAGGACGCAAAGCTTTAGATGCTTATTGGAAAAACAACCCACCTGTAAAATAACGCTTTAAAATATCGATAAAATAAAGCAATCGTGTAGATCGTTTGCTTTATTTTTTTCTAAATGGAGCGTTTTCGCTTAAATTTAATCCCCATTTAAGTTTAAAATAATACACTTGTTCAAAAATATAGCAGTTTGGTTTTATGAGTAATTATTCTCCATTTAAAGGTACCACAGGGTTTAAACGCATTCTTAATGCAACGGGTTATTCTTTGGCAGGTTTTAAAGCAGCCTATCAAAATGAAGCTGCTTTTCGACAAATTGTCTGGATTAATTTGATTCTAATTCCAATCACTTTTTTTATTGATGTTTCTTCAGTTGAACAAGCTTTGATGATCGGTGTCTGTTTACTTGCCATCATTGTTGAATTATTTAATTCAGCATTAGAAGCTGTGGTTGATCGCGTTTCTTTAGAACGCCATCCTCTTTCCAAGAATGCCAAAGACATGGGCAGTGCCGCTCAATTTGTTGCTCAATCGATTATTTTCTTTACATGGATAATTATTCTTTTTAAGTAGATTTAAATCTATTTAGAGTTTCTGTTGAATATTTAGATGAGCTAAAATACGCTTTAAATAAGATTATTCATTTTGGCTATATGAATTGAGCTGCTGTTCTATCTTTTTAATTATTTAAGCTTTATCTATCTGCAAGTGACAAGGACGTTATTCCTCGATAACATCGACCAGAATTTAATTTTTCAGTAAATAAAAAATACTCAGAGTCTGAACTTAAGTTTCAATCAAATAATTCCAGCCAAATGCTAAATATAAAATTTAAAAAATCCAGCCTGTTTTCAACAGACTCATGAATCAGTTGCTGAAGATGTGAATCAATTTAGAACCGATTTAAATCGATGGATATCATTACCTTTAGTTGTTTTGATGGAGAAGGAATAACTATCTAAATAAAAAATGGAAATGTGAAGCACAAGATGAATATTGATACAGGATCCACCTTATCCTTATTCTGGAAAAAAGATTAAAATCAAAATATTCTGAAATTTCATGCAAAACAGTGATGAATAAAATAGACGATAAAAATTACGATGCAATTCAAATAATGATCAATGGAGCCGAGAATAAATTAGCGATTAATGCTGTAGTGGTTGATGGCGATTTTAAGCATATGGATGTAGAAGGCGTAATTGCTAACAATTTTATTCAAAAACATAAAATCCTCATTGATTTCCCACACCATACATTATTTATTGAACCGTAATTTTTGCATATTATTGGCTCAAAATAATCCGGCTTGATATCCAGCAAATACTTCATACAACCCGCTTAATTGATCTGGTTGAATCAATCAGTCCAATAAAAATCCCCGCACAATGGCGGGGATTTTTTATGATCTGAGATCAGAATGACTTACATCATTCCGCCCATACCACCCATGCCGCCCATATCAGGCATAGCAGGTTTATCTTCAGGGATATCTGTGATCATACATTCAGTGGTCAACATCAAACCAGCAACAGAAGCTGCATGTTCAAGTGCTGAACGAGTGACTTTTGCAGGATCAAGGATACCCATTTCCAACATGTCGCCGTATTGTGAAGTGGCAGCATTGTAACCAAAGTTACCTTCACCATTTTTTACAGCGTTAATCACTACAGAAGGTTCATCGCCTGCGTTAGAAACGATTTGACGAAGTGGCGCTTCAATCGCACGACGAAGGATATTTACACCCACAGTCTGGTCATCGTTCGCACCAACAACACCGTCTAATGCTTTTGCAGCACGTACAAGCGCAACACCACCACCTGCAACAACACCTTCTTCAACCGCAGCACGAGTGGCATGTAGCGCATCATCAACACGGTCTTTTTTCTCTTTCATTTCAACTTCTGTTGCAGCACCGATTTTGATTACAGCAACACCGCCTGCCAGTTTAGCAACACGTTCTTGAAGTTTTTCTTTATCGTATTCTGAAGTCGATTCTTCGATTTGTGCGCGGATTTGAGTTACACGCTCAGCAATTTGATTTGCATCACCTGCACCATCTACGATCACTGTATTTTCTTTAGATACTGTGATTTTATGTGCAGTACCTAAATCTTGAAGTGAAGCCTGCTCTAAAGACATACCGACTTCTTCAGAAATCACAGTAGCGCCAGTCAAGATCGCAATATCTTGAAGCATTGCTTTACGACGGTCACCAAAACCAGGCGCTTTAACAGCACATACTTTGATGATGCCACGCATATTGTTTACTACAAGTGTCGCAAGTGCTTCGCCTTCAACATCTTCAGCAATAATGAGAAGTGGCTTACCTGTTTTAGCAACAGCTTCTAAAACTGTAATCAATTCACGGATGTTGCTAATTTTTTTATCAACAAGAAGGATGAACGGGTTTTCAAGTTCAGCCGTCAAAGTGTCTTGTTTGTTTGCAAAATACGGGCTGATATAACCACGGTCAAATTGCATACCTTCCACTACGTCAAGAGCGTCTTCAAAACCTGAACCTTCTTCAACTGTAATGACGCCTTCTTTACCAACACGCTCCATTGCCTGTGCAATTAATTTACCCACAGTTTCGTCAGAGTTTGCTGAAATTGAACCCACTTGTTCAATCGCTTTAGTATCAGAAGCTGGTTTAGCCGTTGCTTTGATGTTTTCAACAACAGCTTTAACTGCTAGATCGATACCACGTTTCAAATCCATTGGGTTCATACCTGCAGTTACAGATTTGATCCCTTCATTTAAAATTGCTTGAGCAAGTACAGTTGCCGTTGTAGTACCATCACCTGCGATATCATTGGTTTTTGAAGAAACTTCACGAACCAATTGTGCACCCATGTTTTCAAATTTGTCTTTCAACGAAATTTCTTTTGCTACAGTTACACCATCTTTAGTGATGTGTGGTGCACCAAAAGAACGATCGATAACAACGTTACGACCTTTAGGACCTAAAGTTACTTTAACTGCATCTGCAAGTACGTTTACGCCCGCAATCATTTTTGAACGAGCTGAATCACCAAATTTTACGTCTTTAGCTGACATGCTTAACTCCAATAATCTTTATTCTTTAACCATCTAATTTAAAAGTTGATTAGGTATATTGTTTTTTACTTCATCAGAAACAACACACCGTCTCGGTCTGAATTAACCTTCAAGTACCGCTAAAATGTCAGATTCTTTCATAATTAAAAGTTCTTCGCCGCCTACTTTTACAGTTGTACCTGCATAAGTACCGAACAATACTTTATCACCAACTTTAACGTCTAATGCACGCACACCATTGTCAGTGATTTGACCATTTCCTACAGCAATGATTTCACCTTGTGCCGGTTTTTCAGCTGCAGAACCTGGAAGTAAAATACCGCCAGCAGTTTTTGTTTCCTCTTCAACACGACGAATAACTACGCGATCATGTAATGGACGAATGTTGCTCATATAAAACTCCATAGACATCGTCTAAATGTCATTGATTACTCAGGGAAGATGACTTCTTATTCCTAGGTCATCGACAAAATATTTGTATGTCACATTTGTGGGGATGGAAATAAACGCTTCAAGGGGAAAATTAAAAAAAATTTATTTAATTTGTATTTTTTTTATTCGTTCAATTCAAATTGGCAAAAGAATCCACTGATTTTCTCATTATTGCGCAATAAATTCTTGTAATTGTTCATCAAAAAAATAATGTTGAAATGTACCATTTTCATGAATCACATTAAAACTATTGGGGATTTTTTTATGCAATCGTCGAGAAAGTGCAGTACCTGCATGAACTTCATAGACGGGATGAGATAGATTTAAATTAAATGCTTGGTTTAAATCATAGACAGCAACAAGATGTAAATGACCGTGCAATAAGGCATAGAGCTGATGCTGTCCCCATTCTTTAATCGCAAATTGCCCTAATGCAGGACAATCTTTTAAATGATGATCTTCATTCGAAGTATAAAACGGTTGATGACTGACAATAATTTTTAATTTATTGTCAGGTGCATCCGTCAACAATTGATTAACGCTCTCTATCTGTTCGAATGAAATATGACCACGCGTATGATAGCGACGTCGAATACTGTTCATGCCAATTAAATAAAAATGTTTGGTTAACAATGTCCGTTCTAAACTGCCAAAAAATAATTGATACAGACCAAAAGGTCGAAGCGCCCTGTTCCACAGATGATAGAGTGGAATATCATGATTACCAGGCACCACAAAATAAGGAGTTTTGAGAGATTCTAAAAATTGCTTGCAGGCATAGAATTCTTTGAATTTGGCACGTTGGGTCAGATCACCACTCACGACTACGACTTCAGGTTGATGTTCTGTACAAAACCGCTGAATTGCCTGTATACACGCTGGACGCTCCGTCCCAAAATGCAGATCAGATAGATGTAGCAGCATGCACAGGCACCATGATATTCAAAGCATTTTTTTCAACATGTAAATTCAAAGGAGTATCCATTGACACAATTTCTCCATCAATCGCAACTGTCAGTTTAGGCTTTTTCGAATACACAACCACTTTTTCGGCACCAAAGCTATACACATCTGATGCCTTTTCTAGTTTCCCTCGGATGGTCTGAAATAGTGTTTTAAATAAGGTGGCTTTATCCCCTTTTGCAATCACTACTCCTGCGATTTCACCGACTTCAGCACATTTTGAAATTCGTAAGTTTAGTTCTTTGAGTTGTAGTTGGTTATTTCCAAAAAAGATCAAAGGTGATTTGACTGGATATTTTTGTCCATCCACTTCAATTTCGAGTTTAAGCTCTTTGCGATCTCGAATCAGCACATCCAAGCCCGAGGTATATGCATTTAAAGCAAACCGTCCAAAACGCCGATTGTAAGCCTCTCGTTTCTTGATAAATAGAGGATATAATCCCAAACTGGCATTATTTAAATAAATCTGGTCATTGATACATGCGATGTGTGATGCACGTGGTTCTCCTGTAGCAATCACATGAGCCGCATCAAGCAGATTTAATGGAATATTCAAAGCACGTGCCACATAATTAAACGTACCTAACGGCAAAATGCCCATCGGAATATGTTGATGAAGCATTTGCGAGGCAACGGCATTCAACGTACCATCACCACCTGCGGCAACAATGACGCCAAGTTGTGAATATTGTGCGTGACGTTGATAGATTTTTTTCATTAACGTCTGAATGTCAACTTCAGCACTGATATCGAAAACTTGTATTTCAAAACCATGTGTAGTCCAAATGGTCATGAGTTTTTCGTACACCTCATCTTTGTGATTTGCATGAAAACCTGATTTTTCATTGTAAATCATCGAAAGAGGCTTTAAATCTGTATCCATAAGTTTGATTATTGTGAAGTATTTGCTCTAATTTCGTCGATTTTCTAAGCAAATAAAAGCACCTTTATGTAAAATTTGAATTATACCCATTTATTAAATCAATAATAATTTTTACCAGCTTCATATTTTCAAGTTATTGTTAATTATTATTATTTATAATAAAAATATTACTCATTGTCTTATTAAATAGTGTTAAATATCAACCAATAATTCAGCTTAAGCACTAAAAATCAACCACTTAAATCATTCCTTTGGTTAAGCATCTTTTAAGCCTTTAGTCTTATTTTTTTTATGAATATATGTTTTAATACGTCCACTTTTTTTCTTACTTAAATTTGAATGTTGTATCCCTTCATTCAGATTATTATTTGTACACAAAATTGTACATATTTTAGATAGGCCTCACCATGACCCAAGTGAACGCACCAGAATTCGTTCGTCATCCTAAGCTCATTGCCTGGGTTGAAGAAATTGCTAAATTGACTAAACCTGCAAAAATTGAATGGTGTGACGGAAGCGAAGAAGAGAATCAACGTTATATCGACTTGATGATCGCTAACGGCACTATGCAAGCATTGAACCAAGAAAAACATCCTGGTTCTTATTTAGCGAATTCTGATCCGTCTGACGTAGCTCGTGTTGAAGGTCGTACATTCATCTGTTCTGAAAAACAAGAAGATGCTGGTGCGACTAACAATTGGGAAGCTCCTGCTGAAATGCGTGCTCGTCTTAACGGTTTGTTTGATGGCGCAATGAAAGGCCGCACAATGTATGTGGTTCCATTTTCAATGGGTCCATTAGGTTCTCACATTGCACACATCGGTATTGAAATTACTGATTCACCTTATGTTGCTGTAAGTATGCGTAAAATGGCTCGTATGGGTAAAGCTGTTTATGACGTACTTGGCACAGATGGTGATTTTATTCCTTGCGTACATACAGTTGGTGCGCCACTTGCTGAAGGTCAAAAAGATGTTGCTTGGCCTTGCAACCCTGAAAAATACATCGTGCATTATCCAGAAACGCGTGAAATCTGGTCTTATGGTTCAGGTTACGGCGGTAATGCATTGTTAGGTAAAAAATGTCTTGCTTTACGTATTGCCTCTTCAATGGGTCGCCAACAAGGTTGGTTAGCTGAACATATGCTGATCCTTGGTGTGACAAATCCACGAGGTGAAAAACATTACATCGCAGCTGCATTCCCTTCTGCATGTGGTAAAACCAACTTTGCAATGCTGATCCCGCCTGCAGGTTATGAAGGTTGGAAAATTGAGACTGTGGGTGACGATATTGCTTGGATCAAACCTGGTGAAGATGGTCGTTTGTACGCAATTAACCCTGAAGCTGGTTTCTTTGGTGTAGCACCAGGTACAAATACCAAAACCAATCCAAACTGTATGGCAACACTTCACAAAGATGTGATTTATACCAACGTTGCAGTTACCGACAATGGCGAAGTTTGGTGGGAAGGCTTAACAAAAGAAGCACCTGCAAACCTAACCAACTGGAAAGGTCAACCACATGTTGCTGGTGAAAAAGCAGCTCATCCAAACGCACGTTTCACTGTAGCAGCAGGTCAATGCCCTTCTATTGATGCAGATTGGGAAAATCCAGCTGGTGTGCCAATCTCTGCATTCATTTTCGGTGGACGTCGTGCGGATACAGTACCTTTAATTTCAGAAGCATTCGACTGGGTAGATGGTGTTTATAAAGCAGCAACTATGGGTTCTGAAACAACTGCTGCTGCAGTAGGTCAACAAGGTGTTGTTCGTCGTGATCCATTTGCTATGTTGCCATTTGCTGGTTACAACATGGCTGATTACTTTGCGCACTGGTTAGAACTTGGTGAAGAAGTTGGTGCCAAAGCAAAAGCTGCCGGCAACAAATTACCAGGTATTTACAACGTAAACTGGTTCCGTCGTGATGCTGAAGGCAACTTTGTATGGCCTGGTTTTGGTCAAAACATGCGCGTGCTTGAGTGGATCATTGACCGTTGTGAAGGTCGTGCTGATGCAGTTGAAACACCAATCGGCTTAGTACCAACATTTGAGCAGTTGAACTGGACGGGTTCTGACTTTACTAAAGAGCAATTTGATCTTGTAACCTCTCAAGATAAAGATCAATGGATCAAAGAAATTGAAAGTCATACTGAATTGTTTAACAAGTTGGGTGACCGTTTACCTGCAGCATTAAAAAATCGTCAAAACGAGCTTTTAGAGGCTGTAAAAAAATCAGCTTAATTTAAAAGTCTAGCTGCTGAAAAGACCGCTCCAGAGCGGTCTTTTTATATTTGAAAATTCTGTTTTTTACCTGCATTATCTCGGTTTTATTACAATATTGTAATAAAACTACAAATGGTTATTATTTTCATATACAAAATCCATATTTTCTCTATAATTCAAAAATTCCTTTCTTTATTTTTTATTCGTTCCCATGATTGAAAATATTATTTATACAGCGAAAGTCATTCGAACTAAATTTGTCTCTGACAAGAAATACCTTACAAAAAGATTTATCAATAAATTAGGTTACACACCCGACTTTAACCAACCAGAAAGTTTTAATGAAAAAGTCACAGCACGCATGATCTATGAAAGAGCACCCTTACATACCAAATTGGCTGACAAGTTGGCAGTGAGAGAAATTATTTCAGACAAAATTTGTTGTTCACATTTTGTGCCACTGCTTGGTGTCTACAAATGCTTCAGCGAAATTGAGTTTAGTAAACTTCCCTCTAAATTTGTTTTAAAATGCAATCATGATAGCGGTAGCGCAATCGTATGCCACGATAAAAGTCAATTTGATGTAAAAAAAGCAGAATTGAAATTAAAGCATCATTTAAAACAAAATATGTATTTTAAAAAAAGAGAGTGGCATTATAAAAATATTACACCTATGATTTTGGCGGAAGCATTTGTAGAATTATGGACAGATCCGAATAGCCAGTTAACGATCACAACCAGCCGGGTACATTGTTTCGAAGGTCAGCCCAGATATATAGAAGTTGACGTTCAAGATGGTCAAGGTATTGATTATTCAAATATTTATGATACTGCCTGGGTACTTCAGCCTTTTACTGTTGACTTAAAGAATAATAGTCCCGTAGCTTTGGATCAACCCAAAAGTTTAAGCAAAATGCTTCAGCTTTCTCAAGACCTTTGTTTTAAACATGGTTATAGTCGTATCGACTTTTTATTGGCGGGAGATGATGTGTTTTTCAGTGAAATCACTTTAACACCCAATGCAGGCCGCATGGTTATTACACCAAGTGAATGGGATTTTAAACTGGGTTCTCTATGGCGAAGCTATTAATTTGACATTTTCAATGGGATTACAGACACTCGACGATTCAAAATATTCATTAAAAGCCCAATCAACAAATCCAATGAACTGCAATCTTTGATTTGTTGATTGTGAAAGCTATTTAAACAACTTAGAGTTCAAGATTGCATCATCCATTATCCGACATCTTTTATTATGCGACCTCTTTTTGCAATCGACGTTCATGCAACTCAAGCAAGTAAGCATCTAAAAGATCAACTTGATCCTGTTTAAACTCAAGGTACAGCTTGCTGCGGCGACACAATATATCCTGACTGGTGATTGCCCATTCCTGATCAACCAAATAGTCCACCTCTTGCGCATAAAGTCCGTGCCCGAAACTTTGACCAAGCTCATGTACTGAGCTGGAATAATTTAAAAATTTCCATACATACGTCCCATAAGCGTGTGCCCAACGACTTGCTGTGTGTAAGTCAATACCTTTGATTTTTGTCTGGATCTCCGATATTAAATCCTCTACAGAAACCAAATTTTCAGCCCCCGGTAATAAAGCATCTGCCGTCCAAGGTTGCCCCATTGTGGTGAAAAACTTTTTCAACTGCTCCAGTGCTGATTCAGCAAGCTTTCGGTAAGTCGTCAACTTCCCCCCAAAAACAGACAATAAAGGCGCTTCGGCTGAATGTTGTTGAGACACTGCTAAAGTATAATCACGTGTAATCGCTGCAGGATTATCAGATTCATCATCGCATAAGGGGCGTACACCTGAAAAAGTGCTAACAATGTCATTTCGAACGAGTTGTATCTTAAAATGATCATTGGATACTTTTAAAAGATACTCAATTTCTTGTTGGGTTATTTCAACTTGATTAGGATCACCGTGATATTCTCGATCTGTCGTCCCAATCATGGTGTATTGGTTTAAATAAGGGATGGCAAACACGATTCTCTGATCATCATTTTGCATGATATAGGCTTTATCACCTTCATAAATTTTTGGCACAATAATGTGACTGCCTTGAACCAAACGAATCCCATAAGGTGATTTTAATTTCAAATCCTGTTGAATAAATTGCGCAACCCATGGTCCAGCTGCATTGACCAATACTCTGGCTTGAACTTGATATATCCCCTGCTCATTTTCAAGCTGCACTGCCCATACAGCATTTTCACGTTGCGCAGCAATACAACGTGTTTGAGTAACAATCTTTGCGCCCTTTTCTCTTGCCTGTATTGCATTAAGAATCACTAAACGAGAATCATCGACAGCACAATCGGAATATTCAAAACCGCGAGTAATATCTTTATTTAATGGGCTGGTCTCTGGGTTGAATTGAACCAAATTTGATCCTGCCAATTTTTCCCGTTTCCCCAAATGATCATAAAAAAATAAACCCGTACGAATCAACCAAGCAGGTCTAAGATGCGGTTGATGGGGCATGATAAAGCGCATCGGACGAATAATATGGGGGGCTTTCGCAAGTAAAACTTCACGCTCTGCCAAAGCCTCGCGAACCAAACGAAATTCTTTATGTTCTAAATAACGTAAACCACCATGAATCAATTTACTACTGGCAGATGAGGTATGGCTTGCTAAATCATCTTTTTCACAAAGCAATACTGATAAACCACGCCCCACTGTATCATTGGCAATCCCGATACCATTAATTCCACCTCCAATCACCACGATGTCATAACAAGTTTGCGGTTCATTCATTTGCATCATAACACCACCTTTTGATTGAAGAGTATCAATATATTTTCGTTTATTTTCATTTAAGAAAAATAATAGATAGTTTTTTGATCAATGTCTATCAAAAAATGTGCAATTTTAAATGAATTGTGTTTTATGAGTCGATTGAGTTCTATGCCACAATCAAGTTCACTTCTGCCGCATGGATTTGTTGGAGATAAGGTTCATCCGGTTGCAAGTTGGTAAAAAGACGGTCAATTTCTCGAAGATGTCCCATGCGCATCATTGCATGACGACCAAATTTACTGTCATCTGCGGCTAAAAAAATCTGTCGCGCCCCTGCAATAATTTCCTGAGAGACTGAAACTTCCTGAAAATCAAAATCTAACAATGTACCTTCTGCATCGATTCCACTGATCCCGATCACAGCATAATCGACTTTGAATTGTTTAAAAAATTCAGATGTCGCTTGCCCAATGACCCCGCCATCAGAACGAACTTTGCCACTGGCAATCAGCACTTCAAAATCTTCTTTTACACTTAGAATTTTGGCAACATTTAAGTTATTGGTGATAACTTTAAGCCCGCAATGTTGCAATAAAGAGACAGCTATTGCTTCTGTGGTTGTACCGATATTAATAAATAAAGATGCGTGATCAGGAACAGCTTTTGCGACAGCTACTGCAATCCGTTGTTTTGCCTCAGCGTTATGACTCATACGTGTACTGTACTCAGTATTGTTCACACTCGAGTCGATCGCTGCACCACCGTGGTAACGTCGCAATAATCCTGCATCAGCCATTTGGTTAATATCTCGGCGTACAGTTTGTGGTGTTACTGAAAATATCTGCGCAATTTCTTCAATACTGATATATCCCCGTTGTTTAACCAGTTCCAAAATTTGCTGTTGTCGAATCATGAAGTTCATACATATAAACCTTATTGTTTTATTTTCGAAAATGAACATTTAAATACATAAATAACATAAATTCTTGCTGCTCTCCTAGCTTTGGTTAGTCATTTTGAATATTTATCGTATTTTTAATTTGTGTACTTTTCACACATTTGATTCATCGGAACACAACACTTTGTCTGTATTCAAAATGTACTCTCAGCAAACAATATAAAATTAAATAATTGTTTTAAAAAAATTATTCCTTATTTTAGTCATTCTTAAATAATTACTGAGCCTGAATATAAAAAAAGCATACGACCAAAGTCTAATAAGGGCATTCTTCATTCTTGCGTATAACGAGCTGTGTAATGATTTGTATCTCTCCGCAGTACTGATTGAAATTCTCTCTTCTTGATTTTTCTGTTTATATTTTCACCCCAAATGAAAATTAAACAGGCCATGTTTTGCATATTCTTTTGGAGAATTGCCTTGTCCAATTCATCACCTCAGGTTGCTCCCTCGCCACTTGATAGAAAAACTCGTTTCAAATCCATACTTGGTGGCTCAGCCGGTAACTTAGTTGAATGGTATGACTGGTATGTCTACGCCGCATTTACCCTCTACTTTGCACCAGTGTTCTTTCCGGAAGGTAATGAAACAGTCAAGCTTCTCCAAGCTGCTGCTGTTTTTGCTTTAGGTTTTTTAATGCGCCCGATTGGCGCTTGGATTATGGGAATTTATGCCGATCGTAAAGGGCGTAAAGCCGGTTTAACACTTTCTGTATCTTTGATGTGTGTCGGATCTTTAATTATCGCTTGTGCGCCATCATATGATTCTGTCGGTATGCTTGCTCCAGCACTCTTACTTTTCGCTCGCTTATTACAAGGTTTGAGTGTGGGTGGTGAATATGGTTCAAGTGCAACCTATTTAACTGAAATGGCAGGAAAGAACCATCGTGGCTTCTTTTCAAGCTTCCAATATGTGACCCTGATTTCAGGACAGTTGTTGGCACTTTGCGTATTGATCATTTTACAGCATACACTTGCAGAAGAAGCATTACATGCATGGGGATGGCGTATTCCATTCTTTATCGGTGCATTGTTGGCCATTGTTGTATTCTGGATTCGCCGCGGCTTAGTTGAAACAGAATCTGCTAAAAAAGCCCAAGAACATGCCAAAAATGGTGGTGAAAAATCAGGAGCGTTTGCTTTATTCACCAAGTACCCTAAACAGGCATTTACGGTAATTATGCTGACTGCCGGTGGAACCTTGGCCTTCAATACATTTACCACCTATTTGCAAAAATATTTGGTCAATACCTCTGGTTTTGAAAAAACCACAGCCACAGAAATTACCACTGCGGCGATTTTTGTCTTCATGTTGATTCAACCTGCTGTGGGTGCACTTTCAGATAAAATTGGTCGTAAACCGATTATGATCACTTTCGGTGTTTTGGGTGTTTTATTCACTATTCCCATTTTCAATGGATTGGGCTCGACCACCGATCCTAAAACTGCATTTTTCTTATGTATGAGCGGTATGGTGATTGTGACTGGCTATACAGCGATTAATGCCGTGGTTAAAGCGGAACTGTTTCCTCCCCACATTCGCGCTCTGGGCGTTGCTCTACCTTATGCCTTAGCCAATACCGTATTTGGTGGTACTGCTGAATTAGTTGCATTAAGTTTTAAAAACGCTGGGCATGAGAACTATTTCTTCTACTACATCACCTTTATGATTGGTTTATCACTCATTACTTACATCTTTATGAAAGATACCAAGAAACATAGTTTGATTACAGATGACTGATCTCCCCTCATATCATGTGATAGTTTGATTAAAAACAGCTTTTTTATTCCAATAAAAAAGCTGTTTTATTTGAACAATTCAATCATCGAGAAAATCACAAAGCTATGGCATACTAAAAATAATTCAAAAAAGCTGGGACTTTAAAAGATGAAAATAATCACTTGTATAGGTTTAGGGTTAATGGCTTTAGCTTTGGCAGCATGCCAAACCACGCCACGTCAATATAATGGAGTGACAGGCTACCAAATCGAAAGCAAGTCAAGCAATAGTGCAACATTGGCATATACGCTTTCTGGGCGCGCTGATCGTGATTTGGATGCCAGTAAATTACAACGTGCATGTCAAAAAGTCTTAGGTGCAAATAAAACCTATAAAATTTCTGTTCTCAGTATCAATGAAATCATCAATCCACAAACTGCACAAAATCAAGCAGGTGTTCAACTCGGACATAGTCGAACTTCTTTTGGACTTTCCAATACCCCGAATTTAAACAACAGTGAAGATTATGCAACTCGACAAGCGCTTGAAACTCGTCCGAGTACATTGCATGTTGTACGTTATACCTGCTCTTAATGTAGCTGAATTTATATGCGCTTGAAATAAGACGCTTTATAGCGTCTTATAAAAACTCACGTTTCTAAATTCTTTAGCTTCATCCAGATCTGGCCATGTGGTCGCACTGCGCTCATCTAGTTTTTGATAATGTGAATGACTAAAGTTTTTTACCCGACTGTCAGCTACCCAGACTTCAGGAGCAAACTTTAAGAATTCATCCAAGAAAAAACGATTACACTGATCATATAAAACATCTGCAGCCAATAAAACATCGACTTGCTCTGCTTGATATAGATCCTCTAAATATTCAAGCTCAACATCATTCAGTGCAGCATTTTCACGGCAAGCATTCAGACTTACTGAGTCAATGTCACAACAAATCACACGTTTTGCTCCCGCCAACTTTGCTGCAATCGCAACAACTCCTGATCCAGCGCCAAAATCAAGCACGACTTTATCTTTTACATGATGGGGTTCAGCCAGTAACCATTGCGCCATCGCCAGACCAGATGCCCAGCAAAAGATCCAATAAGGTGTGTCATTCCAAATACGACGAATCACTTCATCGTCCAAACGGTCTGTTGGGAAAATAGGTGGAATCAGCCACAATGAAATGGGTGTATCAGGCAACTGTTGAGCAAGTAGTTCACATTGGGGAATAATCTCATGCAAAGCATCAAGTAAATGTTGTGGAGCTTTGGGAAATTGTAAGGTGCAACTCATAGATATTTAACCGAGATGATTATTTTGATCATTCAGAAATACAGTTGAATCCTCACTGCCACATGTATTTCAACAATTTACTACTATTTCGAATCATTTAATCATCCATATAACGCTGACGCAATGATCAAATATTGTTATTCATGATTGCCATACATGGCTTTCATTAAAGCAGCTTTTACCGAAACAAAAGCTGCTGAGACCCAAACCCTACATCTCTGAAAAACAAAGCAGGGTTTTGACATTCATGTGCTATTAAGCTAAAGCTTTTTCTGCGGCTTCAACTGTTTGACGAATCAATGTGGTAATGGTCATTGGACCTACGCCGCCCGGAACAGGCGTATATGCTGAAGCAATTTCCTCAATTCCCACCAATTGAATGTCACCCACACCACCACCCTCGCGAGGATGGAAACCAGCATCAACCACGACAGCACCTGGTTTGATCCAATCTTTTTGAATCAGCTCCGCTTTACCTACTGCACCCACCACTATGTCCGCCTGTTGAATCAATTCAGCAAGGTTTTGCGTACGAGAATGACAGATTGTCACTGTAGCATTGGCTTGAAGCAACATCATTGCCATCGGTTTTCCTAAAATTGCCGAACGTCCGACAACGACAGCATGCTTACCGGCAATCTCAATGTTATTTTCTTTAAGCATGGTCATAATGCCTGCGGGAGTTGCAGAACCATATGCAGTCTCACCCATTGCCATGCGTCCAAAACCAAGACAGGTAACGCCATCGACGTCTTTTTCTAAAGCAATCGCATCAAAACAAGCACGTTCGTCAATTTGTTCAGGCACAGGATGCTGTAGCAAAATGCCATGTACATCAGGATTGGCATTTAATTTTTCGATTTCAGCCAATAATTGTTCAGTCGTGGTTTCTTTGCCTAATTCAACTTTTAAAGAATCCATACCTACACGACGACATGCATTTCCCTTCATACGGACATAGGTCGCAGATGCGCCATCATCACCCACTAAAATAGTCGCTAAAATTGGGGTACGACCTGTTTTTGCTTTTAAAGCTTCAACACGAGTCAACAAGTCTGCTTCAATTTGTTTCGCTAATGCGCGACCATCCAATACCAATGCCACGGCACATCTCCAAAGTAGATATGAATCAATTTTGCAAATAATACATGATTATTTAGACAATTTTCTTTCGTATGCTGAATTTATGTGCATATGCATGAAATATAGTATTGTTTTTTTTTCAAAGATTGCTAATATGTGCATCACCAAGACATGGCGGGGTGGCAGAGTGGTCATGCAGCGGACTGCAACTCCGTGTACGCCGGTTCGATTCCGACCTCCGCCTCCAATCTTGTAAAGCCCGAGTGGTGAAATCGGTAGACACAGGGGATTTAAAATCCCCCGCCCACAAAGCGTGCCAGTTCGAGTCTGGCCTCGGGCACCATTTTAATCAACATTAAAATGGTGTAATAAAAAATCCAGCGACAAGCTGGTTTTTTTATGTCTAAAATTTTATATTAGCTTTTTATGTTATTCTCTAAATTGCAGTTTAAATAAGTGAAGCCTATATGATTCAAAACAAGCAAGTTTCCTTCTATTTAAATCAGTTACAACAACAATATCCAAAAGCATTTAAATACAATTTTTTATTTTATAGCCAACTTAAAACCAAAGGGCTTTTAGATGAAGCGAAGGAATTTATTCCTTGGATTTTATCAATTATGATTTTTTGCAGTATTTACTTCAGCTTAGGTCATTTTATTGCTGTTCATTTTACGCAATTTGATACTTTTCAAGCCAATGCCATAGCAGCCTTGGCGATTATGTTGTTTTTTATGTTGATTGTTCCCATTATTATCAATCAAATCAAACACAGCTCCACTCATCTATATTATCAACTCAGCAATACCCCATTTAAACTTGCTGCATTGATTATTCTACAAGCGCTAAATCTATATTTTATTGAAAGTACACTTTTACAAGGCTTGCTATTTTTCTTTGCGATGAGTTTTGGTTTTGTGAAATTCTACAAAGAAAATCTTTTTCGAGACAGCACCAAAGACACTGAGTTTTATCAATTACAACAAATTCGCAGAACCTGCTTTTGGGCCTACAAACAAGCCAAAAAAGCCAGATTCAAAATGAAGTTTTACCCTAAAAGTTCTGATCAGTATAAACTTCAACAGCAGCAACTCACGCAATACTTAGAATTACATTTACAGTTATTAAAGTATGAAAATGAAATGTGCAAAACATATAAATATGAAGATTTAGATGCCTATATGGACAGCATGATGTGATCTCTTTTTCAATAAAACCGAGCCCATGAATAAACTCGGTTTTATACTTAAAAAATTAAGCACTTTTTTGAATGGTCTTTACATCAATCAAATTATTATTCAACACCAGTTGATGTCCACGACTAGCATCCACAGTATATGCATTTTCTTTAATGGTACTCACAAAAATCCAATCTGCTTGAACTTGTTGAGCGTTAAAACTCACCTTTAAATAACCACGCTGATTTAAGTTGGTATAGTTCAATTCATCAATCAGTGTGGTAAATGCCATTTCAAATTGCTGCAACTGTGCTAAAGGAATGCTGAGATACTTTTCCATTCCCGGTGAAGACACAGAACTGGTTGCCAATTCAACACCAACGAAATCGCCTGTTTGGGTATGTAAGTCCGCAGACCAAGCATTATGCGTATCACCAGCCAACACAACAACCTTCTTATTCAGAGCTTTGAGCGTTCCATATAAAATTTCACGTTCAGCATAATAGCCATCCCAAGCATCAAGGTTATAGGGTGCTACCGTCGTCACCCGTGCTTTTTCAGTTGCTGTTAAAGTTGGATCACCTTTTTGCATGCGTACTTTCAATGCAACTAACTCGGTAATCTGCTGATTCATTTTCACCAATGTCTCCGTTGTGACATTACCACTGGTAATTGCAGCCAATGAAAGCAATAATTCAGCTGGAATCAACATTTTTGCCATTAACACTTGTTGTCCCAACACATTCCATGTCGCTGTAGATTGTGCCAGTTTCTTCTGTAACCAGTCTCGTTGTGTATAACCCATCAGAGTACGCGAGGTACTGGTCAAATCTGCCTGAAACTTAGCAATATCCAGTCCAGAAGCCGTCATATAATCCGCATAATCCAGTTGCTTATCACGAGCCAGAATACGTGTATCCAACATCGTCAATTGCACCAATGAACCGAAGTCAAACTGTCGATAAATATTCAAATGATCTTTTTCACTGACTGGTCGAATCGGCATCCACTCAAAATACGCTTGTAATGCCGCTAATTTACGGTCAGAAAAACTCCCTTCATTGGGTTGGTGATTTTCAGCACCCTCTTTCCACGCATCATTGGCTAATTCATGGTCATCCCAAATCACAATAAAGGGATGACGTGCATGCGCGGCTTGCAAATCAACGTCTTTATGATAAAGCGCATAACGCTTACGATAATCATCCAGCTTGATGATTTCTTTGTCATTGTCCGCAGGAAGTGTACGTCCTAGTTTAGCCGCATCTTCAGTTGCATAGCCATCTTTGCCATATTCATAAATATAATCACCAAGATGAATAATTGCATCGACATCTTGTTTTGCCATTTCTCGATAAACATAGAAATAACCTGCTGGATAATTTGAACATGAGCATACAGCAAATTGAACCGCACTGGTTGTTTCCGGTAATGTTTTGGTACGACCAACAGATGAAATCACCGAACCGAATTTAAAACGATAGTAATAAGTTTGCCCCGACTTTAACTTATCTGCATCGACTTTAACCGTAAAATCTTGGGCTTGAGTGGTCTGTACTTTGCCAGTGTTGATGATTTGTGCAAATTTATCATCTGTCGCAATCTCCCAAACAACTTCTATACGCAAGGTGGTATCTTGGGGAGTCACACGCGTCCATAAAATCACACGATCCTTGAGTGGATCACCACTCGCTACTCCATGTAAAAATTCAACTTTAGTGGTTGGCGTTGTTGAATCATTGTTGTCGCTCCCACAGGCGGTCAAAGAAACTGGTATGGATAGTGCCCCAAAACTGGCTAATGACTTTTGAATAAGTTCACGGCGTGAAATTGAGCTTGGCATTGAAATGGATTTCCTCTAAGTTTTTTTATCCAATCAATTTAGAGCCTGAATATTGCGTTTTCATCTCAGAATGATGAACAGATCATGACAAAAAGTAGCTGTTCTGTTGGGTAGAATGCTTCATTTTCAAACATAAACATCTGAATTGCTTGAAAAGAAAGCAATTCGTATTAAATACGCTTGCCAAGAGAAAAACACTCCTTTATTATGGCGCACATGCCCGAGTGGTGAAATCGGTAGACACAGGGGATTTAAAATCCCCCGCCCACAAAGCGTGCCAGTTCGAGTCTGGCCTCGGGCACCATTTTAATATGTTTTAAAATGGTGCAATTAAAGAATCCAGCGATTGCTGGTTTTTTTTCGCCTAAAATTTAATGTCTCCTAATTATTCATTGTTAAATATTCAACATTGACACTTATTGCAAAATTTAAGAGCATACCTTTTTCTGGTTCCCACATACTTTAATATTTATAATGTGGATAATTTTCAATATTCTTATAAACTTAATTTAACCAAATCTTATGAAAGAAATTCCAAATCAGGCTAAAACCGTTGCCCCAATATTTCCTCGTCTGTTCGCCTTTATCGTTGATTGTTTGATCGTCAGTGTTGCTTGTCTCGTGGTGGGCAAAATACTTTATCCATATTTTGAAAATTCAGCTTTTATTTTCCAATGTATCGGTACGCTCCTTTGCCTGTTTTATTTCGCAGCTTTCAATAGCACTATTGGTGAAGGCAAAACCATCGGAAAAATACTCTGTAAAATTCGTGTAAAAGATTTTACAGGCAGTTCAATTTCACCCATTCATTCCTTCATTCGATCCAGCATTTTCATTATTCCATTTTGTTTTATTGGTTATCTACAAAATTTTTCAAATCAGACACTTATACTGATTTTAATTATTTTCCTATTCCAAAGTATTGTTTTTGCATGTTTCTACTTGGCAATTTTTAACGGAAACAGCCAACAGTCACTTCATGATTTGTTGACTCATACACAGATACTTAGAAATACGCAAACCAATATGTCTCAGCAGCCAATTTGGAAAGCACATTACTACATCCTATCGTTGATTACCGTAATCATTCTTTCAATCAATATCTGGCATTATGTTCAAAATCAATATTTATCAACATCTGATTTTTCTTTAATCTCTGAAGATATTAAAAATGTTCAGATTGAAAATCACTATACGGCAATCGGCGAAGCAGAATCAGCCAATCAAGTTCTCATTTTAACAGTCAGCCAACCCGCTTATCTTTATCATGTTGATGCTGCTAAAACATTAGTTCAAACACTTCAACAAGACAGCAATATTTTAACTCAATATAAAATCAATCAAGTGCAATTTAATTTTTCCTACCAATTCGGTTTGGCAAAACTATCAAAAGCAACAATTTATGATTATAAAAGGACGGCTACAACGGCTCAGCTAACCCATATAGGGGAAAATACATCTGTTAAAATTGGTTTTTAAAAAACAGCATATCAATGTTTTTTAAGATGCATATTTGAAAGATAAAAAAAGACCACGTTTTTGGAAACGTGGTCTATAAAAATGGTGGCTATGACGGGACTTGAACCTGTGACCCCCGCATTATGAGTGCGGTGCTCTAACCAACTGAGCTACATAGCCTAAAACTGTGCGCGCATTATCTGCTGTAACTCACGTTACGTCAAGCAATAATTGCAATAAAATTCATTGAAGTGAGCCGATAAGCCGGGTTCTGTCTAGAACGATCATTCCTCTAGGCGCACAATCACTCATACGCTCAAGCGACCTACCCGGATCCAGCATGGGCCATGCCTGTAGGATCCCTATTTGGTCTTGCTTCCGGTGGGGTTTACCATGCCATGAACTGTTACCAGTCATGCGGTGCGCTCTTACCGCACCCTTTCACCCTTACCTTCCATTTCTCCGAAAAGAAACGATATTGAAGGCGGTCTACTCTCTGCTGCACTTTCCGTCGGTTCACACCGCCCAGGCGTTACCTGGCACCTTGCCCGATGAAGCCCGGACTTTCCTCCCCTGCTTCAATCACGGAGATCTCCACAGCAGCGATCGTCTGGCTCACTTCGGGGCGTATGCTAACAAATTTTACTGGGAATTGCTTGCGCTTTTTTGAGCAATTAAACTTTTATACTTTTCCATCAAGTCATCTTGGCTTTCCAAATGATTCAGATCACGTGGAATACAATCTACTGGACAAAAAAGTGCACACTGCGGCTCATCAAAATGCCCCACACATTCTGTACATAGGTTTGGATGAATTTCATAAATTTCCTCCCCCATAAAAATGGCTTCATTCGGGCATACCGGTTCACATACATCACAATTGATGCATTCATCAGTGATTATTAAAGACACATTACCAACCTTGTTGATGTTTACGGTGAAAAGCTTCCACCACACATTGTGGCACAAATTTAGCAACATCACCTTTTAATCGTGCAATTTCCCGAACCATTGTCGAAGAAATAAATGAAAATTGCTCTGAGGGGGTTAAAAATACAGTTTCAAAATCATGGTCCAATTGACGGTTCATATTGGCAAGCTGAAACTCATATTCAAAATCTGAAACAGCTCTTAATCCACGTAAAACTGCGGTCGCATTCTGTTCACGAGCAAAATTTACCAATAAGCCATCAAAGCCAACAAACTCAACATTCGGTAAATGTTTAAGTGATATTTTCGCTAAGTCTACACGCTCTTCTAAACTGAATACTGGATTTTTATGATGTCCGATAGCAATTGCGACCACGACTTCATCAAACATCCGTGAAGCGCGGGCAACCAAATCCACATGGCCATTGGTAATTGGATCAAAAGTTCCTGGATAGATGACACGAGTTTTAGACATCCATTTGTACTCAAGTTTGTTATGTAGAGCTATAGTTTAACAAAAACTTAAATCTTAGCGAATAACCTCTGCACATTTAGCCTTTGCTTTAATTGTGAAATGACTTCACCTGAAGCCGAGTTTGAGGCAGAATAAGGCTATTCTTGGAATTATTTGTATTATGTCGAAAAATATTGTCGTTAAAAAAAATAATGGCGGGACGATTGCACAAAATAAACGTGCGCGTCACGATTATTTTATTGAAGAAAAATTTGAAGCTGGGCTTTCGTTGCAAGGCTGGGAAGTCAAGTCATTGCGTGCTGGACGCATGACCATTACAGAAAGCTATATTACCTTTAAAAATAATGAAGCATTTCTTTTTGGCGCTCAGATTCAACCATTACTTTCAGCATCGACTCATGTTGTGCCTGAAGCGACGCGCACTCGTAAATTACTTCTTTCACGCCGTGAGTTAGAAAAGCTCATGGGTGCAGTAAATCAAAAAGGTTATACCTGTGTACCTTTGGCTTGTTATTGGAAAGGTCATTTAGCAAAACTTGAAATTGCTTTGGTAAAAGGTAAACAGTTGCATGACAAACGTGCCACTGAAAAAGACCGTGACTGGCAACGTGACAAAGCACGTATTATGCACAAATAATAAAAAACCTCCTGAGTGGAGGTTTTTTATTAATCCTATCGTAATGATGTTTAACAGAATTTTAATGAACCATAGCAGTTAGGCGCGAAATCCTGGTTTTTAAGCTGTAAATCTTGCAATGGAAAATTGACTGATGTATTCGGTAAATTAATATTACCGATTTCTAATGAGCTGCCCAATAAACAATCTAAAGCTTGGCAGGATGGTACAGCTGTCGTCGCCAATGCATTACTTAATGGACCAACGACTTGCTTAAGTACATCATTAGTAATATCGATTCCTTTAGAAGGAGTGACATTTCCAATATCAACAGCATCTTCAAATGCCATCCACCAACCTCTCTGAGCAGTCACCTCAGCATTTGGCCACCATACATTCTGACTTTGCAATGATAAAGAAAAAGGATTATTTAAAGGAATCTTATGGATATAGCCCAAACTTTCACTGATCGTTAAGTTTGCTGTTAATCCTGTAATATCACCGTTGACCTGTTTCTCTAAATTTAATGTTCCCAACAAAGGAATTTGTACACCCGCTTTTAATCGACCACCGAAGTTTAAACGGTCAATATAAGCTTTGCCCGTCAAGTTCACACTACTTTGTCGCATCCCATTAATTGTTGCTGAGTCAACTTGAATGGGTGCTGTAGTACTTTGCAAAGTTAAATTATAATCTGTTGAAGATAAGGGCAATCGCCCACAAAAAAATAGCACGCAAACATCTACATTTCCGGTAATTGGCATTTGAGTATCTGTATAACTCATGCCTCGACTATTTGTATAACCTAAACCGGTGGTCGCTTTTGTCTTTAAAAATCCACTGAGTGAATTAATACCATTAGGTGTTTCAGAGTTTTCCGTGCCCGCAGTCAACATTCCCAAAACTTTTTCAGCACTGAGACGTAAACCCACGACTTCTCGAGTAGATGCAGCTTCAGGATTCTTGATCGCAAACTCTAAAAAGGGATTGGTTAATTTTGCACTTGAAGCCACTCTTCCTTCTCGGGTATCTGCCAGACCTGAAAGACTCAGATTATCAATATCAATATCGCATCCGCCAGCACCATTGGCACCGCCACATCCTAGTTGTAATTTTTTTATGTTGGCATTGAGTTCTAGTTCTGCTTCAAGTCCAAGTTTATAAAATCCTACGCCCTGCCCTTGCATTTTGTTGGCAGCATCGTTTGGAGCAATATACCCCAGACTCATCAATGCTTGACCTTGAACCTTTGAAAGTTCTGTATCATTTAACTCAACCAGACCTTGTGACTGAGAAAAATTTGCAAAACCATAAGTTGAAACGAATAATCCACTAAAAATTAAAACCATCCTACTGATTTCAATTACCTTTTTCACAACAATATCCATATCACCTGCTCAGATTTTTATTATTGGTCAAAAATATAGGAAAACCAGCAGTAACAGAATAGCCCATTGGGACAAATAGGCTGTCTCATTTGATAATGTTAATTTTCATTTAAATGAGCGCATGATTTTTAAGAGTTTTTATGTAAATTATTTTTGTTTAGTTATGTAATCACATTAAATTATCATGCAGCATGCAACAAAAAAGTTGATGTATTTGTCAACAAAATTTCTGAAAATTTATACGTTGTTTAGGGATGCATGAATCTAACCAGATTATTAATTTTATAAAATAAATTTGACGCTCTAAATCATATTGAGAGTTGAGTAAGAACCTTTATTTTGAGTCGATATGATATGAATAATTCTTCTTGAAAATTGTAAAAAAAAGAAAACCTTAAAAAGCAGATTTTCTTTATAAACATTTAGCAGAATTTCAACTTCCCATAACAATTAGAAATGACTTCCTGATTCCCTAAACGCTGGTTTTGCAATTTAAAATATATTGGATTCTGCATGGTAGCCGAATTCAAATCAGCCACAACTTTAGATGTTAAGGGGTTATTTAACAATAAACTAATTACTTGAAGTAAATTACTTGCTGTTGCTTGCGGTTTATTAACATAGTTGGGGGTTAGTGTTTCAGTCACTCGATCGGCGACCTGTCCTAGAATATTATCATCTAAAATGATTTGATTCGTTACATTCAAATGCCCCAGTTCAATTGGTTTCGCAAAGGACATCCACCAGCCTGGTTGCGCGACATCTGTATTTTTACTCATGAATGCCAAATTACTTTTTGAAGTATCTGAGGGATCTAAATATGCGCCAGGCCACAACAATGCCATTTGTTGTAATGATAAATATCCACCCGTACCTTCTAATGGAATGTTATGAAACATACTCAGTGACTGCTCAAAATCAATTTTCATATTCAAGTTATTAATGGCAGAGTCTTTTCCCATTTTAAATCTTGCCTGTGGTTTGAGTAATGTAATCAAATTACATCCTCGACCGCTTACCCCCCTACAATTCAGATCGACTTCCAATAGATCACTGTTAAATAAAGCGGGGTTAAATTGTCCCGCGGAATCAGCTGCAATCGGAATTTTATCAATCTTTGTCAAAATATTATTCACTACAGCTACTTTTTGTCTTGAACCGTTAATTGTGAATGCAGGTAAAACGAAATCAGTAGAAACTGATGGCACAGTAATTCCAGTTGAAGCTGAAGAAAATGGTTTACTCACAAAGTTAATATCCGTATTAGCTACAGCACAATCGTTAATTATTCCAACACACAGTCTTGCAACACCACCTAACTGCTGGTTTTGAGTTAAACCGAATTTAGTTTGTGCGGTACTTGCTGTGCCTGTAGTTTGGGCGATTCGCATAAAACCACTCAGACTTTGTATCCCATCCGTTGTCGATGGTGACTGATTGTTTGCCAGACCTGCTGTAAGTAATGCACTGATTTGTTCTGCACTAAATCGAATTCCTTTTACTTCACGTGTTGAAGCCGAATTTGGATTGCTGATTGCAAGCTCCATGAATGGATTAATTAATTTAGCACTGGTTGATGCACGTCCTTTGCTGTATACGGGCACACCATTTAAATCGTAAAAATCCGGTAAGCCACTGAGCGCTAGATTTTTAATGTCGATATCACAAGCTCCGCCACCTTTAGAGCCACCACAGCCAAGCTGAAGGTTTCTAATATTGGCATTGAGTTCCAACTCTGCTTCCACACCTAATTTATAGAATCCAATATTATTTGAGGTTACATTCCGCATTGGATTTGCCGAATCTCTAGGTGCTAGATACGATAGACTCATCAACGCCTGACCTTTAACCTCAGACAGCTCTGTATCATCTAACTGAATCAAACTACTCACTTTTTCATCATTCGCAAAACAACTGACTGACAAAAAAAATACTGTTGACGCTAAGACCACCATTGCAGTTTTAATTGTTTTTCTATTACAGATATCCATATCATCCACGCATACTTTTTATTTTCAAAAAACATAGCGCAATGTGATACGGGAAAATTCGCTTACTGCGACAAATTAGCTAGCATGTCACGACAATGAATGATTCATTTGAACAACACATGTGAGGCGATGTTATATAAATCAGTCTTTATTATGTGAAGTGATTTTATTTAACAACAATGCAAGATACTCACCAAACCACAATGCAGTTTGTAAGTCACCCGATGGCGGTGTCATATCGACTGGTGCATTGTCGGATTGTGTCATTAAACCCAAATAGCCTGCCATACGATTTAAGTCCGTTGGCTTAATTCCTGTCGGCATTAAAGGTAAACCTGACCATAACATGCCGTGTTGCATCGCAAAGATATTAATCTGTTGCAGTACAGACAGTTTGTCTCCACTTAAACCACCTGAATTGGTAAATGCAGCAGCAAGTTTGCCTTGCCAATCACGATTTTTCCAACGCTTGGAAGTGGAATCCATAAACATTTTAAATGGACCTGTCACACTGCCCATATATGTTGGTGAACCAAAAACAATCGCGTCTGCTCGGTCTAGAATATCCCAATCAATATGTTCAATATCCATTTTATGGACAGTCAATCCAACCTTTTCTATGCCTTGCGCAATATAGCTCGCAACTTTGGCAGTATGACCAAACGGGCTGTGGTAAACGATCGCGATAGATTTGGTAGATAAAGACATATCAATTGAAAACAAACAAATTTAGTCAAGTTTAACATCAATTCATTTTTAAACAATTCTTGTCATGGTTTAAAAGTACTTGAACTGAATCTATAAAACAGAATAAATGTCATAAAAATATAAATTTTATTTTTGCATAAATACAAAAGTTGCCATACGACCTGTTTTAGGATGACGACGGTAGGAGTAAAAGTCGTCAGACTGACGATAAGAACACTGATCCCCCCCTGTGACAGTTTCAACGCCCTGCTGTTGTAGAATATAGCGGGCAATGGCATATAAATCCGCATAGTATTTACCGGCCTGTTCACCATCAATAAAAGCATTTTCCAATGCAGCATATTTCGTACAAAAAGCAGCTTTTACTTCCTCGCCAATTTCAAAACAGGGTTGACTGATTGCAGCCCCTAACCATGCCCATGTGGGTTGGGATGTCATTGCTGAAATGGTATTTTCAATAATTCCACCTGCTAAACCTCGCCAACCTGCATGTAAATTAGCAACTTCAGTACCCTCCGCATTTCCCAAAACCACAGGTAAACAATCCGCAGTCATCATCATCAAGGCATGACCCTGTGTCTGCGTCACCAACCCATCTCCCACTAAAGCATTCACTGTAATTTCTTCATTGATGCTGTGGCAAATCGTACTGTGTGTTTGGGTCATCCATGTGATCTTTTTGACACCGTGCACAGCAAATTCATCTAGTAAAATCATCCGATGCTGCTGTACCCGTTGCGGATCATCATTCACATGCAATGCTAAATTCAAACCTTCCAACTCTGGCTGTACAGATGGCAATGCCAGTGGATGTTGTATATGTGTTTGCCCCACATACACACCTTGAGGTAATCCTTGAACAAATTGCATGTGGTTCTCCATTAATCGTCAATTTATTTTTAAATCAATCAATATGCTTTATTTTCAGAACGTAAAACTTCTACCAAGTTTGTGAAATCTTCTGGCCAAGGTGCTTCAAACATCATTTCCTCTTGAGTGCGCGGATGAATGAGTCCTAATTTAGAGGCATGCAAAGCTTGGCGTTTAAAATTACGCAAAGTACTGCTTAGCTTTTCCGAAGCCCCAGCAGGTACTTTAACGCGACTTACATAGACAGGATCACCAACCAATGGGTAACCAATATAGGTAAAGTGGATGCGAATCTGATGGGTACGCCCCGTCTCTAATTGTGCTTGTACACGCGTAAAATGCTGAAAACGCTCCTTAACATTATAATGTGTCACTGCATCGCGACCACCCGGCAAGATCGCCATTTTGACACGATCTACAGGATGCCGCTTGATCGGTTCATCAATTGTTCCACCTGCAATGATATGACCATAACAAATTAGATCATAAACACGATAGACTGATTTTTTAGCCAATTGCTTGCTCAAAGAAAACTGAGCTTCTAAGTTTTTAGCGACAACCAATAAGCCACTGGTATCTTTATCAATGCGATGAACCAACCCCGCTCGGGTTAATTCAGCAGATTTAGGATAGTGGTAAAGTAAAGCATTCACCAAAGTACCATTTGGATTACCTGCACCTGGATGTACAACCATACCTACAGGTTTATTGATGACCATAATATCGTCATCTTCATAGACAATATTTAAAGGAATATTCTCAGGCTGCGCAGAAGTTTGGGTTTCCAGTTCCACATTAAGACTTAACTGTTCATTGCCTTCACATTTATACTTAGGCTTGACCGTGTTACCATTTACCAACAAATGACCTTCTTTCATCCACTGCTTAAGTTTTTCACGAGAAAACTCGCTCCAAACCAGTGCAGCAACTTGGTCAATACGTTGCCCTAAATAGCTTTCATCCAGTTGAAATTGCAACGATAAACGTGTTGCAGTTGGTGCAGAATTATGATTATCTGCATCCTCAGAATCTTCAAGTAAATTGAAATCATTTTCTGAGAAATTAGAATTAGAAGAGTGTGCTGAAGTCATTTGCTCATTCGGACAAAAATGGTTTAATAGCGCAATTGTAGCCTATTGCCCGTATCAACAGAGGAATTTTTATGTCGCTACCACGTTATAAAGTCACAATGCTTGCTTTAACTGTAGGCTTAGCAACAGTATTTGTAGGTTGTAGCAGCAATCCCAAGAAGGAGGTTGTCGATACAGGTCCAAAATCAAATGAGCAGACTTATTACAATAATGCGATAAAATCACTAGACCGTGGGCAATACGGTGATGCTGCCAAAGCATTGGAAGCAATGGATACTTACTTTCCAACAGGACAGTATGCACAACAGGCTCAACTTGAACTGCTTTATACCAAGTTCAAGCAAAAAGACTATGAAGGCACAATTGCACTGGCAGACCGTTTCATTCGCTTAAATCCTCAACATCCAAATTTAGACTACGCCTATTATGTGCGTGGTGTTGCAAACATGGAGCAAAATTATGACAGCTTGCTTCGTTATACTTCATTGAAACAGGCACATCGGGATGTCGGTTACTTAAAAAATGCTTATCAAAACTTTGTTGATTTGATTCGTCGCTATCCATCCAGTCAATATTCGGTTGATGCTGCGCAACGCATGAAATACATCGGTCAGGAGTTGGCTGAAAGTGAGATGAATACTGCCCGTTTCAATCTTAAACGCAAGGCTTATTTGGCGGCAATCGAACGTTCACAATGGGTGGTTGAACATTACCCACAAACTCCACAAATTCCTGAAGCTTTAGCCACCATGGCGTATGGTTACGACAAGCTGGGTGATAAAGATACTGCACAACAGTATATTGAAGTACTTAAACTGAATTATCCAAACCTTGTTAAATCCAATGGTGAAGTCAATCTACGTGCTGCTCGTAAAGAAGGAAGCTGGTGGAACCGCGCGACTCTTGGTATTTTGGGTCGCGGCGAAAAAGCTGAAGTATCAAAAGATACAAATACGGAAACATCAACCCACTCAGAACAGAAGTCAAGCCTATTGAATAAAGTTAGCTTTGGCTTGCTTGATCGTCCGAATCGTGAAGTTTCAAAAGAACCTGCTCGAGCAGATGAAAGCCTATATGACGGTCAACGTAAATAATGCGTGATAGGAAATATCGTCTTTGACAGGACATGATCGCGAAAAATCAAGACGGGTTTTTTACCCGTCTTTTTTATTCATGGATATTTTTAAGTTTAAAACTGCGTTAAACTTAAAAAAGACTGATCACGATACATGACTTTAACTTTATGGCTATTCCTCAGCACACAATAGATCAAATTTTAGATCGTACCGATATTGTCGATCTCATCGGTCAACGTGTGAAATTGAAAAAAACGGGTCGCACCTATTCAGGTTGCTGCCCTTTTCATCAGGAAAAGTCCCCTTCTTTTCATGTATATCGTGACAAACAGTATTATCATTGCTTTGGTTGCCAGGCAAACGGCAATGCCATCCGTTTTCTCATGGATATTGATAATCGAAACTTTGTCGATGTCATGAAAGAGCTTTCCAGTCACGCAGGTGTAGAGCTTCCTAAAGACAACCAGGACAATAAAAAGTTGTCTTACAAGCGTGAAACGGTAAAACCACAAGCCAGACCTCCAGTTCAAATCCAAGAAAATAAAAATGTAGATTCATCGTCAAATGAACAGAAATCAGCACGCCCCCCTGTTTTTGAAATGGATCCTTTTGAGGCATTTAATCAATATCCAGATCCAGAACATTTTGATCCCACTCAATTTGATCAGACAGGCTTTGAACACATTCCACAAGATGGGAATCTTTACGACTTACTTGAAAATATCGCTCAATTCTATGAACGCCAATTACCACAGAGTAAAGTTGCACAAAATTACTTTAAGCATCGTGGTTTAAGTACCGAAACCATTCAATATTGGCGTTTGGGTTATGCACCTGAAGATTGGCAACATTTAGAAAAAGCATTCCCTCAAGATATTGAAGGTCTAAAATTACTGGGTTTGATTCGTACCAGTGATAGTGGACGTGACTTTGATTTACTTCGTGATCGGGTAATATTTCCTATCCGAGACCATAAAGGTCGTGTCGTTGGTTTCGGGGGACGTGCGCTCAATGACGAGATCAAACCAAAATATATCAACTCCCCAGATTCAGAAGTTTTCCATAAAAATCAACTTCTCTATGGCTTGTATGAGGGGCGCAAAGACCGTGCTCAAAACTGGCTCATGGTTGAAGGTTATATGGATGTTATTGCGCTACAGCAAAATGGAATTTCTGGTGCAACGGCAACCCTCGGTACAGCAAGCAATGCCGATCATTTAAGTATTTTATTTAAACAAAACAATCAGATCACCATTGCGTTTGATGGAGATGCAGCAGGTCAAAAAGCCGCTCGTCGAACTTTAGAAATCGCCTTGCCCTTGTTAAATGATGGACGTGAACTTAAATTCTTTGTACTTCCCAAAGAACATGATCCAGACTCTTTAATTCGCAAGGAAGGTCTGGAAACTTTTCAGCGGATCTGGCAACAATCTCCATTATTATCAGATTTTGTCTTTGCCTTATTGAGCCAAAATTATGACGTTACAACGCCTGAAGGGAAAAGTCAGGTGATGGCTGAACTGAATCAATTGACTGAGCTACTTCCCAAACAAGGTTCATATCGTTATCTGTTAAGACAATTTTTTAAAGAAAAGCTGGGCTTTAACCGCAAATGGCAGCCTCAAGTCAGCTTGGATGCATCGCTGTCATTTAACATTCGTACCAAAGATGAAGACTTTGCTGTTGCCATTCTGATGCAGCATCCATTTTTATATATTCACTTTGAAGTCTTGCGTGCATTTATTCATCCAGATGAATTGCTGGCAAAAGTCCTCGCTGTTTTTGACCGTATTTTTGATGATTTGCCCGATGATCAAGAACTGGCAACCTATTATATTTTAGGTGCTTGCAGTGCATATCACTTAGAATTATCCGAAATTATGCAACGAACCAATATTCAAGCTTTGACAGAAGCGCCGGAAATGGCAGATAAGTTAGCTTCGGACTACTCTCTGGCATTACAAGAAAAGTATTTAAAGCAAAAACTTAAAGCACCAGCCTCATTAAGTGAGTCTCGTAATTTACGTAAACAACTCAATGAATTAACAAAACAAATTAGTTTAAAGTTGGTTCATAGCTAACATACAATCCATATCTTGAAGCGCATGTCGCTTAACGGCTTCTGTGGGTTGTATTACTGAATGTCAAAACTATTCGAAAGCAAAGCTATGAAAAGGTCTGTTTTTCAGGACGCATAACAAAATAAGATATTGAAAAATTAATATTTTTTATAATTCAATCTTAAAATATGTCACCTTGATTCATTTAAAACACCGCATTCAACTGAATGAAATTTTTCTATTTTGCTTTAGGTTTTCGTTCTTGCTCAAAAATATCCTGAATATT
This sequence comes from Acinetobacter baumannii, assembly GCF_016508585.1. Lineage (GTDB taxonomy): Bacteria > Pseudomonadota > Gammaproteobacteria > Pseudomonadales > Moraxellaceae > Acinetobacter > Acinetobacter nematophilus. The sequence continues at coordinate 69,332 of NZ_JADVOP010000010.1, forward strand.
TTCTTTCATCCATTCAAAATGAGATGGATCTTCATCCTGGGCTGCTTGACGCAGTAAAATCGAGGCAGGATGTAATAATTTTTGGGTCAGGCGGTGGGCAAAATCCTCTAATACATGCTGAGTATCTTCACCTGCTTGAATACGCTCCAAGGCATGTGCAAGTTCCGCTTGACGTTGCTCTTCACCATGCTCGCGGAATTGCTGAATGGTACTGCCCGCATCTTTGACTTTCTGATGCGTAACCAATTGAGTGACCAGTTGATTGACCATCACCTCAGCTTCAACGGCAGCCTGCCGACGTTGAGCTAGATTTTCATCAATCACACTCTGTAAATCATCCACCCCATAAAGATAAACACCATCCAGACTTTCAACTTTCGGATCTATATCACGGGGAACAGCTAAATCGACCATAAGCATTTGTTGATAACGTCGTTTTTTTAGTGCCGCTTTTACATCAGTATAAGCAATTACCTGATGTAAGCTCCCAGTACAACTTGAAATTACATCAGCACGATAAAGTTGAGTTGCAAGTTCATCAAAAGGAATGATTTCCACCTCAACACGATGTGCAATTTCTTGTGCTAGCTTTTCTGCACGTTCACGGCTTCGATTGCAAATGAGAATTTTTGCCACACCCATTTCAGCCAAGTGTTTAGCCACCAGGCTATTCATTTCACCTGCTGCAACCACCATCACCGTCAGTTTGTCAGGCTTGCTAAATACTTGTAAAGCAAGCTGTGCAACTGCATAGCCCATCGATACGGCATGACTTCCGACTGCCGTTTCAGAGCGCACACGTTTAGCTGCATAAAAGGCATATTCAAAAATCTGATTGAGATTCTGTGAAACGATTTCAGCATTTTTAGCGATTGACAATGCGGATTTGACCTGTCCCAAAATCTGAGGTTCACCCAACATCAAAGAATCCAAGCCACTGGCAACACGCATTAAATGTGAAACAGCATCTGTATTTTCATAACGATATACATGATTTGACAATTGCTTTACATCAATACCATTGGTTTGGGCAAGCCAATTTAATACCATATCGGCATTTTCAGCCATGGCGTAGACTTCAGTGCGGTTACATGTTGAGACCACCACCATATCATTTAAATTTTGGCTGTGGCTTTGCTGCGTCAGCAAATCTTTTAATCGTTCTGGATTAAAAGCAATCTGCTCACGAAGCTCAACAGAGGCAGTTTGATGGTTGACACCCAATGCAAAGAAAGACATATCAGATCATCATTTCGCTAAATTTATGCTATTGTGCAATAACGGTGTCATAAAAAGCATACTTGGATTCGGAAAAATTGCGTCAAATAAACAACCGCTTAAGCGGCATGACAATTAAGCAATATTCTACCACATTCTTACTGGTTGGTAGCATGGCTTCTAGTGCTCATATTAGAGCATCTGGAGAATTTTATCATGCAAAATATAATACAAATGCATTAAAACAAAGCATCATTGCTGAATTTTCACTGGCATATCATGATACAGCAACTGCTTTACACAATTATACGGTATTGGCAATTCGCAGTAATTCGACCACCATTAAACAACGTGCGCTCAATGTAGCGATTGAACAAAATGATTTAAAAGCAGCATTAGATATTGCAACGCATTGGGTTGTACAAGAACCTGAAGATGTTCCTGCTAAATTTTATTTGGCACATATTGCACTCAAATCACATGAGTATGAACTGGCTGCTGAAACGCTCGACAGTATTCTCACAATCGATCCAAATGCTGATTTAGAAAAAATTCTAGAAGGAATTGCTCCTGAGTCTGAAGTTGACCGTCAAAATCTACTCAGCACACTTCGAGCGAGCAAAGAAAAAAATAATCCTTCAGTGTTAATCTTAATTGCAGGTTTAGAAGCACAAAGTGATGAGATTGAACAAGCACTTAAGACAGTCAATAAAGCATTGAAAAAGCGTCCAAAAGTGACTGGTTTTATTCTCATGAAAGCCAACCTGCTCGAGGCATTAGGAGATCAAGAGGAAACCTTAAAATGGTACAATCGCAGCAGTCGCAAAAACAAATATAACTATGATATTCGACTCGCCGAAGTCAAATACCTGATTAAAACGCATCAACCTGAACTGGCATTGGATAAATTGGAAACCATTATTCAAACATGGCCCGATGCTGAGGAAGCTTTGTTTATTGCTGGCTTAACGGCAATTGATTTAAAAAAATTTGACCAGGCTGAACAGTACTTGGTTGAATTACGTTATTCGTCTCGCTATCAAAACGAAGCTTATTTTTATTTAGCGGTCAATGCTGAGCGTAAGCAGAATGACGAAACCGCAAAAGCCTATTATCGTTTAGTGGATGGAAATTTATATACGGTTTCACGTCGAAATCTTGTCTCGATTTTTGAAAGACAAAATAAAATGAATGATGCTCTGCGCTTTTTGACTCAGGAACGTGTAAATTATCCACAACATGCAAGTTTCTTGTATCAAGCACAAGCAGAAATTTTAAAACGTATGGGCAATAAAAAAGCAGCTTTGAGTTTGCTCAATGAAGCTGTCAAGAATCTACCCGACGACCCCGAAATTTTATACTCTGAAATTTTACTGCTAGACCCGTTTGAAAATCGCGATATTCTGGATAAAGCACTCAAACAATTATTGAGTTTAGAGCCCAATAATCCGGCTTATCTAAATGCTTATGCCTATACCCTGGCTCTGCAAAATCGACGTCTAGACGAGGCGCGACGCTATGCTGAACACGCACTGGAATATGCTCCTGATCAAGCATCTATTTTGGATACTCTGGGATATATTACCTTTTTGCAAAATGATTTTGATGCTGCCTCGAATATTCTCTCCAAGGCTTATAGTTTGAGTCATAGTATTAATATTGGCATCCGATATGCAAAGTCGTTGTATATGCAAGGTGCATTGCCGCAATTTAATGAAGTGTTACAACAACTCAAACAAAATCATCCAAATGATCCTCAATTAAATCAATTAGATTCATTAATATTACCGCAACATATTAAAAAGAGTTAATCGCCTATATGCGTCACATTCAGCAAATCATCTTTGCCCTTACTGCAACAGCAACACTCGCTTTTACAGGGTGTCAGCAAGTGGTTAAACCTGTTGTAACTACGCCTACACTGGAACCAACAGATGGTTCAACTCAAAAACCGTCGAATCAATTCAACCTTGAGGGAAAAATCGGTGTAAAAACCCCCAAGCAATCGGGTAGTGCATTCTATACGTGGGCGCAAAACGACCATGACTTCAATATCCAGCTAAATGGTATCTTGGGTCTTGGTAAAACTATTATTGAAGGCAAGTCCGGTGAAGTTACTTTAAATAGCGCCAAGACTGGCTTAATTTCAGCTGAAAGCCCTGAACAGCTTCTTGAAAAAGCCACAGGTTGGGTTGCCCCCATCACACATATCGTTGATTGGGTTCAAGGCTATCCTGCTACTGAAAATGCACAAGTCGCACGTGACTCAACTCAACGTATTTCTCAAATCGTTGAAGATGGTTGGACCGTGGATTTCAACTATAACAATCAGGCAACCTTACCCAACAAGCTGATTTTAAAGCAACAACTTGAATCAGGTCAGGAAAATCGTATTACAATGGTGATTCAAAACCGTTAAATCTCAACATCAGGCAATCAAATCTATGCTTCGTGTTCCCTCACCTGCAAAATTAAACCTGTTTTTGCATATTACTGGTCGCCGTGAAAACGGTTATCACGAGTTGCAGAGTATTTTTCAGCTCATTGATTTATATGACTGGCTGGAATTTAGCCAAACAGATTCTAATCAAATCGTAATTGAAGGATTGGAGCATGTAGATCTGGAACAAAACCTGATCTACAGAGCAGCACACATGCTACTTCCTCATGCAAAACACTCAAGTGGTTTGAATATTCGTATCGAAAAAAATATTCCCATGGGAGCTGGCTTAGGTGGAGGCTCATCAAATGCAGCAACAACACTGATCGTCTTAAACCAATTATGGCAGTGTGGGTTAAATACTGAACAGTTGGCAGCACTTGGCGTTAAATTGGGTGCAGATGTTCCTATCTTTGTGCATGGTCGTAATGCCTGGGCAGAAGGGATTGGTGAACACTTAACATTCATAGACTTAGATCAAAAACAATACATTGTGTTAAAACCTGACTGTTTTATCAGCACTCAACGACTTTTTTCACAAAAAACATTGACAAGAGATACGAAGCCTACTAAATTTTGCGCCTATCAGCTAAAGCCATCTGATTTCAGAAATAGCTTTGAGCCATTGGCAAGAAGTTTATATCCTGAAGTTGATGAAGCCATGCAGTATTTAGATCAGTTCGGTACAGCAAAGCTTACAGGTACAGGTGCTTGTGTTTTTGTTGAAGTCACTGAACAAATGAAGATTGATGATATTTTAAATCATTCACCCTGCAAAGCCTTTTTGGTGAACAGTTTGAATGAATCACCACTCACTCATTTTAAAGTGTAATGATAGGGGCGTCGCCAAGTGGTAAGGCACCGGGTTTTGATCTCGGCATCCGTTGGTTCGAATCCAGCCGCCCCTGCCATCATTTTCATCTGTATAGATCGTTGTATTTTAGGGGCGTCGCCAAGTGGTAAGGCACCGGGTTTTGATCTCGGCATCCGTTGGTTCGAATCCAGCCGCCCCTGCCATTTTCTCAAAAAAGACAGAACATGGTATTTGCATTTAATGTTGATTTACCTTGACAGAAACATGCAAAAACACTAAAATTCTGCCGCATTAGGGGCGTCGCCAAGTGGTAAGGCACCGGGTTTTGATCTCGGCATCCGTTGGTTCGAATCCAGCCGCCCCTGCCATCTAATTTCAAATCTGCCAACCGCCAAGGGTGCTTCATGCCCAATCTTGTCGTTTTTAGTGGAACTGCGCATCCACAATTCGCCCAAAAAGTCGTTAGCCACTTGCACATTCCTCTTGGAGCTGCTGCTGTAGGTAAATTTTCTGATGGTGAAATCACTGTCGAAATTACTGAAAATGTGCGTGGTAAAGACGTATTTATCGTACAACCCACTTGTGCCCCGACCAATGATAACCTGATGGAAATCTTAGTCATGGCTGATGCTCTGCGTCGTGCAAGTGCTGGTCGTATTACCGCTGTAATTCCTTACTTTGGTTATGCTCGTCAAGACCGTCGCCCACGTTCAACACGTGTTCCAATTACAGCAAAAGTTGTTGCAGATATGCTGACAACTGTTGGAATTGACCGCGTTGTCATGATCGACTTACATGCTGACCAAATCCAAGGCTTCTTTGATATCCCTGTAGATAACATCTACGGTACACCGGCATTGCTTGCTGACTTGCGTCAACAACAGCATCACAACCTAATGGTGGTTTCACCTGACGTTGGTGGTGTTGTACGTGCACGCGCTGTTGCAAAACAAATGGGTGATATCGACCTAGCTATCATTGATAAACGTCGTCAAAAAGCCAATGAATCACAAGTGATGCATTTGATTGGTGATGTACGTGATCGTGACTGTGTGATCGTGGATGACATGGTCGATACAGCTGGTACTTTGTGTAAAGCTGCCGATGCATTAAAAACTTTTGGTGCGCGTAAAGTGGTTGCTTATGCAACACACCCTGTACTTTCTGGTAAAGCACTTGAAAATTTAAGCAAATCTGTGATTGATGAATTGGTTGTTACTGACACAATTCCACTTTCAGAAGAAGCTTTAAAACTTGGTAAGATTCGCCAAGTTTCAGTGGCCAGCATGGTTGCTGAAACAATTCGTCGTATTAACAACGAAGAATCTATTAGCGCAATGTTTGATTCTTATCTATAATAGCGCAAAATTTTCAAAGCCCTGCCTCTAGGTGGGGCTTTCTATCACTGGACTGGTCGAAAGTTCAGTCAATTAAACTCAATGAGGAAATGTCATCATGGCAAACTTCGTATTAAATGCAGTAGCACGTGAAGAAGCAGTTCAAGGGAAAGGTTCGAGCCGCCGCCTTCGTCTTCAAAATAAAGTTCCAGCGATCATCTACGGTGGCGCTGCTGAACCTGTAGCAGTAACTTTAGAACTTCGTGAGCTTGTTAAAGCTTTAGAAAGCAATGCTTTCTTTGAAGAAGTTGTTGAAATCAACATTGATGGTAAAGTTGAAAGCGTTAAAATCCAAGCGTTACAACGTCACCCATCTAAAAACACGCCTATGCACGCTGACTTCAAACGCGCATAAGTGTTCAATGGTGCAAATGAGTGAGTAAACTTTCACTGATTGTTGGTTTGGGTAATCCAGGTTCTGAATATGCCCAAACCCGCCATAATGCAGGCTTTTGGTTCGTTGAACGCCTTGCAGACCAATATGGCATTACTTTAAAAACTGATTCAAAGTACAAAGGAATCAGTGGTCGTGGCAATATAGAAGGACAAGATGTTCGTCTGCTACTACCAACAACATATATGAACCTTTCTGGTCAAAGTGTTGTTCCTTTCGCAAAATTCTATCAAATCAAGCCAGAAGAAATTCTGATCGCCCATGACGAGCTGGATATGGATCCAGGTGTAATTCGTTTAAAAACGGGTGGTGGACATGGTGGACACAATGGTCTACGTGACATTGTCCCGCATATCGGTTCTAATTTTCATCGTCTGCGTATTGGTATTGGTCATCCTGGTGCTAAAGAAAAAGTTTCAGGACATGTTCTTGGTAAAGCACCAAGTAGTGAACAGACACTGATGGACGATGCAATACATCATGCTTTAGGCAGAACTAAATTACTGGTCAATGGTGAGATTCAGCAAGCTATGAATCAAATCAACGCCTATAAACCTTAATTTGACGCTAAATTTTATCTTTCTTGTTCAACAATTTTTCTTGCCATGATTCATTTTTAAGAGCAAAATGCGCTTTCAAATGTATCCCCCCTATTGAAAATTGTTGATTCACCGCAAGATAACAATCGTAAGGGCAACTCTGGAGACGCGCATCATGCTATCTCGTTTATTAAAAGCAAAAATCCATCGTTGTGTTGTAACACAAGCAGAATTACATTATGAAGGCTCTTGTGCAATCGACGGTATTTTATTGGATTTGGCGGGTATTCGTGAATATGAAGAAATTCATATGTGGAACGTGACCAATGGTAAACGTTTTACAACTTATGCGATTCGTGGAGAAGAAGGCTCAGGCATTATTTCGGTCAATGGTGGTGCTGCGCTTCAAGCGGATGTGGGTGATTTAATGATCATTGCAACCTTTGGTGACTTTACCAATGCTGAAGCAGATGCGCACAAACCACGGCTTGTTTATGCAAATCCAGATAATACAGTGAATCACACAGCAAACTGTATTCCTGTTCAAGTTGCTTAAGCAACAATAAAAACTTTAAAACCCGCAATCATGCGGGTTTTTTATTGCCTAATCTGCTTATAATGCTTTGTTGGTAGAACGCAATCCATCTCGCCAACGCTGTTTATTTTCACAGTCCAAATCTTGTAGTTGCTCTCCTTTTAGAGATGCAAGGATCGCATTCCCCTGCTTGTCAACTTTAAACTCTGCATAATGCGCAGCTTGATAACATTGTCCCAAACCTTCCGCAAATAAAAAGCTTTTAGAAGCCGGATATAATGACGTATATCGATTGTCTGGATTTTTTAATATCAACTTGAGAGTTGCCATATTTTCAGGAGGAGCAAAATAAGTATGAATCACTCGACGCTGCTGATCTAATACTACATACGTCAAAATCGAGGACTTATTTTTAATATGTTCATCATAATAACGCCCTGAAAATACCTGACTGATTGACTCGGTAGACTCTTTATCGATATTTGCAGCATCTAAGGGCTTACCAGTTGATAGCCTTGTATCCTGCGGAATCAAATAAAGCTGATAGTTAAGTGCCATATAATCCCCTTGAATAAATGAACGAGGATCTACAGGTTGCAAACGGACATAGATACTTTGGCTATTCTTTAAATGTTGTTCATTCTTAAAAATTATTCCCAGGAAAATAATGATACTGATACAAGCCAGACAAAGAGGAATGATTTTTTTCATACATTGACTCTCTCTTTTATTTGGAATTTATGCAGCACCCAAGTGAGTATCAATAAAAGTAGTCCTGAGCTAAAAATACTTAGACTCTTCACAAGGAAACTGACATTCAAGGCATAATAAATAAACCACAGGATCAGCACCAAAGTCACTAAAGCTAGACCATAGACAATCTTATCTCGCTGTGACAATGCCCACGAAAGGATGGCAATACAAATAAAAATTTCAAAATAACCATAAAATATCAATACCGCTGCAAAAGCCAATAATATCAATTGGGCAATCAAGCTAAATTGATTGCGCATCCGCAACAGCATAAATAAAGCCAACCATAAAATAGGTAAGCCCAAGTAGAGGATAGGAATATATTTGATTTGATCCAATTCATCTTGACCAAATAAAGTATAAAAACCCAAGGACGAGAGAATAATCAACAAATTAGCCAGTGCTAAACTTCGTTGATACTGACGGGGTTGAATACGATCTATCCAGATCATGACCAGATAAAACCCATAACTCAATAGGACCAGATATGAGAAATTTTCAACAAAACGATGTACGCCAAAGAAAGTACTGATGTCCCAAATCATCGCAATGCCAGACAGATACAAAGCAAATATCTGAATAAAAACAAAGAACCAATGTGTGCGGATAAAATAACTGAGCGCTAGCAGGATCAGTTGAATAAAGAAAATTGGGAAGAATAGATCCGTTAATTCAAATGTATGGAAAATCACAGCATTTTGCCCTGCAACCCATATACAATAAGCAAATTGTCTTAAAAACAAAGTCTGTTTTTTCATTAAAATAAAGGCAGCCAATAGCACAAAAACTGCGCCCATGATCAAGGAAAAATTACCCCAAAATGTCAGCATCAATGATGCCAATAAGACACCTGCAATCCATGCACCTACCGCAATAGGTATATTGTTAAATCTATTTTGAGGGATAAATTTAATCAACAGATAAGTAATCAGTGCAAACCAACTAAAAATCACCAGTGCGATTAAAAATAATCCAAGTACTTCAGACTCACGAAACAGACCCTCCATCCACTTAAAAATCACCAGTGTAAAAGTTATTCCAAGCCCTACTGCCGACAATACACTGCACAGCTGATCCCTTTTACGATAAAAATAAGTCAATGCAACAGAAAGTAGGAAAAATGATGAAAGCAAATATGCGATCTTAACTTTTAGCAGAGTAAAGACCATGGCTGTAGCGAATGCTAAACTGCCATCTGCATATAGAAATACCCCCATATGCCAAATTGAAAGAATGCCAAACCATAAAATAAACAGATAACGCAGCTTTTGATAATAACGAAGGCAAAGATAAAACTGAAATAATGAAAGTAGATTCAAACTGACTAAGAATATGACTGGATATTCATCTGCCCAAAATGTTTGTTTAAAAAATAAAAATAGGGTGAGTTGGCTGATAATACACATCAAGCTAAAAACACCGATATTAGGACGGTACAGCCATGGAAGTAATAAAATCGACCAGATTAAAAACAGTAGATAGCTATCCGCACCTGTTTGATAAATTTGACCAATGACAGCCAAACTTAACCCCAGCATTAAACCACTCATTGTATGTAAACACTGCACTAAATAATCATGCTGTGTCATAAAAAGGCTTGCTAAAGCACTCGATAACAATAAAACCTGAGGAATTGCCAACTGGAATGTGTGAGGCAACATCAACCAATTTGCTGCAGTCAAATATAAAATACTGACGGCGATAAGCGCAAATCCCACAATCTGTAAATGCTTAACAAAGTGATCATTTCGCCATGAATATAATTCTTGCTGAATATTAAGCAATGCACGCCCCTCTTATTTATTCTTTGTTGTTATGAATCACTATGACAATAAATAGGATGAAATGATGTATAAATTTGATTATTTTCTATAGCAACTATTGTTCTAAGTATAGTACTCATCATTCTAAAAAAAAGCATCCTTTTCAATAAAAACTGACTATAATAAATCTACATCGCTTCAGGGCGGGGTGTAATTCCCCACCGGTGGTAAATTGGACCGATTTTCAATCATGATCCAACAGCCCACGAGCGAATCACATTCAACAGTGGTTTGCAGATTTGGTGAAATACCAAAGCCGACGGTATAGTCCGGATGAAAGAAGACGACGTCACAGCTATAGATTTCAATACTTTGTATTGGAAATGCTTTTGTAACGCCACTATTTCACATGTCCTGAAATGTTCCACCGTATTTTTACTTTTACGAGAGCGTTTCAATGTCTAGTTTAATTCAACCTGAAATATTCTTTTCTGCTTTATCTCCTGCCGATCAACGTATAGCACAAGCTTTAGAAGATATGCGCCAAGGCAAACCTGTTTTGGTCATGGACGATTTTGATCGTGAAAATGAAGCTGATCTGATTGTTGCTGCTGAAACACTCAATGTCGAAACCATGGCGCGTATGATTCGTGATGGTTCCGGTATTGTCTGTTTGACACTCACTGATGAACTCGCAGACCATCTTGAATTACCGCCTATGGTGCAGGACAATTCAAGTCAATTTAAAACAGCGTTCACTGTGACCATTGAAGCTGCCCAAGGTGTTACAACAGGCGTTTCAGCAAAAGATCGCACCACCACAATTCATGCTGCGATTAAAACAGGAGCGGTAGCAAGTGATTTAAACCGTCCCGGTCATATTTTCCCATTACGTGGTCGCGATGGAGGTGTATTGACACGACGTGGTCATACTGAGGGTTCAATTGATTTGGCTCGTATGGCGGGTCTAAAACCGGCTGGCGTACTATGTGAAGTCACTAATCCGGATGGAACAATGGCTGCGGGAATTCAAGTGCTTGCTTATGCTCAGACACACCATTTGACTGTCATTACCATCGAGGAATTGGTTCAATACCGCCTCAAACATAATATTTAGAAATTTACTGACAATATAATTTGCATTTAAAAATCCCAATTCACATGATGGAATTGGGATTTTTTTATCGCTTTAATTTATTTTTAAAACATATAGCGTAAAGATCTAAACATCTTCCAAATGCAAAATACTTTGTCGAATACCATCTGCACGCAACCAGGCAAAATCATAGCTTGCTTTTGCCAAAGCCAACACACGGCGCTCAAACTCATCCCATAATGGCTTAACCTGCTTAGGCTGAATGCCTAAACCACTTTCCTCAGCCAGATGCTTATTTTTTTCACAAAGTTTTAAAGCATGATATAGCTTACGACCCTTTGAAGCCGAATCGAGTACACGAATGCGCTTAGCTTGAATAAAACCTTCTATATGCCTTAAATCCGCAAGCGGAAGCATTGGAACCAAAATCTGGTCTAACTGCGCATCTAAGCGTTTCCAAACCGCTAACCGTTGATCAGAATTATATGTATTCCATTGAATGACTTCGTGATTAAAGCGACGGCAACCACGACATACAGAATCACCAAATACCGTTGAGCAACGACCAGCGCATGGTGTTAAAGTTGGTATTCGACGCTCATTACTCAAAATATACTCCTTATATCCACAAAACTGCGCAGATTCCAGCATAAAACCATCATTCCGCAATACTATATATTGTATATAGTTTATTTTAAAGCACTAGATTTAGTATAAAAACCCATATTTTTCTCATGGAATAAAAAAGCACTACAAATACTAGGGTTTTCTCGCAAATTCCGGCAAATCACGTTAAAATAGCCGCCTTTAATTTTGTCCTATTTTATATTTGGAGTACTCCATGAACGCTACTGTAGAACAGCTTGCACCTGTAGAACAGCAAGCGACCTCTGGTTGGGTTGTTGCCGCACTTTATCAATTCAAAGAAGTTCAAGATCCTGCTGATCTTCAACAGCGTCTCTTAGAGTTGGTAAAAACAATCAACCTGTGTGGTACTCTTATTGTAGCGGATGAAGGAATCAACGGAACAGTTGCTGGTGACCGTCAAGCGATTGATACAATTCATCAATTCCTGTTAGATCAAGGTTTCAGCACGATGGAATACAAAGAATCCCATAGTGCCGAAAAACCGTTCCGTAAAATGAAAATTAAACTTAAAAAAGAAATTGTCACACTGGGTGTAGAAGTCAAGCCACGTGATCTAGTGGGTCACTATTTAGATCCTAAAGAATGGAATGAATTGATTGCTCGTGATGATGTCATTTTAATTGATACACGCAATGATTATGAATATAAGGCGGGTACATTCAAAGGTGCCATAGATCCAAAGACAGAGACTTTCCGAGAATTTCCAGACTACGTAAAAAAAGAGTTAGAACAGCATAAAGACAAAAAAATTGCGATGTTCTGTACCGGTGGAATTCGTTGTGAAAAATCGACTTCTTTGCTTTTACAAGAAGGTTTTAACGAGGTGTATCATCTTAAAGGCGGTATTTTAAAATATCTTGAAGAAACCCCTGCTGATGAAAGTATGTGGGAAGGTGAATGCTTCGTATTTGATGGTCGTACTGCTGTCACACATGGCATGCAAGAAGGTGAAAATATTAAATGTCATGCCTGCGGTTGGCCATTGATTCCGGAAGAAGCTGCTCTTCCAAGTTATGAACACGGTGTATCCTGTAAATACTGCATTGACAAAACATCTGAGAAGCAAAAAGAAGGTTTCCGAATGCGCCAATCTCAAATTGTTGCAGCAAAGCGCAAACGTCTTTAATTTTAGAACACTCCCCACAGAAAGCCGTAGTTAATCCACTGCGGCTTTTTTTGAAATATCTGTCGGATGTTGTATATCAGGTTTAAATTTATAAAAAAATTTCTATACGCTTTTTGATGATTTAATCAAAACAGTTTCAAGCACAACAAATCCCTACTATATTTTCTAAAATGTACACAATAGTATGTTTATAACTGCCTATTTTTATATATAAAATGACTGATTGGATTATTGCGATCATGGAGCAACTGGGTTACTTCGGTATTGCTCTGCTGATGTTTTTAGACAATGTTTTCCCCCCTATTCCCTCTGAAATTATTATGCCATCTGCAGGATTTACCGCATCTCAAGGACAGTTGCTCCTATCAGGTGTCATTATTGCAGGAAGTATGGGCTCACTTGTTGCAGCAGCCTTGTTATATTGGGTCGGGTATAAGATTCCCAATCGAAAAATTTTAGACTGGATAGATCGCTATGGAAAATATCTCTTTATCAAGACAGAAGACGTTAAAAAGGCTTTAGAATGGTTTGAGAAGTATGGTCACAATGTGGTCTTTTTTGGGCGGATGATTCCAGCTGTGCGCTCGTTGATTAGTATTCCGGCAGGTATGAGCCATATGCCCTTCTGGAAGTTTATGCTGTACAGCAGTCTGGGCACTGTCATCTGGACCAGTTTCCTTGCTGCAGTCGGCTATTACTTTGGAAACAATACTGCGTTGATGCAACAGATTTTCAGTCAGGTGAGCTATGTGATTATTTTCATTGTGGTAATTTTCATCATGTACTGGCTATATCGAAAACTTAAAAAGAGCTAAGTCAGTACAGTCAAGAATATCAAATCTGAAAATCTAGAGCGTATAAATGGATAAGCACGATGCTGACCGCCCACCCATTCCTTAGATCAAATCGGTACATTTCCTACTTTGCACTTATAAAATATATGAATTCAATTGCAAAATAATTTTCCACATGCCTTTCTAAAAAATGTTCAAACTCCTGCACCCCTTACTATCTTTAAAATGGCGATGATTTAATCACTTGATCTCAATCTTTACAGCCGCAACAAAGATAAATCTAGCAATTGGCAAATAAACTTGAAGAAATTCAACCACTCTTATATTTATTCCAAAAACTCATAGATAGTCAAAAATTATTGTTGATTTATTCCAAATCAAATATATGAAAAATATACACAATAATTTATTTTCTAAAAAAGGAATACATGAGTGAATGAAATGATTGCCGTCATCTTAATCACTTGTTTGGCTGTTATTAGCCCAGGTGCTGACTTTGCCATAGTGACGCGCAACAGTTATTTATATGGTCGTAAAATTGGATTAAGTACGGCGCTGGGAATTGCAGGCGGTGTCTGGATTCATGTGGCATACAGTCTACTGGGACTCGGTTTTTTAAAAAATCATATGCCTTATCTCTTGCAAATGATTCAATATATTGGTGCAGGGTATTTGATTTATCTGGGATACAAAACCTTCACCCAAAACAAAGTACAGTTGGATGAAAATGGTGTAGGCATCACTGCTTGGCAGGCATTTCGACATGGTTTTTTAACCAATAGTCTGAACCCCAAAACGACCCTGTTTGTCGTCAGTTTATTTGCACAACTGATGACCACAGCGGGTAACTCCACGCTGAAATTAGTATCCTATGGCGCCTTCATTTCAATCAGCCATTTCATTTGGTTCGCACTTATTGCCCTATTTTGCGCTCACCCTACAATCCGCAATAAAATTTTAGATCATGAAATTATCATCAATCAGATTATTGGGATTCTATTATTCATTTTAGGTTGCAGCTTACTTTTCGCGAAGTTCTAAATTTCGAAAAAAACATTCTGATATCATGATTTTTGAGAGAAATTAGTATCTTTTAAATAACTCAAAAATCATTTGTATGTGAACAATTGAAACCGGGAGGAAATTCAACCTGTTTTATTTGCAAGATTGATTATGTAATAAATCTCATTTAATATCAAAAGTGCAAATTTTAATCATTTACAAACCAATGCACATACAACATTGAATGAAGAATATAACAGGTACTTAATATATGAATAATTTATTCACCCTCAACGACATGCTTACCCCTAAAATTGTCACGGTATTATATTGGCTCGGATTGATTGGTGTCGTGATCGCTGCTTTGACGACACTGTTTGGTTTTGGCTATGGCGCATATTCAGGATTTTTTAGCCGTTTGATTTCAGCAGTACTGATTATTGTATTTGGTGGTCTGGCCGTGCGGGTTTACTCTGAATTGCTGATTGTGATTTTTAAAATTCATGAAAATTTAAAGAAAATTGCAGATCGACAACCGTGACATAAAAAATATGGTGTAAATACGCAGATATAGTTCAAATTTATATCCTTCAATATGATCATATCCGTGTGTTATAGGCAAAACAAAAAAAGCCTGCTTTCTCTGGAGAAAGCAGGCTTTTTTATCTGAGTCGATTAACTTGGTGTATGATACATCAAGTAAATCTCATTGAGGTTTTCTGGAATTTCTTCAGCAATTTCATCCATCAACTGTCCATTACGGCGGAATGACTCCATTTGAGGATCTTCATCATCAACACCACTAAATACCATCATCGGCAGTGTTAAATCTACAATTTGCTCTTCATATTCTGGTGCAAACCAAGCATCTTCATTCAGGAACATTGCGTCTACAAAACCTACGCTCCAGTCCCCTAAACTAGACTCTACGTCTGCTTCTTCAATTTCAAAAGGAAACTCAATTCCTTCTTCGTTGGCCAAGTTCTGACGAATCGCTTCAAGCCATGCTTTGATTTGTGCAATAATTTCAGCTGGCACTTTCTTTTGATTGTTATCAAACAACTCATCTAGCCATTGATCAAAACGAGGTCCAACTGCAGTTGCGCACAAGAAACCGTGAGTCGCTGCGAAATCTAGACCAAATTCGTTTTGGTCACCATCTAGATAATCGCTCAGCAGGTCTAAATCTAAAGCACTCATTTTGTTTCCAATAAACTTTGATCAGATTTAAGCATAGCATTTTCCAAGCCTATGCCCAATGAATTTTTAATCTTCATCATCAAAATCGTCGTCATCATCAATGTCATAATCAAAATCTTTTAGATCTTTTTCCAAACGACGCTGTGCAAGTAAATCATCGATCAAACGTCGCTTTTCTAAAGATTCTTTGGCGCTAATTTTGCTTGATGACTCATCAAAACTAACATCATCATCACCGTAGTTATCATCTAGTTCAAAATCTGTAGAAGACACTAAAACTACCTCATAATGAAAAAAAGTGAATGGGTCTAGGCGCTATTTATCTGTCTTCAGAAAACTTGTCAAGTTTTTTTTATTTTTTTTGCATTCATCGACCAAATTGGGCTTTTTTTAAGCCCTATTTTATGCAATGATATAATCCACCCTGCGTCTTGCTGTTTTTCGATAAATTCGGACAAAAAACGCACGGGATGATCTTGAAAATAACAATTTCAGCCCCACCTAATTGATTGAATTTGAATTCTAAACATTCTATCAGACCATTCTTGACGGGTTTTCTGATGGGATAGCTGAGCTATTCACATCTATATATTAACAGATTGTGCTATCATGCACGGTTTTTCACTGCCACAGATTCAACGAGAAGAGAGTAAAGATGAGCGAAATGCATTCCCCTACTTCACAAGTAGCGGCTCTTATTAGCCGAGGCAAAGAACAAGGTTACTTAACCTACGCTGAGGTTAACGATCATCTCCCAGACTCAATCACAGAAAGCGAACAGATTGAAGACATTATTCAAATGCTTCAAGACGTCGGTATTCCTGTTCATGAACGTGCACCAGAAACTGACGATGCAATGTTTGATGGGAATAGCGAAGCTGGCGATGAAGTTGCAGAAGAAGAAGCTGCTGCTGTACTTGCCTCTGTAGAAAATGAACCTGGTCGTACCACTGACCCTGTACGTATGTATATGCGTGAAATGGGGACTGTTGAACTTCTTACACGTGAAGGCGAAATCAGCATTGCTAAACGTATCGAAGAAGGAATACGTGATGTTTTACATTCCATCGCTTACTGGCCAAATGCAGTAGAAGTTGTACTACAAGAATATAAAGATTATGAAGCAGGTGAACGTCGCCTTGCCGATATTCTTTCAGGTTATTTAGATCCTGAAACAGATGAAGAGATTCCTGAAGTTTTAGAAGATGAGTCAGAAGATTTAGTTGATGATGAAAGCAGTTCATCAACCAAACCGACCAAAGACGTTAAACTGGATGATGATGACGAAGATGAAGAGTCAGAAGGTGATGATGATTCTGAAGGTGAGTCTGGTCCGGACCCTGAAATTGCCAAAGTTCGTTTCGATGAATTAGAAGCGGTTTGGAATACAGCAAAAGCAACGATTGCTCAACATGGTCGCAATAGCGCTCAAGGTGTTGAAGCAATGGAAGCACTTGCCACTGTATTTATGATGTTCAAATTCACACCACGTTTGTTTGACATTATCTCTGAAATGATCCGTGGTACACATGAGCAGATTCGTACCTCCGAACGTGAAGTGATGCGCTATGCAGTTCGCCGTGGACGTATGGATCGTACGCAATTCCGCACATCATTCCCAGGTCAAGAATCAAATCCAGCATGGTTGGACGAGCAAATTGCCAAAGCGCCTGCTGAGATGAAAGCTTATTTAGAAAAAGTTCGCCCAGATGTATTGGCATTTCAACAAAAAATTGCAGACATCGAGAAAGAACTTAATCTAAACGTCAAAGAAATTAAAGATATTTCCAAACGTATGGCGATTGGTGAAGCGAAAGCTCGTCGTGCCAAGAAAGAAATGGTGGAAGCAAACTTACGTTTGGTAATTTCGATTGCGAAAAAATATACCAACCGTGGTCTGCAATTCCTCGATTTGATTCAAGAAGGTAATATTGGCTTGATGAAAGCAGTAGACAAGTTTGAATATCGTCGTGGTTATAAATTCTCGACTTATGCGACTTGGTGGATTCGTCAGGCGATTACTCGTTCTATTGCAGACCAAGCACGTACAATCCGTATTCCTGTGCACATGATCGAGACGATCAACAAGATCAACCGTGTATCTCGTCAATTACTTCAAGAAATGGGACGTGAACCCACTCCTGAAGAATTAGGTGAGCGTTTGGAGATGGACGAAGTTAAAGTACGTAAGGTCCTCAAAATTGCCAAAGAGCCAATTTCCATGGAAACACCGATCGGTGATGATGAAGATTCACATCTTGGAGATTTCATTGAAGACAGCAACATCACCTCGCCTGTGGATGCTGCAACTTCAGAAGGCTTAAAAGAAGCGACGCGTGAAGTGCTTGAAAACCTGACTGAACGTGAAGCCAAAGTTTTGAAAATGCGTTTTGGTATTGATATGCCAACAGACCATACTCTGGAAGAAGTTGGTAAACAGTTTGATGTAACACGTGAGCGTATTCGTCAGATTGAAGCAAAAGCTTTACGTAAACTGCGTCATCCATCACGTTCTGAACATTTGCGTTCATTCCTTGAAAATGACTGATTTCAATGCTTGATCTATGAATGCTGTCGGGACTTGAAAATTAATCGAGTAACCCCATTAAGTATTTAAGACAAACACAATGCCTGCACTGTTGCAGGCATTGTTGATAAATTAGAGGTGAAAAAATGTTAGACCGCACTCCATCTCGCGAATTACAAGAACATCTTTGGGTTTTTCCAATGGATTACCCAATTAAATTGATTGGTAATGCGGGTGAAGAATTACGTGGTGCTGTCGTCGAAATTTTGGTTAAACATTTTCCAGAATTTGATGAAGCAACCCTCGTTGTACAACCATCGCGTACAGGTAAATATCATTCAATTACTGCTCAGTTGCGTTTTGATGAGCTTGAACAAGTCCATGCATTATATGCAGACCTTGCAGCTTGCGAACATATCCGTACCGCATTGTAATTTGACGTTCAATAAAAAACACGCCTATATGGCGTGTTTTTTATGCCGATTCATTATCTTCAATATATTGGACGGGCAGTTATTTGTAAAAGTTCAGCAACAGCTTTCACTTTTATTGGACAAATTTCTTTATAATTCATGAATCCTCCCTACTCTCAAGGATACATATCAGTGAATGATGCTGTTCTAAAACCTCGCCTGATTATTCGCCAGTATCAAGACTTAAGTTCTTATTCAGAACGTTTTCAAGAAATGAAATCCTTTACTGAGCAACGTGATGAACACTCACCTGATCAGCTTTGGATTCTCCAACATCCTGACGTACTTACTCAGGGACAGGCAGGTAAACCAGAACACATCTTAATGCATACGGATATTCCTGTAGTGCAATCAGATCGTGGAGGACAAGTGACTTGGCATGGACCAGGTCAAATGGTGATTTACTTCATGTTTGATTTGAACCGTTTGAAATGGAATGTCCGCACACTCGTGACTTATGCAGAAAATCTCATGATTGATTTGCTTAAGAAATATCAAGTTGAAGCATATGCCAAACCTGATGCACCCGGGGTGTATGTCAATGAAAGGAAAATTGGTTCTCTAGGTTTTAAAATCCGTAGAGGACGGAGCTATCACGGTTTAGCTTTAAATATTGACTGCAATTTAGAGGGCTTCCATACCATCAATCCCTGTGGCTATTCAGGTTTAGAAATGGTACGTGTTTGTGATTTAGTTCAGAATTATCCAGATTACAATCAATTGTCTCAAGATGTGGTTGAGTATTTTCAACGAAGCAATTACTTTAGTGAGATCGAAGTCATTGACGAAAACTCAAGTGACGATGAAGTCACATGTAAATAAATCACTTTCTTTTTCCCCAAAAACAAATTAGAGTAATTACTCTAAAACAAAATACAACTGAATAAGGGATTAGCGAGTGATTTCGAGTAAATCTATCAAACCCGCTTTGGAACAAGCCTATGTCAAACTCATGATGGATGTGATTGGCAGAGGTTTAGTGATGGCGAGTCAAGTTGATGATGAAATTAAACATGAAGTATCTGTACTCCCTGTTGGTTTTACATTATCGATGAAAGTTTTTCCAAATGGCGCTTCTTTTATTGCCAAGGTGAATCAAAAACAACAGCTTGAATTGGTCAAATCATTAGATCATAAACCTGATCTTTCGATTATTTTTAAGCATGTTCATCATGCTTTCCTGGTCTTTTCATTCCAAGAAAGTACAGCGCAAGCTTTTGCCAATGACCGTATGATTGCAGATGGTGATGTGTCTTATGCGATCCGTTTAGTGCGTTGCTTAAACAAAATGGAAGCATTGATCTTACCAAAACTGGTCGCAGAACTTGCGGTCAAGGAATATCCTTCAGAATTAACCTTAAAAGAAAAATTAGCTGGCGCAGCGAATATTTATCTCAAAGTTGCCCAATCATATTTAAAAGGGAGCGCTTAACCCATGTCAAAACCATATTACGAATTTTTCTGCCCTGTAAAAGTGATTGCTGGTCATGCTGCGCTTGAGCACATTCCATTTGAACTTGCAGCATTAGGCGCTAAACGCCCGATGATCATTACTGACAAAGGTGTTCGAGCCAATCAACTCTTGGCACCGATTGAAGCAGCCTTTGAATCTACTGAGATTGAAATCGGCGTAATCTTTGATGATGTACCTCCAGACTCTAGCCTAGAAACTGTGCGAGCTGCGGCTCAAGCCTATCGCAAAAATAATTGTGATGCGATTATTGCAGTGGGTGGGGGTTCAGTCATTGATACATCCAAGACTGCCAATATTCTTGTATCCGAAGGTGGTGATGATTTATTAAAATACTCAGGTGCACACAACCTCCCTCGCCCGCTCAAACCTTTTTTCGTGATCCCGACTACTTCTGGGACAGGCTCCGAAGTCACTTTGGCTGCTGTGGTATCGGATAATCAAAAAAATGTAAAACTGGCTTTTGCATCTAATTACTTAATGCCACATGCGGCTATTCTTGACCCTAGAATGACTCAGACCTTGCCACCGCATTTGACGGCAATGACGGCAATGGATGCCATGACACATGCGATTGAAGCCTATACCTGTATCGCAGCCAATCCAATCTCAGATGCCTATGCTACAGCTGCGATCAAAAAAATCAGCAAGAGTCTGTTTGATGTACTGGATAATCCAAGTGATGCCAACGGGCGCTTAGAACTTGCACAAGCATCAACTATGGCAGGAATCGCATTTTCCAACTCTATGGTTGGTATTGTTCATTCACTGGGTCATGCTTTAGGTGCAGTCGCTCACTTACCACATGGTTTATGTATGAACTTATTCCTCCCTTATGTGCTGGAATACAATAAAGAAGTGAATGGTGACAAAATCGCTGATCTGTTATTACCACTTGCTGGTGCTGATATTTATGCACAAACACCTGCCAACCAACGCGCCGATAAAGCCATAGAGATGTTGAAAACAATGCGTGATCGCATTAACAGCCTGACCAAATTGCCACGTACACTCAGTGAGACGGGTAAAGTCACTCAATCACAATTTGAAGAAATTGCAGATAAAGCACTCAATGATGGATCAATTATTTTCAACCCTAAAGAAGCAACCCTGAAAGATTTGAAATCTATCTTAGAAAAAGCTTGGTAATTGTTTAAAATTAAGACAATATACGCATATGAATTGGCCTGATGTTTATCTAAACATCGGGCTTTTATCTTGCAGAATGGTCAGTCAGCTATTTTTTAATCAAGATGGCATGTTTTCTGCTAAAAAAGCAAACAAAGTTACTGACAAAGGCTGCCTTTTTAGAGTAGATTGGCGCACTTTTGTTTTATTCTTTAGGGGGGATCGTTCGTCTCAAACGATCCTTATAAATATGACTGATCCTTGATCAACGATTAAGAGGATAACGCCGTTGACAGATATCACTGGGACCCAATCCGCAGCCAAACTGAAAAAAAATCTTGTGCTGTGGCATATCATCATTATTGGTCTAGCGTATATTCAGCCACTTACCTTATTTGATACATTCGGTTTAGTATCAGATGGAAGTCACGGACACGTTCCAACTTCATATATTTTTGCGCTTGTTGCCATTCTTTTAACCTCTATCAGCTATGGTCACATGATTAAGCGTTACCCTTCTTCAGGTTCTGCTTATACCTATGCACAAAAATCAATCCATCCCAATGTCGGCTTTATGGTCGGCTGGTCATCTTGGTTAGATTATTTATTATCTCCACTCGTCAATATTATTTTGGCGGATATCTACTTAAGGGCTTTATTCCCAGACGTTAATAACTGGATATGGGTTATTGCGTTGACTGCCATTATGACAGTGATTAACTTATTTGGTTCACGTTTTGTCGCACGATTTAACAGCACCATTGTCGTTGTTCAGCTGGGCATCATCTTCTATTTTGTCTATGAAGTGTATGTCTTGCTCACGCAAGGCGTTTATGCTGATGGCACATTAAATCCAGATAAAGCTGCATTATGGTCACTTGCTCCTTTTTGGAGTGAAATGACAACCATTGGTGCATTAATTGGAGGCGCAACGATTCTGTGCTTCTCGTTCACCGGATTTGATGCACTTTCATCACTGGCTGAAGAAACCAAAGATGCCGAGAAAACTTTGCCAAAAGCAATTTTTTCAACTGCTTTAATTGCAGGTATCATCTTCATTGTGAGCACTTACTTTATCCAGTTATTTTTCCCGAGCAATGCAACGATTTACTTTAATCCATTGGATGAGTCTCAACCTGTGATGTTGGAAGCGTTGGGCAATACCACACTTCTCACGGCAATCACTGGTATCGCATTTAAAAAGCTGGTGCTTTATTTCGCTGTCATTGCGGTTCTTGCATCAGGAATTTCGGCACATGCTGGTGTATCTCGCTTGATGTATGTGATGGGACGTGATGGGGTAATCAACAAAAAAGTATTTGGTCATATCAGCCCGAAACTACATACCCCGACCTATAATATTTTGATTGTCGGTGTAGTTGCACTCTCTGCGGGTTTCCTAGACCTTGAGCATATCGTTAACTTGATTAGTTTTGGTGCTTTGACCGCATTTAGCTTTGTGAATTTCTCAGTGATTTCGCGCTACGCACTACGCGATGGCAGAACCAAATCACTGAAAGAAATCATTAATTATGTTGTCATTCCTTCACTTGGTTTTGCCAGCGTATTTTTAATGTGGCTAGAAATTGATGAAATGGCATTAAAGCTTGGATTAGCTTGGGCTGTACTGGGTGTTGCCTATTTAGCATATAAAACTCGTGGTTTCCGCTATCCTGCTCCGCAACATAATGAGCATGAATAATCAAATATTTCTAAAGTTCTAAAAACAAAGGCGCTTAATGCGCCTTTGTTTTTTGGATGGGTTCCAGAAATAAAACCATGAATTATGCAATAAATTTATCCGTAATGGCTTGAATACGTTTTGCATAGGCTTTTGCAGTTTCCAAATCACCACTTGGAATTTCGTCAACACTGGCATCAGATGGCGATTGAACCAATAAGCCCACAGAACCACCTAAATTATTCACATCCTGACGTGTTGCATCTTTTGTATTGGCTGGCAACAATCCTAGACTCACCCAAATCCCCCCATGTTGAGATGCAAGCGTTTGCAATGAAATTAAGGTCACTTGCTTATCACCATTTAAACTTGCACTGTTGGTAAAACCACCAAAGATTTTGTCACTCCAAGCACGTGTAAACCAACGCTTTGAAGATGCATCAGCAAATTTTTTGAACTGCCATGGCGCATTTGCCATATAAGTAGGTGCACCGAATACAATTGCATCAGCAGCATCTAAAGTGTCCCAATCTTGATCTTGAATGTTTCCTTCCTGATCAATTTGGATCAATGTTGCATTAATTTCAGCTGCGAAAGTTTCTGCAACCACTTGAGTATGACCATAACCTGAATAATAAACGACAGCAATTTTTGACATGATAAGTCCTCGTGTATATGTCACTTTTGAATTGAATATTTGATATAGCTGGGTAATGTTGCGGTTAAATCTTTTTTCAATGCCTGTGTGGATGCTCCCACCAATACTTCAAATGCATTGTCTTCAATTCCCTCAAATACCTGTTTTGCCACAGTAGATGGAGAAATTTTAGGAATATCGAGTGTATGGGTTAAGTCTGTATCAATAAACCCCACATGTACGCCCATCACATGAACATTAAACTGCGATAACCATTGACGAGTTGAATTGGTAAACGACCACGCCGCAGCTTTAGACACTGCATAACTGGCCAAAAGTGTACTTGGCTCCCAAGACACATCAGAAAGAATATTGACGATATAACTTTCAGACTGACTTTCAAGAATGGGGCAAAAATATTGAGTTGTATTCATTACCCCATATAAGTTGGTTTCTAAAACAGTTTGTGTTGTTGCCACAATATTGCTTTCAACCGGGCTTTGATTAAGACGGGCAATACCCGCATTGTTCACCAAAATATTAACGTCACCACATCGCGCTACTGCATTTTGAATGGAAATAGGATCTGTTACATCCACAACAACTGGAATCATGCCCTGTTCATTAAAATCAACAATATTACGCATTCCTGCATATACTTTTTGGGCACCACGTCGTAAGGCTTCTTGCGCCAATGCTAAACCTAACCCCCGATTTGCACCTGTTATAAAAATGACTGCATCTGTAATTTTCATTGCAACAATACCCATTCATATCCTATGGTCAGTCAAAACAACTGACTAAGTCACAGGCTGTTTCAACGCTATAAATTTATGATATACTTTTGAAATCTAGTATCAATTAGTTACTACTCGGTAACTGGTCAATTTTTTGTTCTAAAATGCCTACACAGAGGTTGATTTTATGACTAATGCATTCAATTTTAATATTTTTCATCCTGATTGCCCGGCACGATCTTTTTTTGAAAAATTTGCAGATAAATGGATTTTATTGATCATTTATCAACTCGACCAACACTCCCAGCACTTCAACGAACTCAAAAAAAACTTGATGGGTATCTCTCCCAAAGTGCTTTCTCAAAAATTAAAAATTCTTGAAAGAGATGGCTTTATTTCTCGCACCATTCATGAAAACAATGTCATTCGAGTTGAATATGCTTTAACAACACTGGGACATGAATTTGCCCAAACTGCGCTATCATTTAAAATCTGGGCTGAAGGAAATATGCAACATGTGATACGTGCGCAGAGGCAATTTGATTTAGTTCAAGCAAAAACTGAGCCAGCGATAATATAAATCACCTGTAGTGCAAAAACAGATATGATGCACTTAAATACCACCAATATGTCCCTAAACTGTATCATCGCGGGAACATATGACCTAAATAGAATTCCAACATTACAGACTGAATGGAATAACAACAATGAAGATTATATTTTTCTCTATCTTGATCACGATCAGCAATCTCACTTTTGCATCTTATGAAAACTCATGTGATCTTATTGTTAAACTTTTAGAAAATACTTCAACTCGTACACTTTACATCAATAAAGATGGACTTGGTGAGATTGAGGAAACATCAATGCACATCAGAGGTGTTGTCAAAAAAGCACAAGCAGCTGGGCGTGCGGATCATGGCTGCCAACACTATATTGGTCAAGTTATAGAAGAGAATTTAGCAAATTATCCAAATCGCTCAGAACTTAAAAAGGGAGAGAAAATTAAACTGAATATCTTAATCACAGATGACCAAGGAATGCCTAAATCTGAAACTATCACCTATTTAGAAATAAATAAATAACTGAAGCGATATATCAAAACAATACATGCATGCCGTTCATCAAAATTATGTAAAAGCTAAGACATTTATTTTAAATCAATTATGTATAGGCAACCTGCTTTAAAACTCATACAGTAAAAAATAATTTCTCTTGATCAATACAATGAATATATTGTTGAATCATTAAAAGCTTTCATTGCCACACTTTATATCAAAAGTTTATACAGATCTGCTTAGGCGATGCTTCACTCTTGCGCTGCAAACAAAGCAGTGCCTTGTTTTTGCTCAGATAAAAAGATAACAAAAAATTTTCACTAAGCAAAGGGTACATCCCATCCCTCCACTCAACATGGCGACATCCATGTCGCCTCACGATAGCACGACCATTCATGATTAAAAAATGCAAAAAAAAGAATGATCAAAATCTTCTAAAAAGTGTGAGGTTCATTGGATATCAATGATTGATATCAAAATCAATTGCATGAATAATTAGGTGGTTTGACTATATTGGGTATATTGTGAAGAAATGGAAAAATTAAAGCCTGTAAATAAATGGTCTAATCACTAAATATAAAAGTATTCTGCTTTGCAAAATTAAGTTAATTATCTAAACAATAAATTTCATTTTCCGCTAAAGTTTTTTTTGCTTGCTCAGTTGTCTTTCTTAAGAAAGTTCCAGATTTAACTTCCATACGCTCATCTTCATCTAAATACTGTTGATTCTCTTCTAAAATTGAGTTCATTTCACTTGTATGATCTTTAACAACTTTACATAAAGCTTGATTATAGATTTCAGGAGTTTTGCTATTTTGTTTTAGATAGAGAAAAAACATAAATTTTTTCTCAAAAGATGTCGTTATTTGATCCATTTTTATCCGAATTTCATCAGGATAAGCATAAATTTGCAATGGTAAAATACAGCATATAAAAGCAATAGTAATTTTTTTATTTTCCACTTAAATTCACACATATAAAAGTAAGTAACTACTTACTTTTATATCATGGCTAAAAGCTGAAACCTACTTTTTTGAAGCCTTACTAATCAACTAACTCTTTAAAATCTTGCTGGCGCCATGCTTCATAAAGAATCACCGCAGTCGCATTGGATAAATTCAAACTGCGTGAATTCGGTGCCATAGGTAAGCGAATCCAATGTTGCTGAGGAAACATCATTCTAACATCTTCAGGTAAACCCCGTGTTTCTGGTCCCATTAGCAAAGCAACAGGACGATTTAAATCCGAGGTATGCGGTGTCTCAGTACCTTTGGTGGTCAAAGGATAAATCGCATCAAGGTCAATCCCTTGACCCTTTAAATGTACCAAACATTCTGCAAAGTTTTCCCAAACTTTCATATGTGCCCATTCATGATAATCCAGCCCAGCACGGCGCAACTTCTTATCATCCAACTCAAAACCCAAAGGTTTGACAAGATGCAATTGTGCACCGGTATTGGCACATAAACGAATGATATTCCCTGTATTTGCAGGAATTTCAGGCTCGTATAAAACAACATGAATCACGGAAGATCTCTACTTTTCAGAATCCAACCCAAATACTTAAAAAAGAGAATGTCTCTCTCATCAATAAAGGATTAGAAAGATTTTATTGCCACTGTAATTGTTCGCGCAAACTCACCACTTCACCAATAATGGTTAAAGTAGGTGCTTGAATATGGTTTTCTTCAACTTTAGAGGCGATGTCAGCCAAAGTCC
This sequence comes from Acinetobacter baumannii, assembly GCF_016508585.1. Taxonomy (GTDB): domain Bacteria; phylum Pseudomonadota; class Gammaproteobacteria; order Pseudomonadales; family Moraxellaceae; genus Acinetobacter; species Acinetobacter nematophilus. The sequence goes on from NZ_JADVOP010000010.1 coordinate 96,482, forward strand.
CCACCACAACCTTTTGATCAGGTGTTGTACCTTTGGAAATTAAAGCCACTGGCATATTTGGTCGTTGACCATGCGCAATCAGATTTTCACAAATTTTTTCCAAGCCGACCAAGCCCATATATAAAACCAGTGTTTGGTTTTCATAAACCAACTCACGCCATGGCAGCTCAGGCGAACCTTCTTTTAAATGCCCCGTCAAAAACCGTACACTCTGTGCATAATCTCGGTGTGTGAGTGGAATCCCTGCATATGCAGAACAACCTGAAGCAGCTGTTACACCAGGCACAACTTGAAAGGCAATATTTGCAGTGAAAAGCTCTTGGATTTCCTCACCACCCCGTCCAAAAATAAACGGATCACCACCTTTCAACCGACATACACGCTTACCTTCAGTGGCGTATCTGACCAATAAAGCGTTGATTCCATCTTGAGGTACAGAATGATTGGATCGCGCCTTACCGACGTATATTTTTTCTGCATCACGTCGGCATAATTCCAATATTGGTGGTGAAACCAAACGGTCATAAATCACCACATCCGCTTGCTGCATCAGTCTCAAGGCTTTTAACGTTAAAAGCTCGGGATCACCCGGACCCGCCCCCACCAAATACACTTCGCCTTTCGGCTTTTGCCATTTGTCTAAGGCTTGTTCAATCAGACGATCTGCCTCGATCAAGTTGTCATTGAATACCTGTTCTTTTAAAGGACTGGCATATAAATCTTCCCAAAAAATGCGACGCTCATCCGGATTGCTAATGTGTTCTTTCACCACTTTGCGCCATTTCCCAGAAAAATCAGCAAGTTTCCCCATACCATGCGGAATCGCAGCTTCAAGTTGAGTACGAATTTGTCTGGAAAGAACAGGAGAAGCACCATTGGTCGCAATCGAAACCACCAGTGGGGAACGATCAATAATGGCAGGCACCATGAAACGACAGTGTGGAGGATCATCTACACTGTTAACCAAAACATTGAGATCTTCACATGTTTCAAAGACAGCTTGATTGACGGCATTATCATTGGTTGCAGCGATGACCAAGCGATAATGACTTAGGCTATTTCGTGAATCAAATTTTTCGGGATGATACTGCCCATGTGTAGAATGAACAATCTCTAAAAGCTCTGCCGCTATATCAGGTGCAACCACATGAATAACAGCACCCGATTTAGCCAATAATACTGCTTTGCGGTAGGCAATATGTCCACCGCCTACAATCAGACAAGGTTGCCCTTGTAATTTTAATGAAATTGGAAAAATTTCCACAGTGTTCCTCAAAAGTTCAGGTCTGATTGTAGCAAGCAATATTTATGAACAAACGATCTAATTAATTGAACAAACATTCATTAATTGATGAACGTTGCACCAGCCATGTATGGACGTAAAACTTCTGGCACTTCAATAGAGCCGTCAGCACGTTGATAATTTTCCATCACCGCCAACAACGTACGACCAACCGCTAAACCAGAACCATTCAAGGTATGAACCAACTCAGTTTTCTTTTGGTCAGTACGATAACGAGCCATCATACGACGTGCTTGGAAATCCCACATATTTGAACAAGACGAGATCTCACGGTAAGTATTTTGACTAGGTACCCAAACTTCTAAATCATAGGTTTTGCATGCACCAAAGCCCATATCGCCACCACATAAAACGATTTTACGATACGGTAAGCCTAAAGCCTGTAAAATGCCTTCAGCATGTCCAGTCAACGCTTCCAAAGCATCCATTGAGTCTTCGGGCTTAACAATTTGAACCATTTCAACTTTGTCAAATTGGTGTTGACGAATCAAACCACGTGTATCACGGCCATATGAACCTGCTTCACTGCGGAAGCATGGCGTATGCGCTGCGTACTTCAGGGGTAAACGATCAGCATCAATGATTTCATTACGAACAAAGTTGGTTACCGGAACTTCAGCCGTCGGAATCAGATAATATTCTTTTTCACCTTGTAATTTGAATAAGTCTTCTTCAAATTTAGGTAATTGCCCTGTTCCACGAAGTGAATCAGCGTTTACAAGATAAGGCACATAAGCTTCGGTATAACCATTTTTAAGTGTATGGGTATCCAGCATAAATTGGGTTAACGCACGTTGTAAACGCGCCAAAGGACCTTTGAGCACACTAAAACGTGTACCTGTCAGTTTAGTAGCTGTTTCAAACTCTAAACCGCCCATCATTTCGCCAAGATCAGTATGATCTTTAATTTCGAAATCAAATTGACGTGGTGTGCCCCATTTCAGGATTTCCACATTATCACTTTCATCTTTGCCTTCCGGCACAGACTCATGGGGTAAATTCGGAATAGACATCAATTTTGCTTCAAGTTCAGTCTGAAGTTCATTCAACTCCACTTCAGCTGCTTTGATTTCATCACCAATTGCACCCATGCGTGCCATGATTTCAGAAGCATCACCACCGGATTTTTTGATTTGACCAACTTGTTTCGCACCCGAATTACGTTCCGCCTGTAAGTTTTCAGTTCTAGACTGAATTTCTTTACGGCGAGCTTCTAGTGATGCCCATTCGTCAACATTCAGTTGCACACCACGTTTTGCCAAGGCTAAATTAACTGCCTCGATATTATTTCGGATTAATTTTGGGTCGATCATAGTCAATCTAAAGTGAGAAAAAAAACTGTCTATAGTGTAAGCGCTTCACTGCAAAAAATACAGTGACAGCGTATTACACAACTGCGAATTGTATGATTTGGCAACATATTTATGGTTTTGCGGCTTGCTCTGCTACAGGCTCAACCTGAGGTAAACTTGGTAGATACTCGGGTTTTATTAATTCTCTGGCCGTTTGATATGGGAGTTTTAACTCTGGCATACCTTCCGCATACGAGGTCAACTCATATAATGGATAAACAAAGACAATACCGTTTACGCCATAGTAATAGTTATCGCTCAGTTGCAATTTATCGCGTGTAATATCTTTTTGAATCAACCAATTAGAGTTTGCATCGTAAAGTTGTTCTGCCACTTTGGCTTCTACATTCGGTTTTAAAATATCAGTCAGTGCCAAACGTTTTTGCGTGCTTAAATCAAAAGTTACGTATTCATTATGATACATTCCATGTGCAGCACCTGCGGCATAGGTATAGGTTTGAATCACAAAAGTGGCTAAATTATTTTGCTGTGATATAAAACGGACATAAATCGAATTTTGATTGAGACCTTTTGGAGATGTCTGGGTCTCGCCTTCAGCAGAAATATGCGCTGAATCTTTTTCAAAAGCACCAGGCACATCTTTTTTTATTCGATTGAGAAAATATTCATCAATCCAGGGGACATTGCTTTTTATGCTCTGTAAATCATATTGAGTACAGCCCTCTTCATCACAAAACTGCTTTTTAATACCATCAACACGTTGAACCTTTGCTTGGATCAAGGGAATTTGCGTCGATTTTGCATTGCTTGTCCCAGTCTGTTCTGCCTGAGGTGCAGGCTTTTCTTGACAACCTGTAGCGATCAGTAAGACTGAAAATAGTGCTGAAACGACCAATCCTGTTTTTAAATTCACTTGCGTTACCATGTCATAAAGCATAATTAAAGATTTCTTTTATCATAAAACCAGAAATTTCAAATTAATATTCATAATTGTTAATGACTAATATTTTATTGGACGAAACCGTTTATTTTTATATCCATATCCAGATTGGAGAAAAATCAGACTGTTTTTAACGTCCAATCTATCAGCGTCTTCACTACTCAATTTATTTTGACTTTGTTCATGCAGGAAGAAATAAAAAGCAACCATTTGATTGCTTTTTATTGGAAAAATTACTTATTGATCAATAATATCTGTACCTTTAGGGGGTACAAAATTAAAAGTTGAAGCAGGAATAGCCGCATTCACATTGACATTGTTAAAACGTACAGTAGTGGTTTGTCCCAATGAATCTTGCAAGATCATCAGTGTCGGAGCATTTTTAGCCCCAAAACTAATCGTCAAGCTTTGGAAAGCACCATCTTTTTGCTTCGGATAAAGCGTATAATAGGTTTTACCTGAATCTGGCTGAGTGATTCGATAGGCTTTTTGAATCTGCTGGGTATTACCGCTCAATAGCAATGCAGGCGTATTTGCCACTTGCTCATCTAAGCTCTGTCTAACCGCTTGTTGTAGATCGGGATCATAAATCCATACAGTACGTCCAGCAGTCACGATCGTCTGCTTTGCAGGCGTTGTCGTTTCCCAATAGAACTTTCCTGGGCGCTCTACTTTCATCACCCCTTTAAAGGTCTGGTTCATATGCTGGGCAGTTAAGCCTTTTTTCTGTGCAGCTTTACCCGCTTGTGTTGCCTTGGTGGTCTGTTCAAAATTTGCAGTAAAGCTTTTTACGCCACTGAGCTGTTTGACAAGATTGGCTGTCGCTTGTTGCTCCGACGCAGCAGTCGCTGCAAAAACTGTTGTGCTCATGACTGGTGCAAGCAGTGCTGCACCCAAGGTTACTGCACCCATCGTTTTACGAAGCATATTCATATGTTCACCTTTGCTATGTCTGCATATAAAACCACATGCAGAATGTTATTTAGATGACCTATCTTAAACTAAATCATCTCAGTAATAATTGAGAAAATAAGAAGTTTTGTATTGTTATTAGTTCAATATGTAGAAAATTATTCATCATCATGGAGAGTAAATTTAATGTAAATACACTCTTGAACATAAAAAAAGCCCGCAATAAAGCGGGCTTTTTCGAACCATTAAAGCTTACACTTCAACAGATACATAGCGACGGCCAAACTGACCTTTCACTTCAAATTTGATTACGCCATCAGCAGTAGCAAATAAAGTATGGTCACGACCCATACCTACGTTTGCACCAGCGTGGAATTCTGTACCACGTTGACGAACGATAATGTTACCAGCAGTCACAGCTTGACCACCGTACATTTTAACACCCAACATTTTAGGGTTCGAATCACGACCGTTTTTAGTCGAACCACCGGCTTTTTTAGTTGCCATGTCTCTATACTCCTAGTGATTAACCTGCGATCGCAGTAATTTTCAACTCGGTAAACCATTGACGGTGACCTTGTTGTTTACGGTAGTGCTTACGACGACGCATTTTAACAATACGGATTTTGTCATGACGACCGTGACCAACCACTTCTGCAGTTACTTTTGCGCCAGCGACAACTGGAGCACCGATTTGAATGCTTTCGCCATTCACAACCATTAATACATCATCAAATGTAATCGTTGCGCCTGTTTCAGCTTTCAACAATTCAACTTTAAGGGTTTCACCCTCAACAACACGGTGCTGTTTACCACCGCTTTGGATTACTGCGTACATAACGTACTCCAACTTGCCCGTGTCGTCGTGCCGATAAAGGAATATATCGATCTTAAAACGAACGCCACTGGGGGTTATACAAGGGCAAAGATTTTAAGTGATAATGAATTAAACAACAAGTCATTTTCATCAAATATTAGCACTGTCTACAAATTAATCGCAATAATCTCTTTTTTTTAAGGTTTAGCCCTTGAATATGTGAATTTTTTTATTAAATTGAAATAGATTTTTAAAACAAATCGGCTACTATGTAGCTCAAAACAACAATGTGCAGAATATTTAATGTTTTATGGTTTTTTGGACAAATAAACAACAAATCATTAAGATTCAGGCACGATGTCTGCTTCCAAAAGCAACATTCCGACATATTCATTGTTACACTAACGACTTAAAACGCATTTGTATGAGGCTCCCACCCGATGACCATCGACTTTAAGCAAGATATTCTCGCTCCTGTTGCAACAGACTTTGCTGCGATGGACAAGTTTATTAATGAAGGGATTACCTCAAAAGTTGCTTTGGTGATGGCAGTCAGTAAACATGTAGTTGAAGCAGGTGGCAAACGCATGCGCCCCATTATGTGTCTACTTGCAGCAAAAGCTTGCGGTGCAACCGATGTGCAAATGGAACCCTATCGTAAGCTGGCTGCCATTATTGAAATGTTACACACGGCAACATTGGTTCACGATGATGTCGTTGATGAGTCTGGTTTGCGTCGTGGTCGTCCGACTGCCAATGCAACATGGAATAACCAAACAGCTGTCTTGGTGGGCGACTTCCTGATTTCACGTGCATTTGACTTGTTGGTTGATCTGGACAATATGGTGTTGTTAAAAGATTTTTCGACAGGAACCTGTGAAATTGCCGAGGGTGAAGTTTTACAACTTCAAGCACAACATCAACCTGAAACCACAGAACAAACTTATTTAGACATTATTCACGGTAAAACTTCACGTCTATTTGAGTTGGCAACAGAAGGTGCAGCCATTCTTGCCGGTCAAGCACAATATCGCGAACCTCTCCGTCTTTTTGCCGGGCATTTTGGCAATGCCTTTCAAATCATTGATGATATTTTAGACTATACCTCTGATGCTGAAACATTAGGTAAAAATATTGGTGATGATTTGATGGAAGGAAAACCGACTTTACCTTTAATCTCTGCTTTAGCGAATACACAGGGCGAACAACACGAAATTATTCGTAAGAGTATTGCAACTGGCGGGACAGCAGATTTAGAACGCGTGATTGAAATCGTGCAAACGTCTGGTGCTTTAGATTATTGCAGTCGCCGTGCAAATGAAGAAACACAAGCTGCGATCCAAGCACTGAGTCATTTACCTGAATCTGAATACCGTCAAGCATTGTATAACTTGGCGCAACTTGCCTTACATCGCATTCAATAGAATTTACAAGGCTTATGCATATACATTTTAATGATCTTTTCCTCCTTATGCAGGAACAACTTGATGATCCCAAGGTTGTTCCGAATCCAGATATTTTAATTGAGTTAGTCAAACGGATCAGACCTAATGACACCAGAAATCTGGAAGAAATTAAAAACAAATTCAATGCTTTAATTCAATCTTTACTCATTACCCCCAATGCGTCTTCAGCACTTCAAGGCTACTTACTGAAGTTAGTCAATCATTACAAACAAGCAGGACTATATGCAGACAGCGGCATATTATCCTTAGATGGTTTCTGGAATCAGCTTGGGCAACGTATTGGTGCGCATTTTCTTCCTTTATTACCTGATGAAACCGAACTGAAAGATTTAGTCGGCAAGGTTTTTTATCAACGCAGTGATAAATATTGGCTTGAAAATATCGATTCAGAGAATTGGAAACAGTTATTTCGACTTCTCAATCAAGGACACCGCTATAGCAATGATAAACTAGGCATCAAACGCGATATTATTAAAGCGATTACGGTACTCTCCTACCGTATTAGTGGCATTGGCTTATATCCTGAGTTTATCAATGCTTATCCTGAATTACAGGAATATGAATCTCCATTTTTGGTTCAGAACCGTGAAATCGTTGAATTTATAGAGGCTTATAAAAAACAACACCGTGATCTGGATCAATATGCGGTCACTGTTCCACCAGATGCAGACCAAGCGTTGGTGATGATTGAACAGTGCCGTGATGTTGTGTTCAAGGTCCGTCGAGCAATTAAGCGGATTGGTGTCAGCCTGAGTTTGACCTATTTACTGTCGCTCCTTGAACAATGTTTGGATCGTATTGAATTGTTATTGAATCTCTTGGTCGAAGATGATCAGATTCGTTATCCATTGTGCGGAGAACTCCTTACTGACTTGGTTGATGCACATTATAGCGAAACCAGTGTGCGCGACCTGCTCAAAACCAATAGTGAATTGATTGCCCTACAAGTTACAGAAAATGCCAGTAAAACGGGTGAGCATTATGTAAGTACCGATAAAAAAGGTTTCTTGGGCATGTACAAGGCCGCTGCAGGTGCAGGGGCGATTATTGCTACAATGGCAACGCTTAAAATCCTTTCTGCACGTTTAGTGCTCGCCCCCTTCATGCATGCTTTTCTCTATAGCATGAATTATTCACTGGGTTTTATTCTGATTCATGTTTTGCATTTTACGGTTGCGACCAAACAACCCGCAATGACAGCTGCCGCACTTGCATCGACCGTACAGCATCAAAAAGGATCTAAAACTGCACAAATTGCTGAACTTGCAGGTCTGATTATTAATATTATTCGTACTCAGTTTATTGCGATTTTAGGCAATATTTCGATTGCAATACCCACCGCTGCATTCATCACCTATCTATGGCAATGGGTAATGGACGAACCTTTGCTCACACATGCAAAAGCCACGACCTTACTGCATAGCTTAAATCCGTTTACCTCGCTTGCCATTCCACATGCAGCAATCGCTGGTGTTTGTTTATTTTTATCAGGATTAATTGCAGGATATTTCGATAATATGTCGGTTTATCGCAAGGTCGGACCACGCCTAAAAGCCCACACCAAATGGAAGAAACTTTTAGGACAAGAACGTCTCAATAAATTCGCGGATTACGTTGAACGCAATTTAGGTGCACTGGCAGGTAATTTCCTCTTTGGAATCATGCTTGGAAGTATGGGAACCATTGGTTTTATCTTGGGTTTACCTCTGGATATTCGTCATATTGCTTTTGCATCTGCAAACTTTATTCAAGGGCTGATGACAATTAATGGTGCTCCAGATATCGGGTTAATTATCGTATCTTTTCTCGGTGTATTATGTATTGGTTTAACTAACTTGTTTGTGAGTTTTACCTTAACCATTATCGTTGCACTGAGAGCAAGACAGGTACGTTTTTCCCAATGGAAACCTTTGGCAAAACTGATATTTACCCATTTTTCAACACGCCCCATTGATTTTTTCTGGCCCCCTAAACAACCTTTACAACTTGAAGACGAAACAACTCCACAAAACAAACTAAATCACTAAACTTTTTGTTATTTTTTGTGCAAAATGTCAAATATTTTACAAAAAGAAATTAGTATAAATTACCTAATTTTACTCACTTGAAAAAAAGTGTACTGGCGAGTACACTTCAGTGCATTAAATAAACTTAACGTACATGTTTTTATACTCTAGGTCATTTTATGCCTTATGTATTGCTCCTTATTGGCTGTATAAGTTTACTTATTGGGAGTATTGGTTTAACCATTAACCAAATACAACTCTTTGATTTATCAAGTGTTGTATGGATGAGTTCACACCGTTTAGATTTTTTAAATGGTATTGCACTTGGCCTATCCTACCTAGGCGGCTTACCGTCAATGATCGTGATTGCAGGGCTATGCAATATATATTTCATACGCCTGAAACAGTATGCAAACTTACTGATGATCAGTATTGGGTTACTTGGTGCTTCAGCGATTGGTTGGATAATTAAATATCTGGTCAATCGCCCACGACCTGATGAAATCTACCAAATGGTGCAAACCTACGGTGCTTCATTTCCCAGTGCTCACAGTATTTATGCTGCTATTGTATGTTGTTCGATTATGTTTATATTTCAAAAGCATCACCACGTTAAATGGATTGGCTTGGGGGGCTTTTTATGGTTTCTAAGCATGGGGGTCTCTAGAATTTATCTGGGAGCACATTTCCCAACTGATGTACTCACTGGATGGGGTATAGGTTTCATATGGGCTGCTATTTTATGGCTCATATTGATGCCAGAAACGTTAAGTCAGAACAAATTATTTTTAGATAAGAATCTAAACGAGGTGGAATAATGATGTCGGCAAAGCTTTGGGCTCCTGCCCTTACTGCTTGTGCTCTCGCAACAAGTATTGCACTTGTAGGTTGCAGCAAAGATCCTAAATCAGCACAAGAAGCTGGTGGTGCTGCCCAAAAAATGCCGCCGACTGAAGTTGGTGTCATTGTTGCTCAACCACAAAGCGTTGAACAGACTGTAGAACTTTCTGGTCGTACTTCAGCCTATCAAATCTCTGAAGTTCGCCCGCAAACAAATGGTGTGATTTTAAAGCGTTTGTTTACAGAAGGTAGTTTTGTTCGTGAGGGTCAACCTCTTTATGAGATTGATTCGCGAGTTAACCGTGCAAACTTAGACAATGCAAAAGCAGCTTTAGTACGTCAGCAAGCGAATTTAAATTCATTACAAGTTAAAGCAAATCGTTATCGTCAACTTGTTGGCATTAACGCAGTGTCTAAACAAGAATATGATGACTTACTTGCTCAAATAAAACTTGCTGAAGCAGATATTGCTGCTTCAAATGCGACTGTTAAAAATGCACAAATTGACCTAGGCTACTCAACTGTTCGTTCGCCTATTTCTGGTCAATCCGGTCGTTCATCTGTTACTGCCGGTGCTTTAGTCACAGCAAATCAGGCGAATGCTTTAGTGACGATTCAACAGCTTGATCCAATTTACGTAGACATCAGCCAATCAAGTGCTGAGTTGTTACGTCTACGTCAACAATTGAGTCAAGGCAGCATTGATCGCAGTAACAATACGAAAGTACGCTTAAAACTTGAAGATGGTAGTTATTACCCAGTTGAAGGAAATCTGGCATTTTCTGATGCCAGTGTAAACCCTGAAACAGGTTCTGTGACATTACGTGCTGTGTTCTCTAATCCGAACCACTTGTTATTGCCGGGTATGTTTGCCAATGCGCAAATCGTACAGGGTGTCATTCCAAATGCTTACTTGGTTCCACAAGCAGCGATTACACGTACGCCAACAGGTCAAGCCATTGCAATGATTGTCAATGCAAAGGGTGCTGTTGAAAGCCGTCCAATCACAACTGCTGGTGTTCATGGAAAAGATTGGATTGTCACTCAAGGTTTAAATACAGGTGATAAAGTCATTGTAGATGGTATTGCTAAAGTAAAACCTGAACAGGAAGTGGTTGCTAAACCGTACCAACCACAAGCTGAAGCTCAACCTGGACAAGCTGCGCCTAAACCAGCAACAGCTGCTCAACCTGCGGCACAGCAAGAAAAAAACAGTGAACAAAAATCTACTTCACATGCTTAAGGGGTAGACTGAATGGCTCAATTCTTTATTCATCGTCCGATTTTTGCATGGGTAATCGCACTCGTCATTATGTTAGCGGGTGTACTCACGCTGACAAAAATGCCCATTGCACAATATCCGACGATTGCACCACCGACTGTCACAATTTCTGCGACATATCCAGGTGCATCTGCTGAAACTGTTGAAAATACAGTTACACAGATTATCGAACAACAAATGAATGGCTTGGATGGCTTACGCTACATCTCGTCTAACAGTGCGGGGAACGGTCAGGCATCAATCCAAATAAACTTTGAACAAGGTGTCGATCCCGATATCGCCCAAGTTCAAGTACAAAATAAATTACAGTCAGCAACTGCTCTTTTACCTGAAGATGTACAACGTCAAGGGGTAAAAGTGACCAAGTCTGGCGCAAGTTTCTTACAGGTACTTGCATTCTATTCCACAGAAGACAGCCTTTCTGCAAATGACATTAAGGACTATGTAAACTCGAACATTTCAGAACCATTAAGCCGTGTGGCTGGTGTGGGTGAAGTGCAAGTGTTTGGTGGTTCATATGCGATGCGTATCTGGCTCGATCCTGCAAAATTAACCAGTTTAGGGCTTACACCAAGTGATGTGGCTGCGGCAATTCGTGCACAAAACTCACAGGTTGCTGTAGGTCAGTTAGGTGGTGCACCATCGGTTGATGGACAAGTACTGAACGCAACGGTCAATGCGCAAAGCATGTTGACCACACCTGAACAGTTTAAAAACATCTTCCTGAAAAATACCAGTGATGGTGCTCAAGTCCGTTTAGGTGATGTTGCCCGCGTTGAATTAGGTGCAGACAACTATCAGTTTGACTCCAAGTACAATGGTAAACCTGCTGGCGGTGTTGCGATTAAACTTGCAACTGGTGCGAATGCCTTGGATACGGCCAAAGCCGTTGAGGCACGCTTGGTTGATTTGCGTAAGAACTACCCTGCTGGCATGAAAGATGAATTGGCATTTGATACAACGCCATTTATTCAACTTTCAATTGAAAGTGTGGTTCATACCCTAATCGAAGCCGTTATTCTTGTATTCTTTGTCATGTTCTTGTTCTTGCAGAACTGGCGCGCAACGATTATTCCAACAATGGCTGTTCCAGTGGTTGTATTGGGTACCTTTGCCATCATCAATCTATTTGGATTCTCAATCAATACACTGACCATGTTTGCGATGGTTCTGGCGATTGGTCTCTTGGTGGATGATGCCATCGTTGTAGTCGAAAACGTTGAACGGGTCATGCAGGAAGATCATTTAGATCCGGTCACCGCGACAGAACTTTCAATGAAACAGATTTCTGGTGCCTTGGTTGGTATTACCTCAGTATTAACTGCTGTATTCGTGCCAATGGCGTTCTTTGGTGGTACTACAGGTGTAATTTATCGACAATTCTCGATCACACTCGTAACTGCGATGGTGCTTTCATTAATTGTTGCTCTAACATTTACGCCGGCACTGTGTGCGACCATTCTGAAACAGCATGATCCAAACAAAGAACAAAGCAACAACATCTTTGCGCGTTTCTTCCGTTGGTTTAACAACGCATTTGATCGTACTGCTGAAAAGTACCAAAATGGTGTCAACCGTATGACGCATCATAAAATATTCTCAGGAATTATTTATGCTGTTGTTGTCGGTGTATTGGTCACTGTATTTATCAAGATGCCATCTTCATTCTTACCTGAGGAAGATCAGGGTATTGTAATGACCTTGGTACAATTACCTCCAAATGCAACCTTAGATCGTACTGGTAAAACCATTGACACCATGACCAACTATTTCTTAAATAAAGAAAAAGATTCGGTTAAATCTGTCTTTAGTGTGGCTGGTTTCTCCTTCACAGGGGTCGGTCAAAATGCGGGTCTTGCCTTCATTCGTTTGAAGGATTGGGAAGAACGTACCACACCTGAACAACAGATCGGTTCAGTGATTCAACGTGGCATGGCACTCAACATGATCATCAAAGATGCGTCATATGTGATGCCGCTTCAATTGCCTGCAATGCCTGAATTGGGTGTGACTGCTGGTTTTAACTTGCAGTTAAAAGATCCAAGTGGTCAAGGTCATGACAAACTGATTGCTGCACGTAATGCGATCTTAGGCATGGCGTCACAAGACAAACGTCTTGTCGGTGTACGACCAAATGGTCAAGAAGACACGCCTCAGTATCAAATCACGATTGACCAAGCGCAAGCAGGTGCGATGGGTGTAAGCATTGCTGACATCAACTCAACCATGAGCATGGCTTGGGGCGGTTCTTATATCAATGACTTCGTTGATCGCGGCCGTGTCAAGAAAGTTTATGTTCAAGGTGATGCGAACGCTCGTATGATGCCTGAGGACTTAAACAAATGGTATGTGCGTAACAGCAAAGGTGAAATGGTTCCATTCTCTGCTTTTGCAACAGGTAAATGGACCTATGGTTCACCTCGTCTAGAACGTTACAATGGTGTTGCTTCAGTCAACATTCAAGGTACGCCTGCTCCTGGTGTCAGCTCGGGTGATGCGATGGCAGCAATGGAAGAAATCATTGCCAAATTACCATCTATGGGCTTAGCTGGTTATGACTATGAATGGACAGGTTTATCATTAGAAGAACGTGAGTCTGGCGCTCAAGCACCATTCTTATATGCGCTTTCTTTATTGATTGTATTCTTGTGTCTTGCAGCACTCTATGAAAGCTGGTCGATTCCATTCTCAGTATTACTTGTAGTTCCATTAGGTGTATTGGGTGCGGTGTTATTGACTTATTTCGGTATGATCATTAAAGGTGATCCAAATCTTTCCAATAACATTTACTTCCAAGTGGCACTCATTGCAGTCATCGGTTTGTCTGCGAAGAATGCGATTTTGATTGTAGAATTTGCGAAGGAGTTGCAAGAAAAAGGCGAAGAACTGTTTGAAGCTACATTGCATGCTGCAAAAATGCGTTTACGTCCAATCATTATGACAACTTTGGCGTTTGGTTTCGGTGTACTCCCTCTTGCTCTGTCAACAGGTGCAGGCGCTGGTAGCCAACACTCAGTCGGATATGGTGTATTGGGTGGTGTGATTAGTTCAACACTTTTAGGTATCTTCTTTATTCCTGTATTCTTCGTATGGATTCGTAGTATCTTTAAGTACAAACCTAAAAATCAAAATATTCAGGAGCATAAATCGTGATGCAAAACGTATGGTCTATTTCAGGTCGTAGCATTGCGGTATCTGCACTTGCGCTTGCTTTGACAGCTTGTCAAAGCATGCGTGGCCCAGAACCGGTAGCTCAAGCGAACATACCTACGAGTTATATTGATAATGGCACGGGTACGTCCATTGCTTCACAAGGCTATAAAGAGTTTTTTGCAGATCAACGCTTGCTTCAAGTGCTCGATCTTGCTTTAGCCAACAACCGTGATTTACGTACAGCAACATTGAATATTCAACGTGCACAACAAGCTTATCAAATCACTGAAAACAATCAGTTACCTACGATTGGTGCAAGTGGCGGTGTTTTACGTCAAGACCAAGGCATGGGTGCTCAGACACGTTATAACGTTGGTCTAGGTGTAACTTCTTATGAGTTGGACTTTTGGGGTCGTGTAAAAAGTTTAAAAGACAATGCACTAGATACTTATCTATCGACTGCAAGTGCACGTGATGCAACGCAAATCAGCTTAATAGGTCAAGTCGCACAGGCTTGGTTAAATTATTCTTTTGCGACAGCACAACTTAAACTGGCTGACCAAACACTCAAAGCTCAACTCGATTCTTACAATCTCAACAAAAAACGTTTTGATGTGGGTATCGACAGTGAAGTTCCAGTTCGTCAGGCACAGATCTCTGTTGAAACTGCTCGAAATGATGTTGCGAACTATAAGACACAAATTGCTCAAGCTCAAAACTTGTTGAACTTACTTGTTGGACAAACTGTTCCTGACAATTTGCTGCCTAAACAGCGTGTAACACGTATTACCACAAATTCAGCATTTGCTGCTGGCTTGCCAAGCGACTTGTTGAACAACCGTCCTGATGTTAAAGCAGCTGAATATAAACTCTCAGCTGCGGGTGCGAATATTGGTGCTGCTAAAGCACGTTTATTCCCCACCATTAGCTTGACGGGTTCTGCGGGTTATGCGTCGACGGATTTAAGTGATTTGTTTAAATCAGGCTCATTCGTTTGGTCTTTAGGTCCTAGCCTTGATATTCCATTGTGGGATTGGGGTACACGTAAAGCGAACATTAAGATTTCAGAAACAGATCAACAAATTGCGTTATCTGACTATGAAAAATCAATTCAATCTGCTTTCCGTGAAGTGAATGATGCTTTAGCAACACGTCAGAATATTGGTGATCGTCTCTCTGCGCAGAAACGTCTAGTGGATGCAACCAATACTACTTACAAACTTTCAAATGCCCGCTTCCGCGCAGGTATTGACAGTTTCTTATCGGTATTAGATGCACAACGTACTTCATACTCTGCTGAACAAGGTTTATTGCTTTTAGAACAAGCCAATTTAAACAATCAAATTGAAGTGTATAAAACCTTAGGTGGTGGTCTGAAAGCCAATACCTCAGATCAAATTGCACAACCTGCTTCTTCGTCTGAATTGAAATATCATCCTAACGACAAAAAGTAGGTCAAATCAAATTGATCATAAAAGCTCACTGCGGTGGGCTTTTTTTATTGCATTTTGAAGCAGAATTTCCTATGTTGGAAACAGATCATCTTTGTTGAATATTGAAAAAAATGAAATTAAGCAACTTGGAAACCGTCCCTGCCCACAGTATTAAGCAACAACTTGATGTGGTTTACGGGAGCACTGTTCGAAGTAAACATGTCGGGCGTGATTTGATGGCCGGCTTAAAGAATATTGTAGGTGGTGAACTGAAAGGCTATACCGAGCTATTGGAAGAATCGCGCCAGGAAGCCATGAATCGAATGATTGAAAAAGCACAAGCACTGGGTGCCAATGCGATTGTGGGAATTCGCTTTTCAACGTCAAATATTGCACAAGGGGCGTCAGAACTTTTTGTCTATGGTACAGCGGTAATAGTGGAACCGATCCAGGCACAACTTCCAGACCCATTTTCAAATTAGGCAACGTACATGGATGGTTTAATTTTTAAAATCGGATTAACGCTGGTTCTGTTTTTTATAGGATGGGGCTTCGGTCGATTCATTGAACAAAAGCATCTCAAAGAATTGGCTGAAAAAGAACAGCGCCTTGCACATATACGTATCGACACCAACAAGTTTCAAACATCTGAACGTTATGGACAGTTGATCAGCAGTAATGTGGTCATTTCTCATGATTATTTTAAATATATCATTGCACAGATTCAGAATTTTTTTGGTGGACGTTTAACCACCTACGAAACTGTAGTTGACCGTGCACGGCGTGAAGCCATTGTGCGTTTAAAACAAGAAGCTGAAAATATCGGATCAACACATATCATGGGTTTACGCCTAAGCACGACCGAACTTGGCATGCAAGGCGGCATGGTTGAAGTATTTGCTTATGGTACGGCAACATAAATACAGTATGAAACCAATCAAGAGTCATTCATTTTAGTCTGTAATGAACTGAATGATCTTGATTTTCTTCATCCAGCCACATCATGATTATCCTATACTTGATTCAGCTGTGATATCCAAAATGGGACTTTAAAATAATAATTTCTTGATGATTCACATAGGCTTGGCTGTATGAAAAATCTTGCATTCCAAATCAGCATAGGATTGATCACCATGCTTCCATTGAGCATTCAAGCAGAATTCATTGTACTTGCCTCACCAAAAAGCAATGATAAATATTATGCAAAAGTCATCAATGATATTTTTGATTTTCACGTCGAATATGCGAAAAAAATTATTCAACATGGTGATCATGTCTTGATTTTAACCGATCAACAACTTTATGCAGACTATGTCAAAGCTTTGGGAAAACAGCATGTTGCGATTGCACCGATGCACGATATTTGGATGCGTGATTTCAGTAGTGCCAATCCCGCTCAACCAGTTCTTTTCCGCTATACAGCAGCAGGTCAAGGGGGCGGTAATAAAGCTAAAGCCATTTCCGATACTGTGCAGTCTGAGTTTAAAGCATATAGTCAAAAAGCAGGACTTCAATTTATCCAAACGCCTTTACTGAATGATGGCGGTAATTGGGTTGAAGATGGTCATGGTAATGTGGTGATCAGTACTAAATTTTTATCTGATAATCAGTTATCCGAAACTGCTGCACGGAAAAAGCTATTGCAACTGACGGGCGCAAAACATATTGCATTTATTGAAGCAGATGAACAAGGCGGCTTAGAACATGCTGACGGAGTAGTCAGCTTTATTGAAAAAGACACGGTTGTCATCAATTCTTATCCAGAAGATCCAGAATATTCAAAACAACTCAAGGCTGATTTGAAACGAGGGATACCAAAGATCAAGATTCATGAAATTGTAACGCCTTATGATGGAAGCCAAATTTATGATGAAAAGTTTGGTTCAGCATGTGGCTTATATACCAATATGCTTGTGACCCCTGAACGCATTTATTTTCCACAATTCGGGATCAAGCAAGATGCTGTTGCATTGCAACAGCTCCGTCAGCTGACCAAACGTACCGTTATTCCTGTTCAGTCTGCACAAGTCTGCCATATGGGCGGTGGCATTCGCTGTATGTCATGGCAGTTAAGAGGTAAAAATGCTGAATTGCTATCTCAATATTTAAACAAAATACCTTAACGGATAGCCAAAACTGCTGACAATAAACCAAGATCTACTGGGTTATTATGCCATTCAAGAAAACTTAGATAATATATAGTGAATCTGTTGAAACACTCATATAGTAAAATATCATTTCTCTTGATCACTAAAGTAAATGTAATCAATGTATTGTTTAATGATTTTTAGCTTGCACTGCCACGCTTTAAATCTAAACTTTAAATCGGTTTGCGCAGGCAATGGCTCACTTTTCAGAGATGAAAAGTGACAAAAATCTTTCGTTTAACAGGTTTCTTGCGCTACAAACAAAGCAATGCTTTGTTTTTGCTCATATATCCCCGCTCAACTTGGCGACATCCATGTCACCTCACGATAGCTAAACCATCTATGATTCAAAAGTGTAAAATAAATGAGTCATCAAAACCCTATAAAAAGCATAAATTTCACTGGATATCAAAGTACTTGTATGAATCATTAGACAGTTTGAGTATATATTAAGTAAACAATATTAATCGGTATTAATATTGATATTCATCTTTAAAACTTTTAGGAATTTGATATTGATTGCCATCAAATTTTAAAGTGAAATGTTGTTGGCTGAATCGCTGATTCACCTCTTGGCACTCCTCTGCGATCACTTGCGTCTGGTAACGTTTAATTTTACTGTTGACGAGAATATCCATATATTTTTTGGTTTGATTTTTTTGTATTACGAGTGTAGAAGCACGCTCTTCTGCGTCTGCATTGCAATGCATATCTGTTTCTGCACGATCACGGGTCACAATCAAACTGTCCAAAATTTGTTTCTTATTTTTCAAATCGTACAAATTTAAAAGTTGCATAGAAAATGGATTGGGTTGTGAATGTCCTGAATAATTTAATCTTAACCCTAAGGCACGGTTTGATTCAGTGACTTTATAATTCGCTGTATCCAGTGCGATTGAATCTAAACTGATTGCATCAGAAACCATGGGTTCCGCAACTGGGTAATGATAAACAACCTTTAAATTTTGAGGCTTAAACTTGATTAAATCTAAAGAATATTGACCTTCTTCTGGACGATCTTTCACCGAGATCCATGGGGCATAAGCCATCATCATCACTGAATCATCAACAGGATCTAGTTTACAGTCAATCAATGACTGTTCAACCTTGGTGATTTTGACTTGTTTCAAGATGTTTGTAACGACTTGATGATCATCACACAGACCAGCATAAGTAGCGCCACTGAAAACAAAAAATAAGCCACTTGTTTTAAATATAATTTTTATGGTTTTTTGCATGTTTTACTCACTGATGTTAGGCAGCAAATCTAAAATCATATCGTATCTCAAGATATAAGAAAATGTCATCCATATTTGTCAGAGGGAGGATGACTTCTAATTTATAAAATATCTGCAATAACTAGAATATTTTGAAGGAAATGATTGAGTGCTGTGATGAACAGCGCTTTACTGCTCAAAATGCTTACCCTTGCGGAGCTTCGTTTATCATCCTGCAAAAAGATACAATCTCAAACATCAAGCCCATCCATGCAAATAAAGTGAATTGATCTACTTCACTTTCATCTTACGGATCATTTTATATAAGGTTGCAGGAGATAAGCGTGATACCCATACCCCCAACTTTTCTTTGGCTCCACCAACCACGATATACTCTTCACCATTTAAAAGCGCTGCAACAGTTTGCTTTGCAAAATCATCAGCCTCCAAACCATTTTCAATTGCTTGATCTTGATGTGCTTGTGGCTTACCTGCCCCATTTAAAGCATTAAAAGAAACATTGGTTTTGACAAAACCAGGGAAAATCACCGACACTTTTACACCATCCTGTGCTACTTCTGCTCGTAGACTGTTTGCCCACATATGGATAGCCGCCTTTGCTGCAGAGTATGTAGCACGATATTGTGTCCCCAACAGCCCTGCAACACTTGAGATATAGGCAATTCGTCCCGATTTCTGAGCAATAAATGTAGGCAATGCCAGTTTGGTCAAAAACACTTGGGAAAAATAATCTATTTCCATGATAGCACGTTCAGTTTGCATACTGGTTTCTGTAATCAATGCTCTTTGACTTAAACCCGCATTATTAATCAACAAATCTATACGCCCTTTTCGGTCAAGAACCTGTTCATAAGCATGACGAACTTGTGCTTCATCGGTAATATCCATGGCTATTGAAATATGATGATCTGGATGAAGCAGACTTACACGAACTTTTTCCAGCTCTTCTGGACGTCTTGCGCTTAAAATCACTTGCGCACCCTGTAAAGCACATTCAGCAGCTAAAGCTTTACCAATGCCTGATGATGCACCTGTAATCCAAACCACCTTTCCATCTAAACTTTCCATGTAATCATGCTCTTGAATATGATGAATAAATATTAGACCACGAGGCAGGTCAAATCAATCAGACATCTTTGTTTCGCCTTTAAGCCTCAACCAAAAACTTACTAAAATGCTTCGCATAATGTTGAGCTTTTTCAGGGTTGCTTGGATTATATTCCTCACCTACTTTTTCTAAACGTTTATAACCCGTACTGGTAATCATATTGATGACACCATTTAAGGTCTTATCAACGACAAAATTAAATTTTAGCAATGTTTTAGGATCTCGAATAAATTCAGAGACGCCCAGATCAATGATTTTGACTAGATTTTTTAAGGTTGCAGGTAAAGCATGCGTGTCACCAGCAATCACTTTCTGAATATTACTCGTTGCTTCTTCACCAAGATGGCGATCCAATTGGTAATACATCACCACTTCACTTGCCTCTGAATCCTCAAACTTCTTAAGAATATGATTTGCAACTGGTTTTAAACGATCATTACTAAAAAATGAAATCGACCAAGGCATATATTTTTTAAAAGCCCCTTCGATTTGAGAAAAAATCTGTTCAGCCTCTTTCAGCTTTTTTTGACCCGTTGCATCTAAAGTTGGGTTATTACGCTGCTCTTCGAGTAAAGCGCCAAAAACCTGATCTAATACTTGGCAAGACATATCCGTAAATACATTGCCCAATTGTTTTGCCAAATCCCGTTTTTCCCCATTATTTAAATTTTGAGTAATAGTCTTCAACTCTTGATAAGTGTGTTGTTTGATCAATAAATCAATTTTATATTGCATTGCGCGATGTCCTGTTGTTGTTTTATCCGACTAAATCTGATCTTAACAAAACCACAAAAATCTTGCATTGTCTTTAATTACTGCCAGCAATGTCATAAATCAATAAAATAATACCAATAAATCAAATGGCTAAAAAAACAATTTGTAAATGTGACTGAGTTACAGCTTTTATTTTCCAACATTTGTCATATTTTCTAGCAAAAAATACAGTCAAAATTGAGATTATTCATATTTCATTTATTCCACGTAAATACTCCACAACAGGATTCAACATTCCTGAAGAATATTTGCTACAATGAATGCAATTTTTTACTTACTTTTGATCTGTTTTACTATGACTGATTCAGCGCAAAACATTGCTACGACCTACGATCCTACCGAGATCGAAAAAAAATGGTACAAGACTTGGGAAGAGAAAGGTTATTTTCAGCCTTCTCGTAAAGGCGATTCATTCTGTATCATGATTCCGCCACCTAACGTCACAGGTAGCTTGCACATGGGTCATGGTTTTAACAATGCCATCATGGATGCGTTGACACGCTATAACCGCATGTCTGGTAAAAATACCTTGTGGCAGCCAGGTACAGACCATGCTGGCATTGCGACGCAGATGGTGGTTGAACGTCAACTGGCTGCGCAAGACATCAGCCGTCATGACCTTGGTCGTGAGAAATTCATTGATAAAATCTGGGAATGGAAAGAACAGTCTGGCGGCACGATTACCCGTCAAATTCGCCGTCTTGGTTCATCTGTAGACTGGTCACGTGAACGCTTTACCATGGATGAGGGTTTATCCAATGCAGTTAAAGAAGTCTTTGTAAAACTGCATGAGCAAGGCTTGATTTATCGTGGGAAACGTCTTGTTAACTGGGATCCAAAACTACAAACCGCGCTTTCTGATTTAGAAGTTGAGTCTGATAAAGAAGAACAGGGTTCATTGTGGCACTTCAAATATTTCTTTGAAGATCAATCATTACGCACTCACGACGGTAAAAACTATATCGTCGTTGCAACAACACGTCCAGAAACTTTACTTGGCGATACTGCTGTTGCTGTTGCACCAGATGATGAACGTTATGCACATCTCGTGGGTAAAAATATCATTTTGCCAATCACAGGTCGTGCGGTTGCGATTGTCAAAGATGAATATGTAGATAAAGAATTCGGTACAGGCTGTGTAAAAATCACCCCTGCTCATGACTTTAATGACTATGAAGTAGGCAAGCGTTGCGAACTCGCAATCATCAATATTTTCAACAAAAATGCCGAAATTCTGGCTGAGTTTGAATACATTGCCAAAGCCGGTGAAGCGATTTCCAAAACAATTCCTGCACCAGTAGACTATGTTGGTTTAGAACGTTTTGCTGCGCGTAAAAAGTTAGTTGAGCAAGCTGAAGCAGAAGGTTGGTTAGAACAAATTCAACCCTATACCTTGAAGCCACCTCGTGGTGACCGTTCTGGCGTCATTATTGAACCGTTACTGACAGATCAATGGTATGTCAAAATTGCGCCGCTTGCCGAACCTGCAATCCAAGCAGTCAAAGATGGCGAAATCAAATTCGTTCCAGAGCAATACAGCAACATGTATATGGCTTGGATGAACAACATTCAAGATTGGTGTATTTCACGTCAGCTCTGGTGGGGACACCGTATTCCGGCTTGGTATGATGCTGAAGGCAATATTTATGTTGGTCGTTCAGAAGAAGAAGTTCGTACGAAAAACAATATCGCTGCTGATGTTGAATTAAACCAAGATGAAGATGTACTTGATACATGGTTCTCTTCAGGTCTTTGGACATTCTCAACGTTGGGTTGGACAGGCGATGAAGCAAAAGATAAAGAAAACTATTTCTTAAATACTTTCCACCCTACTGATGTTTTGGTCACTGGTTTTGACATCATTTTCTTCTGGGTTGCCCGAATGATCATGATGACCATGCACTTCATGAAAAATGAAGATGGTACACCGCAAGTTCCATTTAAAACTGTGTATGTTCATGGTTTGGTACGTGACGGTGAAGGTCAAAAAATGTCTAAATCTAAAGGGAACGTGCTTGATCCGTTAGATTTGATCGATGGTGTAGATCTTGAAACTTTAGTACAAAAACGTACCACAGGTTTGATGAATCCTAAACAAGCTGCCAAGATCGAGAAATCAACACGTAAAGAATTCCCGGAAGGTATTCAAGCCTATGGTACAGATGCAGTCCGTTTCACTTTCTGCGCCTTAGCCAATACCGGTCGCGACATCAAGTTCGACATGAAGCGTGTTGAAGGCTACCGTAACTTTGCCAACAAAATCTGGAATGCAACTCGTTTCGTGATGATGAACTGTGAACAACAGCCAATTGGTCAAGAAATCCGTCAGGATCTGTGGGAGCTTCCTGAACAGTGGATTGTCAGTCGTTTACAAAAAGCGGAAGCTGCTGTCCAACAGGCATTTGCGACTTATCGTTTGGATTTGGCTGCGCAGGCAATCTATGAGTTCATCTGGAATGAATACTGTGACTGGTATGTAGAACTGACCAAGCCTGTACTCAATGATGAAAACGTATCGAATGAACGTAAAGCAGAAGTTCGCCGTGTTCTTCTTTCTGTGATGGAAGCATCTTTACGTCTTGCGCATCCAATCATGCCATTTTTGACTGAAGAAATTTGGCAAACCCTTGCACCAATGATTGGTATTCAAGGTGAAACCATCATGTTGGCGCAATACCCTGTGCCAAACCCTGAACGTATCAACGAACAGGCTGAAGCAGACATGCTTGGCTTGCAAGGTTTGATTGGTGCGGTACGTAATATCCGTGGTGAAATGGGCTTAGGTAATGCACGTCTGTTACCCGTATTGCTGCAAAACACAACAGATGCTGAAAAGGCGCAGATTGCACGTATTGAACCGTTGTTTAAAGCACTGGCTAAAGTTGAAAGCATTACGTTCCTAACCGATGCTGAGCAACCGCCATTGTCATCATCCTCTGTTGTGGGTCGTATTTCTGTATTTGTTCCAATGAAAGGCTTGATTGATCCTAAAGCTGAACTGGGGCGTTTGCAAAAAGACTTGGACAAAGTGCAAAAGCAACATGATCAGATTGCGACTAAACTTGCCAATGAAGGTTTTGTGGCAAAGGCACCAGCTGCGGTGGTTGAAGGTGAAAAAGCCAAGCTTGCTGAGTTTGCTGATCAGTTGGCGAAGATTAAAGCCAATATGGAACAGATTGCAGCGCTTTAATTTGAGCTTGTAATTTTCCATTCAAAGAAGGAAGCTTAATCAAGCTTCCTTCTTTTTTGATTAGAATAATTATGCTTATTCCCCAATCTAAACAAAATTTCATCAATCAAAATTTATCTTTCAATCATCCGACGACACTGTTAGAAATATTAAAATTCGAACAAAAATATGGGGTTAAACTTCCATAAATTTTTAAACGATATTTTATTGAATGATACAGGTAAGCCAATTTCGGTGATGAAGGTCGTTCTTTCTTTCGCTGAATGTAGACCTGTAAAAGAATTAAAAGGCATTAAAAAATTTGCTTATGCAAATTGTTTTTGTATTTTCAGAATTCTTACTTTGGATCACTGCATATGCCGTCAAACTAGATGAATATGGCAATGAATTAGGCAATTATGAAATCTGTAATATACACGATAAAGTTTGTCATTGTTTTGAATGAGTTTATCACAATGATTATGACAAATGATTGCGATCACCTGTCATAACGATAAAAACTGAATTGAATAATTTCTTGATTTATATAGAGTCAGTATTCTGAATACAGATCACTACAAGAATTAAAAAGTAGATCCTATAATCTACTTTTTATCCTAAAACTATTCTAAAATCAGTCGTGCACCAATGGATTGTATTGGTCGATTATTCGGATGCCCCATTAATTGCGTAAATGCCCCGATCTGGTCACTTGATGCTTGCTGAATTTCTTTAAGCACCACCCATCTGACACCTTCTGTACATGGTGGTGTCGTTAAAGAACCATTAAAACGATAATAATCTAACTTTTGAGGTAAATAACTGTCAGCATTGTTTTTGGAATAAAGCTGATTACTTTCACCCAACTTTGTAGGCAATACACTCCAAATATGATTGAGTTTTTCATTTTCTAATCCTTGTTGAAACATTAATGCAATAACCGCCAACTCACCTTGCTCTGAAGCATGCACTAAGTGCAGTTCCATCGGATAGCTTTGACCATTAATATTGTTTTCACTCGGACTATGTATATGGAATTGTTCCAGATAAAAATTCTGCCCATCTAACTCCAGACTAGCACCTTTGTTAAAGTCAATCTGCATCGTATGACCCGTATTTTGGACGGACTTCGCTGTTGTATGATAATTCAGTTTCAATGGTGGCAGATGAGCACTTACTGTATCTCGTATATCAATTGGAGATTGATTTACGCCTGCACATGCTTGATATTTTTGATTGGTATTCGCCCAATCTCTGGAATTGTTATAATCCCAATCTGCTCCAGCCCACAGTATTGTTGAAACAAATAAACCCATTATTGTAAAACTATATTTTAAAAACATAAAAACCCCTTAATTATTCGAATATTTTTAGCGTAAGACGCTTTATTTACAAATGCTCTAGTGATAGGAAAAGTAATTCAGCTACAGAGCTTGACACGACTTTGGTAAGTAATTTTTTTAAGTTTTACCAACAAGTCTTATTAGATAATAAGAAATATTATCATTCTAATTCAAGTCTTTTTTTAATATCAGCTACAAACAACTCTATTTGCTACTCATTGTTTTCAATTCTAAAAAAGCACTTCATTGCTGACTAAAAAATGATGATTGCTGAACTATGACATTGGTCATACGAAATACAAAGGTGGTCTTCGGTCTTCTTTTTTTTTTGGTACTGTTTTTATAGTGAGTTCACCTTAATCATGATTTATTTGTATCTTTTCATCTCTGAAAAGAGAAGCATCACCCACGTCAATTGATTTAAACTTTAGATGTAAAGCGTAGCAGTATAAGCTTTGGATCATTAAACAATCTATATCACCCTGATTTTATTGATCTGGAAATTATATTTACTGTAAGAGTTTTCAATAGTTTGATTATAGTGACATCCTAGAGCGCGACAAAATATCGCTTACTGAATGAAGCTTTTGCAAAGTTATTTTTTTAATAAACCTCAAATTTAAATCAAAACACTACTCTTTCAGTTGATCCAAAGCCGTCCCCTGCACAGGATTTCTTTTCCAGTAATAAGGTTGAAAAAAACGAAGCAACAAACGCCACGGTGTCATCCAGACAATGCGGGCATTGCGCTTGTGATTCTGACTGATACGTTTTACCAAATAACCACACACTTGCTCAGGTGGGTCAATCACAAACATAAATAACCATTTCATTTTATGCCAGTTTTTAACATCACCCTGCTGCCAAGAAGAAATCAACAGATCTGTTGCCACCATTCCGGGGCTTAATGTACCGATCAGAATATTGCTTTGCCTGACTTCTTTATTTAATGCATGATTTAGATAGGCAACTGCTCGCTTACTGGTTGCATAAGGCGTCATCCCTGCACTCCATTCTCCACGACTGCCCCATCCTTCCATGTTAAAAATCTGTCCAAAACCCTGTTGAGTCATGCCTTTTAACGCCACTTGTGAACCTAGCATCGTACCAAGTACATTGGTTTTAACCACATTTTCTATATCGGTATGAGTGATGTCCGTAAAGCCCCTTGCTGCATTGCTGGTTCCTGCATTATTGATCCAGACATTGACCTGACCAAATTTTAAAATTGTTTCATTCCATAACTTTTGCAGGTCTTCATACTGAGCTACATCACAACATATGCCATAAATTCGTTGAGCTGAATAACGTGCCCCTAAATCAGCAACCACTTGATTGAGTTGTGTACTGTTCCGTGCTGAAATCATAACGGACCAACCTAGCTTTAAGAAAGCCTCGGCTAAACCTAAACCAATTCCGCGTGTTCCACCCGTAATCACAACAGATAAAATTTGATCAGAATTTGAAACACTCAAGATATTCTCCACCGACCTGTTCAATCAAGCTAAGTAAATGTGAATCTACAATCATACAACCTATGTTCAATTTAGGACATTTGACCTGACAAAAGCAATTTTTAAGATAGAATCTGAGGCATCGAAAATAAATAAATCGCTTAAATTATATGAATCATCATTTTTTTCTTGGAACTTTACTCATTTTTCTTGTTGGCTGTCATGAAAAGCCTGCCACGTCAATAGAAGATAAAGCAACTGCCCAAGCGGCAGTACAAAAAAATTCACAGCAAGCTAAAGCTGTTGTGAATACTGGTCAATCATTGCCACCGCAATCTCACACCCAGCGACCGGTCAATAATCCTGTAGCATCGCCACAAGGCTATCATGTAGACACGACTTATTTAAAACAGCCATTATTAGTTGACCTTAATGGAGATGGGAAACTAGATAGCTTCCAAGTCTTAAAAAATCCAAATCAAAAAGGCATGAAATATCTTTTTGAATTTCGGATCTCCGACAGCGACAAGGTTTATTTCTATAAAAGTGAAGAAGAAGGTGAAGATCTTGATATTTTTGGGCGCTTTGAAATTGCGCCAAAAACAGGTATCTATATTGATGAAAAATATCGCTTCGGTGAAAACGGAGACATCATCGCTGATGAGCAAATTGATCCCCAACACTATCTAAAATTTAAAGGTGATGGTGTAAAAGTAAATGTCCTTGAAGAAACCTGTGGGGCATCAGTGTTCTTCTTAGACAACAATAAAATCAAGCGAATTTATTTGTGCTAACTTTATTCTTCATCTGCAAAAATTGCATTTGCACCAACTACTTTAGAAATTTTAAGTTTATTTTGTTCACTCAACATATAAATTTTTTGTTTGATTGAATCACTGGTGAAGCTTCCATTCAGGTTTAATACAATAGGGGCTTCACTCAATGAACCTTTGCCTCGATACTCTTGATTGATATCGTTTGTCGTGGCTTGATTCACAATCACAAAATGACCTGTGATGCCCTGTGCTTGACCACATGCCAAACTCTGTGGCGCCCAATCGCCGAATTGAAGAGTCGCTTTTAAATGATAACCTTGATTTTCCAATAATTTTTTCTGTTCTGGCATGGCGATTGGAAAATTCAAAACTTTCTGTTGCCCTTTCCAATTCATCAGCAATTGACTGGATGAACAAGAGTCCCGTATCTGCCCTGCACTCCCTGATTCTGCTCCATCGGTTGAGGCAACACATTGTGAAACAACTTGCATTGTGGCTTCACCACAGTTCAGCACTTGAGAACGATAAGTCCTGTATTCAATAGTATGGGCTAATAGTGAATCAGACAAAGAGCTGGATACAAAAACACAGATCATGACTTTAAAAAAACGAGTGGAGAAATGAGAAATCATACTTCTTATATCGATCATTGACTCTTTTCAATTCTATATCAAATATTTACTTACAACTCTTAAAAATATCAAACAACTCATCTAAATGCATGAAATTGTTAATGATAAAAAAATAATTGAGTGTTGAGATTTTTTTAGGCGTGCAATCACATAATTAAAGCTTGATTAAAATACATACTTTAAAAATAATGATAACCAAATCACAATATAATTAGGTAAAATGATGAAAAATATCATAATTTTTATTTCAGCAATTCTGTGCTTATTGTTGACTCATATGAGTCATGCCAAACTTCCCCAAATACCCGAGAAGATCCAAGTTGAAATTTTTAAAAGTGCAAAGTTTAAAAAAACCAATCTTGGCTGGGAAAGTCGCTGTAGCTTGGGCAATATTTCATATTATGGTGATCTGAATAAAGATGGTCGCCCTGATGCAATTGTTGTGGATGGCGGTGTTGGGTGCTATGCAAAGACAGGAATTGGATTTTATGTGGTGACCCAACAAAGCGATCAAAAATGGGTTCGAATTTTTAATAGTCAAGGTCAACCTGAATTTCTTTCAACTCTAGGAAGACATGGTTGGCCAGATATTGCCATCAATGATGGATCGCAATGTTTTAATGTTTATAAATGGAATGGGCAAAAATTTGAAAAAGATCGCCAGGAATACAGAAACAAAACATGTGCTAGTCCAACATTGCGAAAATAATACTCATTTTTTAAATGTTCTTTCCACAACTGATCGGATTATTTTTTAAGGGAGAAATTGATTTTTGATATTCAATATTAAAACAAAATTTTATTTAATTAAATATCAATAACTTAAAAATAAGACATATTATTTTATTGCATCAACTTAGTGCAAAAATTCCAATTTAGTGCATGCTTTTGCTTTATATCGAGTCTTCATAATATTTTGAATTTTTTGATCTATTTTTTCATACGGTCAGATGCTTCACGAATAGATTTGGTTGGTTATACTTGAACCAATTTGTGACATATAGCACCAAAAAGAATCGTATATGCAAAACGTTGATCTTCTCTTTCTTCTGCTTGGCGCAGTGCTTGTACTCGCTATGCATGCGGGATTTGCTTTTTTAGAATTGGGAACAGTTCGTCATAAGAACCAAGTCAATGCACTCAGTAAAATCATTACTGACTTTTCAATCTCAGCAATCGCCTATTTTTTTATTGGCTATTATATTGCTTATGGACAGCATTTTTTTCATACAAGTACCACTTTGTCTGCTGAACATGGCTACAATTTGATGCGATGTTTTTTCTTGTTGACCTTTGCAGCTGCAATTCCTGCAATTGTTTCAGGGGGTATTGCTGAGCGTGCAAAAATGCGTTCTCAAGCCCTTGCAACGCTGTTTATTGTCGCTTTGGTTTATCCTTTTTTTGAAGGCATTGCTTGGAATGGCAACCTTGGATTACAAAAATGGTTAGCCGATACATTTGGTGCTGGATTCCATGATTTTGCAGGATCTGTCGTTGTCCATGCAATGGGAGGATGGATTGCATTGGCAGCAATTTTACTCCTCGGTGCACGCAATGGGCGTTATAAAAAAGATGGGCGTGTCAGTGCGCATCCACCCTCTTCAATTCCTTTTCTTGCATTGGGTTCTTGGATCTTAATTGTTGGTTGGTTTGGCTTTAACGTGATGAGTGCTCAACGTGTTGATGCCATTTCAGGTTTAGTTGCGATTAATTCACTCATGGCTATGGTCGGCGGCACACTTTCTGCAAATTTTTTTGGCAAAGAAGATCCTGGCTTTTTACATAATGGTCCACTGGCTGGCTTGGTTGCAATCTGCGCCGGTTCAGATGTGGTTCATCCAATCGGTGCTTTATTCATTGGTATTTGTGCAGGTTTTATCTTTGTTAAACTGTTCACTTATACGCAAAACAAACTCAAAGTAGATGATGTGTTAGGTGTATGGCCTTTGCATGGTGTATGCGGTGCATTTGGCGGTATCGCCGTGGGTTTATTTGGACAACAGTGGCTGGGCGGAATGGGCGGAGTATCTATGATCTCTCAAATCATTGGTACACTGCTTGCCATTTTGCTTGCACTGGCAGGCGGATTTGCTGTGTATGGTATGCTCAAAGTCACTATGGGTATTCGCCTATCCCAAGAAGATGAATTTCGTGGGGCAGATTTATCAATACATAAAATTTCTGCAAACTCTGAGGATGCAATGTTTTAATAGTTAAAATCATATTTTGCCTTTCATTTTGAGCGGCTTTAACAGCCGCTTTTCTATATTTTCTTAAAATGACAATAAATTAATCGTGCCGTACATGATTTATCATCAATATTTGATTATCATGAGTTGTTATTTTAAAACACTTTTTTTACTGGAATAATAAATAAAATGATAAATGCGTCAAGATGAATCATTTGTTATTAGGACTAGAAATTACCCTCATCAGCTCATTGAATGATTTAATTAGTTAAGTCTGGTTTAAGTTTATTTTTTTTAAATAGCAAACGATTAAAATGATTCAATTGAGTGATCCTTTTCATGCCTTTTTCAGAAGCTAATAAATTCTTTTTAAAAAACAGCTTATTACTAGGAATACTATTTTTAATATTATTGTTTGTGTTCCCGATTGGTGGCACTATTGATATGCAACTGATTCACCCCTGGATAGATTCTACCGGAAATTTTCCTTTAAAAAACAACTGGTTTCTGGTAGAAATCAATCACAAACTATTAAAAAATCTGGTTATCGTATTTTATGTAACGGTACTTGTTACGTGGATTCTATCGTTTAAACTGGAAAATTTAAAAACGTATAGATGGCAGTTAGGTTATTTATTCTGGGTCAGTGTTTTATCTACTGTTGTGATTGGACTATTAAAATCACATTCAGCACATGCTTGTCCATGGTCAATGACCGAATCTACAGCTTTAGGTTATGTCTGGGACTTTTCTGCAACCAAAGGTCATTGTTTTCCAGGTGGTCATGCCAGTACAGGTTTTTCACTGGTCACAGGATTCTTTGTTTTTAGAAAATCGAATCCTAAAATCGCCTATTTTTTCCTATGTTTAGGGCTTATTCTTGGTTTTATTACAGGTTGGGGACAAATGATGCGAGGAGCACATTTCCTGAGTCATAATCTTTGGACAGGTTGGATTATTTATACTTTTAATTTAATAGTCTATCGTATTTTCTCTAATAAATTTAAAACCGCTATTCAATAGGGGCAGCTCATCAGAGGGGCTAGATGGCAAGGTAACACTTTGACTGCATTAAATCATCATCAGTCAGAATCTTTATGTATTGGAGATCAATGCTTCAAAAAATTCTGATGGGTGCTCAGATATGCCCAAGTCGTATTGTTAGTGAAACGTCTACTTTCTTTGAGGAGCCTGATATAAGGGCATTTTTTGGGTTGAATGAGACTCCCCATCTCGACTTTTAAAAGAAATCTATACTTAAACCGCCTGATTATTCATAAAAGTGATTTGCCTTTAATCATTCATATCCTATGAACTTTATGTTTTTTATAGAAAACTTTTGGAAGTTTATCGGTGATTCATATATTCTGCACTTTTCAATCATCCTTGGTCTGTATATCGTGAACTGAATGGATACAGCCATGTTGAAAAGAGCGATAAGAGCAAAAACGCAGTACAATTTTATTTGCAGCGCACAAACCTGATGAACAGAAAATTGAGTAAGACTTCACTTATGCAAATCTATTCAAACTTTGGATATAAGGCATGGCAATCAAAGTACTCGACTATCCAACAATAAATTCATCGCATTGATTTTATTAATTAAGTGAAATTATATTTTGCTGTATGATTTTTCCAACAGCTTGACGCTCCCCCCCATTTCCCCTTAAAAATCGAATCAGAAAATCAATGAAATGATCATAAATAAAGCTTTCATCCATTTCTTTATCTAAACACTTAAGTTTAATTTATAAAAATAGATTCATTTCAGGTCTATGAAATACATATTGTAAAAAATGAAGAAAATTTGAATATTAAATTATTAAAGTAATCTTAATTT
>NZ_JADVOP010000011.1 GCF_016508585.1 Acinetobacter baumannii
ATTTTAAGATGTATTCTTTAATAAAATAATCATTAATTAAAAGTGACTCAAAATTTCACTCAATTTATTGCTATTCCAAATAAGACGATTGAATTTGACGAAGTGGATATTTTTTTTACGAATCATTTAACGGCTTTGAAATTTTGAAGATTTTTCCAGTGATTCTCTTGTTGAATGTTTTTGTGATAAAGATAAATTTATCTCAATGGTTTTAAAATTAAGATAAATAACTTGCTCACAGCACTGTCGTTGCGTAAGGTAAATCATCAAAAAAATAATCTAAGGTATTGGGGATGTTGGTTTTAGAAGAAGTTTATAAAAGTAAAAAAGCAGAAAATTCTGAGCAATTCAATTTACGTATACATCGCGGCTTAAGCTGGCTCAAAAAAGCGGTAATTCTGCAAAGTGATCTTGATTTGAAATTCCTCAGTTTATGGATCGCCTTAAGTGCAATCAATCCGCAACCGGTTAAAACCCATAACGGCGAGCAAGATTTTAGCCAGTTTTTCGGTTCCCTAGTGCGATTAGATCGAGAACAAAAAATTCAGCATATTGTTTGGGACAGATATCATGATGCGATTACTCGGCTGATTGAAAGTCCCTATACATTTCAAAATTTTTGGGATGATCAAAATCAAAAAATAAATCAGAAAGTATGGAAACAGGCATTTCTTGCAGAAAAAAAGCATGTGTCTGAAGCACGACAAGCACAGGATTCAATCTGCTTATTGGGGATTGTTTTTCAACGTTTATTGACTTTACAACATCAAATTATACTGGGTGGAGCAACCTGTAACAGCTCAATGAATCGTAAATTGCTGCAAGATGGTTGTAATATCCTGATTGCAGTCATCCCTGCATGTATGCATATTATTTTGGAAAATCCTCAAAATTTTGATTTTGATACGCCGTTTTATCCATTATTACAAGTATCATGAATTAAAAGTGAACAAGCCTCCATCAGGTGAGGGCTTGTTGTGTAGACTGTTTTAAGCAGATTTTATTTTATTGATATAGAGGCGATCTAAAAGAGAAAACAGTGCTGCTCCAAATACCAAGCTGAGTCCAACCAAACAGGTCATGGTCCAGCCTCCGTGACGCCAAGCATATTTTATACACTAAAGAGACATGCTGTACATGACAGCATATTTGCTACAACAAACCAATTCAGTCTTGTTTGAATAGATTGAAGTTTATTTCAATCAAATCAGAAAGCATTCTGCAAACGGTTGCTTAAGCTCAGAAGTATTTGAGCAAAAATATTTTAAGAGTTTAAAGGGAAATCCTGTCTACAATACTGGTTGGTATTAGTTTTAATTTATGAGACTCAATAGTGGCTGAGTTTATCCGCAAGATTAGCTATACGGTTCAGACGGCAAGACTGTGCATCTAACATTTGTCCCTGTCCTTCGGTTTTAGGCTCCCAATTACAATACTTACTGGTGTTTTCCCACCATGCTGCGATCTCATCCATCTGCTGGTCTTTTTTTACACTGTCTGGACGACTGATAATTTTGGCAACGGCCTGTTCAACGCGGTTCTTATGTTGAGCATATTCTTGGTCCATACAGCTTTGCATCTCAAATGTTACAGCACCACTTTGCTTGATGCATTGACCATAACTGCTGCTTAATTTGGCATGAATATAAGAATCATCTGGAAGAGGGTGAGCTATTTCATCATCGGCAAAAGCTGCAAAAGGAAGAAAAGAGATAAACAATAATGTAGTACCTTTAAATTTTTTCATATGTTTAACCTTTAGTTTTATCTTGATCTTGATGTTCGTTCTTGAGTATTTCTATGCTTTGATTTGCATTATTGCAATAAAATCAGATAGCGTTGCAATTGTGCAGTACGGGCTGCTGTACGTTGTATATCATTAAGTAAAATTTGCAAGTTGTCTGGCTGTGATTGACCATACAAGGTTGTTTCCAGTCCAGCATCACTTTGACGTGATTGTAGCCAAATACGCTGTGATGCAACCAGTTTCGTTTTCTGGGTAGCATTCAAATGCGATTGTAATTTTTTATAGATATTATTCAATTGCTTATCTTGACGTTCCTCCTCATCTTTTAGACAAGCTGCCTGTTCAATAATGCCTTGGGCACTGTTGTCACAGTTTATAAAAGCTTGGCTTAATAATAAGTTTTCATTTCCTATTGGTGCAGCGAAGACCAAGCTTGAAAAAGTACATAAAAAACTGATCGGTAAGTATGCTAATCGTATTTTGTTCATAAAGGATAAACTCTTGGTTGATCAATGAGGATGAATATTGGTTATTGTGCGAGTTGAAAAAACTTGGTTGAATGTCATCAATCACGCTTTAACAAAAACAGGACAGGGTTATCATTTTGAACAAAGTGTACCAACTTTAAATTTGAATAATCATGGATATGTGGATGTTTTTCTCAAAAATATTGATCGTCCTGTACAAATTTCTTTAAAGGTCTGAGATTTATCTTCCGTATAATTACTGTTCCTCAACTGTTTATTCATATAGCTTCAAGATAGTAACCTGCATATCCATTTAAATTGTGTACATCGCATTTTTTTGGAATTTTATCGCAGACTATTAATGTGAATATATTATGATCGATTTTTTCACACAATAGTTATAGTGAATATTATTCAAATAGAATGATTTCAGTGTGCGTATTTTCATTAAAATAATAAGTCTCTTAAAAAATCAAAATCCCTCAAATTTTGAAGGATTTTGATTTTAGAATACTTTAAATGGTCTGTGCTCTATTGAGATATAGGCGATCTAAAAGAGAAAACAGGGCAGCTCCAAATACCAAGCTGAGTCCAACCACACAGGTCATGGTCCAACCTCCGTGATGCCAAGCATAAACGCCCAATGCCGAACCACAGGCACCTCCAGTGAAGTAGGCGGTCATGTAGATAGAATTAATGCGGGATTTTGCATCTGGGCGTAGGCGGAAAATGATGTTTTGATTGCTGGTATGTACCACAGCCAATCCAAAGCTAATCAAACCATAACCGAGAATATATGCGGTTAAGTAGGTCCCCCCTAGATAGAGTAGCCCCCAACTTAAAATCATGACAACAATTCCAATCCAAGTCAGAACTGCGGTGTGTCCCCGGTCAGCGATTTTTCCAATTTTTGCAGTCGCTAGTGCACCGAAGACACCAATCAATGTGGCTACACCAACCAATACATCTGGCAGGTTAAAGGGTTTTGAGGTCAGCAAAACAGCAATAGTAGAAAACAAAATACTCATGGCTGCGAAAACAAAACCACCAATAATGGCGCGGTAAACTAAACGTCGCTCTTGTTTAAGCAGCAATGCCATCGAATGAAAAATTCGGGCATAACTCATTTTTAAAATAGGCACATGCGGTAGGCGGGTTTTCAGTAAATAAGCCAGAATCAGCATCAGTACGGCACTGACAAAATAAATCAGTTTCCAGTTAAATAAATTTGATAACAAGCCTGCTAGACTGGTTGATAGTAATAATCCAACCAAGAGCCCGCTCATCAGGAAACCAACGACTTCGCCTGTTTTCTCAGGTTTTACGGCCATGGTTGCAAGAGGAATGAGGACTTGTGCAGCAACAGAAAATAGGCCTGTAATGATGGTTCCTGCCCAAAGCATGGGAAGATTAATGGCAAAAGCACACATCAATAAACCAAGGGCAGCACAAAACATCAGCCAAGGAATGAATTTGATTTTATTGACGATATCACCCATAGGCACAATAAATAACAGCCCAAGTGCATAAGATACTTGTGCAAAAGTCACAGTAAGCGCAACTTGTGACTCAGGCATATTAAAATATTGTTGAATGGAGTGAATTAAAGGTTGGCTATAGTAGTTTGCTCCTGCACATAAACCACAGGCAATCGCCATCAGCCAAAGTAATGCTTTATTCTGGCTAATATCGAGTTGAGCATTCATAAAAATTTCCTAGTTCTTGAAGTTACATACAATAAGCGGTTGCTTCAATTTCAATGAGCATCCCTTGTAAGGCAAGACACGGGACAGGAATTAATGTGCAGGCTGGAAAATTTTGATTTTTCCAAAGCTGTTGCATTTCCTGAATTAAAAACTGATGTTTTTTAGGGCTATGATCGACCACGAGTATTCTTAAAACAGCAATATCCATTAATGATGCATCTACTGCATGTAAAGCATGTTGCAGATTGATAAAAGCTTGATGAACTTGTTGAGCAAAATCTTTGGATAATTGTCCTTGTTGGTTTTCACCACCTTGTCCAGATATGTGCAAAATACGCAAGTAATGACGTACTTCAGCCACATGACTATACGCAAATGCTGTGGGATTATAAAGCGTATTCGGGTTGGTCATTTGAAATGATTTGATTTGTGGAAGATCTGATTTGGAATTCATACTGGCTACATTCTATCAAAGGGAAACTTTTGCTAGTATCAAAGCTCAAGTTAACTGTAGGTCAAGTAAAAAGACTAAGAAAAAACCGAAGTAAATGATCGTATTTATCAATGAACAATCAATAGCTTGTTAGACCACGAAAATCGTCATAAACAGAAAAGGGAGATAATTGCAGTATTGTTCAGCATATAACAAGTCTATAGGTTGCTTATCTTTGCTTTGATGATCTTATGAAACTCCAGTAAGTCAGTACTGACTAGAATTTCGTAGGGACATATCTTGAGCAAGCGATTGGCTATTTTTATATTCAATCTATTGAAATAGTCCTGAACTTAAATAAGCTATTGGTTAAATAATGAGTTGTGAATCTACAATTTTTGCTGTTTTACCGATCCAAAAAGGACGGTTGACTGCACCATGACCAAACCAATTGCATTGGTAGAGTGGGATCTGGAGCGGTTCTAAGTGTTCTGCCAAAATTTCTGTAATGCTCTGAGGGACGTTTTTCTGTGGACACTGATAAAAATCACCTAACATCACAGCTTTGAGCTGAGATGTATCAATACTTTGTAAAAGTTGAGTGAAAGCGCGTTCAATGCGGTAATATGGCTCCCCAACATCTTCGATCAGCAAGGTACTGGGTTGATCAAGTGTCAAACGATCAGGTGTTCCTTGTAAACTACAGAGTACCGTTAAATTACCTCCTAATACTTGCAGGTTCTCAAGCACTTGATTTTGAGTAAAACTATTTATAGCAGATAGCGCGTAGAGATTTTGTTTATTTGAATCTGCTGTTAATAGGCTGATGGTTTTTAATGCATCATAAGATATGGATGAGCTATCGAGGTTTTTAACCGCAATTTCTTGAAATACAGGTGCATGTAAAGCTTGACCACCATGCATGGCAACATAATTCAACAATACCGTCGTATCTGAATATCCAATAATCGGCTTATTTAAAATCCATTCACCTAAAAAGGGCAATAACATCGCGGCGCCTGTGCCACCACGACCACACCAAATGGCATCAACAGTGGGATCTAAACTCGCTTGTTTTAAATCTTCCACACGCTGCTCAATGGTACCAGCCAAATAACGGTATTGTGCAAAAACATGCGGTCCTAAACTGACTTGATGACCTAAGCGTTGTAAATGGGTTTGAGCCAATAGGATATTTTCAATATCTACGCACGCACTTGGCGATACAATTTTAAAATGCATATTTCTTCCAAACTTTTGCAAAACTTAATGTGTCAGTTTCTTTTTAGACAAGGTGATCATCATGACACCGATGATATTCAACAAGCAACCAAACCATTGTATCGCATTCATATGTTCACCCAGCAAAGCAACTGCCAAAATAATGGTGAGAATGGGACCAATTGAACCAATCATCGCGGCTTGAGCTGCGCCTAAGCGAGAAATACTTTGAGCCACTAAAATTGTAGGTAATACAGTAACCAATACACCCAGTGCAATACCATACCAAATCACGGATATAGGCAATTGCTTAAGCAGTTGTATGGGCTGGGGGGTCGCAACAGCAAAATGAGTTAAAGTACCAAAACAGGCGATGCTCAAAGCCAAACCTGTGTAATTCCATGAGCCGAATTTTTGGATCAAGCGTGGTGTCATCAATAAATAGGTGGCAAAGGATACAGCACTGGCAAAGACTAAACTCACGCCTAACCAGAAATCACCTTCATGTGGAACCGTGCTCTGTTCCTGTAACATCACAATGACTGTTCCACCATAACTTAGAGCAATTGCGATGATGGTTCTAAAATTTAACTTCTGTTTATAAATAAAACTTGTGGCAATTACAGTGAGTGTTGGATAGAGGAATAAAATAATTCGTTCAAGTGAGGCGCTGATATACATTAAGCCTGCGAAATCTAACCAGCTGGAAAAATAATATCCCATCAGACCGGCAGCCATTAACAATAGCCAGTCTTTGTTGGTGATGTTTCTGTTATGGTGGCGATTGAACCAACATAATAGAAGAAAGAAGGGCAATGCACTAGCCATTCGTAGAGCCATAAGGACTGTGCTATCTACTAATGGAGATAAGGCATAGGCTTGTTTAATAAAAATAGCTTTAGTACTAAACAAGAACGCTGCACCCAGAGCAAATATTGAACCAAGCTGTGTGCTGGAGATAGAAAGTTTCATGAATTTGACTGCATTAACGATGTCGTCATTCGACATGTATGTTTGAACAAGCAGTATAAATGCTGTTTTTCATCAGGTGAAATGCAAAAAAGCAATCAATCAGCATAATAAAAGGAATATACGGCAGGGAGATAATGCGCTGTGCAATTTTTTACTGGGCGATCGGCATGGATTAAATAGAAAAATTGATCAAAATCAACGCAGAGTAATTAGTTTTAATGCACTTGAGGAGGGGATATTGTTTTTTGCACAAAAGTGGTGCAATTTATATACAGTTCATTTGAATGCTATTCAGTACTATTAATTGACAAAATGGCAAATCGAAAAACAGTAAAAATTTTTGTAAGTGGTTTTGGTTGAGAGTTAGGTTAATGAGATCATTTATTCCAAGTACTTTTTTTTATTAATGAAATTAAAAAATGGAATGAAAATAGACTTACATTATTGACTAAAAAAATGTCATAAAAAGCCAATTCAAGCTGGATTGAAACAGTTATAAATTGTCAGAAATGCCAATACTGGGAATGAAATCTAGCTTAAATCTATTGTTTTATAGTGTATTTGAGCGGCAAATTAAATGCTGGAAATAGGGAAAAAAATGCCATAAATGCCAATCCATTACAGTGGGTTTCGCTGAAAAAAAGCAAGGAAGTGGTGGAAAAAACATCAATTATACGAACAGGAGTCAATCGAGGACCAAAAATGCACGCTGAGTATTACAGGAAAAATACAATAAATTGAATAGTAGGTATATCTTGTAATGATATTTATGAATCATCAGTTCAAAATATGGGTATTTATTAAATAAATATTGGGTGGTATTTTAAAAAAGTTCAATTAGAATCCAAAAATTCATAACAAACGCATCTGGGGGAAGCATCGTTTATCGACGATGTTGACTTAAAGAAAAATTAGCTTGAGGAACGCTCATGCAGATTGGAATCCCAAAAGAAACTGTCGTCGGTGAAAACCGTGTAGCTGCAACGCCAGAGACAGTAAAAAAGTTGATTGGTGCTGGTCATAGCATTGTCATTGAACGTGGAGCCGGTAAAAAAGCTGCATATATTGACAGTGCTTATGAACAAGTGGGCGCCAAGATCACGGATGATGCCTATACGGGCAGTCAAATGATTCTGAAAGTTCGCTCACCGCAAGGAGACGAAATTCAAAAACTTGCTGCGGGTACAACCGTTGTCGCAATGTTTGACCCGTATCGCAATACTGAACTTGACCAATTTGCGTCACAACAAGTGTCTGCATTTGCGTTAGAGCTTTTGCCTCGTACACTTTCACGTGCGCAGAATATGGATGTATTGTCCTCTCAAGCCAACCTTGCAGGTTATAAGTCAGTGCTTCTTGCCGCTGCGGAATATCAACGAATGTTCCCTATGCTCATGACTGCTGCTGGTACAGT
This sequence comes from Acinetobacter baumannii, assembly GCF_016508585.1. Taxonomy (GTDB): domain Bacteria; phylum Pseudomonadota; class Gammaproteobacteria; order Pseudomonadales; family Moraxellaceae; genus Acinetobacter; species Acinetobacter nematophilus. The sequence continues at coordinate 7,961 of NZ_JADVOP010000011.1, forward strand.
TAAACCAGCACGTGTCGTCATTATGGGGGTTGGGGTTGCAGGTCTTCAAGCAATTGCAACAGCAAAACGTTTGGGCGCTGTGGTTGAAGCCACAGATCTACGACCAACTGCGCGTGATCAAGTTGAATCGTTGGGCGGCAAGTGGCTGGATGTTCCGATGTCTGACGAAGAGAAGCAAAAGGCTGCCGATGCTGCTAAAAATGGTTATGGCTGGATGCCGGGTGAGCAATATATTCAAGATCAAGCTGTCATCGTAGATAAAGCGGTATCAAATGCAGACATCGTGATTACAACTGCGTTGCTGCCAGGTCGTGATGCTCCACGTTTAATTAAGGCTGAAACCGTTGCCAAAATGAAACCAGGTTCAATCATTCTGGACATGGCAGTGGAAACGGGTGGAAACGTTGAAGGCTCCAAAAATGGTGAAAATGTTGTCACGGATAATGGTGTGACCATTTTGGGCATTCCAAATATTCCTTCTACAGTTTCAACAGAAGCTTCAGCTTTGTATGCACGTAACGTATTTAATTTTGTTGAAACCCTGTTTGATAAAGAGAAAAATTTTGCGATCAATCAGGAAGACGAAATTCAAAAAGCACTTCTAGTAACTCATGGCGGTCAAGTACTGCTGAAGCGTGGTTAAGGAGAGTCATCATGGTTGAAACTATTACTATTTTCGTCTTGGCCATTTTTGTTGGTTACTATGTGGTTTGGGGGGTTACACCTGCATTACATACTCCGTTAATGGCGGTAACCAATGCATTGTCCTCGATTATTATTGTCGGTGCAATGCTGCAAACTGTGGGAATTCCGGGTGTTGTTGAAGCAAACGTACAATTTCAGTCTGTGAATGTTGTCAGTGTGCTTGGTGCAATTGCAGTGTTCTTGGCAAGTATTAATATTTTTGGCGGTTTCGCAGTGACTGCACGCATGCTTGAAATGTTTAAGCCAAAGCAAAAGAAAAAAGAGGGCTAATCTATGGAATTTATTCGAGAGTATGCGGATTGGTTCTACCTTGTTGGTGCGGTCCTTTTTATTTTGACTCTACGTGGTCTTTCAGGTCCTAAAACTGCGATTGCAGGTAACCGTTACGGTATGATTGCTATGGCGATTGCCGTGATCACCACCTTCTTTGTTGCAGATCATCCTGTAGTTTGGATGATTGGTGGAGCAATGGTGTTGGGCGCTATCGTGGGTATTGCACGTGCTCGTACTGTTCCAATGACGCAAATGCCTGAAACTGTAGCATTGATGCATTCACTGGTGGGTTTGGCTGCGGTATTGATTGCGATTGCTGCGATTTTACATAACAACCAATTGACAGTTTTATTCACGCAGCATGAATCTGCTTTAACTGCCGCAGGCGTACAGCATGCCCATATGAGCAAGGTTCATTTATTTGAATTGTTTGTAGGTTGCTTTGTTGGTGCGATTACCTTTACTGCATCTGTGTTTGCTTATGGTAAGTTAGCTGCAAAGAAATGGGCAAAAACCATTTCAGGTGCTTGGGTTAAACCAGTTCAAGCGATCATTTTCCTTGCCATGCTGGCATGTGGAGTGTACTTCTTTAGCACAGGCAATATGCAAGCATTCTGGGCAATGACTGCATTGGCACTGGCATTCGGTTGGGTATGGATTGCACCAGTTGGTGGTGGTGATATGCCTGTTGTGGTTTCACTGTTGAACTCATTCTCTGGATGGGCAGCAGCAGGTATTGGTTTTACTCTTGAAAACAACATGCTGATTGTTGCTGGCTCGCTGGTGGGTTCATCAGGTGCGATTCTGTCTTATATCATGTGTAAAGCAATGAACCGTTCAATCATCAATGTCCTGTTTGGTGGTGCGATGGGGGGTGCGGCAGTTGCTTCTGCGGACAAAGGTGAGCAGGTTCAGCGTAACTACCGTTCTGGTTCTGCGGATGATGCGGGCTTCTTGATGTCAAATGCTGACAGCGTCGTGATTGTACCGGGTTACGGTATGGCGCAGGGGCGTGCACAAAATGCAGTGAAAGAATTGTGTGAAATATTGAAAGAGCAAGGGGTAACTGTTCGTTTTGCAATCCATCCAGTTGCGGGTCGTATGCCTGGTCATATGAACGTATTGTTGGCTGAAGCTGATGTTGCATATGAAGATATTTTGGAAATGGATGAGATTAACTCAGACTTTCCTGCAACAGATGTGGTGTTGGTGATTGGTGCGAATGACGTTGTTAACCCTGCGGCTAAAGATGATCCGAGTTCACCGATTTATGGTATGCCGATTCTTGAGGCACATAAAGCACGTACCATTATGGTTATCAAGCGCTCTATGGCAACAGGCTATGCGGGTCTAGACAATGACTTGTTCTACAATGACAAAACCATGATGATTTTTGGTGATGCCAAGAAAGTTGTTGAAGAGATGACCAAAGCAATCAATGGTGGTGGGCACTAAGCCAATAGCGGATTAAATCCCCCCAACCCTCCTTTGATCAGGGAGGGAGCCTAACCGCCTTCGGGCGGTTTTTTATTCCAGTCATTTTAATGCTATGATTTTGATAAAAATTGACTGAATAAAAATGATGAAGCAACCATTTAAAATAATCCATCAAAGCTCAGGAATTTGTCTGGCACTTTTTTTGTCCATAGCGCACGCACAAGTTTTTGAAATTCAAAATGGTTCTAAACACTATGATGCCAGGATTGAGATTGCGTGTGAAAAAGATGAATGTGGTGCCAAGGCCGAAGTAAAACTATTTAAAAAGGGCAGTAAAACGGTATTTCAAGCATTTCATTCTGATGAACTGACCATGTATTTGGATGAAAATTTTAAACCGAGTGTTAATGTGATACAGCTCTATGGTGAACAAAGTCCTTTGATTTTTGATGATTTTAACTTCGATGGAACACAAGACCTTGCGATTAGAAACGGCAATTATGGTTCTTATGGCGGTCCTGTGTATGATATTTATGTATTTAATCAGAGCAAGAATCAATTTGTTTTGAGTCAGGAGCTGTCTGTGCTCACTCAAGAAAATTTAGGTATGTTTGAGCTGGACAAAAAGCGTAAACGGATCATTACCTTTAATAAAAGTGGCTGTTGCTACCATATTCGTTCTGAGTATCAAGTTGTACCTGGAAAAGGTTTATTGCTGGTTCGCGAGTCTATTGAAGATGAGCTTACTTCAAGTGGAAATCAGGTTAAAGTTACAGAGCGTCAATTAATTAATGGAAAATGGAAAGAAAAAACCAAGTATTATTCAACTGAAAAATACTATGCTCGATAATCGCTATTTTAAATTTTTTTAGTCTGACAATAATGTAAAAAAAGCTCTTCACTTTTATGTGGTTTAGTCCTATGTATGTCGTTTAACCCTGTACCTACAGAGGCTTACTCTGTTTGATAAATCATGAAAAAACAACATTCGCACAAATTCTAATTGATATTGAGACATAAAAAAGCCCATCCTAAGATGGGCTTCTAGCACAAGAAAAACTAAATTTTAGTGAGGAATATGTTCTTCATCTTCAAATTCAGGTTTAACCTGTACAATAAAGTCTTGTCGGTTTAGACCACGCCACAATGCAAATGCAGTACCAATATAGATTGATGAGTAAGTACCCACAAATACACCAATAAACATTGCAACAGAGAACCAGTGTAAACCATCGCCACCCAAGAACATCATTGCAAGTACAACCAGCAAGAGGGTCATTGAGGTATGGATGGTACGCTTTAAGGTTTCAGTCAATGCAATATTGACGATCTCTAACGGCGTTGCACCACGAATCTTGCGGAAGTTTTCACGAATACGGTCAGATACAACAATGTTATCGTTTAACGAGAAACCGATTAATGCAAGAATAGCTGCCAAAACAGTCAGGTCAAACGGCCATTGCATCATTGCAAAAATACCAATCGTTACGATCACATCATGCAGTAATGAAAGGACAGCACCAACTGCAAGTTTAAACTCGAAGCGAATGGTGACATAGATCAGCATCAGCAACATTGCAAGTGCAACTGCACCCGCAGAACGCAAATACAGTTCATTACCCACTTGACCACCCACAGAGTCCACTTTGTGGACAACCGCTGCATTGTTCGGTAATTGAACGGCTTTGGTGATGGTGTTGCTTAAGTCTTCGACTTTCAGATCTTGTGCAGGCATACGAACAATAAGGTCTTTATTTGAACCTAAAGTCTGTACAACAGCATCTTTAAAGCCGGCTTGGTCCAGGTTTGCAATCACGTCAGCAGGTTTTGCTGCATGTTGATAATTCAATTCAGCAGAAACACCACCTGTAAAATCTAGACCTAGATTTAAACCTTTGGTTGCAATAAAGAAGATACTGGCAATTGTAAGAATGATCGAGATGATTGCCGCAGGTTTGGCAATCTTCATGAAATTAATTACATGCTCATCATCAGGGCGGCCATATTTCTTTTTCGGTTGAGTCACATCAGTCATCTTCGATCTCCTATATGCTCAACTTATTCAAGTTACGTTTACGGCCGTATACGAGTTGGACAATTGCACGAGTGACTGTAATTGCAGTAAACATTGAGCAAATAATACCAATCATCAGTGTAACAGCGAAACCTTTGATCGGACCTGTACCAATCGCAAACAGAATAAATGCAACCAAGAATGTGGTTAAGTTTGAGTCGAGAATAGTGTTATAGGCTCGATCATAACCCGCAATAATAGCCTGTTTGGGGGAGGCTCCCCAGCGCATTTCTTCTCGTATTCGCTCACAGATGAGTACGTTGGCATCTACCGCCATACCAATTGTGATCACGATCCCCGCAATTCCGGGCAAGGTCAACGAAGCACCAATCCAGGACATGACGGTCAGAAGCATTGCCAGGTTAATCACCAGGGCAATATCAGCAATTAAGCCAAATAAACGGAAGAATACGATCATCCAAAGCGCAACCAGGATGAAACCAACTTGTGTAGAAAGTACACCTTTATCGATATTTTCTTGACCTAAGCTAGGACCAACCACACGTTCTTCGACAAAGTACATTGGGGCAGCCAAAGCACCTGCACGAAGCATCAACGCAAGCTCAGAGGCTTCTTGAGGTGAATCCAGACCTGTAATACGGAAAGATGAACCTAATACAGCTTGAATGTTCGCAGCATTGATTACTACAGATTCTGTATATGGCGTACGGACTTCAGTCATTGCACCTGTAACTGGATCTGGAACCGAGGTAATTTTCTGTTTATTTTCAATAAACAAAACGGCCATGCGTTTACCCACCGCGTTACGTGTTGCATCCGACATCAACTTGCCGCCAGCAGTGTCTAAAGTAATATTTACTTCAGCGCCACCAGTATCCTGACTAAAGCCACTCGATGCGTTTTGGACACGTTCACCCGTTAAAATACGGTTGCGGTTTAATAACAACTCACGACCACTGTCTAGCGATTCATAAGCAAAAACTTCAGTACCCGGCGGTAAAGGTTGCCCATTGTATTTACCTGTAAAACGGTCAATATACTGATCATTTAAGTCTGAAACTAAACGGAATTCTAAGTTTGCAGTACGGCCCAAGACACGTTTTGCCTCAGCAGTATCTTGCACACCCGGCAGTTCAACCACGATACGGTTACTGCCTTGACTTTGCACCAATGCCTCAGCGACACCTAATTCGTTAATACGATTTCGTAGCGTGGTTAAGTTCTGGTTCAATGCATAAGACTGAATGTCTTGCTTGGTCGCATCGTTATAGGTCAACTTAAGCGTAGAACCCGTATCCGTAGCTAAAGCTTGTTGATTATATTTATTTCCATCGCGACGTAAGAAATCCATAACCGCTGCACGGTCATCATTATTGGCAAACTGGATGGTAATTACATTGTTATTCAATGCAAGACTATTGAAATTAATCTTGTTGTCACGGAATTCACGACGTAAATCAGTTGCTGATGTTTCCATACGTTGTGCAATCGCTTTGTCCATATCTACTTCAAGTAGGAAATGGACACCACCACGCAAGTCCAAACCGAGCTTCATTGGCTTGGCACCAATTTTTTGTAGCCACTCAGGTGTTGTTGGCGCAAGGTTTAAGGCAATCGTATAGTTTTCGCCCAAACCTTTGCTCAGTACATCTTTTGCCTTTAACTGGGCTTCTGATGTGCTTAAACGTAAGAGGGCAGCATTGTTGGTGAAAGTATTATCATGACTGCTAATATTTTCACTTTTTAAAATTTGCTCTGCTTTTTGTATCACTGATTTGTCAATCGTGGTACCAGCCTTGGCACCCGAAATTTGAACAGCAGGTTCATCAGGATATAAACTTGGCAGCGCGTATAATGTACTGATTACTAGTACCACTAGAATCAATAAATATTTCCATGCAGGGTAACGCATTCGCTTTCTTCTTAAAATGAAAAAGTCGTGCTAAGTGCACGACCGTTTTATGATTAAAGGTTATTTAATGTGCCTTCAGGCAGAACTGAAATAACGCTTGCACGTTGAACTTTGACTTCATTTCCTTTGCTCAGTTCAACCACTGCAAAGTCTCCGTCGATTTTCAGGATACGACCCATTAAGCCGCCTGCAAATACAACTTCACTGCCCACACCTAAGCTCTCAATCAAAGTACGGTGTTCTTTTGCACGTTTTGCTTGAGGACGCCAGATGAGAAAATAGAAGATCGCGATAAATACAACGATCATCAAAATGTTTGCCATCATGCCTGGACCTTGTGCAGGCGCTGCCGCAGCGTGAGCAGAAGAAATAAATAAACTCATTTCAGTTTCCTAATGTTAAAAATTTTCTGCCATTTGCATGGCTTTTAAATCGACTTGTTCTGCAATTTACCTTGTCTTGGGTTTCAGCGCAAATACTGTTGAATTAATCTTCAATTCAGCTTGATATTGGGGCATTAGTCCACAGGACAAGGTGGGACTTCTAAGCCGCGACGTTGATAAAAATCTGTCACGTATTCATCAAAAGTGCCTTGATCTAAAGCGTCACGAATATCTTGGGTAAAGCGTTGGTAATAGCGCAAATTATGGATTGTACCCAACATTGAACCGAGCATTTCACCACATTTTTCTAAATGGAATAAATAAGCACGAGTGAAGTTTGTACAGGTGTAACAGTCACAGTGAGGGTCTAATGGACGTTGATCATGGCGATATTGACTGTTACGAATGCGGACCAAGCCATCTGTAACAAAATAATGGCCATTTCGTGCATTACGTGTCGGCATTACACAGTCAAACATATCGACACCACGACGAATCGCTTCGACAATGTCTTCTGGTTTTCCTACACCCATTAAATAACGAGGTTTGTCTTCTGGCATTTTCGCAGGAAGATAATCCAAAACTTTGATCATTTCTTCTTTTGGTTCACCGACAGAGAGACCACCAATCGCAAAACCATCAAAATCAATTTCTTTTAAACCATTTAAAGATTCATCACGCAGGTCTTCATACATGCCACCTTGGATGATTCCAAACAAGGCATTTTTATTTTTGAGCACATCATGATGTTGAGTTTTACAACGTTTTGCCCAGCGCAATGACAGTTGCAATGACTTTTGCGCTTCTTCATGTGTTGCAGGATAAGGTGTACATTCATCAAAAATCATCACAATATCTGAGTTCAATGCATGCTGAATATCCATTGAAATTTCAGGTGATAAAAAGACTTTTGATCCATCAATCGGAGAGCGGAATGTCACACCTTCCTCTTTAATTTTACGCATGGCACCAAGACTAAACACTTGGAAACCGCCTGAATCAGTCAGAATAGGCTTGCCCCATTTCATAAACTCATGCAAACCGCCGTGTTCACGAATGACATCTAATCCAGGACGTAAATAAAGGTGAAAGGTATTTCCTAATATGATTTGCGCTTGGATATCTTCAATATCACGTGGCAGCATACCCTTGACAGTACCATATGTTCCGACAGGCATAAACACCGGCGTCTCAACGACACCATGCGCCAAAGTTAAACGGCCACGACGAGCACGCCCCGACTGACCTAATTTTTCAAACTTCATAAATGACCTAAATCTGGCGAAAAAACAGTTCGCTGATTGATAATTGCAAAAGGGGCTATTTTCCCTGATTTTAGGGTTGAATACCAGTCATGTTATTTTTCATCGTGTTAAAAAATTTAAGACGCGACTTGATTTATGGTGGGGAAATAAATTTTCGAATGATGTTTGTATTTTGTTTATCATGGATATTTTTATTTTATTTTTATAAAAGAAGTGGACTTTAGCCCACTTTTTTAGTTCAGCTATCAGATTAATCTTTGGCTTTGCGACTCATGGCAATTAAACCAATGATCACGAGAACCAAGATGAAAATTCCATAATGATTCCAGAAATTACGCTGCATTTTGTTTTCTTGGTAATCAGGATTTTTATTTAAGGATGCAATCACATCTTCTGGTAATTCATAAAAAGTATCTGGTTCAGCATCGGCCATGCCAACCAGTGTGCAATCCCAAGTTCTTACATCTGCCCATAAAATTCCAAAGTGACTACATTTGTAGCCCACATTTAAGTTCTTGAGGTCTTCATATTGGCTGATGAGTTCTTGTGGAAAAGCTCCCACTTTAAACATTTCATCACCGGTATTGAAAACCAACAGTCCTTTTGCTTGAGCAGGAATCTGCCACATAAGGCATAGGCATAACATCATCAATAGTTTTTTTAACATTGTATAGCTCCAATCTTAAGATTGTTTTTTATAAGTTGATCGTTTTGTTCTAAAAATAGTCATTTTTTTTAGCGGTTTGAAAATTATCAGAAATTTAACAGAATGTCATTTTTATCTTAAGCCTATCCATATTTATAATCTTCGATGAGGATCGTGATTTGCAAATCATGATTTATCTATAGGTTTTAAGGTAGATTTATACTCAACATCTATAAAAATCCATACATTAAAATATAATTTCTATTGATCAATAAAATCAATGCGATGAATTTATTGTTGAATGATAGAAGGCTTTTACTGCCACGCTTTGCCATCTAGGCTTGAAATAAATTGGCGTAGACGAATCCGCATTTTGCTTAACCCATTGCCTGTCGAACAGCATGCTTGTAATGCAAACAAGGCAGTTCTGTGTTTTTGCTCATAATTCTGCCCAACAAGGTTGCCTTGATGTTGCCTTATGATAAAAACCAGTGATGATACCAAAGTACAAAATACATGATGTGTATAAAAATATAGCGTTGACTGGGTATCAATGAATGAAATCAAATCACTGGTATGAATAATCTGGGGTGGCTAGATGTAAAGCTAAAGATGGAATTCAAGGAACAAATCAAAAAAACCTCCTTGGAAATGATCTAAGAAGGCATGAAAAATATTTGAGACAATGGTAATGATGATTAATTGAAGTTGGGTTTGTAATCAAAATTTTGAGTCACCACATTATCTGAAAACGGACGAATAGTTTTCTTGGCTAAAGTAATGGTATTAATCATATTATTCGGGAAAATTTCGATGGTGTTATTAAACTCCTCAACATTACGGTTGAAGATTGTAATTGCTGCCCCGACATTTTCATTTTGCTCTTGAATATCATCCATCATTTTTGCATATAAGGTATCTGCTTTCAGTTCAGGATAGTTTTCTACCACCACATTTAAACTTTTCATTAAGTCCTGATTGAGTTTTTCAACATGTTGCAATTGTGAAACATCTGTATTGTTGAGGTTCAAATTTAAAATTTGCTGACGCAGTTCAGTCACTTTTTCTAAGGTCGATTTTTCAAACTGAGTATATTGCGCCAATGTCTGTTCAAGCGTTTCAAGTGTTTTGACTTTTTGACGCTCAAAATTAGCCACTTCAGCCCATGCGCGTTGGGTGGCATTGAAATAACGCACGATATTATTTCTGACCAGTATGCCCCAAACAACAATTGCGACAAAAATCCCAATAAAGATGATTAAACCCATTCTGATTATTCCTTATGATTTATGAAATCAAGTTTAGCATGCTCTGTTTGAATTTTTCATATTCAGGCATGGTTAATGTTCTTAAATGTCCACGCAGTGCCGAGATGTCCTGAGGACTTTGCTTTTTTCGAGCAATTCGAAATAAGTTTTGATCACCCATGTAGCACAACATATTTTCCTCAAAATGATAAACAATATCACCGGAATATTGTTGAAAAAAATCACTTAATTTTAAGGTGATACTGGGACTAATGATTCGCGCCAATTGATGTTGATTATAGCCGAAGATATGTAAGTTTTGGTTCACCAAAATATCCGCAGTTTTCCAGCGTTGTGTATAGGGCGGTGCGAATTCATGATGTTTATTACTGGCAGCAAATCCCAATGCAGGCATTTGAAAAATAAAGGCACCCCATTGGTCTTTGTGAATCTCTCTGATTTTCTGTTTTTCACCTTGGCTATTCGGGAGTGAAAATTCATCAATATAATGATAGTGAAATAGCATCACATGATGTTCTTTTTCTCCATCAAACCATAGGGTAGAGGCGAATTGCTCGATTTCATTTGAGACATTGCCTTGGGCAAAAAATGGAAAGGTTTGTTTCAATCTGCTCATCACCAATAAGGTATTGGTTGTGGTTGAGATATGACTGGGAGTTTTATTGAAATGTAAGTCATATCTCAGCAGCATGATCTTCTGTTCAAGAAAAGCAATGACTTGATCAATTGGATCACTCGGTTCATAAATTAAATAGGCAGCAAAACAGCATAACAATCCAGCTAAGAATACGAGTGGGTAGGGGATGAATGGATGAAAAAACCAACCAATTACAGCAGTCAGTATTCCCACAATAAACAGAAATCGAGGAATGACATTATAAAAAAATAGATCTTTGCTTTCTCCCCACGGATGTAGACCATCCAAAATATCTTGGGCAGATTGAGCCTGTTGCCCAATATCCCACAGTCGAGCTATGTTACGCATCACATGCTGATTTTTTCGAGTGCGATAATGCAATAATCGCTCAACGGTTTCTATAGGCATAACTGCTCATCATGATTTGGCTTTTCAGCAACTAAAATTTTAAATATTTTATCGATAATTATCGGATAAATCACACTAATTACCAATTAACTTATTTATTTTTAAAACTTATTTACTGGTGTGTTCGGTTGAACTTCTTGCAGTATTGTTAAGAGCGATTGTTTAAGTTGCTCATAATCAGGCATGCTCATGCTTTCCAATTGTGCGGCGAGGTCATGTACAGTCTGGACCTGCCCCACTGGCAGGTGTGGTTTGGTGATGTCAATCTTAAATAACCAACACAGTGCAGGGTGTTGTGGATGAACGTAAAAATCACCTTTGAAACGGGACATTGCCTGATCAAGCACCAGTACATGATTGGGACTGAAAAATTTAGCCAAGCGCATTTCGTTAGTTCCGCTGAGTTGATATTGATTGTCAAAGCGGATATCGCCACTGGACCATTTTGTTCCGAGCCGGCAAGCGCGGTTTTGTTTGGATGAAATACTGATGCCCTGTGTTGGAAAATTCTCGACGATGATCCCCCATAAATCATAATGACGATATTCGGTTTTTGTTTTTCCTTCCGAATCACGTGTTTCAACTTCATCAACATAATGATAATTAAACAGCATATAGGGATAGATGAAAGCGTCAATTTGCCAAGTACCGTAAATGGTATTGCGAATTGAATTTTCGTAGTCTCCTAAGCCAAATAATGGAAAATCATAAGGGGAGATAATTCTGTTATCCGTTTCATTTGGAAAGAAGCGAATTTGATATTTGGCTTCTAAATTTTTTTGCTGGATATAATCTATGAGTTGATTGAGGGGTTGGGTGGAAGTGCGTTTATAAAACGCAAAGGCAATACTTGCGATCGCAAATAGAAATAGAACTGAATGGCTAAAAAAAGCTAGGATGACACAGCTAATTCCCATACAGATAAAAAGCCAAAATGTATAATTTTGAATAGACAGGCTGGGGTCATCTTGCCAATGCTTTAACTTTTCGATCAAGTGATCAAAATTTTCAGTCGATGCTAATAACTGATTGATTGAATCAATATTACTTTGGGTTTTACCATTATTGACATGTTGTTGACTAAACGCATTTTGAATTTTTGTCAGTAAATCATTCATCTTTATTCATTATTGTGAGGAGCTTTCAGAAGTCTAATTGTAACGAAAAAATGATTTTAAATGCAAAGTATCCATTTTCGAACACTTTGCAGATCGTGCTGTGAATGATGGTGTAAAGCTATTCAGCTATTATTTGTCCAGTCATTGCATTCTCAATGAGCATGGCATCGCCATAACTAAAGAAACGATATTTTTGCTCAACTGCATGTCTATAAGCATTTAAAATATTGTCTCGATTGGACAATGCAGCAACCAGCATTAACAATGTCGATTCAGGCAAGTGGAAATTCGTGATCAAACGATCAACCACACAAAACTGATAGCCGGGATAGATAAAGATTTGGGTATCTCCTGTCCATGCAGCAATTTTTCCTCCAGAAGCTTGTGCAGCACTTTCCAATGCTCGTGTTGCTGTGGTACCGACTGCAATAACTTTATTCCCACGTGCTTTGGTTTCTTGAATGAGTTTTGCTGTTGCTTCTGGTACATCACACCATTCACTGTGCATGATGTGATTTTCAATATCATCTGTACGCACAGGTAAAAAAGTGCCTGCGCCGACATGCAAAGTCACAAAAGCTTTTTTAATGCCTTTTTGTTCTAATTTTTGTAATAAGTCCTGATCAAAGTGCAAGCTTGCAGTGGGTGCTGCGACACTTGCTAACTTTGTCGGATCATTAAATACGGTTTGATAGCGTTCTGTATCGATCGCTTCTGCTTCACGATTAAAATAAGGAGGAATAGGGAGTTGCCCATATAGATCCAGAACCTGCAAAATTGGCTGAGAAAACTCGACGATAAATAAGTTTTCATGACGGCCCTGAACAGTGGCTTTGACGCCATCTACGCCAATGAAGAGTTCTGCCCCCGCTTTAGGTGAATTACTCGCTTTGATGTGGCAATGCGCAATGGTCTGGTCAAAAATGCGTTCTACCAAGACTTCAATTGCGCCACCTGATGCTCGTTTACCTTTAAGGCGTGCTTTCATGACTTTGGTGTCATTGAGTACCATCAAGTCGCCTTCATCGAATAAATCCAAGATATCGGTGAAGCAATGGTCTTGATATGAACCATCTGCATTGAGATGTAAAAGGCGGGAAGCGCTACGTGTTTCAAGCGGGTAGCGTGCGATAAGTTCATCTGGAAGTTCGAAACTGAAATCGGAGAGTTGCATCATGGGAAAGAAAAACTGGCATTTGAGATTTAAAAACTGCGCCTAGTATAGTCTTTTTTCAAATTAAAGGCTGAAATTGGTGATTTATAATCCAAAAAAACCAGATGTGCGTTAAATTTAGACAAATGTGAAAACTTGTCGTTGACAAGAAAATGAAACGCGCTATTATACGCACACAACCTCTCCCGAGGTGGTGAAATTGGTAGACGCGGTGGACTCAAAATCCACTGTCAGCGATGACGTGTCGGTTCGAGTCCGACCCTCGGGACCAGAATATAGAATCCTTGTTGATTCAGCAAAACCCAAGCCAGTACAAACAGCTTGGGTTTTTTGTTTCTTGCAGTTCATAAAATCAAAAAGTAGTGTGATTTGTTGCACAATCTTTTATTACAAAAATATGATTTTTAAATTTTTTTGTTTTATTTAAAAGTATTGCTGTTATAGTGTTTTGTGTGAACATTTGTAAATGTACATCTACGTCTTTGATGCTATTTTTTTATTTTTCGAATTAAGTTTTTATTCATTTAAAAAGAAATTGATATTAGAAATGGGTGAGTTTAATCAACAACGTGTGAACTGAAAGTGAAAATGAGGTAAACATGAAACTAGAATTCTTAGACTCTCATCAAACTGAGCAACTCAGTGCATGTCGATTGTCGCTCATTTTAGGGGCTTATACACAGGATAATAAAATCGAGCGCTATATGAGAATCGTTCGTGCTATTCTGAATGTCGAAAATGCCTTTTTTACCTTTCACAATGAACCTTATGCATGGGCTGCAAATACCCAATGTGACTTTGTTGCTGCCTATATTTCTCCAAAGCCCAGTCTTTTTCCAAATTTTAAAAATGATTTAATCGTGGAGAATACACATCCAAGTTATCAGGAATGTTCAGATTATATAAAGGAGATTGGTCTTCCGCATACACGGCTCATTGCTTATGATTTTAAACTTCAAGACAACGAATCCATCGCGCATGTCTATTTTTATGATCACCAGAATGAGGGTTTTACAGCCAAACAAAAACTATTATTAGAAGAGTTGAGTGATGACCTGGTGACGATATTGCAGCGCAAGTCGGAGTCTCAAGACTATTATGAACTTTATGAGCAAGAACGTGCTCTCAATTTTAGTAAAACCAAGTTTTTTCAGGTGATTGCCCATGATTTGCGTGCGCCTTTCCATGGCCTGATTGGTTTCTCTGATGTATTAGCCAATGAGCGAGAAAGCCTGGACGAAGACAATATTCATAGTATTGCACAATATCTGCATGATACCTTGCAGTCCACATATGCTTTACTTGAAAATTTACTCAATTGGGCGATGTCTGAAGGTGGTCGTTTTGTATATCATCCGATTAATTTTAAGCTCAAACAGACCACTAAAATTGTTTACGATATACTGCAACCTTTAGCCGTGAATAAAAATATTCAATTGATTGAAAATGTTGCTGAAGATTTAACTGTTTTTGCAGATATGAATATGGTGACTTCCATTATTCAAAACTTAGTTTCCAATGCTTTGAAATTTACGCAAACTGATGGTACAGGCAAAGTGACAATTTCTGCTCAGCCTGTGGGAAACCGTATTGAAATCATTATTCATGATACTGGTTTGGGCATGACTCAGCCACAGATTGAACAGGTGTTTGAACCACAACTCAAAGCCAGTATAAAAGGTACCATTGGTGAGCAGGGTACTGGTTTGGGATTGGTGTTGTGCAAGAGATTTGTTGACTTAAATCATGGGCAGATATCGGTCAGCTCTCAAAAAGGTGAGGGAACAACATTTATTGTTGCACTCCCTGCGGCAAAAAATACCCACCAGTCTTTGGTCGATACGGACCTAAAGTCAGACAAGGTAAAAATTTTCTAGTATTCAAAAAGTATGAAGTGAATTTTAAAGGGGTGGATGTGTGTTTTTGATGTTTTTTTAATCTATGACTTTTGATAAAACGATAAAAAATTCCCTAACAGTAAAGCAAACTGCTATAAATAATCATATAAAACATCAGTACAGGCTTTTCTAATGAATGCTGAGCAATTGCAAAAAACCTTACATGCCAGTCAGTATGCAGAACAAGTATTAAGTCTACATCAGAGTGTATTAGAACATGATTATGCAATTGACCAATTTCAAGTATCGCTCAGTACCCAGCAAATTCAACACCTCGTGGATGCTAATTTAGCAGCGATTCAAGATGAAATTACGTGGATGCGTGTATTAAGGATACTCCGTGCGCGTTTGATGTTTCGTTGGATCTGGCAGGATGCCAATCAACTCACCGATGTTGTGACATTGACCCGTGAACTTTCTGATTTTGCTGATATTTGTATCGTTGCAGCCAAAGATTTTGCACGGATTCCACTCATTGCCAAACATGGTGAGCCAGTTGGGTATAACGGTAAGATTCAAGATCTGATCGTGATTGGTATGGGCAAGCTGGGTGCGCAAGAGCTCAATTTATCAAGTGATATCGACTTGATTTTTGCTTTTGATGAACAGGGTGAAAGCAATGGACGGAAATGTATCGATGTACAGCAGTTCTGTATCTTGTGGGGACAGAAGCTGATCTATTTGCTGGATCATATTACTGCGGATGGTTTTGTTTTTCGTGTAGATATGCGTTTGCGTCCTTGGGGGGATGGTTCTGCACTTGCGATTAGTCATGTCGCTTTGGAAAAATATCTCAGTCAGCATGGGCGCGAGTGGGAGCGCTATGCATGGATCAAGGCGCGTATTATTACGGGTGGACAAGAGGGTGACAGTCTATTGGACATGACACGTCCATTCGTATTCCGTAAATATGTCGACTACACCGCATTTGAAGCCATGCGTGAAATGAAAGCCATGATTGAGCGCGAAGTTGCACGTCGTAATATTGCAGATGACATCAAGTTGGGTGCAGGGGGAATTCGAGAAGTTGAGTTTATTGTCCAGGTTTTTCAATTGATTTATGGTGGCGCTAAATTAGAGCTGCAAGATCGTCAATGTCTCGTCAGTCTTCAGCATTTAGGTGAGGTTGGATTGCTGGATTCGCAATCGGTTGCTGATCTAGAAGATGCATATTTATTCTTACGCCGTGTTGAACATGCGATTCAAGCACTGAATGATCAACAAACCCAATCTTTACCGACCGAGCCTGAGTTACGTCAAAGACTGATTGATACTTTAGGCTTTGCAGATTGGAATGATTTTATTGACTTTTTAAATCAAAAACGAGAAAAGGTGACATTCCAATTCGAGCATCTGATTAAAGAAAAAGGGCTTGAATCACCTATCGAAAGTTATAGCCAACTTGAAAGCCAACTCAATGATATTCTGGATGATGACGCCAAAAATTTAATCCATGAATTTTGGTATGGTCATGCCATTAAAAAATTGCCAGCAAAAGCGGTTCAGCGTTTAAAAGAGTTTTGGCCACATTTGGTCGAAGCAGTTTTACAGTCGAATAGCCCACAAGTCGCATTGATGCGTTTGATGCCATTGGTCGAGTCTGTAATGCGCCGTACGGTGTATTTAGTGATGCTGATTGAAAGCAAAGGGGCATTGCAGCGCCTGGTTAAAATGGCGACAGTAAGTCCATGGATTTGTGAGGAACTGACCCATTATCCCGTCCTTTTGGATGAGTTCTTGTCAATGGATTTTGAGCTGCCACAAAGGTCATATTTGGAAGATTCGTTACGCCAGCAATTGCTGCGCATTGAAATTGATCAAGTCGAAGATCAAATGCGGGTATTGCGCCTGTTTAAAAAGTCCAATGTGCTGACAGTTGCAGCAAGTGACGTATTGGCTGAAAGTCCGTTGATGAAAGTATCTGATGCTTTAACCGATATTGCGGAAGTTTCAGTGATTGCTACATTGAATTTAGCCTATCAAACAGTGGCTAAGCGACATGGTTATCCTGTGGATGCGGAAGGTCAGCGCTGCTCTTTGGAGCATATGGCATATTGTGTAATTGGTTATGGCAAGGTCGGGGGAATTGAACTGGGCTATGGCTCAGATTTGGATCTGGTGTTTATTCATTATATGGACGAACAAGCAGATACAGATGGTCACAAAGCCATTAGTGGTTTTGAATTTGCCATGCGGGTTGCCCAGAAATTTATGTCCTTGATGACCACTCAAACCTTGGATGGTCGGGTTTATGAAGTGGATACGCGCTTGCGTCCATCAGGTGAAGCCGGTTTATTGGTGACCAGTTTAAAAGCATTTGAACAATATCAACTGAAAAGTGCATGGTTGTGGGAACACCAGGCAATTGTTCGGGCTCGTTCAATTGCAGGTGAATCGACACTGAGAACGAAGTTTGAAGAATTACGCTGTAAGATTCTGACTTTGCCGAGACAGGAAGAAATGGTTCGCCAAGAAGTGCTCAGCATGCGTCAAAAAATGAAAGATCATCTAGGCTCATCAAAAGATCAGAAAAAAGATGGAATTTTTCACTTAAAACAGGATGCAGGTGGTATCGTTGACATCGAATTTATGGCACAGTATGTGGTATTAGCCTGGAGTGGGACGAATCCTGATCTCGCCCATTATTCCGACAACGTACGAATCCTTGAAGATGCCGCAAAGGCAGGTTGCTTATCCAGCGACGATGTATCCGCATTGATTCAAGCTTATCTCAGTGAACGCGCCGAGAGCCACCGTTTAGCACTTGCAAATCATAATATGCAAGTGAGTGCAGCGGTTTGGCACGATACCCGAGAGGTCGTTTGCAAGTTATGGCAAAGATTAATTGATCCAACAGCGACTTTCGCTTTGGAAAGTGAATAATTGTGTAAAAATTTGGAGTGTGCGCCATGAATTTGGCTGATCGTGATGGTTTTATTTGGCAAGATGGACAAATGGTTGAATGGCGTGAAGCTAAAATTCACGTCTTAACACATACTTTACATTATAGTATGGGTGTGTTTGAGGGTGTCCGTGCTTATGAAACACCGAATGGTACCGCGATTTTCCGTCTCCAAGATCATACAAAGCGTTTGTTAAATTCTGCAAAAATTTATCAAATGAAAGTTCCATTTGATCAAGCAACACTTGAGCAAGCTCAGATTGATGTGGTACGTGAAAATAAATTGGCATCATGCTATTTACGTCCTATTATTTTCATTGGTTCGGAAAAATTAGGTATTGCTGCAACTGATAACACCATTCACGCAACAGTTGCTGCGTGGAGCTGGGGTGCTTATCTTGGTGATGAAGCGATGGCGAAAGGGATTCGCGTTAAAACATCATCATTTACCCATCATCATCCAAATGTGACTATGTGTAAGGCAAAAGCGGCAGGTAACTATACATTGTCCATTCTTGCTCACCAAGAAGTTGCACATTCTGGTTATGATGAAGCAATGTTGATGGATCCTCAAGGTTATGTATGTCAGGGTTCTGGCGAAAACGTATTCTTGGTGAAAGATGGTGTTTTACATACACCGGATATCGCCGGTGGTGCTTTAGACGGTATTACCCGTCAAACGATTATTACCATTGCTAAAGACCTTGGTATTGAGGTTGTTGAACGCCGTATCACACGTGATGAATTCTATATTGGTGATGAGGCTTTCTTTACAGGAACAGCTGCTGAAGTAACGCCAATTCGCGAATATGACGACCGTCAAATTGGTACTGGTACACGTGGACCAATCACTGAAAAAATTCAAAAAGCTTTCTTTGATGCGGTTCAGGGTAAAGATCCAAAATATGCGCATTGGTTGACTTATGTAAAATAAGCTGTTCAAAGCATAAAAAAAGGATTCCTGTAGGAATCCTTTTTTTATGCTTTGAACTTGGGTATAAACAATACGATGAATAGGTGGGCCTGTCCTAAACTCTATAAAAGTCTCGGTACCAATCAACAAATTGTTGTACGCCTTCCTCTACGGAAACCGATGGTTTATAACCAACCATATTTTCCAGTGCTGTACTATCCGCAAAGGTGTCTGGTACATCACCCGGCTGTAAGGGGAGTAATTCTAAAATGGCTTCTTTATCCAAAGCTTTCTCAATCGCATGAATGTATTCGATCAATTTGACTGGATTATTGTTGCCGATATTAAAAATACGGAATGGGGCATAACTGGTTGATGGATTGGGATTTCTGCTGTCCCAATCTGGATCCGGCTGCGCAATTTGATCACTTGAACGAATAACACCTTCGACAATATCTGAGATAAAGGTAAAGTCACGGGTATGATTGCCATGATTGAATACGGGAATAGAACGACCTTCAATAATATTCTTGGTAAATTTAAATAACGCCATATCGGGACGTCCCCAGGGACCATAAACGGTGAAGAAACGTAAACCTGTGGTGGGTAAATTAAACAAGTGACTATAACTGTGTGCCATCAATTCATTTGCGCGTTTGGTCGCTGCATAGAATTGAACAGGATGATTGACGCCATGTTTTTCACTGAATGGCATGGTGGTATTTGCACCATAGACACTACTGGTACTGGCATAAGTGAGGTGTGGCGTTTGTGCATAGCGACACGCTTCAAGAATGTTGGTGAAGCCGATAAGATTGCTTTCTACATAACTGGAAGGATTTTCTAGAGAGTAGCGTACGCCTGCTTGAGCTGCTAGATGAATCACACGATCAAATGAATGATCTTGAAAGCATTGATCAACAACTCCTTTATCGGCAAGATTGGCGCGAATAAAGACAAAAGAACCTTGAACGTGTTCAGCTGTCTTTTTTAAAACTTCTAATCGCGCTTCTTTTAAAGCAGGATCATAATAATCATTGACATTGTCAAAACCAACAACATCATCACCCCGTTCCAATAGTTTCTTTGCAACATTAAATCCGATAAAGCCTGCTGCACCTGTGACGAGAACTTTCATTCATCTGCTCCGAAAATATCTCGTGTATAGACTTTGTCGAGTACATCACTGAGATCGTTTGAAATGCGATTGGCAATAATCACATCACTTTGCTGTTTAAATTGCGCTAAATCATTAACCACTTTAGATTTAAAGAAATCATTTTCTTGTAAAGTGGGTTCATAGACAATCACTTCAATTCCTTTGGCTTTGATACGTTTCATTACGCCTTGAATGGCTGAAGCTCTAAAATTGTCTGAACCGCTTTTCATGACTAAGCGATAAATACCCACTGTATTCGGATTGCGCGCAATGATTGAGTCGGCAATAAAGTCTTTGCGCGTGCTATTTGAATCAACAATGGCTTGAATCAAATTGCTTGGCACATGATTGTAGTTGGCTAAAAGCTGTTTGGTATCTTTCGGTAGGCAATAGCCCCCATAACCAAAAGATGGATTGTTGTAATGATTTCCGATACGTTGGTCCAGACAAACGCCTTCAATAATTTGTTGGGTATCCAAACCAAAAATTTGCGCATAGGTATCGAGTTCATTGAAGTAGGCAACGCGCATCGCCAAATACGTATTGGCAAATAGTTTGATGGCTTCTGCTTCAGTAGAATCAGTAAATAAAACAGGGCTATCTTTTTTGATTGCACCTTCGATCAACAAATCTGCAAACTGTTGTGCGCGCTCCGACTTTTCACCCACAATAATTCGGGACGGATATAAATTGTCATGCAGTGCTTTGCCTTCACGTAAAAATTCAGGAGAGAAAATGAGATTCTCAGTCTGAAATTTTTCTTTGAGACTTTTGGTAAAGCCAACAGGGACGGTGGACTTGATCACCATCACTGCATGAGGATTAACTGTTAAGACTTGTTGAACCACGCTTTCGACACTTTGTGTATTGAAATAATTGGTTTTAGTGTCGTAATCCGTTGGGGTTGCAATAATTACAAAATTGGCATCTCGATAGGCTTTTTCATAATCAGTGGTGGCGGTAAAGTTCAGTGTTTTTTCTTTTAAAAATAATGAAATATCAGCATCCTGAATAGGTGATATTTTATTGTTGAGCATGTTAACTTTAGATTCTAAAATATCTACAGCAACAACTTCATGATGTTGTGCAAATATCATTGAATTGGATAAGCCAACGTAACCTGTTCCAGCGACTGCTATTTTCATAAAAACCTAATATAGAAAATCTGCTTGCAAAAGTTGTATTCGACATTTTAACGAATTGTTTAAAGCATCCTATCCTCAAAAATTATGGAATAATGAAATAAACATCATGCGTTTAAATTGTTTGTGCATCATAGCATATTCTGATGAAACAAATTGTTCAGCATGTGCAATCGAATACAGTAACTTGGCTATGGTAATGGTATGATATGCCGATTGCTCAGGTGGAAGATTGATGCATGCAGGTTAATGAATCAAATTTACAGTCAAATTTAGTTGAATCAGAACAAAATATTGTTTTGTGTATGAAATGGGGAACCAAGTATGGTGCAGACTATGTCAATCGACTGTATAACATGGTCAAACGACATACCACCATTGATTTTAAAATGGTCTGCCTGACTGATCGTACAGAAGGTATCAATCCGGATATTCTGTGTTTTCCAATTCCACCCCTGGCATTGCCTGAAGGAAGTCCAGAACGTGGCTGGAACAAATTATCGACTTTTGAGCCAGACTTATATGGTCTCAAAGGCAATTTGCTGTTTTTAGATCTTGATGTGGTGATTGTTGATAATATCGATGATTTCTTTACTTATCCGGGCGAGTTTTTAATAATTCATGATTGGAAACGTCCTTGGCGAGTCACTGGAAACAGTTCTGTGTATCGTTTTAAATTGGGTTCCTTTCCAGACATTCTGCCTTACTTTCGTGAAAACTTTAAAGAAATTAGTCACAAGTTTAGAAATGAACAAGAATATTTGTCTTGGTATGTTGATCAACAGAAAAAACTCAGCTATTGGCCGAAAGACTGGTGTAAAAGTTATAAATACCACTGTTTGCAAAAACTGCCATTGGCCTATTTTAAGCCACCAGTAAAACCACAAGATGCCAAAATCATTATTTTTCATGGTGAAATTAATCCACCAGATGCCGTTACTGGTGGTGGTGGTAAGTGGTATCGTTATGTGTTGCCTTCAGACTGGATTAAAGATGCATGGCAATAATGCTCTTCATATTATTTGACCAACATTGAGAACAAGATAGATGCAAAACCTTGATATCGTGATTGCTTGGGTAGATGGCAATGATGTTGAGTTAAAACGTAAACGTCATTTGTACCTGACAGGTAAAGATGCCAGTGACGCAGTCAGTGAAACCCGATTTGCCAGCAATGATGAAATCTATTACAACATTGCATCTATATTGAAGTATGTACCTTTTTGCCGTCATATTTTGATTGTTACGGATGGTCAACAACCTGAATTTTTAAATGAGTTTGTCACACAAGGTCTTTGTGATGCCGATAAAATTCGAGTGGTTGATCATCGCGAAATTTTTGCGGGTTATGAACAATTTCTACCGACTTTTAATACCCGCTCTATAGAAAGTATGTTGTGGAATATTGATGGCTTGTCGGATTATTTTATCTATTTAAATGATGACTTCTTTTTTAATGCATCTGCTCAAATTGAAGATTTTCTAGAGCAAGACAAAATTGTGACTTATGGGCATTGGAAAAGTTGTTTTAGCTACAAGGCTAAACTGAAATATCGTCAATTTTTAAATCGAAATTTCAATAAACCTATTCAGCCCGGTCATGTGATTGCGCAGATGTTGGGTGCTGATATCCTTGGATTTAAAGAATTTTTTGAAATCCATCATTATCCACATTGCGTTGATCGTAAAATTTTAAGTCAATATTTATTGAATCATCCGGTGTTATTGGAAACACAAATTAAATATAAGTTTCGTAGCGTTGAGCAATTAAATCCGATTTCATTGATGAATCATTTGAAAATTCAAAAAAATGAAGCGGTGTTAAAGCCAGATTTACCATTAGCTTATTTAAAAAATGCTGAAAGTTTAAATGGGTTTATTCAAGCACTAGATCAAGATCAGATTAAATATGGCTGTATTCAAAGTTTAGATCAGTTGAATGTACAAGATGCAGCCCAAGTAAAAAATGCAATGATTGTCAAGTTTGGTAATTATCTCCCTGAGTCTGTCATCCCAAACCAAGTTTTGTCATCGGAAGTTTTTCATGAAAGTTGAAACATATCTTATTAATCTTGATGGTAGTGATGAAAGACTTCAACGGGCTACAGAACAATTACAAGCAGTTGATTGGTCATTCCAACGGTTTTCTGCTTATGATGGTCGTGGTCAGGATTTAGCTTCGTTTAAAAACTATGATGATGTTGCGACCCAACAAACTTTAGGTCGTCGATTGCTGAATTCTGAACTAGGTTGTTATCTTAGCCATTATGGCTGCGCTGAAAAGTTTTTAAAAAGTGACGCAGATTATTTGGTGGTTTTAGAAGATGACATGAAAATTACGGCCAACTTTAAAAAGTCTGTTGAGCAAATTTTGTCATATTTAGATCGGCATCAGGATATTGACTGGTATCTGGTAAATTTGGCTGCCAAAAAGAAAAAATTTGCAAAAGATATTGTGAAGTTTGATGATTTTTCACTATGGCATGCTTATTATTTCCCGATCCGCGGATTAGGTTTAATTTGGTCAAGAAAAGGTGCTGAAGCATTCGTCGCTTCTGGTAAAACGATGACCATGCCAGTAGATATTTTTTTCCAAACATGGCTCAGTAAAAATGGCAAAGGCTTAGGTGTTTGGCCAGCCTTAGTGAAACCTGCTGGGTTGGATAGTGATATTTTGGGTACAGTGGCTACCCAAGGGATTTCTCGGAAAGATAAGGAAAACCGTGACAGTTCTTATGGCTTGAAAAAACAAAAGCGGATGTGGCGTGATCGTATGTATGCGCTTAAACATCTTTATTTTTGAATGAATTAATATTTCAAGTTCTGAGCTGTATGGGTATTTTGACTAGTGTTTAGTGTGCTTATCATTGTTTTGTTGTGTGTATAAAAGTATTAGGTCTTTGATATGAAAATTTTTAAGAAACTATTCTATTTGGCTAAATTTCATATGATGTACTATTACAACATTAGACATACCAATAAAAAAATTGATAATTATGCTGGAGAATTGGTTTTTAATCCTGTCGATACGCCTATTGAATTACCAAAGAAAATCTGGATTTATTGGGAAGGTCATTTTCCTGAATTTGTTGAAAAATGTATTGATAATATTCGCCAAAAAAATCCGACTTATGAAGTACATGTTTTAAACCCTGAAAATGTTAATCAGTATACTCAAATTAACTTTTCACTTTTAGAAACTGCAACTCCCCAGCAAAAGGCTGATTTATTAAGATTTGATTTACTCTATCAATATGGTGGAATTTGGTTGGACGCCAGTATCATCCTCTATGAGAGTTTAGATTGGATTGCAGAGTTAATGCAAAAAAATCAAACTGAAAGTTTTTCATATTACCGTAAGAAGAACACTACAAATCTAAATTATCCTGTATTGGAGAATTGGCTCTTAGCCAGTGTGAAAAATAATATTTTCTTTAAATATTGGTATGATGAGCTTTATCTTGCTATTCAGAAAACACCCAAGAAATATGTTCAAGAAATTAAAGATACAGAAAAAAATACCAAAGATATATTTCAAAGAATCAGTAATTTAGAGTATCTTGTTGCATATGTTGCATGTCAAAAGGTGCTTAGAAAATCTTTTCCAAGTCTTACTTTGATTGATTGTGACGAAAATGCATTTTACTGTCAGGTAAAAAATCGTTGGATCAAAGAAAAGATATTGATTGATATGGCGCTAAATTATCCAGCAAAAGAATATCCAAAATTAATTAAACTTGCTGGAAAAGAGCGAAATTATTTATGTCAGTATTATGATAAAGGAATGTATTTTAAAGGTTCTTTAATTGATTTTTAATATAAGCTAGCCTTATTATGTTTTAAACAGGCTATAATTTTTATATAAAATTATAGCCTGTTTTGTATTGCATAGTTATTGAATAAAATCATCTATTTTGATAATACAAACTGTTTGAGTATTTTATATTTTGGCTGTTTACTAAAGTAATCTTTAGATGATAGGGAGCCAAAAACAGATAAATGACGACCATCCAAAGAGTAGGGAATATTATCTTTTGCCATATGATTAGGTGCAAATAAGTCTGTTTGTGTGAGTAATAGGGTATTTGGATAACGTTGTGCCATATCTTTAATAATGGGGAATGCTATTTTTTGCTGTTGAGCTTTAATGTTATCAGAATAATTATTTAGACTAAAATTTCGATGTAACCATAATGATCGTTTATATAAGATACTAATGTTTTCATCAAATGCGTAAGGCTCAGACATTATAATGACTTTCTTATGCAATTGATTTGTAATTTTAAGCAAGTTGTCAAAGCTTTGTTGTTGATGTTGTTGCACAATATCAGACCAGCGACCTGCAAAAATCAATATATCGTACTTATTTATATTATTTTTTAAGTAATTTCGATTGATTATACATTGTTGATAGGCTGTTGAATTCTTATCACCCGTAAATTGCTCATCTATACTAGGGTAACACCAATTGGTTGTCACAGCATGAATATTTAAGTTAAGTTCTTTTCCAATATAATGCCAAAACGGAATATTATGACCAGCAAAAGAATCGCCAAATAAAAGAACTGATTGGGCATTAGCTTGTTGTGATCCTATATAACATGCAAGCCCTTGGTTGCCTACCTTTAGACTATGATCATCCTTTATATTATAAAAACACCACCCATTCGAAACTTTTGGCATTTCAAGTTTTTCGTTATGTTGTAAATAAAGTGAGTTTGCGCGATTTTTTAAACCATCTTTATTGATATATGAATAAAGTATAGATGTGAAGATGAGTATACTAAAAAACAATATGTAGCAGTAATATCTGTTGATTTTAATGAAATACTTTCTAGAACTTTCAATGTATATATAGCTTAACCAACCTAGAGTAAGGGAAATTAGAATACCTAAGCTGATATTGATTATATTCTTCTCGAAGAAAAAATATCCTAGTAAAAATGCAATAGGCCAATGCCACAAATAGATCGAGTAAGAAGCACTCCCTATATTTTGAATAATTTTGAATTTAGTAAAAAAAGAGTGTTGTTGATTGGCAATTAGAATTAATAACGTTCCAGTGACAGGAATTAGAGCATTATAACTTGGCCAGATTGTATTTTTCTCAAATATGATTAAACTCAAAGCAATACATAAAAGTCCAAGAAATTCAAAACAAATCTTTATAGATTTTGATGGTTTATATGTTCTGAAGTAATAAAAAGCCAAACCACCTGCGATAAGTTCCCAAGCGCGAGAAGTAAGCTTAAAAAAGGCATAAATTGAATCTTTAGAAGAGATATAAATCGAGAAGCTTAAAGACAAGATACACAATGAAATTAAAAATAAACCTAAAAATTTTTTATTTTTAATAATTCTAAAATATGAATAAATAAGAATTGGAAAAAGTATATAAAATTGCCATTCAACGGACAATGACCATGTGTGGAGTAAAGGTTTATCGTGAGAGCTTACAGCAAAATAATCACCTGCTTGACGATAATATAGGTCATTTGACAAGAATGAGAGACTATATTTTGCATCTTTTGCAAATAATTTAAAATCTTCTGGGATGAAAAAAAACCATCCACAGATTGTCATGACTATTACAACAAAGAATAATGCAGGAAAAATTCGTGTGATTCTTGCTAAATAAAAGTTTATAAAAGAAAAACTATTTTTTTCAAGGTTTTCAATAATAATTTTAGACATTAAATAGCCAGAAATTACAAAGAAAACATCTACACCTAAAAATCCAGCAGAAAATCCAGAGACGCCGAAATGGTATAGAACAACAAGTATTACTGCATAGGCACGAAGCCCGTTGATATCATCACGAAAATTTTTGGTTTGCATATTCAAAAAAACTTAATGAAACTAAAGTGAATCCAAATTTTATAAAAGCTTAGGATCTAATTTCTCAAAAGACTCTATCGCACTTTTTAGTGATAGATTGTAAACTTTGATATTCTGCTTATTTAAGTAACGAGAAGCTACTTCAAATGCAGGAAATATTTCAGTGAGATACTGATCAAGCATAGTAGGCTGTTTATTGGAACTTTTTTCATAAAAACGTGGCTGATTGAAATTATTCATATCTAAACCAGCCAAGTAAATCTCTTGATACGATAATGAATAAACAATTTGTAAAGCAACATATGAGACTGTGAAATAGTCAAAAATAGAGTTACGGATATGACTTGAAAATCCCTTTTCACCTTCTAAATAAAAATAGTCTTGATGAGGATTAATAGTAATACGTGGCCCTAGAAAACGCTCAACTACTCCTTCAGTAATTGTTTCAATGATTTTAATTTGACATTTTATTTGATCAGGACTGATTTTTCTGAGAATTATATCAAGACAGCGATGGGTAGTAAAAAAAGTACATTGGCTTTGGAGGACTTTGAGCACTAAGTCAAAACGATTCCTGGTAAAATTAAAATCGATGATGACATAATATTTAAAATGAACATGGTCTAAGGAGATTGAACCATTAATTCCAATATAATCAATATCTTTTCTTTTAAATATATCTTCTGGACATTTTTGAATGGATGGCCCAGTTGCAACCAGCATAGCTTTTTGACATTCACCTTTTGGAATTAATGTATTATCAGCAATAAGTTTCTTACGGAAATAAACCTTATCTATTCCACCAAGTTCATTCCTTGTAACTGAATAATAAGGCCAGTATTTACGATTATGCTTATATGTTTTAGGATGTGTATGTTTATAAATAAATTTATAGATATTTCTTAAAATAATGTTTGTAAACATTAATTTAAATGATTTTGGTGTGTTAGGATTCATATTGCGTAATAATCATAAAATGAATGTTAATGGATAAATTGTCGCTTTGACAATTCATCCATCTAAAGTAAATGTTGGCTTTTTAAATTTTGCTTTGATTTTTCGAATTTGCTTGTTGAACCAATTGGTTTCTTGATCAGGACGCGTTACTTTATTTCCTTGATAATTAATTTGAGTTGCTTTTGAAAAAGTTCCATAAGGTTCAATTAAATAATTCTCAGGTTTATAGCCGAGTTTTAGCGCTTCTGCATAATACTCATCGAATAATTTAATCAAATCTTGACGAGGATGGGGCATTATTTTGCCATCAAACCAATGCTTTTGATTCATTTTAGCAAGACGTGGAATGGCATATTTATGACTAAACTGAGTCCCCATGTCTGAGTAGTGCAACACTTTAATTTGTTCAATTGTTAAATCTTCTCCATCAATATTATTATAAGAATCTTGATAAGGTTCAACTAATTGAGGCTTTTCTTTGATAAGACGCATTAAATTTTTATGGCTATCTGGATTACTGCGAATTTCATCAAGTGATGGAAGATATTCTTTAGCTTTTGCACAATCCCATACGCACGTACATAGTCGAGCCGAACTTTTTCCACCTTTTGCAATAACAATTGCTTCATCAGTCATAGGGTGTGACCAAAGTTCTGCAATATCACAGAGCACGACTACATCTGCATCCATATAAATTGCACGACCTTTAAAATCACATAACTCTGGTATTGCCCAACGAAAACCCGAGAAAGGTGTTGCCCATTTTGCTGTTGACCAACCTTGATTTGTTTCCTGATCGCTATACCAAGGACTATTTATATCATGACTAAGTTGCATCCAAATAAATTCAACATTATGCTGTGTATGTTTACGAACACTATGTTCTAATACCATAAGTTGTTCAAGATCACAGTTATTTGGATCGCAACCTACAAAAATTTTAATGTTTTCACTAATCATTATTTATAGCCCCTAAAAACACATTTATTAGAGTGGTATCATATAGTATATCGCTAAATGCGATTAATTTAAATGAACATTAATCTTTATCATGGCGCCGATCTCAAAATTAAATTTATAAGTAATTGTTGTAAGAGTTTTTATGAAGAAATTTGTTATTAGTTTATCAACCGCTCAAGAGCGTCGTAAACATATTGTTGCTGAGTTTACAAAACAAGAAGTAGATTTTGAATTTTTTGATGCTATCACACCAGTCAATATAAATCTTATGGCATCTCAACTTGGTTTAGTTGAATTTACAACAGACTTGCATGAAAATGAAGTTGGTTGTTTGCTCAGTCATATGATTTTATGGAAGAAGGCCATAGATGAACAACTTGATTATATTGCAATATTTGAAGATGATATTTATCTAGGTGAAAATGCAAAAGATTTTTTATTGGATACTACATGGATTCCAAAAGAATGTTCTGTGATTAAATTGGAAGTGTTTTATAAAAAAATAGGTGTAGCTTTAAAACAACAACATCTTTATGTACCCCATGACCGTGAGCTATTGTTATTACGTGAAGCGCATATGGGATGTGGTGGTTATATATTATCTCAGGAAGTAGCACAAAAACTATTGAATTATATCGTTAAATCAAAGGTACTGATTCCAGTAGACCATTTTCTTTTTAGAGAATGCCCAAAGCTAGATATATATCAATTGAGTCCTGCACTGTGTATTCAAGATGTTATCTTGAAGAATGGTCAGACAGAGTTCCCTAGTGCTTTGGAAGAGGTTAGAAATATTAGAAAAGGGAAGTATCTACAAAAAGAAAAATTGAAATATAACATTAAGTTAAAAAAAGAAATTCTTAGAATATTTAAACAGATTCAAAAACTTATATTAAATATGACTAAGTTTAGGCGCGGTATTAAAACTGTAAAAATAAAATTTCGTTAAATAGAATGCTTTGAATATGGAATTTTGACTATTATTTAAATAGATGAACGAGAATTTGCTTATTTATACAAATTCCGTTCACCTTCTAATTTACGAAAACGTTTATAGCCCCATAAATATTGTTCTGGTGCAATATTTATCATTCGTTCCATTTCCTTATTGAGTGTATCAACAGAAAGTTGTAAATCTTTAGAATTAATGTCTGGAGACAATGCTGTAAAATGCAGATCAAAACCAGAGTAATCTGCGCGACGAATACAGGTGAGTCCTACCACAGAACATTGGGTTTTCGCTGCCAATTTAGACAGTAAGGTAGATGAAAAAGCCTTTTGTCCAAAAAAATCAGAATACACACCGCCAGATTCTTTGGGAATATGGTCGGGAAGTATGGCTGAAAAGCCGCCTTGTTTTAAATGCTTAAATAAAGCACGTACACCTGTATCATCTGTAGGAACCAATGTCGCATTTAATTGTTGTCTAGATTCCAACATAAAGCGATCTAAGTCTTTATTTTTACTTGGTTTGTACATGATCACAGGGTGAGTATGTTGATTGACCCAAGCATTCATTAGCTCCCAATTTCCAAAATGAGGAACAACACCAAGGGTGCCATTGGGATTTTTCAATGCGTTGAGGAAGATTTCAGCATGATGCACCTGTTTGATTTGGGATAGGGCAAATTCAGGCGGGGAGCCCCAAACTTTGATGGACTCAACATAAGTCATACACTGACTTTTCAAACTGGCTTTGATCAGTTGCTGGCGTTGTTGTTCCTCAAGCTTGGGATAGGCTGCTTGTATGTTGATTTCAGTAATTCGTTTTGCTGAGGAATTACTGATAAATAATAGACTTCCAACGCTTCTCGCAATGCTCTGAATCATGCCTAAAGGCAAACGAGAAAAATTTTTAAGTAAGTTATACATTTATGAAAATTAATCGCGATCAGCATTGCCTTTCAACACCAAATAGATCAGTGCTGAAATAATAAAAAAACCAGCAATAAAGCTACTCATGCTGAAATAGAGAATACGTTGATAAGTGTCTAAGTTAAACAATTGATGGTTGAGAATATAACGCATGAATCCCCATTGAACCACTGAAAATACAATGATGATAATTGTATGACGAAGTACATTAGGACGCATAGCCATCGGTTTTCACCTCAAAAGTTAACCTGCATATTATGACATTTATGAGAATTTATCTCAATTCGAACCTCAATAAATAGGATCGTACTTATAAATAAAAAACCCTGTTAAAAACAGGGTTTTTCAAATTGAATAAAGAATTAAGCTTCCTTAGTTTCAACTTTTGCCTTTTCACGTAAGCGAATACCAAGGTCACGTAATTGATTTGGCTCAACTGGTGCAGGTGCTTGAGTAAGCGGACATTCAGCTGTTTTGGTTTTCGGGAATGCAATCACATCACGAATCGAAGATGAACCTGTCATCAACATAACCAAACGGTCAAGACCAAATGCTAAACCACCATGCGGAGGCGCACCGAATTTTAATGCATTTAATAAGAAGCTAAATTTCTCTTCAGCTTCTTCTTCACCGATACCTAAAGCTTCAAAAATAGCTTTCTGCATTTCTAAAGTGTAGATACGAAGTGAACCACCACCAATTTCAGTACCGTTGAGTACCATATCGTAAGCGACTGAAAGTGCTTGACCTGGATTGTTTTTCACTTCTTCAACACTTGATTTCGGTAAGGTGAATGGGTGATGAACAGATGTCCATTTACCATCATCAGTTTCTTCAAACATTGGGAAATCTACAACCCAAAGTGGCGCCCACTCACAAGTCGACATATTCATGTCATGACCAATTTTGATACGTAAAGCGCCCATTGCATCATTGACTACTTTGGCTTTATCTGCTCCAAAGAATACGATATCGCCATTTTCAGCACCCACACGTTTTAATAGATCTAGCACGATTGGCTCGATAAATTTAACGATAGGAGACTGTAAGCCTTCAACACCTTTTTCAAGTTCATTGACTTTGATATAAGCCAAACCTTTTGCACCGTAGATACCTACGAATTTAGTATATTCGTCAATTTGACTACGTGGTAATGAACCAGCGCCTGGCACGCGAAGCGCTACAATACGACCTTTAGGATCTTTTGCAGGTCCGGCAAATACTTTGAACTCTACGTCTTGCATCATGTCCGCAACGTCTACAAGTTTCAAAGGAATACGTAAATCAGGTTTATCTGATGCATAGTCACGCATTGCATCGGCATAAGTCATGCGTTGGAATTTATCGAATTTTACGCCAAGAAGTTCATCGAACATTTTGACTGTCATACCTTCCATCAAATCCATAATATCATCATCGTTTAAGAACGATGTTTCGATGTCGATCTGAGTGAATTCTGGTTGACGGTCTGCACGTAAGTCTTCGTCACGGAAACACTTAGCAATTTGGTAATAACGATCTACACCACCAACCATCAACAATTGTTTGAATAATTGTGGTGATTGTGGAAGGGCATAGAAACTGCCATTTGAAACACGGCTTGGCACTAAATAGTCACGCGCTCCTTCTGGAGTAGCACGTGTTAGGATTGGTGTTTCAACGTCAAGGAAACCATGTTCATCTAAATAGTTACGAATCAGTGTGGTGACTTTAGAACGGAAACGTAAGCGGTCAATCATCTCTGGACGACGAATATCAAGGAAACGATATTTCAGACGGATTTCTTCAGAAATATTGGCATTTTCATCATTCAATGGGAATGGTGGGGTTTCAGATGCCGCAAGAACTTCGATTTCTTTACCTAAAACTTCGATTTGACCACTGACCATATTGGCATTTTCAGTCCCTTCGTAACGACGACGGACACGACCAACAATTTTTAATACATATTCTGAGCGCGCTTTATCCGCTGTTGCAAATGCTTCTGGAGTATCCGGGTCAATCACGACTTGAACCAGACCATCACGATCACGCATGTCAAGGAAAATTACACCACCGTGATCACGACGACGATGTACCCAGCCACACAGGGTTACAGTTTGGTCAATTTGAGCTTCGGTTAAAGAACCGCAATAATGAGTTCGCATCATAGCGTTAGAAATCCAACTATATGGGTTAAGGAAGCGAATACGTAAACAGCGCATCGCCTAAAAATGTAATGTGAGATTATGCCTCTTTGAGCGGTGAGTCACAAGGACTTGCATTAAAAACTACGCATTGCCTAATGAATTTAAGCCGATTCGCCTAAAATTTTAGTGATTAAACCGGCAAAGATTAAGTGTTGGCATTTAAACAATGGCAAAATATTTCTTGTGATTTAAATAAAGAAAAAGGCAGCAGCCAAAGCTAAAACAGATCATGGAGGCTTGAGTAAAAACTTTCATAAAGAAACCAATCAGTATATAAAGATCTGTTTGTTGGGGAATCAAGCCGGTTTCATTTGCTGCATGAATATAATAAAGACAGCCGCTAAAGAAGGAAATGGCAAACAATGATAGGCAGAAGACAGAGACTTTACGGTTCAATGGTTCAGTGCTTCTATATTTAAAAAAATAGTGTAATCCCATCCAGAATAAGCATGGCAAAGCAACAATTGAACAACCAATTTGTAGGACTTTATGCATTGGGTAAATATGGTCAAGGATTGTGACAGATTGTGCTAAAAAGTCGTTAAAAGCAAAAGTTCTAAAGTCTAAATGGGTTAAACCATCCCAAATAATATGAGTTGCAGTCCCTAATAGAACGGCCAATATGATCCAAAATAAAAAATTAAAAAAATTTGAAGTTGACTGGATATTAAGTGGTTTATAAATACCCAAAAACTTGAATAATAAGGGACGATACAATACATACCATAACAAGCAGAATAGCAATCCAACACACAAATCCGGATAAATTATGCCTTTAAACTGATGGTTTAAATGAATTTCAGTTTGTACAAGTATGCGATATAGGTCAGGCGTCATTGTACCAATTGCGAGTGCTGCAATCGGTAAACGATTACCTGAAAGTTTAGAAAGAGGTGGTGCTAAAACAGCGTGAGACAGAGTAAAAGGCATTAAATTTCAGATGGCAAAGATGACTTTGATTTGATTCTAAACAAAATAGGTTATAGGAAATGTTTTTTATTGCAAAAATATTGAAATGTTATAATATAACATAAATTCAAAACATCGAGCTTCGAGAGCATCCCATGTCTTTTTCTAAAAGCGCACTGACACTTTCAATAACAGCGATCATTTCGACCTCTATTTGGGCAGAAGATCAAACCGATACAGAGAAAAATCCACGTCAATTAGAAACCATTACTGTTGTGGGTCATCCACTGGTTGCATCCAATCAAGATTTCGGTGCTGCAGATGAAACTGTTTCACGTGAAAAATTACAACAATCCGGAACCACTTTAGGTGAGGCACTTAAAGGCGAACTCGGGGTTTATTCTAATACATTTGGAGCAGGTTCAAGTCGTCCTGTGATTCGAGGTCAAGAAGGGGCACGTGTAAAAGTTACTCAAAATTCCACGGAAACCATGGATGTTTCTAGCTTATCTCCAGACCATGCTGTCACTGTAGATCCACAGCTTGCACAGAGTATTGAAATTGTGCGTGGACCTTCGACACTCCTTTATGGTGCAGGTTCAGTCGGTGGTTTAGTGAATGTTGTGGATAGCAAAATTCCGACCAGCATGCCTGAAAATGGTTATGAAGGTAATGTTGGATTACGCTATAACACTGGCAATGATGAAAAAATGGCACATGCAGGTGTTACAGTTGGTCTGGGTTCAAATGTAGCATTGCGTGTTGAAGGATTAAAACGCGATGCCAATGATTACGTTACACCTGACTATGTTGTGACAGAAGAACATGGTGATCATGCACACAGCAGCAAACAACGCCGCGTAGGCAATACTTTCTCAGAATCAGATAATGTCAATGTCGGCTTATCGTGGATTGGCGAGCGTGGTTTTGCCGGTATTTCTTATAGTAATCGTCAAGATCAGTATGGCTTACCTGGACATAGCCATGAGTATGAGTCATGCCATTTACATGGTTTGTCCCTCCATTGTGGTGGGCATGATGATGGTGGTGATGATCACTCCGGACATGATCATGGGGATGAAGATCATGATCATGCTGAAGCAGGTCCATGGATTGATATGAAAACGGAACGTTATGATTTCCGTTCTGAGTTGAATGAACCTTTTGCAGGCTTTAAGAAACTGCGTGCACAAGCAAGTTATACCGACTATAAACATGATGAAATTGAAGAGGGTACAGCAATGACGACCTTTAAGAGTAAAGGTTATGAAGGTCGTGTCGAGTTAGTACATAATCCTGTTGCTGCGTGGGAAGGTGTTTGGGGCGTACAGGCAAGTCAACAGAAGTTAGACATTACTGGTGAAGAAGCAGTTCTTGCCCCCAATAAGACACAAAAATATAGTCTGTTTGGCTTGGAGCATCGTCAATTTGGTGATTTTCATGTCGAGTTGGGGACCCGTTTTGATCATCAGAATGTCGATGTAGATTCTGAACAAAAAGATTTCAATGGAAATGCCTTCTCATATTCAGGTGCTGTGAATTGGGCTTTTGCTCCGAATTACACACTCTCCTTAACAGGTTCTCATCAAGAACGTTTACCTTTGGCACAAGAGCTGTATGCGGATGGTAAACACTATGCAACCAATACCTATGAACTGGGTAATGAAAATCTAGATAAAGAAAAGTCAAACAACGTTGAACTCGGATTACATTTTGACAATGACAAGCTTAGCTATCATGTGCATGTATACCACAATTGGTTTGACAACTATATTTATGCCAAAACGCTAGATCAATATGAAAACTTCCGTTTAATTAAATATAGTCAAGACAAAGCCAAGTTCTACGGTACAGAAGGTGAAGTTGCGTACCAGTGGAATGACGTCTACAAAACCAGTATGTTTGGTGATTATGTGCGTGGAAAAATTGAAGATGAAAATGCACCACGTGTTCCAGCAGGGCGTTTGGGCGCGCGTGTAAACGCTGACTTTGATGATCATTGGTCTGGTTCTGCCGAATACGCGCATGTATTTAACCAGGACAAATTTGCCTCTTATGAGCAAGAGACGAAAGGCTATAATATGGTGAATGTAGGCTTGGCTTATAAATATCCATTGTCAAATCAACAGGAAGCAAAAGTATTCTTCAAAGCAAACAATCTGTTAG
Organism: Acinetobacter baumannii; assembly: GCF_016508585.1. Taxonomy (GTDB): domain Bacteria; phylum Pseudomonadota; class Gammaproteobacteria; order Pseudomonadales; family Moraxellaceae; genus Acinetobacter; species Acinetobacter nematophilus. Next base: position 44,130 of record NZ_JADVOP010000011.1, read on the forward strand.
ATGAGAAAGTGTATGATCACACTTCTTTCTTGGCAAACATTCCACAAATGGGACGTAACTTTGTGATTGGAGTGGATTATAAGTTCTAGCTTATTTGTGTTCATTCACCAAATTGATATTGAAAAATAAAGGAATTCGACCTAGGCTCTAATTGTCTGTTCACGACTTATTAATCTTTACTTGAACCCAAGTGATTGATGAGTTGTACAGACCCTGAATGAGTCTAGGTCTTTTTTATGCGTATTTTTAATAGAATTCACAGTAAGCTGAATTGGTCAAAACGCCGCTATTTCGGCATTATTTTGAGTGTATTGGCTTTGGGCTATCTCGCATCAGCGATTTATCACACCTATAAACCCATGCCAAAAGGTTTAAATTTCACCGGACCTCTGCGTCATGCAGATGTGAAATTCATTGCCGATGAAACCTATATTGATGCGCAGGGTAAACAACAACTTGATCAGCATATTTTTGATCAAGTTTTACAATTAATTAAGCAGGCAAAAACCACAATTGTAATTGATATGTTTTTGTTTAATAGTGAAGTGGGTGAATCAAAAGTTCAACAACGTCAATTAACTCAGCAGTTGACGCAGGCCTTAGTCAATCAGAAAGTTGTGAATCCTGCACTGGAAATTAAATTTATTACAGATCCAATTAATTCAGTGTATGGCGGTATTCAACCTGAACAATATCGTCAATTACGCTTGGGTGGCATTGAGGTGATTGAAACCAATTTGACGCCATTACGTGCCTCGAATCCAACATGGTCTGGGATTTGGTATTTGTGCTGTCAGGATATCGGAAACAATCCTGAGAAAGGTTGGTTGAACAATCCTTTCGGTAAGGAAAAAATCACAGTACGTAGTTATTTAAACTTATTTAATTTTAAAGCAAATCATCGAAAAACTATTGTTGTTGATACCGATGAGGGCTGGAAAACCATCGTGACTTCTGCCAATCCCCATGATGGAAGCTCACGCCATTCGAATGTTGCTTTGTTGGTCGATGGTGCAATCGCAACAGATATTTTGACATCGGAACAAGCAGTTGCACATTTATCTGGTGCAGATACGCCAATGATTGTTTTTGGGAAATTGCCTGAAAATTCAAATGCGCCTCAGGTTCAAGTACTGACCGAAAAAGCAATTTATGACGCAGTTTTAAACATGCTGGCATCCGCAAAAGCCAACGACCAAATTGACTTGGCCATGTTTTATTTATCTGAGCGCAAGATTGTTCAGGCATTGATTGCTGCAAAAAAACGTGGAGTTAAACTAAGAATTTTGCTCGACCCCAATAAAGATGCTTTTGGTCGTCAGAAAAACGGTATTCCAAATCGTCAGGTTGCTTCAGAATTACATGATGAAGGCATTGAAGTTCGTTGGTGCAATACACAGGGTGAACAATGCCATAGTAAGATGATGGTAAAGCGCAATGTTCAATCAGCAGAGATGATTTTAGGTTCAGCCAATTTTACCGCACGTAATTTGAAGAACTATAATTTAGAAACTGATTTGCGCGTTTTAGGTCATCCACAACAGCAAGTGTTTGTTGATGCTGAACAATATTTCAATACAGCTTGGTCGAATTTAAATGGTCGCCAAATGAGTGTGGATTACAGCAAATATGCGGATGATTCGAAATTGAAATATGCAATCTACCGCTTTATGGAGTGGAGTGGTTTATCTACTTTTTAAAAACTTTTAAAAATATGTACCGAAATGAATAGCGTTCGGTACATAATCTGCAGCTGAGTATATTTTAATAACAACGCTGAGCTTGTATGAGAACTTTACAAACGTCACTTTTAACATCCTTTTTTATATTCAGCCTTATTGCTTCATCAGTGAGTTCTGCTGAAAATGCTTTATTGACTCAGGCAAAAATATTGCAAACAGGTAGCCCCACTGTTTTAATCAATACTGACAAAGCAATTCAGTTACTTCAGCAGGCATCCAGTCAAGGAGATGCGGAAGCCTACTTTCTACTTGCAAAGTATTATTCTAATTCAGCAGATTATCGGTTTTTACCTGAAAATAATAATTTATATAAACAATTACGTTTTGAGGCTGCACAACGTGGAAATTTTGACGCCTATTTATCATTGGCTTTAGAAGCTGAAGTGGCTGAGGGCTTTGGTATTTCGAGTGATATCAAGCAAAATTTATTAAAAATTCGTCCGAAAATTTTAAAACTTGCTGAACAAGGTGATACGCAGGCGATTCGTACGTTGGTTTATGCATTGGATAATGATGCAGACGAATATAGCGATGAACAGTGTCAGTGGCTGTACCGGGCAGTCCAAAAAGGAGACACCTTAAAAGCAGGTGAGTTGATTCAAAACTGTCCAGAAAAAATATTAAAAAGAATGGGTGCCAAGACAAAACAAGACTATGCAGCAGTGCATAAAGACAGTGATCAAGCTTATTTTAGAATGCTTCAGCAACGTTCTAATCAAGGCGATATAGGCGCAAAAATTAAATTACTTGATGATTATGCTTCAGACACATATTTATCGGACAAGGAGATAAAGCAACTTGAGAACGGAATTTTGGCACATTATGAAAAACAGGCTGCCAAAGGTGCGAGTGATGCTTATTTGATGCTCGCATTAAAAAAAGACACAGATAAAGAGAAGCAATATTTGTATGGTAAGGCTGCTTCACTCAATAATCATGTTGCGTTAACGGAGCTGGGATCTGATTATTTACTGATGAATGATGAAGATCAAAAAGATGTTCATAAGGGATTGGATTATTTAAAGAAAGCAGCGGCTCAAAATGATCCTGAGGCGCTAAATTATCTTGGTGTCTGGTATTTCAATGAAGAAAATCAAGATCATGATGAAGTGCTTGCTCAAAAATATTTTAAACAGGCTGCGGAGTTGGGATCTGTCAATGCAATGGATAATCTCGCACGTATTGCGGATGAGCCTGAGGATTATCGTTGGGCGGTTTTAGCTTATGAAAATGGATCATCTGAGGAAGATACACAAAGTAAAGCTTTAGAGGCGTACCAAACGGGTAAGGGGACAACGAAAGACCCCGTTAAAGCGAGAAAGCTTAAAACCTATATTCAGATGCGCGCACAATTCAATAAAAACCTCGGTGGTTTGATTGAAAGTTTGAATAATGATAGTGAGCAAGCTGAAACTGAAGCGAAGAACCGAAAAAGATAGATTCGGTTCTTTGCGTTTTATGGAGATTATGGATGGGGTGGAATAATCTGGTCCAAATCCTTATCAGGGACTTGATCTAACTCATGTAAATCAGTTTTTATTTTCCATTTCTCGGGATCCTCAACAGGCTTGGGCAAACGTGCTTCAAGCCAATCACAGACCACGTCAGGGGAAAAGTCTGGATGATTGCATTGAATGACCCATGCTAAAAACTGCTTTGCCTCCCCATTCATATAAGGTGGTGGCGAAACAGGTAGAAACTGGGTAGGAAGTCGTTCATTTTTAGAAATGTAATTTAAAACATGACCCAGTTCTTGTACGGTTTGCCATGCGAGTGGATGCTCAATATTGATTTGAAACTTGAACCACCAAGCATGTTTGCCATCTGAACCATAGCTATCAATAAATGCTTCTTGCACACTAGGGACTTTGCAAAAAAATTGATGTAAACGGTCAAAGCTCAGTTCAGCCACAATACAGCACTCATCAGATTAAAACTATATTTTATCAGATTGATATCAGAATTTGCCCAAGTTGATGTATAAACAGTTAAACAAGATAAATAATGAATGTTATTTATCCACAATTTCTCTGGAATGATGTATTAAAATGATAGATCTGAGGAAGTTTGGAGGTTGAAATGAAACAGATACTCAGTTCAAGTGTCTTGATGTTGATGCTTTCAGGCGTTTCGGCAACGACATGGGCAGATGGTAAAGATTGGGGAAACTATCGCAGCGTTGAACGCCCTCAAAAGAAATATCCAACCACAACGTATAAATATACAGATCAATACGGTCGACAAATGACGCAGGAAATTCCTGTCCGACCACAATATCCACGACCATATCCGTCTTATCCAAGTTACCCCAATCGACCTTATCCACATCCAAATCATCCATACCCAAATTATCCACCGCAAAATGGGGTGATGATTATTTATAACCATCAGTTCCCGACACGCACTGAGTATTCAGGCAACAGTTATGGCTATGTAAATGGAGAGGGTGGTCAGATTGAAAGCTCGCACTATACGTTAATTAGTGATTGGCGTCGTTATGGTTTACCTGATCCACAGGTTGGAATGCACTGGATCTTTGAAAGTGGACGTTATTTACAAGTACCGAATGATCGTTAATTCTACTTTGCGTTGATTATGTTCAGACATAAAGGGTGAAAGCTTTAATCTAAAAACAATTAAACCTTCTGTGCTGTATTGGCGATGTGAATTAAATTTGACATAGATTGTACAGCACTGAGAGGTTTTATTTCTGATCGAGATAAAGAAATTAGCTGTTAGGCTAGCTCATCATCCTCAGGTCGTGGTGTTTTTCCATGGGCTAGTGGTTTTTCAGCATGTTTGTCCCGAATAACAGAGGGGTAGGTCCAAGACGCATAACGTACAATTAAGATTGCAATCGCCAAAATTAAAACTGAACCTGTAATGATCAGCAAATCCATATCCGCTTTATGATCGTGCTGGATATCTGAAATCAATAGCCGAGTCAGTGCTGTAATCGCGATATAAATTAAAAAGCGAACAGGCATATGATTGGTTTTAAAGTAAATACCCACCATTGCCCCTAATTCTAAGTAAATAAACAGGAGTAAAATATCATCGATACTGGCGTACCGTTTTACGGTCAAAATTTCGAGGATAGTATGTACGGCGGACCATGCAATCATGCAACCAATAATAAACAGTGCAATATAGTGAAAAGCTTCTACGGCAATATTGCCTAATTTATCGAGGAGGTTCTCTATTTTTTCTATACGCGGATCTTTATTCATGACATCCTCCATTTCTATGCAGTATTGTAAATTAAACATCATGCAAATTTCATGCACATGAAATAGGCTATAGCTCAAATACTGTTTTATTTTAAATAAGATCAGATTGAGATTAGAATAATTTTTTAAATTCAACGTTATCGTAAGTGGACAGAAATAATGAAAATAAGTGTCAGAACTGTATGTATCAGTGCTCTATTATTGACTCAATTCGCCAATGCTGAAGCAGTTAAAATTCCAACAGTTCCAGAAGCCAAACAAGCGACTGCTGAGTTGCTGGGAACCGAAATCGGCGCAATGATTTCAGAGGTTAAATTGGGAACATGTATTCCTGCCGTAAATGCTACCCATTCAGGGCAAATAGCATGCACTGTTTCAGTCAAATTAGGTGCTGCAACCAATGAAACACAATCTGATTTTTATCAAGATAAAGATAAATGGGTTGCGATGCCGAGTGAGTCTCAAGACAAATTACCATTTCCAGACCCTAAACTACATTAACGATCGGACAATAAAAAACGTCCGAATGATCGGACGTTTTCTCACTTATTTCAGTTTATTCTGAGATTAAGCTTGAGTGGTAAAATAATCTTCGCTGAAGTTCATCAATACTTCCGCACCGGCTTTGATTTTTGCAATGCGTGCGTGTAGATCAGGCAAGATACGCTGGATGAAGTAGTGTGTAAGCGCCAATTTGTCTTGATAGAACTGACCTTGTTTATTTTTTGCAGCGTTGGCAATCCGTGCAAACATATAGGTAAAGCTCAACAAACCTACAGCGTGTAAATAGTCTACAGCAGCAGCATTCGAGAAGTCAGCATTTTCTTTTGCACGTTCTAAAATGTGTTGCGTGATCATGTCCACTTCAGTCGCTACATCTAATGTTGCATCTTTGATGAAGTTCAGATCAGTGTCTAAACCATTAGCGAAATCACGGATTTCAGCAATATATTCAGCAATAAATTCACCATTGCACTTTATGGTTTTACGACCAATCAAATCCTGTGATTGAACGCCGTTTGTACCTTCATAGATTTGCGCAATACGTAAATCACGTACACACTGTTCCATGCCCCATTCACGAATAAACCCGTGACCACCGAAAACCATCTGTGCATCAATGGCTGCATCAAAAGCAGTATCGGTTAAATAGGCTTTTGCAATTGGCGTTAACAGTGCTACACGATTATTCGCTTTGGCGATCGCTTCAGCATCGGTTGAAAACTTAGTAATGTCGAGCTGTTGTCCAACATAGACAGCAAAGGCACGAGAAGCTTCATTGTTGGCACGCGCATTCAATAACATGCGACGTACATCACCATGGACAAGGATGCTGTCTGCAGGCTTGTTTGGAGATTGGACACCATTTGCGCTACGACCTTGAAGACGATCAGTCGCATATTGTGCAGCATTTTGGTAAGCATATTCTGAAGCACCAAGACCTTGAATACCCATAGACAGACGTTCGTAATTCATCATCACGAACATTGCAGCTAACCCCTCGTTTTCTTTACCCACCAGATAACCCTTAGCTGCATCAAAATTCATGACGCATGTTGCAGAGGCTTTGATTCCCATTTTGTGCTCAATTGAACCAGGACCAGCAGTGTTGCGTTCACCCAATGAACCATCTGCATTGACAAGAAATTTAGGTACGATAAAGAGTGAAATACCACGTGAACCAGCAGGTGCATTCGGTGTTTTTGCTAAAACGAGGTGAATGATATTTTCAGCGAGATCATGGTCACCCCCTGTAATAAAGATTTTCGTACCAGTAATGTTGTACGTACCATCTTCATTTGGTTCTGCTTTGGTTTTGATGATACCTAAATCCGTACCTGCATGTGGTTCAGTCAGACACATGGTTCCAGACCATTCACCTGAATAAATTTTAGGGAGATAGGTTTCTTTTTGCTCTTGAGATGCATAGCTGTTCAATGCCATACCTGCACCGACAGAAAGAAGCGGGTAGAGCATGAAAGAAGGATTGGTTGCAAATAACATTTCATCAGCAAGGACAGTCAGCATTTTCGGCATTGCCTGACCGCCCCATTCCTCATCTGCCCCTAAACCGATCCAACCGCCCTCAGCATACTGCTGGAAAGCTTCTTTAAAACCAGCAGGTGTAGTGACTTTGCCATTTTCATAACGTGCGCCTTCTTCATCACCAGTACGGTTGAGCGGAAGCGTAACATTCTGAGCAAATTTAGCCATTTCTTCTAAAATCGCTTCAGCCGTTGCTGCATCAACATGAGCAAGCTTTTCATTGGCTTGCCAGAATTGTTCTGCATTGAAAACATCATTTAAAATGAATTTCATATCTGCAAGTGGCGCATTATAAATTGGCATGTTCGTTCACCTGTTTATTGTTTGAATCTTAGACTCAGACCAGTGTAATCAACAATGATGAATGTTGTTAGATGATCTAAGTGAAATTACGGTCTATTTATAAAGAAAAAGGACTGTCAAAGCTATGACCGTCCTTTCTCTATTTCTGCACTCTTGAGTACAGTTTTTAAATGTCTAATTCGACATTCTACTTAGAATGCAAAATCTTCAGCATCTAATGACATCAAAGGATCTAAGCCACCAGCAATCACATCTACATGTGAGCGAACACGTGGGAGAATCTTTTTGAAGTAGAAACGAGCAGTCTTGATTTTTGCATTGTAGAAACCAGTTTCAGTAGAACCTTCAGCCAATTTCTGTTGAGCAACAAGCGCCATGCGCGCCCATAAGAATGCAAGTGTTACATAGCCAGAGAAGTATAAGTAATCTACCGCAGCAGCACCCACCTCATCAGGGTTTTGCATTGCTTTCATACCGATCTGCATGGTTAAATCACCCCACTCTTTATTCAGAGCAGCCAATGGTTCAACAAATTCTTTGAGCTCAGCATTGTCTTTGTTGGCTTCTGCAAATTTATGGATAATCTTGGTGAAGTCTTTCAACATTGCACCTTGAGTTCCCAATACTTTACGCCCTAACAAATCAAGCGCTTGGATTTCAGTCGTACCTTCGTATAAGCAGGAGATACGTGTATCACGTACAATTTGCTCCATACCATGTTCAGAAATAAAGCCGTGACCACCAAATACTTGTACACCATGTTTTGCCGACTCTGAACCTGTTTCAGTTAAGAATGCTTTTGCAATTGGCGTCAGTAAAGACAAGATGTTGTCAGCGAATTTACGATCTTCTTCCGTTACACCTTGTTCTACGATATCTGCATATTGAGACAAGAAGTAAACAAGAGCACGACCGCCTTCAGCAAATGCTTTTTGCGTCATCAACATGTTGCGTACAGCAGGGTGAACAATGATTGGATCAGCTTCTTTCTCCGGCGCTTTAGGACCAGACAGTGAACGCATTGCCAAACGATCTTTGGCATATGCAAGTGCGCCCTGGAAAGATGACTCTGATGCAGTTAAACCTTGAACAGCGGTACCAATACGTGCAGTGTTCATAAAGGTGAACATGCAGTGTAGACCTTTGTTTTCTGGTCCAATCAAGAAACCTTTCGCATTGTCAAAGTTGATCACACATGTGGCATTACCATGGATACCCATTTTGTGTTCGATTGAACCACAACGAACGCCATTGCGGTCTGCAATAGAACCGTCAGCATTTACATTGAATTTTGGAACGATGAATAATGAAATACCTTTAGTACCTTTAGGTGCGCCCGGTAAACGTGCGAGAACAATGTGAACAATGTTCTCAGCCATGTCGTGTTCACCTGCTGAAATAAAGATTTTTTCACCAGAGATTGCATAGCTGCCATCTGCCTGAGGTTCAGCTTTAGAACGGATAATACCAAGGTCAGAACCTGCATGAGATTCTGTTAGACACATTGTACCTGTCCACTCACCTGAAACCAGTTTAGGCAGATAAGTTGCTTTTTGTTCAGCAGAACCGTGATGTTCAATAGTACGTACTGCACCATGAGAAAGACCAGGATACATGCCCCAAGCCCAGTTTGCTGCACCGACCATTTCAGAAATAGCTGTTGCCAATGAACCAGGTAAGCCTTGACCGCCATGTTCTTCAGGAACTGAAAGAGAAGGGAAACCGAGTTCTACATATTTGTCATACGCTGCTTTAAAGCCGGTAGGCGTAGTCACAACACCATCATCCCACTTACAGCCTTCACGATCACCGATTTGGTTCAAAGGAGAAAGTTCATTTTCACAGAAATCCGCGCCAGCTTCTAAATACTGATTAATCAATTCACGGCTTACGGTTTCTTGGAACGCAGGGAGTTTAGCGTAATGTTCTTCTGCATTTAATAATTCATGCAGAACGAAGTGCATATCACGTAAGGGTGCTTTGTATTGTGGCATATCGGTTTCCTCAATACTGGTTAAACCAGATTTATAATCTTCATAAATACGATGTGTGTCTTCTATGACACATATTTGTTCTGCTACATCGTGCAACATCTTATAGTGACGTACAAGTATTTCATGGTTATTTCTCTGTGACTGTAAAGTCAAAGAAAAATGGCTTGAAACTTGTAAGTGCATTGAGTGTAAACAGTTTTCATTGAAAAATAAGGATACAAATAGTCAAAATCGTAAAAAGTTGTGTCCAATAAAATGAGGGTAAAAACGATGAGCTATCAGAGGAAAATTGGCTAAAAAATAATGGAACCATTCAAGTCATGATAAACTTTATAAAAATAGCTGTTTTATGCTGATTTTATAGTGAATCAGCCATTCCATTTACGCATGTAAGTTTCAGTGTTGCTGTCTATTATTCAGATTTTTCAGTCCAGAGCTGTTCTACAATTTGTTCAGTTGAATATTCAAAGTATTTGCCGTTTTGATCTTTATTGCGCTGAAATAAGCGATGATGAAAATATTTAAAATTAAGTTCTAAAAAATGATAGAAATAACCGTCTGGAAAGACGGTACGAATATAAAAAGAATAAATAAAAGCATTTTCTTGTTGGGCAGTAAAATCCGACTTTTTAATTCGTTGAACAATCTCAGTCAGTTCTTGCCTTGAAATATCCTTGAGCATTTTAGGCTCGGGTAGGCAAATATCAAAGCTTAAGTTTTCGATGCCTTCGGCTTCCCACCACTCCCAAAGATCATATCGACTGATATCTTTACGAGTGATTTGTGTAAGTTTTTCACTGAGTTTTTGATATTCTACGGAGTCTTCATCACCGAATTCATCACATATGCGGGTGTAATTCGCAATCAATTCGAGCACAGTCGGATAAAGTTGTTGTGCCGTTTCGAAATCGGGTTCTATTTCTGTACGAAGTTTATTCATGGTTAAGTATCAGAGCTCTTGCGAAAATAAGCTTTGGGACGATTTTTAAAAGTATGCAAGTTGGAAGTATTGAATGCTGATTTTTTTGACTATAGCTAATTTCTAAAAGTTCTATCACAAAAATACCCTGTAAAATACCATTTTATGCGGCTTTAGAGTGGCTAATAAATTAAGTAATCATTGATAACGCAAGCAGCCTATTTTATCGTATAAAACATAGACTAAAAAATCATGAACCTATCGAAGTCGCTTTGGATGCCATCAGGGGGGATCGAGTCCTCTCCTTTGGATCATCTGCTTTACTTAGACGAGCCAAAGGTGATTTCTATCAAGGAGAAGATTACGAAACTTAAATCATGACTGAAATTCACCTACTGAACGCTCTTTTGCCCAGTCACGCAAGATAAATTTCTGTAACTTTCCTGTTGATGTTTTTGGAATCTCACAAATCACGACGCTTTTGGGTACTTTAAAACGTGCCAAATGCTGTTTGCAAAACTCAATCACTTCCTCAGAAGTTGTTTCTGCACCTTGCTTCAGCTCAATAAAAGCGCAAGGCACTTCTTGCCAACGGGGATCAGGTTGAGCGACCACCGCTGCTGTCATAATGGCAGGATGGGTATAGAGTACTTCTTCTACCTCCAATGAGGAGATATTCTCACCGCCGGAAATAATGATGTCTTTAGAACGATCCATGATTTTTGCATAACCATCGGGTTGGCAAACGGCTAAATCACCGGTATGAAACCAGCCTCCCTTAAATGCTTCTTCAGTCGCTTGGGTGTTTTTTAAATAACCTTTCATCACAATGTTGCCACGGAACATAATTTCCCCCATGGTCTTGCCATCATTTGGAACAGGTTGCATTGTTTCTGCATCTAGAACACGCATACCATCTTGCAAAGGATAAGGAACACCTTGACGCGAATGCAATTGAGCCTGCTCTTGTATCGACAAATCACTCCATCCTGCTTGTGATGCACATAATGCTGAAGGACCATAGGTTTCTGTAAGTCCATAAACATGATTTACTTGAACACCAATATGATGCATACCCTCAATAATTGCCGCCGGAGGTGCCGCGCCAGCCACCATGACTTCAACATGATGTTTAAATTTAATCTGCTTATCTTTTGGTGTGTTAATCAACATTGATAAGACAATCGGCGCACCACAGAAATAATCAACTTTGTATTGATCAATCAGTTTGTAAACCAGTTCAGGGTCAATTTTACGTAAACAGATATTGGTGCCGCCATTGGCTGCTACAGTCCAGGCAAAACACCAGCCATTACAGTGAAATAGGGGGAGTGTCCATAGGTATTTACAACGTGGTGTCATACCACATGCGATGATATTGCTTGCGGCATTAATATAAGCACCACGATGGTGATAGACCACACCTTTGGGATTGCCTGTTGTTCCAGAGGTATAATTCAGGCTGATGGCATCCCATTCATCTTGAGGTAAGTGCCATTCAAAATCGGGATCTCCACCTTGAAGCCATTGTTCATATTCGATTTGACCAATACGCGGAGACGTATCATTTTTCTCATATTCAACGTCAGCAACATCAATGATATAGATACTCTGAGACAGCATGGCTACAGCTTCTTGCGCCAATGCCGCAAATTCAGGGTCAACCAAAAGTACTTTGGTTTCTGCATGTTCTAACATGAATGCGATGGTTTTCGCATCTAACCGGGTATTCAAGGTGTTTAATACAGCCCCCGCCATAGGGACGGCAAAATGCGCTTCGACCATAGCCGGAATATTCGGTAAAAGAACGGAAACCGTATCATTTTTCTCAATGCCTAGATTTCGTAATTGATGTGCAAATTGGCGACAACGTTGATAAGTTTGTCGCCAAGAAATATGGCGCTGACCATGAACGATTGCATCCTGATCAGGATAAATATAAGCCGCGCGTTCTAGGTAACGTAAAGGTGATAATGCTACAAAATTTGCAGGTGTGCGTGGTAATTCATCATATGCACTGACCATGTTGAGCTCCGTCTCTATTTGTTCTAATGTCCATGCTTAAAAGATAGGCACAACAAGAACAAAATTCATTTATGCTTTAGTCGAGTATGGGTTAAAATGTAAATGTATTTACATGGTTTTGTCCTGTTGATGTTTAAAAGCTGATTTTTAAGAGTTTGAATTAAATGAATATTTTAATTAATTTTTGGCAATTCGAAAATTAGGGAGCTGTCTGGATATTTACCTATTTAAATATTAGGGAATTGAACTTATGAGTTTGGTTTTCTTATACTCAGTCGGAGAAAATCCTGTCCATTTCTTGAATGCGCGACGAAACTCTCTCAGCTCACTAAAGCCTAAATTAAAACTGATTTGGCTGATTGATTGTCTTCAAGCCATTGCTTGGCTTTATGTTCTAAAACTTGTTGCTTCAAGTGCTGAAAACTCAGACCATCGTTAAGTAGTAAACGTCTTAAGTGGCGTTCACTTAAATGGAAATGCTGCGCAGCCTGCTGCATATCAAAACGCTCTGGCAAATGACTTTCAATTAAATGCTGTAATACATGAACTATACTGTGCTGATTGATTTGATTAAATTGCTTTAATGCCTGCTGACACATTTGGATCGCAATTTGGTAGTTAACTGGACTGTGGTTTTTAAGTGGTTTGGCTAATAGGGTATTTGGAAATCGAATCAAATTTCTGTTGCTTTTAAAAATTATGGGGCACTGAAAAATACGCTGATATTCTTGTATGTACGCGGAATGATCATAGCTGAGTTCTAGGTTGATGAGTTCATAATCCCGATCTAACATCATGTTTAGACAGGTCATGATACTGGCAAAAACTTCATCACAAAAAAATGCTTTGAGTGAACCACAATCACTGCGTTCAATCAGCTCGATTTCACAATAGTTTTGACTCAAATGAACACTTAAATCCAAAACACTGCCTGAAATAGGGTGATACTGCAAAGCTGTTTCCAGTGCTTCTGCAACAGTTTTGCACGCTTGCATTGCGAAACCCAAAATACCAATGGAAATTTGTCCTTCATGGCTACCCAATAATAAACCTAGATGCTTTTGTTGAGTACAGTTGAGGGCCTGCTGAATTACCCTGCAAAGTTCCGAAAACGCAACAAAACCTTGCCCTTGGCGAATCTGTTCCAAGTCAAGATTTTGTGGTTTAAACCAATCTTCATATTGCCAATCTTGTTGTTCCCCATAATGAATCAAACTGGTGAGGATCATAGGTGGAATATAAAATTGTGTATTGGCAAATTCCTTTTGTTGTGAGCCCATAAAGTCCGTTTAGCCCCCCATATTGTTGTTGCTTTTACCCTAGTTGGTATCGCATATTTTTGATTAATATTCAATCTAGTTCTAGTGTTGTATTAGGGTCTGTTGACAATTCGCCTATGTTTGCGACTAGGTGTGTTTTTTAGACGATTTTAGACGCGAAATACGAAATTTAGTCATTCTAAATAAGTAGTTCGAAACGAAGAAGCGGCAAAAAACACGCTAGTCCCCGCTACGCCTTGCGCTGCAAACAAAGCAGTGCTTTGTTCTTGCTCAGGGTTGTGGCTAAAATTATCTCAGGCTACGTTATGAAACTTGAAAATAGTCTCGCTATTCTCTTCGTTTCCTGCCTTGCCTGCTCAATTTTAACCTACAACCAAGCCATTTATGAAATGTCAACGGACCCTACTTAAAAATGATAAAGGAATATCGTATATGTTTTGGGTAGGCTGGGCTAAACACGAGATTGAAATTCAACCACAGGGTTATGCCATGTTTGGTTATGGTATGTGGTCGCATCGTGCCTATGAAAAACGTACAGCCTTATTTGCACGGAGTTTCAGTATTCGCCGTTCAGATTCGGAACAGCCTCTCTTATTTTGCTGTTTGGATTTAGGTTGTATTACCTATGCGATGCGTGAAGGTGTAGTTAAAGCTTTAACTGAAAAGTTGAATGGACAATTTAATCCGCAACGATTGGTATTGATGGCGACGCATACCCATTCTGGACCAGGTGGCTGTGCCTATGAAGCATTATATAATATGCCGACCCCGGGTTTTGTTCCTGAGCATTTAAATGCTGTGATCAATGCTGCTTTGTCCAGTATTCTTCAAGCAATTCAATCAGAACAACAAACCGAGATTTTTTATCAAACCCGTCAATTTCCTCATCATACACCTGTTGCATGGAATCGGTCATTAAATGCCTATAATCGTAATCCAGACGTGATTCATAGAACTGAAGCTGAAACACATCTTGCCTTAAATCGTGAAATGCAATTAATCGGTTTTTACCGTGAAGGGCAACTCTCCGGGTTTATTTCATTATTTGGTGTTCATGCAACATGTTTGGGTAATCAACTCAACGCGCATGATGGTGATAACAAAGGTTATGCTGCGATACAAAGTGAAGCGTATTTATTGCGGCAAGGTGTTCCAAATCCCGTTGCAATTTTTGCACAAGCCACTGCTGGGGATGTATCTCCACATTTTCATGGTCCGAAACAAAATATAATTCGCAGTAGAATCAAAGGTGAAAAACAATATCAATATGCGCAACAGAATGGTCGCTATCAAAGTGAGTTGGCGATTAAAGCATTGACTGAAAGTCTAGAAAAAAGGGAAGTTCACCAAAATCAATGGAGAGGTGGACCAATGAAACTTAACGGCGGTATAGATGCTATCTTGAGTTATGTTGATTTAAGTCAGGTTGAGGTTCCGAGCGAGTTTAGTCAGGTGCCTTACAGGGTGAGAACCAGTGCTGCCTGTCATGGTGTTGGATTTATGGGGGGGACACCCGTTGATGGTCAAGGTGCAGCAAAGCCTATCCTTAAAATTTTAACGCTGTTGTCAAGGCAAGTGCGTAAGAAACGTTTAGCAGATATCAATGCGCCAGATTATATCAAATACAAGGCGTTGTATGAATCTCAATTTCCCAAAGATATTGTGCTTGAAAGTCCTGATAACCGGTTGTTGGGCAAACATTTGGATTTTTCTCCAAGTGTTTTTGATCCGCTTATTGCGGAAATGAATCGTCAAGTGAAAGCAGGTGCAATTCAAACCAGTCCACTTGTTCCGAGTGTTATTCCTTTACAGATCATTCACATTGGTGCATTGGCATTGGTGTGTTGTCCGGGAGAGATTACCACGACAGCAGGGCAGCGTTTGATTCAAACAGTGGCAAAGCAACTGACAACTCATCAGATGATTTCAACCACGGCTCTAGTGTCTTACTGCAATGATTATATGGGATACATTACCACACAAGAAGAGTATCAAGAGCAAGCCTATGAAGGCGCGCACACCTTATATGGGCAGTGGACACATGCTGCAATTCAATTCAAGTTTCAATATCTTGCAAGCCAATTAATGATTGATGAGTCGCAACGCAAGTTTGATCAAGTCACTCGCCCTACAAAAATTTCACAACACGAAATAGACCTGAGAACAAATCATGGCAGTGTAAAAACCGCAGTACGCTAAAGGATCAGCATTATGAATCAGCAAAAATGGAACAATTGGTCTGGGTTTCAACAATCTCAACCTGAACATATTTTAAAACCCAGCAGTATAGATGAATTAAAAAGCATTGTTCAAAACCATCATAAGATCCGTGTTGTGGGCGCAGGTCATTCATTTACCCCGTTGGTGTGTACCGATGCAACACTATTGTCCTTAGACCATTTTTCTGGTGTAGAGAACATCGATACAGCATTAGCACAGGCCAATATTTGGTCAGGAACCCGGTTGTTTAATTTGGATCAATATTTAGAACCGATACAGCAGTCTTTAATGCAACAGGGGGATATCGACCAACAAAGCTTGGCTGGGGCGGTATCGACTGGAACACATGGAACAGGTATGGACTTGCATTGTATTTCTGCTTATGTGGAAGCTTTCGAACTCTTAACAGCATCAGGAGAAATACTGAGGTGTAGTCGCCAAGACAATCCCGATATTTTTGAAGCAGGACGAGTGTCTTTAGGAAGTTTGGGGATACTCACCAAGATCACCATGCAAAACAAACCGCGTTATAAATTGAAAGAAGATGTACGGCTTTGTTCGGTTAAAGATTTTTTTGAAAATATCGATCTATGGAAAACGCAACATCGTCATATCGAGTGTTTTGCATTTTCACATGCAGACCAATTGATATTAAAAACTCTAGACATCACGGATGAAGATATTCAACCGAGAAAATTATCCTGGCCATCAGAAGATGCCTTGCTTACGATATGCTGTGGTTTGACGAAGTCTTTTCCGGTATTGAATCCCAAGCTGCAAAAGTTATTAGGTGTCTTTGTCAAACCCACCACTTGCGTGGATTGGTCCAGTCAAATTTTTCCGACTCCACGCGAAACAAAGTTTAATGAGATGGAGTATCAAATTCCTGTACAGTCTGGTATGGAATGTTTACAAGCAGTATTAACCGCACTAAAACATGCGAAAGCACAAACATTTTTTCCAGTAGAATTTCGTTTTGTCAAAGGTGATGATATTTGGCTGAGTCCGTTCTATCAGCAGGATTCGATTTCAATTTCAGTCCATCAATATCACAAACAAGCTCCAAACCAATTATTTGATGAAATTGAACCGATTTTTCAGCATTATCATGGTCGCCCTCATTGGGGGAAAATGCATAACATGAGTGCTTCGCAGCTTCAAGACTTATACCCAAAGTGGAATGATTTTATGCAGTTAAGGGCTCAGCTTGACCCTACGCAAAAGTTTTTAAATCCTTATTTGGAAAAACTGTTCTTGAATACCTAATTCAGGTCATGGTGCATGAAAAAGGTTGAATAAGGTGGATGTTCAAAAATTAACAGTGAAAGATAGGGGTATGCAATGAATCATTTTTTTGAGCAGTTAAACCGGGATTTAAAACAATCCGCAGATGTGCTACCACAATTGATTGTTGATGGTCAGGCTTTAGCGCAAAATTTGCAATATGCAACAACCCAGTTTAAATACGCAACCCATTTACAGCCCCGTCTTGTGGTTAAATCTTTGGCATGTATGGAACTACTTAAGACGGTAAGTACCAAGCTGTCCACACAACGTTTTATGGTTTTTCACTTACCTCAATTGCTGCCGATTTTAGAGAATTTTTCAGAAGCTGATATTTTACTGGGAAAGCCGATGCCAGTAAGGCTGGTACAACAGTTTTATACCCATAATCCTCAATCGAAACACAACAATATTCAGTGGTTGGTTGATACCAAAGCACGTTTATTACAGTATCTTGAGGTGGCGAAAGTTTTAGCAATTCAGCTTCAGGTCAATATCGAGATAGATGTGGGGTTGCATCGTGGCGGTGTAGACTCAAAAGCGCAAATGATTGACCTACTCAGGTTGATTGAGCAGCATCCTGACAATTTAAAATTTTCAGGATTGATGGGCTACGATGCCCATGTGACAAAACTCCCACCTGTCATCAAGAAAGTTGAGGTGGCGTATCAAGAATCACAAGCAACTTATCAAAGCTACAAGGATGTGATTCAACAATTCTTTCCACAGCTTTGGCATTCTGATCTCTGTTTTAATGGGGGAGGCAGCCCGACCTTTTACCTCCATGTGAAACAGAGTGTGTGTAATGATCTTGCTTTTGGTTCAATGCTGCTTAAACCGAGCGACTTTGACAGTGAAGGACTACGTGTTTTAAAGGCGTGTTTATGGATTGCAACACCTGTATTAAAGGTGTTGCCGTATTCGCAATTACCAGGGTTGCCGATTTTAAACAAGCTTCCTCACCGGTCTAAAGCATTATTTGTGTATGGGGGCTATTGGATGGCTGACTATGTCTATCCCCAAGGAATTCATCCACATGTGCTGTATGGGCGTAGTACCAATCAAGAAATGGTGAATGTGCCAAAAACAACTCAAATCGAAGTTGATGATTTTGTATTTTTACGACCGACTCAAAGTGAAGCTGTTATTCCTCAGTTTGCCCAACTGACTTATTATCTAGATCGAAGTTTTAAAAAATGGGAAAGCTTTAGAGAGTGAATATATAATAAAAACCGCCATAGAAATGGCGGTTTTAAAAATAACAGATGATAGATCAAATCAAAGCGCTTGATTTAGCGCATCCGCTAAAGTTTGTACTGCTGTTTTATTGAAGTAAGTTTCTGACATATCAAGTTTGTCTTCTGATGGAGCCATTTGATCCTTTATTAAATCTCCAGAAATAACTTGATATGCTTGATATATTTTTCCATTCATTTCTACGCCTGTATAGTTATCAACAAAGCTCTTGGAGATACCTGTAGTTGGATTGATCGGATAGACAACTTTATAACCTGCAAATTGATCTTTATGCCAAATGTATCCAGATGGAAGTTCAATGTTATCAGTAAACTCTTCTAAGGATTTATAATCAGTTAGATCACTGTCATTAAATGTAATTGTAGGTGTATTAAATATTGATTGCTCAACATAGCTGAGTTTAGAACCAGAAGGAAACTTTGTTTGATTTGCTAATAATTTTTCTAAAGAACCTTTATGGTTGTTGATTATAATCTGGGCTAGGTCTGAATTTATATAACGCTCTACATTACCAGCATTTGGATAGTCGTAATATTTAAAGAGATCAGCAATGGTCATTCCCGAAATATCGATGTGTTTTAAATTTAATTTAATTTGATTTTCTATATGAATCGTACACTTATCGGTAAAACTATTGAATATCGCTGAGTTGTCATCTTGGCTGATGAGATAGCCCAATGGAAAGCCAACAGTCAAATTGGTTTGTTTAAAGCTTGTATCGAGTTTAGATTTCGTTAAAAGATATGATTCTAAAAAGTCAATATTTATTTGCTTTGGTTGATTTTTAAGTAAGGTGGTGAGATTTTGGTATATCACACCATTCGTAAGCTTATTTGAATATAATACGATAACATCCTCATCGCCACTGTCATTGGGTTGTGTCTCTAGAGAATAGATTTCATCACTAAAAAAGCCCAGTCCAGTCGTTTTAAGATTTTTGGGAAGTCCATGACTACATTCAATTTTTTCAGATTGGCTTTGGGTATTGGCTATATCTGATGTGTGTTCGTTATTGTTAGAACCGCCTCCACAGGCAGTTAATGCCAAGCCAACAAGGATTACAGAACTAAGTTTAGTTAAGTTTATCGAATTCATTTAGTTATCCATTGGTTTTATGTTTTTAAAGTCAATAAAATGTCACGCGGCGATGATAAATGACTGTTTCGACAAAATCAAAAACTAAAATTTAGATTAATTGAAGACAAAGGTTTATAAATACTCAGTAAAGGTGTAAAATTTCACACACTTTTTATTTTGTTCCACCGATTTTATCTTGAGGATCTTCCTCGATCATAATCTCGCGGTGACATGCTCCATTGTACGGGGCATCACTCCTTAAGGATTTTTAAATATGCCTATTATCACATTGCCAAATGGCGATCAGAAAAGTTTTGATCATGCTGTTTCCGTTATGGAAGTTGCCCAAAGTATTGGACCTGGACTGGCTAAAAATACAGTTGCAGGGAAAGTAAATGGTCGCTTAGTCGATGCAAGTGATTTAATTACCGAAGATTCAACATTACAAATCATTACCCCAAAAGATCAAGATGGCGTGGAGATTATCCGTCACTCTTGTGCACACTTGGTGGGTCATGCGGTAAAACAACTCTTCCCAGAAGCCAAAATGGTGATTGGTCCTGTCATTGAAGAAGGTTTCTACTATGACATCTGGATGCCTCGCCCGTTCACATTAGATGATATGGCAGCGATCGAAGCGCGCATGAAAAAGCTTATCGATCAAGATTACGATGTCATTAAAAAGATGACACCTCGTGATGAAGTCATTGCTGAATTTACTGCACGTGGTGAAGATTATAAATTACGCTTGATTGCAGACATGCCTGAAGAAACTCAAATGGGCTTGTACTATCATCAGGATTATTTAGATATGTGTCGTGGTCCCCACGTTCCAAATACTAAATTCTTAAAATCATTTAAACTCACTAAAATCTCTGGTGCATACTGGCGTGGTGATGCGAAGAACGAACAATTACAGCGTATTTATGGTACGGCTTGGGCAGATAAAAAAGAACTTGCTGCATATATCAAGCGTATTGAAGAAGCTGAAAAACGTGACCATCGTAAAATTGGTAAAGCATTAGACTTGTTCCATATGCAGGAAGAAGCGCCAGGTATGGTGTTCTGGCACGCCAATGGCTGGACGATTTACCAAGTGCTTGAACAATATATGCGCAAAGTTCAGCAGGATAATGGCTACCAAGAGATTAAAACCCCGCAGATTGTAGACTTTACACTGTGGGAAAAGTCGGGTCATGCTGCAAACTATGCAGAGAATATGTTTACGACACATTCAGAAAGTCGTAACTATGCTGTAAAACCAATGAACTGCCCATGTCATGTGCAAGTGTTCAATCAAGGTTTAAAGTCTTATCGTGATCTTCCAATTCGTTTGGCAGAGTTTGGTTCTTGTCACCGTAACGAACCATCAGGTTCATTGCACGGCATTATGCGTGTCCGTGGTTTTACCCAAGATGATGCGCATATTTTCTGTACAACTGAACAGATCGGTAAGGAAGTTGCAGACTTTATTAAACTCACTTTAGATGTTTATAAAGACTTTGGCTTTGAAGACGTTCAAATGAAATTGTCTACACGTCCTGAAAAACGCGTAGGTGCTGATGAACTTTGGGATGTTGCAGAAAAATCTTTAGCAGATGCTTTGGATGCTGCAAATCTTGATTGGGAAGAACAACCTGGCGAGGGCGCTTTTTATGGTCCGAAGATTGAATTTTCACTGAAAGACTGTTTAGGTCGTATCTGGCAATGCGGTACAATTCAGTGTGACTTCAACTTGCCGTTACGTTTAGATGCCTCATATGTAACAGAAGATAACGATCGTGACCATCCAGTGATGTTGCATCGTGCAATTCTTGGCAGTTTCGAGCGTTTTATTGGTATACTAATTGAACACTACGCAGGCTTTATGCCACCATGGTTGGCTCCAATCCAAGCATGTGTCATGAATATTACAGATTCTCAAGCGCAAGCTTGTGAACAAGTCGTCGCAAAACTCAAAGAAAATGGAATTCGAGCAATTTCAGACTTGAGAAATGAGAAAATCGGCTTTAAGATTCGTGAGCGTACACTGGAGCGTATTCCGTACTTATTGGTACTTGGAGATCGTGAGGTCGAAGAAGGTACTGTGAATGTCCGCACGCGCTCTGGAAAAAATTTAGGTACTATGTCAATAGATGCATTTATTGACCTAGTGAAAGCAGCCGTAGCCGAACGTGGCCGGTATATTGTGGAGTAAGAAAGATTAAACAGCCTGACCGTAACCAACAACAAGGTGCTAAAAGCAATCGTCCTGCATTAAATGATGAGATCAAAGCTAAAGAAGTACGTCTCGTTGCTGCAGATGGAGAGCAAAAAGGCATCGTTTCACTTGCTGAAGCTTTGCGTGCTGCTGAAGAAGCTGATCTTGATCTTGTTGAGATCGTGGCAAATGCAGAGCCACCTGTTTGTAAAATCATGGATTTCAACAAACATTTATTTGACTTGAAGCAAAAGCAAAAAGATGCGAAAAAGAAACAGCATCAAGTTCAGGTGAAAGAAATCAAGTTGCGCCCTGGTACAGACGTTGGTGATTACAATGTTAAGTTGCGTGCTATTCTGAAGTTTCTTGAAGAAGGCAACAAAGTCAAAATTACTTTACGTTTCCGTGGTCGTGAAATGGCTCACCAACAGTTGGGTCTTGCGCAATTACAAAAAATTGAGGCAGATGTGGCTGAATCAGGTGTAGTTGAACAAGCACCAAAAATGGAAGGTCGTCAAATGGGTATGTTACTTGGACCTAAAAAGAAAAAGTAATGTTACATTTGTGAAAAACAGCACTGCTTAAAGCGGTGCTTTTTTTTATTATTGAAAAGAAAATAAGTTAAATGTTGAGGACTGTACATGTCATCTATTCAAAATTTAAACGAATTATCCAATATTAACCAGAAAATTATTCAAGAGGGAGAAGTTCTCCCGGCAGTCACCTTGAAAGATGGAAGTAAAGTGCAAACAGGAACTGTTGCGACCATGCTGCACAATATTGATTTATATAACCAAGGTTCAAGAGGGGAGGTTGAACAAGAACTCATACTTGCCATTCCCACCTTGGTCAAAGTTGGATTATTCGATTTATTTAGTCCTGATGAATGGATTTCAGGGGATAATCCAGGGCGTCGTTTTGTGGGAGAAAAAGCTAAACAGTTTTTAGCATCACAATAGTCAAAATGTTTTGAATATAAATGTCATAGAATGAGAAATCATCTTGTTAAGAAAAATGTAATAACTGAATTTGAGAATAGATTATTAAAATAATCTATGTCTATTGCCTACAGAAGGCGAAGGATTCATGTTATAAAAGAAAACCATTAACGTAATAAAATTCAGAAAATACGTGAAAATGAAGAAGGATGAAATATGATTGATCTCTATTATTGGGGTACCCCCAATGGCCATAAAATTACCATCGCACTTGAAGAAATGGGATTGGATTATCAGATCTTTCCAATCAATATTCTAGAAAACGATCAATTTCAACCTGATTTTCTGCGTATCTCTCCTAACAATAAAATTCCAGCGATTGTTGATCAAAATGGTCCAAATGGCGAACCGATTTCAGTATTTGAGTCTGGGGCGATTTTACAATATTTGGGACGTAAAACCGGTTTGTATTATCCAACTCATGAGCAGGATCGCGTCGAAGTGGAACAATGGCTCATGTGGCAAATGGGTGGTTTCGGACCGATGTTAGGGCAAAATCATCATTTTGGGAAATTCGCCAAAGAAAAGATTCCTTATGCAATTGAGCGTTATGTCACTGAAACAAAACGTTTATATGGTGTCTTAAATAAACAGCTCATTGGGCAAAAATATGTTGCAGGCGAATATTCAATCGCGGATATGGCAATTTTACCGTGGGTTTTGCGTTATGAATGGCAGCAAATTGACTTAAATGATTATCCATATGTGCAAGAGTATGTTGAACGTTTAACTGCTCGGCCCGCCATACAGAAAGCACTTTCGATCAAAGTGTAAAATTCATTTTGTGTTAAAATAAGAAACCACCGTGTGTGGTTTTTTTAGATGTAAATTTTTGCACAATTGATAGGATTGGTCATGAAAGATTTCTTTTTAAACTTTACGAAAATATTAGAGACCAATTCAAAAATTTATTGGAGTATTATCGTTGGCATTGTTGGCTGTTTGATTTTATATATTGCTGAAATTGTGCATATTCAAAATGTGTTGGCTCAGATGAGTGGTCAAGACACAGCGGTTATTCGAACAGTTATTGATCCAATCGCACAAGGTTATCAATGGTCACGTATTGCGTTGATTATTTTAGCTCTGGTTTGGTCAAATGTTGAATATCGTAAAACCAAAAAGTCAATAAAGAAATCATCATGATGTAATGGGTGATAGACATGGGAAAAAATATATGCGATTTATAATACTTCGGCATTTTCTTGTGTCTTTTGCTTGGATGGTGTTGGCGACCAGTCTTTGTACGTTATTTCAATTTTATTCTGCATACGATTTTTTCTGGCCCATAATATGTGCCATCTTGAGTGTTTCAGGTTTTGTCTTCTCTGTGGTATTTGCCATTTATCAGTTTAAATTAAAGCAAAATCTTCGGCTTACGATTATTTTAGCGGCTGCGTTAGCAATTTATTTGATTGTTTTATTCTATGGTTTTATCCATGTGAAAATAGATTGGCAAGCGATTTCTGAAGGAAAATTACAACTTAGCTTATGGCAGCAATGGCTTAAATCAGAACTTTCTTTCTGGCTTGCATTTTTTGTTCCATTTATCTTGTCCTTTGTGATCTACACATTTAAATCCAAACAAAATTCATCAACCTAATATGGCTTATCTTTTATTATTTCTCTCCGCATTTGGTGCAGCCACGCTATTGCCATTGCAGTCAGAAGCGGTATTGGTGGGACTTCTGGTACAAGCACATCATTCTGCATATTTGCTTGTTCTTGTTGCAACCATTGGAAATGTATTAGGCTCATGTGTGAATTGGTATTTAGGACTGAAAATAGAACAATTCAAAGATAAAAAATGGTTTCCTGTTTCTGAGAAAAATATGTTCAAAGCGGAAAAAATATATCAAAAATATGGTTTTTGGTCGTTACTATTCAGTTGGACCCCTGTGATTGGTGATCCAATTACGCTTATCGCAGGATTAATGAAAGAAAACTTTTGGCGTTTTTTATTGATTGTGACCATTGCTAAAGCAGGTAGATATTGTGTGATCTACCTGATTTTTAGCGGATGGATTTAGTTGCAGTCTTTGAGTTTAAATTGTATTTCGTCATTGAATGAACTTGGTTTGAATGTCCATAAGGTTCGATAAGAGCGTTTTACTTGTACCTGAGTCTGCTCAACGGCTTGGATGACTTGTTGATCGATTGCATTTACGCCTGATAATTGAGTTAATTTAACGCGCTTTACCTTACCTTGTTGATCGACTTTAAACTTAAATTTGACGGTTCGATCTTTGTTTTTGAGTAAAACAGCATCAAGGGAGAGTTGAGGCTGTTGCATATAATGGAAGGCAACAGACTTATCTTGTGTCTGCTTTATCCAATGTTTTGAATTAAAAGTAAAGTGACATTCAGACAGTTGTCCCTGACCCTGTGTATTGTCTTGGGCATTTTCCATAGTTAAAGTAAAAGTTTGATAACCGACAATCGGAACGGCTTTACCATTTTTACTATATGGTTTTACTTTGGCAGCTTCTACTGCATCAATCAACTTTTGATCGAGTGCCGTAATTCCTGTGCTTTCTTGCACTTCAGCATCTGTGACTTGCCCTGAGCTGTTGGCACTCACGCGGATGATGGCAGAACGATCCTGTGTTTTTAATTCTGCTGTATGATATTGAACTTGTGGAAACTTAATCCACTGTATCCGGGTTGTGAGGTGTAAAGGAGCATTGCGTTCAGATTGTTCTCCTTTAACTTGTATTGTTGGGAGTTTATCTGCGCTATAGCCATAGGTTGAAAGGCATATCAGGCCAGGAATGAAAAGAGCTTTATTCATAAGTTTAGCTTTCCATGCAGCTGAGTGTGCATGAGGTTAATTTAATTGTGCAAAGTATTTATCGAATTTACTTATCTCGCAATAGAAAATGCACCTTAAGGTGCATTTTTTACGGTTATTTAAGCCGATAATCGTTATTTTTTTACTTGGGTGATATCGACTGAAAATAGATCAGAGGTTTTAATCCAACTGATCGCAACGACTGCCATAGTCATACATCCGCCAAATACAGTTGCTGTAATCGTACCCAAATATTTTGCTGCGAGTCCAGATTCGAAAGCACCAAGCTCATTACTTGATGAAACAAACATACCATTCACAGCTGCAACACGACCACGCATATTCTCAGGAGGGTAGACTTGTAAAATAGTTTGGCGTACCACCACAGAAATACTGTCACATGAACCTGTCATGCCTAAAGCAAATAAAGAAAGCCATAGATTGTTTGAACATGCGAAAATAATGGTAAAGATTCCGAAACCCGCAACCGCAATCAGCATATTCCTCCAAGCGTGGTGCGTTGGTGGGAATTTAGTGAGCGCAATCATGGTGATCAGCGCACCGATCGACGGTGCCGCACGTAGATATCCCAAACCTTCAGGACCTACTTTCAGAATATCTTCAGCAAAAATAGGTAGTAAGGCGATAACACCACCAAACAACACTGAAGCTAAATCCAGTGAAATTGCCCAAAGCACAATTTTGGTTTTCCAGATAAATCGAAAACCTTCGCTTAAACTGTCCCAGAGATTGTCTTGTTCCATGGTGGGAAAAGTACGCTTTTTCAACAGTGTGATTAAGCAAAAGCAGATAAATAAAAGTATGGAGACAGAAAGTAAACTATTTTCCCTTCCAATTCCAGCAAGCATAAAACCGCCAAGCATGGGACCAATAATGACACCACTTTGCCACCCGATTGTGGTCCAAGTTGCACCATTGGCATACAGTTCACGGGGAATCAAAAAGGGTTTTAATGATGTTGCAGATGGATTATAGAAACCGCGAATAGTACCTAAGGCAAAAATTACAGCATAAATGCCCCAAGACAGGATGGTGACCCCAATCTGTCCATGATCATAACTGTGAAATAAATACCAAAGTACTAAAGGTAAGGGAAAAGAACAGAATAGACAGACTTTCATAATACTTTGTTTATTCAGTTTATCGGCAAAGTAACCTCCCCACAGTGACAAGGCGATAAAAGGAATTGCCTCAGCCAATCCAATCAAACCCAGCGTAAGCGGGTCCTTGGTAATTTGATAAAGGGAGTAGGCGACAATAATTTCTTGGATCAAAATTGCCAGTGTTAAACAAAATTGATTGATGGTGACGATGGAGAAATCTCGATAGCGAAGTGCAGCAAAAGCATCCTGTGCAGGGGTCATAACTGTCCAGTTTTATCATGATGTGACGATTATAAAGATTAAATGTGGATTCTCCTTATAAAAAATGATGGAATTTTCATCGGAAATTACATTGAATAACCAATAAATAGTGCGAGGTTTTGCTTTTGTTTTATACAGAGATGATTTAGAATATTGCCTCCCTTACCTGCAGGTCGTATTCGCAATGGTGCGAACGTACCGAACAGGTGTTTAAAGAGGTTGTTATGGCTAAGTTAAAAACTCGCCGTGGTGCAGCTAAGCGTTTCAAAGCGACTGCTAACGGTTTCAAGCGTAAACAAGCGTTCAAACGCCACATTTTGACCAAAAAATCTGCTAAACGTATTCGTCAATTGCGCGGTTGTGTCATGGTTCACGTAAGTGACATGAATTCAGTTCGTCGTATGTGCCCATACATCTAAGGAGATTATAAATGGCTCGTGTAAAACGTGGTGTACAGGCTCATCGCCGTCATAAAAAAATTCTTGCTCGTGCTAAAGGTTACTATGGCGCGCGTTCACGTGTTTATCGTGTAGCGTTCCAAGCAGTAATTAAAGCAGGTCAATACGCTTACCGTGACCGTCGTCAAAAGAAACGTCAATTCCGTGCTTTATGGATTGCGCGTATCAATGCTGGTGCTCGTCAAAATGGTTTGTCGTACAGCCGTATGATCGATGGCTTGAAAAAAGCTCAAGTGATCATCGACCGTCGCGTACTTGCTGACATTGCTATGCATGACTCAGTTGCGTTTGCTGCTTTAGCTGAAAAAGCTAAAGGTGCATTAGCTGCTTAATCATCTTTGATGATTGAAAAGAGACCGCTTTTTAGCGGTCTTTTTTATGATTGAATGTTGGCGTTTGAATAGCATTAATTTTTAATCATGAGGTTATAGAGCATTTATGCGTAGGCAATATCATTTCCGCCGTGTGGGGAACGATACTTATATTTGGGATGTACACCATTTGGTTGCATTGAGCAGAGACTTGCCAATTCATGAGGTTTTATTATCCGAGATACAGGAACTTCATGAAGCGTATTGGTTTCCAGATACACACCCAACGACACAGCAAATACTTGAGCATGTTCAACTGATCCAAGCAGCAGATTTTGCTTATCCCATTCTTCTGTCTGCAGATGGAAGAGTCATGGATGGGATGCATCGCGTTGCCAAGGCAAAATTACTCAACCACCAAAACATTAATGCTGTTCGATTCGATATTACGCCACCGCCTGACTATCTCAATGTGGATGAAGATGATTTAGATTATGGGGATGACCTGACTGATGAAAGAGCCTAGAGATAAACATACTGAATAAAAATTTGAATAGGTGCAGTAGAAACGTGAAGTTATTACATAATATCAACGTGAAAGTATTATAGATTTTAAAATAGCTCGCATACAGTAGAAGGATAAAGTAAAAATATTCTGGAGTATTTATGCGTGTAGAAATCGCGGGTTTGCAGCAAGGTGCCATTGAAGTTGAATTACAATTATTGCCAAGAATCGGTGAAACTTTAAAAGTGATGTATGGTGCAGATGCTGAAGTGAAAGGCGAAGTTACTGCTGTTGAACACTATATTAATCAGCATGCCAATGAACATAAAGTGATTTTGACGATCCGTCCACTTTTCTGAAAGTTGATCTTTCAGTTGAATAAAATATTTTTAAATTCTTGTGATAAAAAGTAGCTGATGGGGCTGCTTTTTTTTATTAAGAAGTGAATTGCAATGAATAAAATTAATGTGGTGGGGACCTCTGCTGTTGGTAAATCAACATTTGCAAAAAAGCTTGCTGAGAAACTACGACTCAATTATATCGAGTTGGATGATTTGTTTTGGCTTGATGATTGGGAAGAAACTCCAGACAATGCTTTTTTCTTGAAAATTCAAAAGGCAATTGATTTGGCCGGCAATGGGTTTGTAATTGATGGAAATTATACGCGAACAACACCTATCAAATGGCAGGCTGTTGATACTGTTATTTGGTTAGACCTTCCTTTTCATATCAATCTTTGCCAATCTATAAAACGTGCGCTATCACGGGCAATTTTTAACAAGAAGCTCTGGGAACATTCGAATAATCGTGAGAGTTTTAGTAAAATGTTCAGTACGGATTCAATTATTTGGTGGATGATTAAAACTCACCAAAAAAATCGCCGGCAATATATTGCAATGATGAATGATCCTCAATATTCACATATTCAGTTTATACATTTGAAATCCCGAAAAGATTGCGATCAATTTTTACGTTCGTGCTAAGTCATTTATGCTTGGCTAAATTTTACAAATCATTGGAACAGGCTTGATGATGAAGGATTTTCTAATCATTTTGTGATCATTTTTGATTTGGAAGTGAACTGTATTTTTATTGAGCGACATCAAATCCCATAAGTCCTGATTTTTAAGGTGATATGATGAAACCGCTATTGAATCAGTGATTTATAGTAATTATGATGCTTGTTTTGCATCGGTTAAAAAGAGAAGTGAAAGACAGACAGGAAAATAAAATGAACGATTCCGAGTTATTAACAACTTTACAAGAACAGATAAAGCGTGGAGAAAAATATAGCTATTTGTGTTTTTGGGGGCATCGTCAAAAGACGCAAGAAAAGATAGACAAGAGCTGTTTAAGCCAATGGTTTCCAGCAAAATTTAACATTGATGGTGTTGATTATCAAAATACCGAACAATATATGATGGCGCAGAAAGCCAAACTGTTTAAGGATGAAAATGTTTTTCAGAAAATTTTATTGACAAAGGATCCGAAGGAAATCAAAGCATTAGGGCGTCAGGTCAAAAATTATCAAGATGAGATTTGGATTGCGCATCGTTATGAGATTGTGGTTCAAGGAAATCTGGCAAAGTTTTCCCAAAATAAGAGTCTGCAACAATTTTTGTTGAGTACCTCTGAGCAAATCATTGTTGAAGCTTCACCTGTGGATCGGATTTGGGGGATTGGTTTGGCTGCTGATCATACAGATGCAATGAATCCACTGAAATGGCAAGGTTTAAATTTATTGGGATTCGCATTGATGGAAGTGAGAAAGCAACTTTAGGCTTGCTTTCTCTTGAGTACTGGTTTTATCCGGATGTTTAAGGTTTACAATCCAAAATAATAAGCAGCCAGACAGATAAGAATAGTCACGACAATTAAAGCAAAAACGCCAGTTTTCGCGGGTTTGTGTTCATGATTTGTATGGGCGGGATGGGCACTAAAAGATTGGCGTTTTTCAGTTTTAATGTCCTCAACGGTGTCAAATGGAGATGCAATGGCTTTAGGGGTTAAACGCGCCGATTGATAGTGATTGGCAACTTTAACAATAAATTTTGCTTTTAAATCTTCAATCTTCTGTAAGAAGTGACGTAAATTCATTTGTTGTTCTGGACTAAGGCTTTGCGCATTGTCATCATAGGGATGTTTTATTTTTGCCAGAATAAATTCTTCAAGTGCATCGAAACGGTATAGGGTTTCATTGGCATAATCAGCTTGATCATCACTTGGGAAAAGGGCAAGTTTGAGACTGCTATCATCCGCGATATATTCACTGCTATTTAAACCATAATAAGGTAAGTCTTTGTTTACTGGTTCCGTAAAACCTTTGGCATATTGACTGTCAAACAATTCATTGTCCGTGTATACCTGAATATCATCCCAGTTTGGTGTAACGAGATCTTGCTCGATGCGTTTAATGAGTTTTGCATTAAGATCATAACGCCAGAATATTTCTGTTCGAATATTTGCACGTTGCAGTTCTGGCGCTTCATAGTCATTGTCTGCGCTATACCATTCCGGCAGCTCTTTACCAAAAATCCAAGCGGTTTTCTTTTGAGATTCGTGACTGACAATAAAGTGAGGAATCGCCAATAATTCGACATTCGCATTGGGATTTTGTTCATCATTCAAAAGACTGGAACTATGTAAGCTGATGCGATATACGCCTTGCTTTTTTAGACCCTCAAGCCAGATTTGAAAATGTTGGGCTAGAAGATGTTGGGTGATTAAATCTCGAAAGCCAAAAGCGTGATGATTAAAAATGGCGTGGTTCACCCAACGAGAAAAACTAATTTCTTGGCTAAGATATTGATTGCCATAAGTGACGAGTGCAAGTTGGCGTTTCCAGATTTGATCAAGTGCCATTTTTTATAGATCTCAGTGACATTGGATTTATTTTATACCGTTTATAAATCAGAGTTCTAGCGTTTCAACAGTATTCAAACATGGAAATATACAAATTATTGGGAATTAGTTGTGACTAATCGTATTTTTCGTCAGGAGGAAACTTCATTCAACTGCATAAAAACTGTTAGAATATGCAGTTATATTATTTTTCTAAAATATTGCTTTGAGAGTTACTATGTCACTGGAAGCCCTGACCACTGAAGCGCTCGCTGCGATTGCAGCAGCTCAAGACCTTGCAACACTCGATCAAGTACGAGTGCAATTTACAGGGAAAAAAAGCCAGCTCGCGGAACAATCTAAGGCACTTGGTAAAATGGATCCTGAAGAACGTAAAGTTCAGGGTGCAGCGATTCATGCAGTACGTGAGGCCATCTCTACAGCATTGACTGAGCGCCAAGAGCAATTACAAAAAGCGGCTCTAGAACAAAAGCTTGCAAGTGAAACCATTGATATTACCTTGCCGGGTCGTGGACAGGCTGTCGGGAGTATTCATCCTGTTACTCAAGTTCAGGAACGAATTTGCCAATTTTTTACCAAAGCAGGCTTTACTGTTGCAACTGGTCCAGAAGTCGAGGATGACTATCACAACTTTGAAGCACTGAATATTCCAGGTCATCATCCAGCACGTGCAATGCACGATACGTTTTATTTTGATGCTAATCATTTATTGCGTACGCATACCTCTGGCGTGCAAGTCCGTACCATGGAAAACAATCAGCCACCGATCCGTATTGTATGCCCTGGTCGTGTCTATCGTTGCGACTCTGATCAAACGCATTCACCAATGTTTCATCAAATCGAAGGATTGTACGTTGCTGAAAATACCAGTTTTGCAGAATTAAAAGGCTTGCTGATTAACTTGTTAAACGAGTTTTTTGAAAAAGACTTGAAAGTCCGTTTCCGTCCTTCATATTTCCCGTTCACTGAGCCAAGTGCTGAAGTGGATATCATGGATGAGCGTGGTCGTTGGTTGGAGGTTCTAGGTTGCGGTATGGTGCACCCAAATGTATTGCAAGCAGCGGGTATTGATCCTGAAAAATATAAAGGTTTTGCCTTTGGTTTAGGTGTAGAACGTTTTGCAATGTTGCGTTACGGCATTAACGATTTACGTATGTTCTATCAAAACGATGTGCGTTTTTTACGCCAATTTGCTTAACACATTTATACCTCTCCCTGACCTCTACTCAACAGAGAGCGATGTCATAGACAAAAAAGAGGAAGGGGCTCCTGATTTTCAAAGGGAGTCAGAGAGGAATTCATAGATATTGAATATAGGTTTTAAAAATGAAAATTAGCGAAAATTGGCTTCGCACATGGGTTAACCCGGCAATTGATAGTGATACTTTATCTGATCAACTCACTATGTTGGGGCTTGAAGTAGATGAACTTGTACCCGCTGCTCAACCATTTACCGGTGTTGTGGTGGGTGAAGTTTTAACGGTCATTCAGCATCCTGATGCAGATCGTTTACGTGTGACTACCGTAAATATTGGTTCAGCAGAACCTCTGCAAATCGTCTGTGGTGCACCGAATGTGCGTGTTGGCATGAAAGCACCCGTAGCGACAATTGGAGCTGTACTTCCTGGTGATTTTAAAATCAAGAAAGGTAAGCTACGTGGTGTTGAATCACAAGGGATGTTATGCGGTGCTTCGGAAATTGATCTTGAAGATAAAATCGATGGGCTGTTGGAGCTTCCCGATGATGCACCGGTTGGTGTAAATATTCGTGAGTATTTAAATCTGGATGACCATGTCATCGATATCAGCATTACTCCAAATCGTGGAGACTGTTTCAGTATGCGTGGTGTAGCCCGTGAAATTGGTGTAATTAACCAACTTCCAGTGACAGCTCCTGAAATTACAGAAGTGACTGCAACCATTGCGGATCAAAAACAAGTCCATGTCAGCACTGAAGGATGTCCACGTTATTTAGGTCGAGTCATCAGAAATGTCAATACCAAGGCTGCTACGCCTGAATGGATGGAGCAGGCTTTGGCACGTTCAGGTATTCGTCAACACAGTATTTTGGTGGATATTACCAACTATGTTCTGATGGAGTTAGGACAACCATTACATGCTTTTGACGGTGGTCAAGTTCAAGGTTCAGTCCATGTACGTCAAGCGACAGCAAACGAAAAACTTGTTTTATTAAATGAGCAAGAAATCGAATTGACAGAAGACGTCATGGTCATTGCCGATGATACAAAAGCTCTAGCTATTGCCGGGATCATGGGGGGATTATCTTCTTCTGTGACAGATTCAACCACAGAGATCTTCCTTGAATCTGCTTTCTTTGCACCATTGCATATTGCAGGTCGTGCGCGTCGTTATGGCTTACATACGGATGCATCACAACGTTATGAACGTGGTGTGGATTTTGAATTGCCAATGATCGCGATGCATCGCGCATCACAATTGATTCAAAGTTTGGCAGGTGGTGAATTTGGTCCAATCACTGTGGCTGAACGTGCAGAGCTTTTACCTCAACGTGAAGCCATTGAATTAACTCAAGCACAAGTTGATCAATTGCTTGGTTATCCTGTTGAATCAGCATTTATTACCGATGCACTTGAGCGTTTAGGTTGTGTGGTAACAGTCAAAGCTGAGGGTGAGTGGACGGTCGTACCTCCATCACATCGCTATGATATGGCCATTTATCAGGACTTAATTGAAGAAGTTGCACGTATTCATGGTTATGACAATATCCAAATCAGTTTACCTGTGATTGATGTCAAACTTGCCAAACATCAAGATCAGTTTGAATTGGCTCAACTGCGTCAAACATTGGTGACTTTAGGCTATCAGGAAGCAATCAGTTTTAGCTTTGCGGATTTAAAACTTGAAAAGCAATTAAATTCTCAAGTTAATCCATTAGCATTGGCAAATCCAATTTCAAGTGATTTGGCAGTGATGCGTTCTACTTTGCTGTCTAGTTTGATCCCTTGCGTTCAATACAATATTAACCGTCAACAAAGCCGTGTGCGTTTTTTTGAGCTAGGTTTACGTTTTGATTATCAAAATGCTCAAACTATTGATGACTTGAACCAGATTCCAACTTTGGCAATGATTGCTGTGGGTTCAAAACAATCGGAATCATGGCATGGCAAAGCACAGCCTATGGATTTCTTTGACTTTAAAGGAGAGGTCGAAGAAGTTTTAGCTGCTGGACGGGTTCAGGTTGAATACGTACGTTCTGAACGAGAGTGGTTGCATCCAGGTCAGTCAGCAGAAATTTTAATTGATGGAAGATCGATCGGATATTTGGGACGTTTACACCCATCTTTAGAAAATGCACTGGATTTGAGCACGACCTGGGTTGCCGAACTTGATCAATCGGCTGTTTTGCAAACTTATGTATCTAATTTTACAGAATTATCACGATTTCCGTCGGTTAGACGTGATATTGCGCTTGTAATTAATGATAAGATTAATGTCAGTGAAATTCAGCAACTTATTGAAAAAACCGGTGGAGCGCTTTTAGACTCTACATGGTTATTCGATGTGTATACAGGGCAAGGTGTTGAGCAAGGTAAGCGCTCTTTGGCATTTGCATTGTTATGGCAACATCCATCACGTACACTTGAAGATGCTGAAATTAAATCCGGTATGGATCATATCATTCAAGTGTTAGAAAGCACTTACCAAGCGACATTGAGGGCCTCATGACAGCATTAACAAAAGCAGAAATGGCTGATCATTTAAGTGAGCTTACGAGTTTAAACCGTCGTGAAGCAAAACAAATGGTCGAGTTGTTCTTTGACGAAATTAGCCAAGCATTAATTGCAGGCGAACAAGTTAAACTTTCAGGTTTTGGTAATTTTGAACTACGTGACAAGCGTCAACGTCCAGGTCGAAACCCTAAAACTGGTGAAGAAATTCCAATTTCGGCACGTCGAGTTGTTACGTTCCGCGCAGGACAGAAGTTTAGACAGCGTGTAGGCACAGAAC
This sequence comes from Acinetobacter baumannii, assembly GCF_016508585.1. Lineage (GTDB taxonomy): Bacteria > Pseudomonadota > Gammaproteobacteria > Pseudomonadales > Moraxellaceae > Acinetobacter > Acinetobacter nematophilus. The sequence continues at coordinate 79,007 of NZ_JADVOP010000011.1, forward strand.
AAGAAGGCTAATCCTCCACCTTGATTCTGAAAAAACCCCAAGCCACTTTGCTTGGGGTTTTTTATGACTTACTCAATATTTGCTTTCGAGAATCATGCATCGGGAGCGTGATATAGAGGTGTGATGGACTTGAATATCCAAGCGCGTTGTAGCAACAGGCGTGGTGTTTAATTTCACGCTGATGTGATCTCATCTCATCCATCTGTTGGAAAACTCTTTACTTTCAAAGTATCAATGCATTTGCTAGGCAATGCCTTAATCTGCTTAACCCATTATTGGCTTAATCGTATACCTGTACTGTAAAAAAGCAGTGCTTGGTTTTGTTCACATACTCCTGTTTAACATGGCGACATTCATGTCACCGCAGCAGAGAAAATTCTCTAGGATTGGAAGTACAGAGAAATGAATCATCAAAATCTTCTAAAAAATTGTATAGAAAGCATACAACTCATTGGATAACAATGATTGAAACCCAACCCCCTCTATGAACAATCAGGCGTTTTGATGAAAAAAGCAAATAGCTCATTTTTTTAATGATTCATGTGAGAGAAGAGTGATCGAGTGAGTATATGTCAACAAGGGAGATTGGCAGACTTTAAATGAAGAGGGGGTTAAACTGGCGGGGATATATTGATTGGTTGTATCAATGTTTATTATTTAAATATTAGTCAGTTAAGTTGAAAATAACACATAAAATTAAAAGCAAAAAAAAGAGAACCAAAGGTTCTCTTTTTTTGATAATAATCTAAGCGATTATTATTGAGCAGCTGAAGCAGCAGCTGAAGCGTCAGCAGCAGCAGCAGTAGCGTCAGAAGCAGCAGCAGTAGCGTCTGCAGCAGCAGTAGCAGCAGCGTCAGTTGCAGAAGCAGCAGCAGCGTCAACAGCAGCAGTAGCTTCAGAAGCAGCTTCTACAGCTTGAGAAGCAGCAGCGTTTGCATCAGCAGCAGCTTCTTCAGTTTTTTTAGCACAACCAACGAAAGCTAAAGTAGTAGCAACTGCAGCAGCAATAGCGATTTTTTTGAATAACATGGCATCACTCTCATAAAATTAATTGAGACAAAAAACCCAAGTTAGCCTGTTTTTTGCTTTTTGCATGAGCAGTCTAACTGGTATGCGAATATGCTATCACTGCGCATTTTGAATTGCTACTGTCTAGATGAAAAAAACTGACCAAATTGATGAAAAAATGATGATTTTTTAACAGTTAATTACAATTAATTCGCACTTTTAGATTGGATTATTGATAATTAAGTTATTAAAAAATATAAAAAATATAGGAGTGTGATTTTTATATTCAATTATTTGCAAAATACTGTTACGCCAAAAATCAGCAATTGTATATTTATGTAAATCCTGTCAACCCAAAAAAGGCCACTGTATCAGTGACCTTTTTTGACTTTTATAGCGATTAGTTTGCAGCTTTACGCTTCATTTGATCAAAGAAATCATCGTTGGTTTTGGTTTCTTTCATACGATCTAGAAGGAATTCCATCGCAGCCAATTCATCCATTGGGTGAAGAAGTTTACGTAAGATCCAAACTTTGCGTAGGTTTTCTTCACTCATGAGGCGTTCTTCACGACGAGTACCAGATTTCTTGATATTCATGGCAGGGAAGACACGTTTTTCAGCAATACGACGATCAAGGGTGATCTCTTGGTTACCGGTACCTTTGAATTCTTCGTAGATCACTTCGTCCATCTTACTGCCTGTTTCAATCAAAGCAGTAGAAATGATTGTCAGTGAACCGCCTTCTTCAATGTTACGTGCAGCACCAAAGAAACGTTTCGGGCGTTCAAGCGCATGTGCGTCTACACCACCAGTCAATACCTTGCCTGATGACGGCACAACAGTGTTGTAAGCACGTGCTAAACGAGTGATTGAGTCTAGTAGAATCACCACATCTTTCTTATGCTCAACGAGACGTTTGGCTTTTTCAATCACCATTTCGGCAACTTGTACATGACGTGCTGGAGATTCGTCAAATGTTGATGCAACAACCTCACCACGAACAGTACGTTCCATTTCAGTCACTTCCTCTGGACGTTCATCAATTAAGAGAACGATCAAGAAGCACTCAGGGTTGTTACGTACAATAGACTGTGCAATGTTCTGTAATAACATTGTTTTACCCGCCTTAGGCGGTGCAACAATAATAGAACGTTGACCTTTACCAATAGGAGCAACTAAGTCAACTACACGCGCAGTTAAATCTTCCGTTGAACCATTGCCTAGTTCCATCACCAATTGCTCAGTGGGAAACAGTGGGGTTAAGTTTTCGAATAAGATTTTATTACGTGAATTTTCAGGTGTGTCGTAGTTAATTTGATTAACTTTTAATAATGCAAAGTAACGTTCACCTTCTTTGGGTGGGCGAATCGTACCCGTAATCGTGTCACCCGTGCGGAGGTTGAAACGACGGATTTGTGATGGGCTTACATAGATGTCATCAGGACCTGCAAGATAAGAACCTGCAGCCGAGCGTAGAAAGCCGAAACCATCAGACAAAATTTCAAGAACACCATCACCAAAGATTTCTTCACCATTCATTGCATGGCGCTTCAGGATGGCAAAAATGATGTCTTGCTTACGGTTACGAGCCATTCCTTCAAGGCCCATAAACTCAGCAATTTTAATGAGTTCGCCAATCGGTTTTTTCTTGAGTTCAGTTAAATTCATAAATGGTCAGATTGAATAAGGATGTGTGGAACACAGATAAAGAGAAAAGAAGCAAAAGTCGCCAACAGTGCAATAGGTGAGTTGATGTTGTATAGACACAAAAACAAACTCAGAGTCTATGTAGTTCTTTCGAGGAGAAATATGTAAAACAATTTCTGTTGCCGAACGGCGATCTTATGTGTTGTCCTTTAAGAAACAGGCAGAGAATCCTTATGTTCCTTGAGCATGAAATATAAGTGAGATCAACAAGTTTGTCAAATTATAGTCGAAAAAAAATACGCTAGAAAATCAAGCGTATTTTTTGCTTTTGCAGATTTATATAAATAATCTATAAATTCAGCAGATTAAATATTTTCTTCGATGAAAGCCGTAAGTTTAGATTTTGGTACAGCACCGATTTGCTGAGCAACCACTTCACCATTTTTAAACATCAATAATGCTGGAATGTTACGGATATTATAGTTGACCGCAGTTGCTTCACATGCAGTCACATCGACTTTAACAATCTTTACTTTACCTTCAAATTCTGTAGAAAGTACTTCCAGAACAGGTGCGATGGCTTTACATGGTGCACACCAACCTGCCCAGAAATCTACAATTACAGGAATATCTGATTCAAGTACGTCTGCTGCGAAGTTGTCATCAGTTGTGTTTACGATATTGCCAGACATGGATTTTGCTCCAAAAATATTTTAAAGATGAATCAATCTATGAGGCTAAGTATTACATAGACATCTTTAACAATGTAGGGGAATATTTAAATTTTCATTCTTATTGATGAGAATGTCCAATTGATGCTCACGATATTTACAATCGGTTCCTTAGAAAACTCAATCTCATTGTCACATAATTGTCATATATGCTGAAAAAATAATGACTCATCAAATTGTCTAAATAAATGGCTTTTAAAAAACGTGCATGTGAATTAATCTAAGCAACAATTCAGTATGAGTTTGTATAAATAATGTCTGATTTTTTGATTGATGAAGAATTACTTGCTGCCATCGATATGGGGTCGAATAGCTTCCATTTAGCAATTGCTCGCGTGGATCATGGTGAAGTTAAAAAAGTTGCTTCGATGTCAGAAAAAGTTCAGCTTGCGGCTGGATTGGACGAGAATAAAAACTTAACTGAAGCAGCACAACAACGAGGTTTAGCTTGTCTGGCACGTTTTGTGGGAAGATTAAGCTCAGTGCAGCCGAATCGTTTACGAATTGTTGCAACCAACGCGTTGCGTCAAGCGAAAAATGGGCATGAATTTATTCAAAAAGCTGCTGAAATTCTACCTAAGCCGATAGAAATCATTGCAGGACGCGAGGAAGCACGATTAATTTATTTAGGCGTTTCTCATACCATGGTGAACAGTGGGCGCCGTTTGGTAATTGATATTGGTGGTGGTTCTACAGAATTGATTATTGGTGAGGAATTTGAGCCAATTCATACTGAATCTTTACAAATGGGCTGTGTTGCATTTACCAAAGCCTATTTCCCAGAAGGCGATATCAACAGCAAAGCTTTTGAAAAAGCAGTCGTCGCTGCACGTAAAGAACTCTCGTCGATCGCCAATACCTATAAGGCAGCAGGTTGGGATACTGTGGTTGGCTCGAGTGGAACCATCAAAGCGTGTCGCCAAATTGCTGTCAATATGGGCTGGAGTGATGAACAAGAAAATTTAACCCGAGAAGGTTTAGAAAAATTAAAAGATAAACTTCTAAAATTTAAACATATCTCCGATATGGAGTTTGATGGATTAAAAGAAGATCGCCGTGCTGTTTTACCCGCAGGTATTGCAATTCTTTATGCTGTTTTCGAAGTTCTGAATATTGATAAGCTGGTCTATTCGGATGGTGCGCTAAGAGAAGGTGTCATGTATGACTTGCTTGGGCGTTTTCAACATGAAGATATCCGAGACCGCAGTGTGCAAGCGATGGTGGGACGTTATGGTGCAGATGCCAAACAAGCCGAACGCGTGGTTGAAACAGCACAACATCTGTTTAATGGTGTCGCACATACCTTACATTTAAATAGTGATGACAGCGATCTGTTGCGTCGCGCAGCTTATTTACATGAAATTGGTCTGGCGATTAGCCATAGTGGTTATCAAAAACACAGTGCTTATCTCTTACAGCATTCCGATATTCCTGGTTTCTCACAAATTGATCAGAACCATTTGTCACATTTGGTCGCTCACCATCGTCGTAAATTACGTACAGATGCCAAACTTGATGTGCTAAAAGTAGGCGGAAACAAGCTAATACATCTGTGTTTGCTCCTCCGTCTCGCTGTTTTACTCAATCACAGTCGCAGTGATGAGATGCTTCCTGCCATTGAATTGACAGTGGATAATGCGCAACAATGGCAACTCAGCGTTTCTGGCGATGCCAAGCAATGGCCTTTACTGGTTGCAGATTTGCATGATGAGCAAGTGCAATTTAAGCATTGGGACATTGAATTGAATATTCAGTCGGAACAGTTTATCGATTAACTAAAGGTCATGTGCTGATTGAATGAATTGTATAAACCATTCAATAGCACTTGATCCTGAACTTCCGATGTGTGAGGCATCGGTGAATTAGGGATAATACTCGACTTATGAAAAATAAAGCTGCTCAATCTAAAGCTTGGAAAACGGTTCAAATTGCACGTCACCCTGAACGCCCGCAATTTTTGGATTATGTAGGCGAAATTTTCACTGAATTCGATACCTTGCATGGTGATCGCCTATATGGTGATGATGGTGCAATGGTCGGTGGTTTGGCGCGTTTTAATGGTCAGCCTGTCATGGTTGTTGGTCAGCATCGAGGTCGTAGTACCCGTGAAAAATTACAACATAACTTTGGGATGTGTAATCCAGAAGGTTATCGTAAGTCACAGCGTCTGTTGGACATGGCAGAACGTTTTAATCTTCCAGTATTTACATTTATTGATACGATGGGGGCTTACCCGGGTATTGGTGCTGAAGAACGCGGACAAGCAGAAGCGATAGCAACCAGTCTTGCGCAACTTTCAAGTCTTAAAGTTCCTGTTATTGCAACAGTTTTAGGTGAAGGTGGCTCTGGAGGAGCATTGGGAATTGGTGTGGCAGATCGTGTGGTTATGCTGTCTCATAGTATTTATTCAGTGATTTCACCAGAAGGCTGTGCTTCTATTTTATGGAAAACAGCGGACAAAGCGGAACAAGCCAGTGAGGCACTTGCACTTACAGCAGACAAACTCAAAGCATTGGGTGTGGTTGAATATGTGGTCGATGAAGGCGAGGGAGCACATTTGCAACCATTTGAGGTTATGGAAAAACTCAAAGATGTGTTAAAACAAGCGCTTGATGAATTACAGCCTATGACTGCGGAAGAGCGATGCGAAGCACGTTATCAACGTTTAATGAAGTTTGGCAGCGACAATTTAGGTCTTGCTTCTTAAAACAGCACTCCCAATTTGCTGAAAATACCCATTTTCTTGTCGGATGCAGTGGTGGCATGGATTCCATGCTATTACTGCATTTGATGGCACAGTTTTTCCCTCACCACGTTCGTGCAATATACGTCAACCATCAGCTACAAACCGCCAGTGATGAATGGGCTGAGTTTGTTGCTCAGCAATGTATCCTCTTAAAAATTCCCTGCATTATTCAAAATGTACAGGTTGCAGCAGGCAATCTTGAAAATCAAGCGCGCCAAGCCCGCTATGATGCTTATCTACAACATATCAAAACTGATGAAGTATTGGTACTCGCCCATCATCAACAAGATCAAGCTGAAACTCTGATTTTACGGCTATTGTCAGGTGCAGGTGTTGCAGGATTATCTGCGATGAAATCAAAAGATCAGCGTGAACAGTTGACCATTTGGCGACCATTATTGGATATTTCACGTGAGCAGATTTGCCAATGGGTGCAACAGTTACAGATTGCCTATGTCAATGATCCGACTAATCTCGATACACAGTATGATCGTGCGTGGTGTAGGCATGAACTTTGGCATATTTTGCAAAGTCGTTATCCCAAAATGCAACAGGCATTGGCACGCACCAGTTATTTGATGCAGGACGCCAATGAAATTCTCAATGATGTGCTGCAACAAGATCTCCTTTTTTGTGGAGATGAAGAAAAGCTTGATTTAGTAAAACTCAAGCAATTGTCATTGGCTAGACAGCGACAGCTTTTATCTTCCTGGATGAAAGGGCAGGACACCTATCGACCAGCTTTTGAAATGGTGCAACGCTTACAGGATGAAGTGATAAACTCTAAAACAGACTCGCAAGCAGCATTACACTGGAATCATTTCTACTATTTACGCTACCAAAATCATTTATATCGGGTAGAACAACAACAGTATTTAGCGGCTCAATCGAAACAGCAAGTTCCCGAACAGACATTTCAGTTTCATCTTCATCAGCAACTACAATTCACATCTGGTGTATTTCAGATTGAACGCTCTAAAATAGGTCTATCTTTTGCATTATTTGACCAGAAGCTGACATTGAAACCACGTTTAGGTGGTGAAAAAATTCATCTTTATGGCAGAATAGGTACTTGGCCGTTAAAAAAGGCGATTCAAGAAGCACATATTTTTCCGTGGATGCGTCATACAATTCAAATATTAAGTGTAGATAATGTTATGCTTGGGGTGTTTACACCAAATGGTTTTTGGTTGGCACAGTCGGAATACTGTGAAGTCGGTGGTTGGCAACCAAATTTAATCTCTAAGATAAAAACTAAGGTCGAGTGTGATTCATGAGTGCAGCTTTAAATTGTAATATTACTTTCATTGGTGGTGGGAATATGGCTCAAGCCCTAATCGGTGGCTTATTGAGTCGTGGATTACCTGCTACGCGTATTACAGTTTCTGATCCCTTTGAAAAAATTCGACTGTTGTTGCAAGAAAAAGATGTCCATGTCACTGAGGACAATATCGAAGCGATCAAACATGCAGATATTGTTGTATTTGCTGTAAAACCTCAAGTTTTAGGAAGTGTGCTGAAGCCGTTGAAGGGGCTGCTGGATGACAAACTGCTGATTTCGATTGTTGCAGGTGCTGAAATTAAAACAATTGCAGATTTGACAGGCAGTGAGCGAATTGTTCGTGTAATGCCGAATACGCCTGCATTGGTTCAGACTGGTGCGCATGGTATCTATGCCAATGAAGACGTGACTGCAAAAGACCGTGAATTAGCCACACAGGTTCTTGCGGCAACAGGTTTAACCATTTGGGTAAATTCAGAGGCACAGATTGATGCTGTAACCGCAGTTTCGGGTTCAGGTCCTGCATATTTCTTCTATATGATGGAAAGTATGATCCGTGCGGGTAAAAATATGGGGTTGGATGAAAAAGTAGCAACAGCATTGACGTTGCAAACCGCATTGGGCGCAGCACAAATGGCAATTACCAGTTCTAGCGCTCCATCTGATTTACGTAAAAACGTAACTTCTCCGAATGGTACAACTCAAGCGGCTTTAGAAGTATTTGATCGCGCTCAAATCTCTCAAAATATTCAAACAGCTTTGGCTGCTGCGCAGAAGCGTAGTCAGGAATTGGCTCAAGAATTAAGCGACAGTATTAAATAATTTTTGATTTTAGGAACGTTCAAGTATGGGTGCAAATTCTGCGCAAATTTTTGGCATTATTATTAACGTAGCGATTTTGCTCGTATTCTTTCGTTTTTTAATGCAATTGGCGATGGTCAGTCCATACAATCCTGTGGTGATGTCGACAGTCAAGGCAACCAAAATTGTAGATCTATTTAGCCGAATTTTTCCAACGATGGCGAAAGGGCGGGTCAATACTGCTGCCTTGGTTTTGGTTGTGGTGTTATACCTACTAAAAATTTTCGGCATGATGTATTTGCAAGGTGCGATGCCAAACAGTCCTGTACACCTCATTATTCTTACTTTTGTGACCATGATTCAGGACTTGATTCGTTTTTGTCGTTATTTAATTTTTGCGACAATTATTTTAAGTTGGGTGGTGATGTTTACTCAATCAAGATCGCCTTATATTGAAGTGATTCAAGAGTTGGCAGAGCCATTATTGGCGCCGTTCCGTCGAATTATGCCGAATATGGGAATGATTGATCTTTCTCCTATCTTGGCAATCTTGGCATTGATCATTGCTGAAAAAGTCATGGAATATGCCGCAATTGCGCTGCTGACAGGTCTTTAATAGGCATATTCTTTTGCCTTCAAAAAGATTGATGGTTCTTTATTTAAAACCGAGTTGTATAACCAACTCGGTTTTTTTTATAGGTTGTTGATGTTATTGTTTGCATAAAAAAAATATGCGCATGTGAATAAACATCATCATTGCCTTTAATGTAGAAATAGATGGGAATTATCAATTATTTTTAAGAAGGTTTTATCATTTTTTAATATTTTTAAAGATTCTGGTAATTTCAATACGAATTGATTTTATTTATATAACTTGATAAAACCACAAGTATGTGTGGTTTTATCAATGATATTTTGTGTCACGTGACGCGCGTCGTCAGATGACACATAAGTTGTCATTTTCTATTTTAGAAATTCAAAAGCTTAGCGATTCTTGCGACACATGATAACAAAATATAACGACATAACCTATGTGAATATCATGAAGACGTGATGTATCTGCTGTCATTTTGATAAAGGTACATAAATTCATGAAAAGCATAAATTATGAAACTTATGTAAAATAATTTTAATTTTTTGTTAACAATATATCTGTATGTAATTAATATAAAGAGTGAATGAAATTGATAGCTTATTTTTAACACGACAAATTTTGTCGTAGGGATAGCATTTTTAACTTATAAAAATGTGCTTAATGTTAATATTTCAGTACTAACTTTACTAAAACTTAAAAGAGGAAAATATGTCTAATAATGTATGGACAACAACGATTATGTTTGATGAAAACTATCGGGTATTTGAGTTAACTTTTCCAGGGTTATTTGATTATCCAGAGTTTAATAAACTAAACAGGGCAGAAGCAACAGCAGAGGAAAAAGAGAAAAAAAAAGAAATGACTCAAAAGAGTATAGAAATAATTAAACGATATCATAAAGGTGAAAGGCTAGACCCTGCTAATGTACCGACTATTTTGTATGCACATGGTTTTGGAAAAACGGTTAAACTACCTAGCTTTTTTCGTACCCAAGATGGCTTTGTGATTCTCACTGAAGAGTGTGCCAATGTACTGAAAAAGTTTCGTTTAGGAGGAAATGCACTCTACCCTTTATCTTTTTTTGATATTCAGCTCAATGAGTTGGTAAATGATCAAACCTATTATTTTTTCAATATTACCGAATTAAGAAGTTATTTACGTCCTGAGTATTGCACAGAAGAATTAACAAAATATAGAAATACTCGACATAACGGTTATCAACTTTTTGAGTTATACCATGCGGACTATGCAGATCATGCTATTGCCATAAAAAAAGAGGCTGTTGAATGCGATATTGATTTATGGAGAGATCCTGAGCTTGATAATTCAATTTTTATGTCTGATGAACTTAAGAAAGCTTTAGATGAAGCTCAATTGAGTGATGCATGGCAATTATTTTTATGTGATCTTAAATAAAAACAATTAGAAAATAAAAAATTAGGAACAATACATATGGCTTCTTCACCTTCTTTCCAAGTCCATCATATTTTACCTGTTGAACTCTTTAATAGTGAATTTAAGAAAGAATTAAATGATCTTTTAGGGAGTGATACATCACAAGTTACAGATAAAACCTATAAGAATACAGCTTTACAATCATTTAATAATCGAATTGCTTTATATTCTGATGCTGATCGTGCAGAGATGGCGAAAGCTTTACAAGACAGTGGACACCCTATTTCTGATATTCCGATTGGTGCATCACAGCATTATACTCAACATCCTGAATATAATAAGGCTGTTAAACAATGGGTTAAGGAAATTATAATTGATGGTAATTTAACGGTCGATCAAAAAAAACTAGCAATTGTTGATTTGCAGGTAACTCTTAGAGAAGGGTTGGTTAGTGGTGAAATTATCTTAAATGGCGATAAAGACATTGCTAAACAAAGTATCAATAATTATTTAGATCAACATGCCATAACGGTGGAGCAATTAAAAAATGCCGATTCAGAGCGTTTTAAACAGGCAGAAACACGATTAGAAACATTTGCTGAAAATGACATAAAATATGCGAAAGTGGCAAATGAAACTGTAACAGTTAATAACGAAGGTAAGACAAGTGCTGGAAATGTGGAGTTTACCAAAACGGCTATAGCTGAAGCTATTGAGATTATAAAAAACCAATCTTACGATTCAATTCCTTTAACGGAAGCGATGAGAAATGATTTGGAAAAATTAATTAATGGGGATCGTAGTCTTAGTGACACTAATAAAAAAATAATTATAGAAAACTATACGCATGCTAAAGCTTATGTAAATGGTATTACAGATAAGCCACCTTCTGGTGTTTATGAAAAGTTGGTGAATTCCTCTGCTGATCTCATCAAAAACCAACAAAAAACAAATCAACTCACAGAATTTTTAAAAAATAACGCGCTTTCAGATGCTGAAAAATCAAATATTCAAAATGAAATTTCTAGGCTACAAGCTGAAAAAGTCATTATTGATGCAGAAATTACAAAAATTCAGGGAACTAAAGAATCTATAATTGTAGATGTAAAGCTTGGATCGCAACGTGGGTATGTAGACCTTCAAGTTGTAGCAGATGCATTAAATAAATCACTAAAACTTGTAAATGGGAGTTTAGAAACAGTAAGGCAAGATACTCAACAAATCATTAAAAATAATATGCTCCAAGTTGAAAATGGGCAAATTAAACTTAATCCTGAAATGGCCAACAATTTAGGAAAATATTTAAGTGACAGCTTGATTGGTGGAAAGGTTGGCGCAGGTGTTATGGCAGCCGATTTTCTGAATAATACCTTTGAAGGATTGGTTGTTGGCCTAGAAACTGGTAATTGGAAACCATTTCAACAACAAGCACAAGAATATGGACCTCAAGCCGTCATAGGAACAGTCATATTTGCTGCTGGCGCAGAATTAGTGCCTGTTATAGCTGGATTGCTTGGTGTACCAGTATTGGGTGAGGTAGTTTTAGCGGGTATTCTCTTATACGGTGCTTATCAGGGAGGTAAAGCTGTAGGGGAGCTTTTATATAAACTTTATAATCATATTGCTGAAAATGGTATCGATTTACCTTTTGGGCTAGATAAACTATTCGATCCAAATAATATTTCAAAATGGGTAGATGATGTTACTCCAGATTTTATCAAAGATTGGTTTGGTCTAAACCGTGAAGGGCATCATTACTACTATGACCCTCTTATCTTGGATTTAGATGGTGATGGTATTGAAACAGTTGCACACAATAAGCTGAATGGTGCATTGTTTGATAATGATGCTGATGGGCTTAAGACTGCTACGGGTTGGGTAAGTCCACATGATGGATTACTAGTTTTAGACCGTAATGGAGATGGTATCATTAATGATGGCACAGAAGTCTTTGGTGATAACACAAGTCTTAAAAATGGTGAAAAAGCGAAACATGGTTTTGATGCTTTAGCTGATTTAGATACAGATAAGAATGGAAAAGTTGATGCTAATGACGAAGATTTTAATAAACTGAAAGTTTGGAGAGATTTAAATCAAGATGGTAAAAGCCAAGAAAATGAATTATTTAGTCTAACCGATTTAGGGATTAAGTCTTTAAATGTAAATTATAAGGATACAAATACAATTTTGGCAGGAAACAACATCCTTACTCAAGTTGGCTCTTATGAGAAAATGGATGGCACTACCCATACAATGGGAGATGTTAATTTTAGTTTTGATTCAATTTATAGTGAATTCACGAATAGAATTGAAGTAAATAAAGAAATACAAGATCTGCCAGATTTAAAAGGATATGGTCGAGTTCGTGATCTCCATGAAGCAATGGCTCAATCATCTAATCTCGAACAACTTGTAAGACAGTATGAGTCTGCACAAACAACGGAAGCACAAAGAGAATTATTACCTGCCTTATTAAAAGCATGGGCTAAAACTGACCCTTCATATCATGAATATACAGAAGGATTATGGGAGTCAATGGTAAGTTCGAATGGACAGGGTGTAGGTATTGCTGGTGGAAATAGAGGACCAACGATTAGTTTTGATAAGGTTGATCCAGCAATTCAATCTGCTTTTAATGCAGCTAAATCTAAAGTTGGTGTTATTGATTCCTTTATGGGAACTAAAACAGAAAAACTCTTTTATATTCGTGAAGACGATATTATCAAGACAACTAAAGCAATTAATAATATTTATGATGATATTACTTTCTCTATTTATAAAGGTCTTTATGGGCAAACTGCAATTTATCAGAATTATGCTGATCAAATAGAAAAAGAATGGATTTTAAAAGATAACAGTGACATTGGATATATTCAGAATTTTAAAAATGTTGAGACATTATTTGAGACAAAGTTCTCATTTGATACTAAGAATACTTTTATTGAATTAATTGAATTTACTGACCATATTTCGAATGTGTATAGTGATATTCCTAAGAAGGGATTCGATGGTCTTCAATCACTTATTTTTGAGAATTATGAAAAATTTGATGATAGTACATTAGTTGAAATCAATAGTTTCCTTGCTAAATATTCAACAGCATTTGTATATCTTGCTGGCACTAGTGGTATAGATGTTCTAAATGGAACATCTAAGTCAGAAATCCTATTAGGTGGTGCAGGCGATGACACTCTAAATGGTGGTGATGGAGTTGATACCCTTTCAGGAGGCTCTGGTAATGATCAACTTTATGGTGGTTTAGGTGCGGATACTTTAATAGGTGGAACGGGAGATGACTATTTAGATGGAGGTTATCAAGGTGATACCTACATCTTCTCGAAAGGACATGGTCAAGATACAGTTTCGGACTATAGCGGTGGTCAAGCTGGTGAAGACATACTGAAGTTTACAGATGTCAACTTTACAGATGTTAAATTCACAAAAGCCAGTGATGATCTATTGTTATGGGGTTATTCAGAAGGCGATAGTGTCCGTATAAAGAACTTCTTTAATAGCAGTACCTATGAGATAGAACAATTTGTATTTGCAGATCAAACGATCACAATGCAGGATTTCCGTAATAATGGTATGACGTTCCATGGTACATCAGGGGATGACACGATTAATGTGTGGACAGGCAAGAGTTATGCATTAGGCGGTGATGGCAATGACATCTTAAATGGTAATAGTGGTATTGATTACCTAGAAGGGGGTTCTGGCAATGATCAACTTTATGGTGGTTTAGGTGCAGATACAGCAATATTTAAACTTTTACAAGGATTTGAAAGTGATGGAACAGGTGGAAATGGCTTTGATACTTGGTCTGACTTTAATACAAGTCAAGGTGATAAAATTGATATATCGGACTTATTGATTGGTGAAGTTAGTAAGGAAAATTTAAACCAATATTTATTGTTTGAAAAAAATGGTTCAACCATAACCTTAAGTCTTGACCGTGATGGCAGTGAAACTAATTATTCTAACAATAAAATATTAATTCTTAATAACCAAACGAATTTGAACAGTTTGGATGATTTAATTAAAGTGGATGCATTTTTAATTTAATGAAGTTTTAGGAAGCAAAAAAACCGCCATTCATGGCGGTTTTCTCAATAATAACTTATGCGTCGCAAATGACAACCGTCAGACGACACATAAGCTGTCATTTTAGGTTTCATAGAATCAATGGTTTGTAGCTTTAGGCGACAAATATGGACAATAGGTAACGACACAATAGTTGTCATTTTACGTTAAAAATGACACTAGGAGTGTCATTTTTTGAAATCGTAAAAGTCGATTTTTATTAGTTAGTGTTTCTGGATAATTTTCTGACTCAAACCAAACCTCATTAAATATTTGGACAATCGATAGCTGACGTTGCTGGTAGCCTTTTGCACATGAGAGGTGTAGAAGACCTGTCACCCTACATCCACCATCGACTTTTAACTCCACTAAACGGAATATGCTCAATTTCATCAAGTTGATTAGGTCATTAGATAACTGCTTAATAGTATAGTATTTGCTTGAAACTTGAGAATTCAGAGTCTTATCAAAATATCATATTTAATTTTTCGATGAGTTAACTGAAATCCTGTTGTCAACATATTTTATCTCTAATAGTCAATGGCTTACTATATATGGTAAGGTAGTGCCGATATTATAGGCTTAAAGTATAAGTGTCTTTTTAAGACATAATTAAAGTAAATATTGATCTAATAAAATTAAGCAAGGGGTAATAGTAAGTGAGTATTGAAACTGTAGGGCCTAAAAAATATGCCTTTCAAGATCTTGTTTGTGTTGCAATATTACTTGAATTGTACGATGAAAATGACATTAGTTTTTTTGTTGAGCCATCTAATGGTGAAGATGCCAAAATTAATGTACCTGATTCCGCGCTTATAAAAGAAATTGATATCCAAGTTAAGGGAGCAGAAGGTGGTGTCACACTTGAGAATGTTGCAGAATATTTAGCACATTTTCCATATAACAAAGCTGAAAGTTGTCTTTTTGATCGGTTAGTTTCAAATTCAAGCCTTGTTGTAGTTTTTGTGATGTCAGGTCGTTGTAATGATGAAACCTCTTGCTATTTGTCCAAACTAGCTTGGCCATTTAATCCTCATAAAAGCTCAAAAGTGAAAATGGATGATGGTCGAGAATTATTTAAAAAATTTCCATTTGTTTTGAATATAAGCAAAGAATCATCTGAGCTAGAAGTAAAAAGATATGAATATCTAAAAAAAATGGATATTACTAAGTATGGTATTCAAAAAGTTAGGAAAGCATTAGAACGTTTAATTATTATTGAAAAAATAGATGAAGATGTTTTGAAGCTTAAGTGCAGTGAATTATTACGTCAGCGCTATAGTATTCCAGATGATCGTCATCAAGCAGTTATTGATCGAATGAGGGCTGTTGTTTTCAACGGCAAAGAGACTAAAAGAAATATATTGCCAGAATTTTTTTCTGAATTGACTGCCTTTATGCCTTCCCCAATTCGTCCATCAGGTTATATATCACATGGTTTAGAAGATGATTGGATTAGAACACTTTCGGAAAAATCGGTTCTTCTTATGTCTGGTTCTCCGCGAGTGGGGAAAACGATTGCTGCTCAGTGGGTTGCTGCTGAGTTTGCTACCAAGGGTTATGAGGTGAAAGAGACAGGAGATGTAGGAGAGGCTTTTCGCTTTCTTGTAGATCAAAGTCCTGCTAAACGATTGGTATTAATGGATGATCCATTTGGTGATGCTCATCCAACACAAAATGCTAATAATGCTCTTGCTCAGATTGAGTTAATCATAAAAAGATTAGGAAGCAATAGAAAGTTAATTATTGCTCAAGTTCAAGATCGTCTTTTGGAGGCTACATCTAAGAATTTTGTTTCAGAAATTAAAACAGGAGGATATGGGTGGTTGGATTTGAGTAACCCTTCTTCTAAATTTTTATCCGACTTATGGTCTCAACTTAAAACCGAACACAAAATTTCTGAACCATTAGCCTCTATAGTTTTAGAAGCGTTATCAAAAGGAGAGCTAGAATTAGAAGCTGGCTGTTTAGAATATCTTGCAATTCACTACGAAAGTATTGATGACCCTACTGATTTAGATAAGATTGTTCGTTTAGCCCATGAAAATGCATCTAATTTAGCTAAAGCATTAAAATCTGAAAATTGTAAACCTTTTTTACTTGGTTTGGCTGCTACAACTAACCATAACCAGTCAGTCACTACTAAGGATTTGGCATATGCACTTGGCAGTGGTGATGATAAACCATTAGCGATTTCTAGTATTTTAGCAACTAGCATCACTATAGGTAAGCCATCAACTTTTCCAAAAATACAATTAGTAAAAGATTATATGACCCCTCCTCAACTTAGTAATACAGATGAAGATGTAATAGAAAATCTTGAACAAAGAAGGATGATTGAGTGGAAAAAGGACAATAGTTTGACTTTTACTCATTCATTCTATCGCTCTGCTGCTGAAGTCTTATTTCAGGATGGAACGCGACGGTCGGAAGAAAAAATTATAACTATTTTGGAAAGAGGTATTTTCTGCCTTTCGCCACACACTTCTCGTGCTAGTGCGCGTAACCTTAATTGGATTTATTACAGTCTTAAACTAGAGCATTGCAAAGCTAAGTTAATTGAGCTAGCTATCAAAGCTTTAGACTCAAGTTATCCTTCAACACGTGATATAGCTTTTAGTTTCCTAATTAGGAATTTGTCTACTTTCTCAGTCGAAATTCGGGAAGACTTACCATTATGGGTTAGTCGCGTTTCATGGATTTCTTTAAATAACGTAGAGTGGGTTGACGGTGAACCTGTTTTTCCGATGGGCGAAAAAATTACTATTGAAGAAGATATTTTTTTGCATTGGAAAACATTTGAATACAATGAAGAATTAAATTTATTTGCAAAAGAAGGCTTATCTTTTGTACAACCCAAAGATGCATGGGCATTGATCCAAATGCTTGGTGATCATCCAGATAAGATGGATCAACATATTATTTCTAAATTACTTGGCTATGATGAGGCATTGATACGGGCACAGGCCATTTGGGTTTGGTTAAAGCATCCACGAGAAAAAGATAAAGATATTCTCGATCAGATTTTTATTGAATCACACCCAGCAATAGCAAAAAAGATTCTTGAAGGCATTATGGAAGTCTGGAAGCTTACGAATATTGAGCGAAAAGTGGATTTGCTACGAGGCCTACAAAAAATAGCCTGCCTTCCAACTACAGCATGCGTACTGATAGAGCCGCTTATTATTTATGGAAGAGATGACTCAGAGAAAGATAAGTCTCCATGGGAAGTTTTTGAAATCGCTTTACCAAGTGTTTTAGATGCTCTTCCTGCAAGCGCAAGAATTAATGATGCACGTTTATTTAATATAGTTCAAAGGGCCAGAATTGAGCTCTCTATAGAGTCTATGCTGGTAATTATTGATAGTTGGATAGGATATATTGAACGTATTGCTCAAACTAGCATTCCTTCAGATTATACATTGGGTGTAACTTCAATTCTGATAGAAACTACTCAAAAGTTTAAAGAGTCAAGGATAGAGAGAGTAAAAAGGTTATTAAATTTACATGGTACTGGATCGTTAATGCGAGTTATTTCTGACTTGGTTGATGATTGGGAGGAGCTGACTGAAGCAGAGCGAGCCCTAGTACTTACAAAATTAAAAGAAGTGAGGGTTGATAGTCATTGGCTGAAAGCCGCAGTTCTTATGCGTGATGAAATACCTTTAGAGCTTGAGCAAGAAATTTTACATGAAGGCATTTATTTTAAAGCGGATTACATGGAGCAATTTGCAAGAGAGGATTCTAAGCTTTTCTTGGCGGCAGTCAGTGTTTATCTGGGGTATCCTCAAGTTTTAGAGTGGACAGGGCTATATTTACGAGGCAAAAAGATATGGGGTTCTGTAGTTGAGAATATAGCTAGAGATCCATTGCATCCATTATTCAAAAATGCATGGCAGGAAATTACTAGGACGGGTAATGGGCCGTATGTAGCAAATTTTGTCAAAGCTGTTGGGGCTGAGCATGCTGAGCAAGTATTTGATATTCTGCTTGATATTAAGGTAAGAACAACTGGAAATTTTATGCCAGAAGCTTGGAATGCATTATTCGGGCTAATTACTGATAAGACTATACGATCTAAATGGATTAAAGCCATGGCATCAAAAGCTTTTAGTGTTTTGGATAGTTTAGGTGAGTTTGAAAAATGGTTGAATGATGATAATGCTTTTAATGAGTTTTTAGACTACTTTTCTTCAGATAAGGATTTATTGATGTTGTCTTATCGCCTTCTTGAGGCAATCGAGCTGCTTGAAGAATCAGCTAGAGATTCAGCTATAGAGTATCGGAAAACTTTCGGTATAAATAGCACTACTGATGACTATGATTTAGACAATACAAATATACGAAATCACAGCATTTCAATATTGCATCAATGTTTCAAAAACCTTCCTCCTCTACATTATAGCACTTGCGATATATTGAGGGATAGAATGAAAAAAATGGGGGGGAGTAGTGAGCTTTTGTTAGAGATTGATACCTATCGAAAGTCTCTTTTTGATAGTCATAAAAATATTACTGAAAATCAATTGGTTGCCGAGAAAGTTAAAGATTGGGTTTGGTAGTTATAAGTGTTAGAAAATATATAGATTCAAATCAAGATAGATTTTGCGAGATTAATTCTATTCTTAAACTATCAACAATATCTTATTCCACTAAAATGATGCTTAGTTTGGATTGCGATCTAAAAAGAACTTGTATGACTTTCAGTTAATGTACTCATATATCTAATAAGGTGATAATTTTTATTATCTTATTGGCCACTAAGCATTTGAGAAAAGTTTGAAAGGAGAAACTCAGAAAGCAAGTCCTATGCAGAAAATCTATTTAAAGGATTTGAAAAATCTCACTATATCCTTCGTACGACATAAATGCTGTTATTTCCAGCGATTGCGTTTAGTGAATAGTCCACTAGCCAGTCTCAGAGTCCTTTTTATAGGATGAGTTTTAGATCATAAATGACGCTATGCTATGGTTGAATTGAGAGGGGATGCTTTGTCCCCCCTCAAATCTTTATTATTGAATACTTTGCTTACGCCAATTATCAACGGCAGTTGATAGGCGCTTTTCCTTGACTTGCGTCTGCCATTCATCCCAGAAATTGACAGTACCACTATTTGGTTTATTTTGAGGTTCATCGATCCTAATTCGACTTGGTAGTAAGCTAGCATCACCAACGACTAATGCTTCTCCAGTGTCGAGAGTCGGAAGAATATCACTAAAACCACCGAGGCTATCAGGAAGAAGGCGTTTGATAACTCCTTGATCTTCAGCATTAGTCAGTCGCATGGAAACGAAGTTGCTACATTGGCTTAACAGTGTTTTATTTACTTCAGATGGGCGTTGGCTGATTACAACTAAGCTGACACCATATTTGCGTCCTTCTTTGGCGATGCGTTCGAAGATATCCAATGAAATATCATCAGCAGAATCTGCCATATTGCGCTGTGGCATATATAGATGGGCTTCATCACAGAGAAGAGCAATAGGGTGACGAAGTTCAGATGGGGTCCATTGTTGTACGGAAAATGTGACTCGTGCAACAAGGGAAACGATCAGGGGAAGAACATCCGAGGGAACTTCAGAAAAGTTGATGATCTTGATGCCTGCCTTACCATTTTCATCTGTGCTGCCGAGTGCAGCACTAGCAAATTTCTCAAGCCAAGCAAAATCAAGAATATCCTCACCACCATTAAACATGAAGCCGAGACGTCTATCAGAGATTTTGTTTTCAAGTCTAGAAATCATGCGCGCGAGCTTTCCGAAGAAGTCACCTTGCTTGTCACCACGCGCACCAGGCACCATTTCAATATTTATTTCATTCAGTCTCGACATCAGGAGGTTAAGATCAAATGGGACTGGGCTATCCACAGTAAAATGCTTTAGCAGGTCTTGTTGACCATTTTCCTCGAGATACTTTCTTTTGGCTTGATTAATTTCTCTCGCCATAATCATGGCTTGGTTAGGAGCATTTTGATCACTACGGTCTACAAACATGGAAACTAATGCTTCGTAAGAAAGGAGCCAATATGGGAGATAAAGTACATCATCAGAGATTTTAAGTTTGGCCTCAACATCTGATGGTCCTGCGACTTTGAAATGTTGAATACCAGTCCCTATTAATGGCGCATATTCGCCATGAAGGTCAAAGACAATGGCATTAGCAGTAGAAAGCCTTGCCATCTGTTCGATAATTTTGGCAGTTGTCCATGACTTCCCAGAACCTGTACTTCCTCCGATAAAGGCATGGCGCTGGAAAAATTTATTGCCATTAAGGTAGGCAACTGCATTTTCATCTAGAGTGTATTTACCAAGAGTCAAGGCGTTTTCATCCCCCGAAACACTAGAGAGCGTACGCATAAATTTGGTTAGATTATCACCTTCAAGCGAAAAGCAGTTGGCATCAATTTCTGGAACACTTTCCAGTGTTCGACGGAAGACATTGTCCTTGGAGCCATCACGATCCAGCATGGTTCCAATTAAAGCAATGCGGCATAGATTCAATTCTGAGTTTTGGTCTACTATTCCATCATCGGAAATATTCTCGATACCACGCTTTCTAGTCACTTGTGTAATAAGCCCAATGAGGTGCTGTCCAGGTCTGCTGCTTTGGAGCACAGCAAGGTGGTTAACCTGTAGCCGTTTTAGATGAGCAATATTCTCTACATCTACAATAACATTCGTCGTGTCAACTGAGGCAACTTTCCCGAGGGTCTCTTCATCCTTAAAGTTAAATATAGCCATATGTTCTCTCTACATGATGAGTGATAAGTAGCCTTCAAGGCTCCAGATGTTTTTATCAACTGTGAACGAAGAGTTGCTTAGTGAAGAGTAAACAACAGATTTGTCATCTGTCGCCCCACGCTCTATCGCTAAGTAATTTTTTGCTTTGCCATCAATAATAAGTTTTTTGGCCGAATCGGAAAGCGCGTATGTGATGATTGTGACTGGTGCTTCCTGTCGCTGACATTTGGCCATAAGTTTTGGTTGAATATGTTCATCATTGAATCCATATCCAATACACAAGTATGATCCTGCTTCATTGATAGCTTTGTCGGCGTTATTAATGATAGAGCGGAATGGCTCAAGATGTGTCTTCTGGTACTTTTGAGTACCTGGTGTCACAATTTGTGGGCTATAGTTCTCAGGAATCTCTTGTGCGCCAGAAATTGCAACGGTGTCTTCTAATGGAGACTGAAACCAGTCGAGAGACCCATGTACTTTCCAGATATTCACTCTGCGTGAGCAGGTTAATTCATCGGGAGTGGTTAGTTGGCGGAAAAAGCCGTGTGTAAAACCAGTGTAGTGATGGATTTTGCTTTGTTCGCATGCATACTCTGCTAGACGATCATAATTCGTCGTGACAATATTTACTTTTTTTAGAGTTGTTTTAAACATGTGTTTAAGTAGGCGACTGAGCGGGAACATTGAAATGTTCTGTAAGCCACTTTTAAAAATATTGCAATCTTCAGAGTTTATGAGTGACCACGTGGAATTTATGATCCTGCATGTTAATTCTTTAGATACATCTACTTGATGGAGTGCTGTTTCAAGATCTATGCCATTTGTTAGTGTCTGGCAGAAAATACCCCAAGATTTCATGTCTGTATCGCATAAGTCTGAAACATTAGTTTCTTTAGTCAAATGCTGTGCTAGTGCTCCCATACCAGACATTCCATGTGCTGCCGATGCTCCGCTGCCCAGAATTATGATAGGAGCCTTCCCGTAATAGTCCTGAGCCTGTTTTTCATAATTAATATTAGACAAGATATTATCCTTTAATATTCTTGAGTTAGTGTGTTTTAGTTGGTTCAAGTGTAAAGATGTATCTTGTTGTAACTTACAAAAAAAGATAAGTCAAATATACATTTATGTCAGCAATAAAATTTAATTGAATCAAAATAAATGGACTATATCATTTTGAAGAGGGGAGTTATTCAGAACATATGGATAAAAAATTAAGGAAGAGGTATACACCTCAATGACATAGTTTCCTTTTGTATGATAGCTATCATTGTCTTGAAAACAGTAAAAATAAAACTGATATGTCATGTGATATCGCTGAGTGACGAATGCGTTTTCGTCACTACTGCTTTTTAAATGGGATTGAGGTTTTGCGACAGTTTGTGTCGTCCATGCCTTGTTTTATTACGCATGCGCTTTATTATTAAAATCTTTGTTAGAGATAATTTAATATGAATTTAGGCTTAAAAGAACTTATAGCTGAAATTGCTCTTTCCTCATCAATAAAAGAAGCAGCAGAATTATACAAAATATTTGAGGGTATATTAAAAGACTATGTTTTTATCTTAAGTTTTGACAAATCTTCAGCTGCTATTCCAGGTCTTGCAGTAGATAAAAATTTTTCAAAGACAGGTGCCATAAGAGGTTTATATAAATATAATAATGTATTCGTTTTAAGTGGAAAAACTGTTGATTCCTTATTATCTGGGAAGAAGGAGGAGATTCCAATTGACTATTCTATATCTTTGGATACACAAGCTGTAAGTTATTTATATTCATATTTTTTTGATAGAAATAATAATAGATTGCCAGGAGATCTGGATGAATTTTTTAGGTTTATTATAGAGCCAGATGTAAATGTTGATCCTATCCCTCACTTGACGGAGAACACATATAACTTAAAATCTGGTGGTAATTTAGATGAAATCTACGATGTTAAGCTTGCTTATGAGATGTTTAGAAATTTGGATGTTGAGGCATTTAAGAATGAGAATAAACTAAAATTCAATAAAACTGATTTTGAGATTCAACAAATAGCCCAGCAGCAAATGTCTCAAGAAATATTTAGGTTAACTAATGAACAGTTTAATGTTGAGTATGAAAGAATGTTTCATGAGCAATATATAATTATTTTAATAATTGCTATTATTCGATGGAAATATAGTAAAAAATCAATTTATACAAAGATCTACACCTACTTTGAGATGAATCAAAAGTATCTTGGTTTGATGTCTGTCCGTGATGCAAATCTTGCATATGCTATTTTTTCAAATAAATCTAATTTCTTTGGAAAAATTCAAAAGAATTCTGACGAATTGGTTAGAAAGATGAAAGCTATGGCATGGGATATTTTTCATTTTAGATATTTAGAGAAAGCATCTACATTTTCTCTTAGTGAAAATGCGGATTATTTCTTTCCTGCATTATGTAGCTTTGATGACGAGTTTGTTAAATTAATTGATTTTTATAAACTTAGTGGGTTGGTTTATAATAAGGAAGACTCTGATATTTATCCATTTTATGCTTTTGGTATGGATGATATGGTAGAGTTAAGTGATAAACATAAAATGCAAATTCAAGAGGCATTTTTTACATCTGATGCTATTATTGAAAGACAAAATACTTGTGAAAATAAAAGAATGAGATTTAATCAGTCAGTTCTTGAGCTAGAGGAAGAGTTTTTTAATCTTATATGAGATAAGCACATGAGCACCGTTTTTGACCCTATTGTGTCTGAATTTGATAGTTCCGACCACGAAGCAGAATATAACGCATGGTTTAGAGCTAAAATAGAAAAGGCATCTACTGACCCACGCCCAGCTGTGCCACATGATCAAGTCGTTGCACACCTAAAAAAGCGTCGTGAGGAACGAGAAGCAAATACTAATCGTTGAGTTCATACTTAATACTGTCTCATTTGATAGATGTTTAGATTAAATTCGCACCCAAATAATTCTTGGGTGCGAAGCCATCTTAACTTCTATAAAAAGTTGGATTTCAGGTAGTGGTACTATCTTATGATGTATGAGATAAGGAAAATCTTAGTATATTCCTAAACAATTGATTTAAAAAGTATACTAGGTAAAGCTGTAGCCATCATTTTGCTTTTTAAGTAGTTTTAATACATCTTCTCTTCGATATAAATTTAAGGAATTTGATTCGCCAAAAGATATGGAATCAATTTTTCCTTGAGCTTTGAGATTAATGATGTGAGTGCGGTGCATGCTCAAAACCTTACTAGCTTCGATTGCTGTCATATATTCTTTTTGAAGAGCTTTTACTTGGTTTATATCGTCCGTCTTTACAAACTTCCAGTACACAAAATCATGCAGTTTTAGGTAGCCTGTTTTAATCCAATTAATATGTAACCAATTGATGGCACATCCTAATTTTTTTGCAGCATCCTCTAGAGAAATAAAGTCTTGACGATTGAGCTCTTCTATCAAAATAGATACAGAAGCTTTTTCTACTCTAATAACTGAGTGGCAGTGTTCATCTTTTTTTAAGATACCCTTTTGAACAAGTACAGCTACTTTTGATGGGCTGATATGTAATTTCGAACTTGTATGTCTTAATGAAAAATATAAAGTCGGATCTGATTCATAATGAACCATTTTTAATCTTTTTTTTGAGGGGCGACCGGTATATGTTTCATAAATTTTGAGGTCATTGATCATTTCGGTGGTAATGCATTCAATATCAGTTTGTTGATAAAGGTTTGTTCTCAATCCATCAATGTGAGGGCCTCCTACAGGCTCAATGCCAAAATGCTTTAGCTTATCGGCTAGATTTGTAGAATTAACATTCAACCGGCGAGCTAAGGTTCCAACAGAAATATATTTTTTGCTAAATTCTTCGATGATTTCTGGTAGTGCTACATTCTTTACATTTCCATCTACTTTCTTTTTATCAAGCTTTAACCAACCTTTGACACCAAGGTCTCGAACTATTTCCTTATGAATTTGCAATTGGCTTGCAATTTCTGGAAGTGTGAGAAGATTGTCTTTTGGAACGTTTTGTACACGTGGAGATAGTAAAGGTACTTTATGTGATTCGTCTAACAGGAGCCGTTCAACATCAATACTACTAATATATATAAGCCCTTTAGCATTTTTTAAGGTGGCTAATTTTTCTTTTTGAATTAAGGTTTTCAATCTAGGATAGGAAATATCTAGAATGGTCCTTGTTTGGTCCAAAGAAAAAAACTGTTTTAGATGATTTGTTGCTGGTTGAGCAACATGAATGCAATTGGCCAATATAGAATTTGCATATTCACGTAGTATTGAACTTTGTTTTTTAAAATAGACAGCCTGAATTTGAGGATGGGCTTTAGAAACTCTTGAATTAATGATATGGATAAGTGTTTTCTTAGATTGTTCGGGGTTTGTTAAGTATTCATATGCCATTTGAATGCGTTGATGATCGGCATCGATATTATTAGATTTCCAGTCGAATTTTTCTAAAGCTAACCAATAATCGGATAGTTGGTTAATAATTTTTTGATCACCATGGTATATGGTATCCATGAACCACTGTATTACTTCAGAATTCTTTGAGTTGGCTGGTAATATTCGTAAGTCTTGCCCACAATCATGACAAAAATCAATTCTATTCCGACTAATATTGAGAGCTTTTTTACATTTTGGACAGCAATCATACAACTGTGTGCCATGTTTCAAACACACAGTGTAAGGGCGCAGTAACCAATGACGTCTCCAATAAGATTGTTCACTTAAACATTTAGGGCAAAAAGCCTGAACATCTTTGCGAAAGAAACTGTGCTTTAAAATAATTTTAGAATATTTTCTTGGCATAGCTTGAGTAGAGCCACTTAGTGCAAATGCTAATGATGTATATTCATCAGATAAGCCTAGTAACTGAAGTAGTTTTCTAAATCTCTTTTGATGAGTTACATGACTACTGAGTGTTGTGGCAGGACTGCTTGACTGAATTTTACAAAGAGAATAAACACTAGAAAACCCATTGGCCTCGGCTGCTCTAATTAAAAGACTGGCCGCACTTTCATCTGGATAGGGGATAGGTTTAATTAATAAAGAATAAGAATTCATAGAGCAATCCTCATCTGACTCGCCAAAATATTACGTGACATCTTGAAAGGATCACTTTTGGTCAAACTGACTTTAGCTGTCGTTCCCTGTAACCATGCGCTGCTGAAATCATGAGTTGTAATGATTTCTCGATTATCTTTAAGGGCAATTAGCACACTATCTTTGATAAGTGTCATGATAAAGGCTGGATTGCCAGCAGTGGCAGCATAAAGTTGTGTAGTTATTAAGGGCGAGTTTAGACTTTGATCAAAAGAGACTTCACATCTGGTTTTGATTTGATTTTCTACTTCAGCAAGAAATGGAAAAATCGAGCCGTATGATGTAGATGAACCTAGTGTCAGAGCATGCAAGGGATAGTGATATTGAAATCGTCGGGTTAGCTGTGAATCCATTTCTAATAAGGGAACAAACTGTGATAGACCAACCAAGCAGAAGCTAATTTGTGTTTCATTAACGATTGATTTAATCCAATCGCATACCACAATATTTAATTTAGTAGTTGTTTTTTGAAAACGGAAAAGGTGATGAAATTCATCCAGAAAAACTAGTTTAGTTTCACATTGGCGCAGTAAATGACACAGTCGCAACGAGATTTGAGTGGTATTTCCAGATGCTGGATTAGGATCTCCTAGTTCCTTGAGCAGCATACTGGCCACTGATTTGACTGATGCTGGAGATGGAACCTGAGCATAAAATGCTGGAATAATAGTTTTTTCATAACCCTCAACGATAGTTGTATAAGATGGCATTTGTTTGATTATGGCTCTACAAAGCAAAGTCTTACCATGACCACCGTCGGCGTGTAAAATACTGCCAATAGGCTCTTGGTAGGTCTGACTTTTTTGCATACATTCAGTGATGCCATGAAATGCGTGATTAAATTCTGGATGGCGTACAATAAAGCGATTAATGTGAGCAACTCGTTCAAGAATAGATATTGAATGATTCATCTTAGATCTCCATTGAAGAGAATGCGGTATAGCCATCGGTGGCTTGCTGTTCTTCCGCAACGATTGGGGATGGCTTGATTGGCATTGAAAGATTTTTAATTTCTTCAGGAAAATCTATTACTAGTTGGCGTAATTTAGGCTTTTTCCTCTGTAAATCTTCTTGGATTTGTTTCAGTAAATGCCAACGGGCAAGTAGGTTAGCCTTTTCACCTAAACGTCTAAGATCTGCCTGAGCCATCTGTTTTTTGATTTTTTGTGCTTCTTGATGAGCATACATAGTCAAACCCTGTGCATAACTAGTATTGGTGCATTCAGCTTTGATGAGATTAGTTGGATCATTCGGATCAACGATAAATACATGCCCTAAATCTATTTCATCAACAAGTACAATCACTTTGGTGAGCTTCTGTTGTTCAAAGGTTGCTAGAGCAGGGGAAAAATAATACAAGTAGTCGATTAAGACACGTCCCTTGTTAATGCTACGTTCGTAAGGTTTTCGGCATAGTACAGATGCCTCATCATCTGAAAGCGAAGTTGGCTTAACTATTTTTGTGGCGTCTTCCCAAGCAAGTATAGGTATACGATTGGTCTCAGAATGAGGATCTGTGTGATAAATCTCATTGATCCATTGCTCTGCATATTTTTGAACATCTGCAAGTGTCATTTTGGCATTTTTACTGGCGTTATAATCTCCTCTCGCTGTGGGGTTCGAGCAAGTTGTACCAGGTAATTTTTGGATTAAACCTTCAGTTAATGTTCTGAAGAAACTTTCAATATGCGGTTTATTATTTGGCGTGCCGATCTGCGATGGCGTAATGGTAATTTTTAAAGTTTCACATAGTCGACCAAAAGAATTATTTTTGAACTCCACGCCATTGTCTGGAATAATTTGGCTCGGCACACCACCAGGTAAACCTCTTTGGGGTCGGGTAATCATGTCCCGAATCACACACATTGTGGTCAATGCACTTGGTGGGTATAAATTGACGTAAATCCCAACGATGACTCGAGTGTAAATATCAATCGCACATGATAAAAATGGACGACCTAAAATGGCTCCTGTTATATCATCAATAATAATGATATCCAGATAATGGGTATCAATTTCCACCAAAGCCATTACGGTTGGGCTGATGATGGATTGTCCAGCAGCTTTGAGTAATTTTCTTGCAGTACGAGATCCTTTTTTGGCGTTAATGACTACATAAGGATCCAAACGATTGATACGACGTTCAATCGTTCGTAAACAAGGGATTTTATGTGATGTCCAGCCATGTTCCATGGCTTTTCCAACAATAAATGCCAGTACATCTTTACCATCTCGTCGCTCTGAACAGAGGTAAATTTCTTGGATGGCTTGATGGATTAGACGTTCGATTTCTAAAGAGAATCGAACATAATGATTACCTGATTTTTTCTTTTCAAGAGATTCTGTGCACTGATTACTTAGTAGATATACTCGAATCCATCGTGCAACAGATCTAGGGCTTGGTGGTATCTGGTCTTGAATCTCTTTGGCAATCTGCTGAATTAATATCGTTAATGGTTGAACTGCAGTTGGACGTGGCAGCTTAGATAGAGCTGCTTGTATATACCTAAGTTTACGTATTCTTTTTGTTGTCATCTCAGGATTAACTAACAAATTTGATGTATTAAAATCATATTCAATCTGACCAGACTTATACCATTCTTCAAACTGATGATATGGAATTTGAAATATACGACCACCAGCGATCGCAGAATATCGGCATATACCATGACCGATAAAGCTAATTTCAAACTGTGAACCGTGAAATAAAAAACGAGTACCAATATTAGGAATAGGAAGGGAAGTATTCATAGATCTACTCCCAGCATAAGATGATTATTTTTGGCGTTTTTAATTTGAATGATTTGATGGAAAAGCAAATAGTCTGCAAGTTGTGGAGACAATTGGTCTTTTTCTAAAATGCTATACGCTTGTTCTAGATCATCCAATTCATAGCGAATCAAAAGGTGTTGTGCCAATTCAATTTCAAGTGATGTCCAGTCCTGAAGATGGCCACGAGAATAAAGATGCAATAACTGTGTTAGGGATTGGCGTTGGGGTAATGTATTTGCATCAACTAACTTAAAAGGGATATTTATTGACGCCAAAATGGAAGCTAGTCTCTCAAAGCGTTGAAGACTTTCTAGGGATAGATGTTGAATGGATGGTTTAACCTCATGGACTTCAAAATCACCTTTTTGAGTACGAATCAGAAAGTCAGGATAAAGTTCCAAATTTTGCCCAATCGGAATTTTTAAGGCCTGTGTTCGATAAGATTCAACCGCAGGATGACTTTCTAGTTGTACAGCATAAGCCAATTCCAGAAAGCTTTCTAAAGCAACTGAACCACCAGCTTTACGGCTGGGAAAAAGAGAAGTTCGACGTTCTAAGCAGCCTTGATAAATACGACGCTGACCATGTAGTGTTCCAGCAATATTGGGTTTTTGATTAAATGCTGAATGGATCTGTTCAAAAATGAGTTGCTGTATATGTTGTTGTGTGTGGCTTATAGGATAAGACATATTATATCTCCATGTTTTTGAAGCATATGTATCCATAGAGTTTTGTTTTCTAAGGATAAGAAAACCCTACACACCTAAAAAAAGACTGGTGTGAAAGGCTTGACGTATGGTTCTACACAGAAGATACTAGGGGTCTGACTCTCTATATTATCTTCGTGTAATGTAGAACTAACGGATCTTTAAAAAAGATCCGTTTTTTATTTATGCATGACTAATTTTTCGTTAATTTGTCTCCTTATTTGTATCAAAGTTGAATATAGGAACATTAACTTCTTCTTTTAAACCTAATTTGACTGCGATCTTATGGCTTTCTCCACGAATGGGAATGTGCTTACTTTTAAGTACGCTATACACAAGATCTGGTGAAAAATTATTTTGACGAGCCCAATCAGCTATTGAGAGTCCACTAAGTTCGAATTTTCGTCGAATCTCATTTTTATCTACCATAGTCACATTGCCCGAAAAAATTTGGAATAGTTTAAAAATAAGTCAAATTTTGTGAAAGATCAATTGAGTTTTTTTTTAATACTATGAAATTTAAAGGTATTTTTTAGTATTATTACCATTCTATTGAAATTTATAACAACAATATTTTTTAATAAGATATTTAAAATCAATAAAAT
>NZ_JADVOP010000012.1 GCF_016508585.1 Acinetobacter baumannii
ATTATAAACTATTAACAGAACTGTCACACTTTCAACTATTTTTATTTATTAATAAACAATATTTCTCAAAAAATTCTGCATAAAAAAGCCCATCCTGAGATGAGCCTTTCAATCAAATTGCATTATTTTAAAACCCACACCCCAGATGGAAGATTCCCAAAGAGATGTACCAACAATGTAAGAACAACAAACATAAATAAGAAAAAAGCGATGTTTATTGATTTATATATCATGTGATCACCCTCATTTTTTTGTTGTTCTTTTTTTATACACTAATAACATAAAATTTACAAACCTTTTTAGAAAAAGACCTTATATTAAAAAGATTTATATACTTATATCCATTCAAGCTAACAATCAACCATCCACTCGATTTTTCAATTTAATAAATCAATAAACATCAACATACTTTAACTTACTGTAAATCTCGATAGAACATTCATTTCAATATTTCACCGTGTAACCACTTTAAATAATTTTCTTTGTCATAAAATTGATGAGACTGGTTCACATTCAAGGTAACTTCCTTACCATCGACTAAAATCACATAATTTTTTGCCATCTGTGAACATTCGTCATCCGGTCGTGCAAGAATAAAAAAATGTTGCAGAAACAATATATTACAAAGCATATTATCCATAATTGATTTGAGGTCATTTAGTTACCTGTTTTTCTTTATAAATTTCTGATCAAGCTCTTTTTCAGGAAAGTGCTGACTTAACTTAAACGCTTCATATTTTTCGTCTAATTCATTAATATTCATATTATTTATCACTAAAATTTTAAGTCTATTTTAAATGAATGTAGTTAAATTCTTCAACATTCACGACAAATGTTTTTATAAATACTTTATATCTATCTGTAATCCGTTCAATCACTATGCAAAATTTACACATCCAATTCGCTCCATTTCTCTCAACAAAACAAATCATCCATATTACATTCTGTTTAGATTTTTTTTATTGATCTCCGTTTAAACTCACAAAAATAAAAAATTTATTTTTTTTTCTTTATTTATTAGTTTTTTACAGTACTCAATCCCTAAATTGTCTTTTTTATTATGCAGCATTCTCATACATGAACAAAAGTACTCGGATCTACCATATGGAATATCGTCTGGGACATCAATTCCATAACATTTCGCATCGATTTCATTTAATTTAGGTGCAACAACCCATTTCCCTGAATAAAAGGGATAACCAAAGCCACCGATCACAATTAACAACAGTACAATAATCGGAAAGTTATTTTTAATATATTGAATCATTTTTAAAAGTCTTTAACGCCTGAAATTCAATTCTACAAAAAGTTGATTATTCAACCAAATCAATACACATTCATTGTCATTTTTCTCTTTTTATTAGAATATTGACGATATTGTCATGATAAAATATTTTTTAGAAAGTTGCTCAATCGTAGTTAGGAAATTATTTAATGAAATTTATAGTAGTTTTATCTACTTTTACAGTTTTACTTTCAGGCTGTGCGGCAATGAGTATTGAGCAATGCAAAACTGCAAATTGGTTTAATGTTGGTGAAAAAGATGGTTCATCTGGTTCCAACCCTCATTTAGATCAATACTACTCTGCTTGCCAAAAAGCCAATATTATTCCTAATCAGAATTTATATGAAAAAGGCTATCAAAAAGGTTTGAGTGCTTATTGTCAACCTGAAAACATTTTTTATGAAGCTTTGGAAGGTCGCGGTAATTATCGAATTTGTCCTCTAGAGAAACGTGAATCTCTTCGTAGTTATTATCAAGTCGCAAATCAGTATTTTTCTGCAAATTCAGATTTTAATAAATCGCAAAATGATATGAATTATTATCTAGAAAGATTGGAGTATAAAAATCTTTCTGATAAAGATCGGGATAGTTATAAACAGAAATTATACGATCTCCGTATCAATAGCAGCCAAGTACAATCTCGTTATCAAACAGCTCTGCGTAACTTGGAACGCTTTAAAGCTGAGCATCATCTTGATTAGATTGCATTGAATATTTTAAGTTTTTGATTATTAACATAATTTTAAAAATTTTTAAACAAAATATGTATTGAATTTTGTTTTGGCGGATAATCTATTCAATCACTTTTCTCAGCTATCTCTACGATATTGAGACTATTCAATATACTGCTTGTTTATCACTGACATTTTTAACTTATCTATTGGGTTGTAAACAAAAAAACCTAATGAGATTTAAATTGTTTTGCAGTATAAACAAGCCTCACATTTACCTGAAGCTTTCCTTGATTTCTCACTGATTAAAATTTAATTTAAAATATTTAATCCGTCATCTGATATTTTTACAACATCATTAAGTTAAATGCTCAATGATTGGTGCTGATCTGGACCCGAACTTTAAATTACCGATTTTATAGGATTTTTCCGTTTTTACTGAAGCAAATATGATCTTGTTAAACTTGAAAAAATGATGTGATGCACACATAAACTGATGTTATTCTAATTTTTTTCGAGTAAACTGCTGCTCCAATACTGTTTTACCCCATTGATCTCCTGCACATTCTTTTACTAATTTGAATCCAAATGATTCATACAATTTACGCGCAGCATCTAGCCCACTAAATGTCCATAATTGAACTGTAGAAAATGCTTGTTGATCACAGAAATTGATTGCCTCATTTAAAAGCTTTCTTCCTATGCCATAGCCTTGATAATCCTCATCAAGAATAAACCAACGTAGATGAGCTTCATGATTGTTTAAATCTTCTCCATCTATAGCAACTGAACCAATGATTTGGTCATGGTGTATCGCCAACCAAATCTTATTACAGTCCCTATTTATACGTTGGGAAAATTCAGCAATCGAGGCAGCAACTTTAGCTTCAAAAAAATGTCCAAAGTTATAATTCTTTGAATAATATGTACCATGCATTTCAGTCATCCGCCCGATCATACCTGCACGATATCCTGATACAATTTCAATATTTTGACCTAACTGTAGAGCTTTTTCTTTATGACAAGCCACTAAAGCTTCTGCATAAAATTTAAGCCCTTGAGCAATTGTTTTTTGATCAGAAATTAAGATGTGATTTAACGCATCCATCACTTGTTTATCAGCATAATTGTTTATTTTCTTTACAGTATCAAGCCCTTGATCAGTTAACTGAAGTGACTTGTATCTTGCATCAGTACCTTTCTGTACTTCTTTTATTTCACCACTTTCATTCAACTTATTGAGCATTCGACTAATGCTTGATTTTTCCAATCCTAATAAATGTTTTAACTCGGCCGCTGTTATTTCTTTATGATTTTCTATTTCAAGTAAAGCATGTACAGCAGAAGCTGAATAAGTCGTTGCTGCCAAGGTTGGATTCATAAACCCTAGTTCTCTCACCATAATTCTTGAGAATTTACGAATAGTCTCTACTGTATCTTGAGCAATCATCTCTCA
Source organism: Acinetobacter baumannii (assembly GCF_016508585.1). Lineage (GTDB taxonomy): Bacteria > Pseudomonadota > Gammaproteobacteria > Pseudomonadales > Moraxellaceae > Acinetobacter > Acinetobacter nematophilus. The sequence goes on from NZ_JADVOP010000012.1 coordinate 3,413, forward strand.
GCACCGCAACATAGTTGTATAATACAACCATATTAAGCAATCATAAGTCAAGATAAATTAAAATCATAATTTTCAATAGATTAAATTATTAAAATCATTTAATCTACAATACCTACAAGATGGAACAATGTAAAAATTAGCTTTAATTTACACGATGTCGAACTATTTCTATGCAGTCAAGATAATCCAATAATTTCCCTTGAATCATTCAACACGCGTATATTGATTTGCACTCTGCTTATTCAATAAGACCATGTTGAGTGAAAGCTTTAACAAGAAAACCATAATGCCTCGAATAGAGTACTTATGAACATAAGCTTTAAAGCGATTCCTAAAAATAATACCGCGCTATTCATTTAAGACGTTTTTCAGGGCTTAGCAGAGGTGTATGAAGATTAAGTTTGCAATGCTGCCATTGTGTTTTTAAGGTTGAAATCTCGTGGTGTCGTTGAATGTCTCACTCGATCCAACCATGTTCTTAGGCAAATGAAAATATAGAGAAAAAAATTTGATGGGTAAGGTTTAGATTATCTCCCCTACCAAACACATCCATTTTCAGCCATATATTTTAACTATTAGGGCAGATTTAATCTCCGGCAATCTTGATAAATAATCTTACATTGAGATTCTGGAAAACCATCAGCACGACATGCATCTACAACTTTCTTGCGTCCCAAAGCTTTTCTGCTTCCAGGAACGAGTACTGGAATAACATCTTTCACTTCGCCAGCTGTTGTACGTGCTCGATAGAGTCTATTGGTTCCTTCAGCCTGTCCAATTGTTGCACAATGATTGTCATCATATGTGAACCAAATCTGACAGCCTGTGCCTCCTTTTTTTTCACAATCTTGTAAGGCTTTCTCTTCTAATTTTCCTCGGAAAATTTTTGCAGTTGCAACACCAATTACTCCATTTGTTCCTGCTGCAACATAACCTTCTGTCGTTGGTGAGCGATAGCTGGGCTCAGCATACCCTCCTCCGCCACCATAATTTGGAATCGGCGCACAGCCTTGTACACCCTGACCACCCACTGGATAATAGCCTGGAGGACAGTTACCTTCAGCCTTAGCAAGGCTAGAAACAATTGAAAGTACTGAAAGACAAATGAAAAGTATAAAAAAATGTATGATCTGCTGCCTGTTATATTTAACCATGATGGGTTCATCCATGTTCGTGAACTATTTTGTGAAAGATCTATCATTTATATGATGATATTTTAATCAGTTTGAATCTTAAGATAATTCATTGCGAAACTCAAATTTTGAGTCAATATTCATAATATTTGATCTTAAGGTAGATATTTAAGATAATTTTACTCGTCCAAATTAGTACATTTATCTTTCAAGATCTTTTATATAAAAACCAAACTAAACAATACTCAATAAATAAAACCAAGTTGCTGTTTTAAGGAATAGAAACTGCTTACTAATATTCTGAGAAAGTACTTCGATCAATTTTATGATATAAGGCATGTTCATTTATCTTTTTTCTCTTTGAGATTTTATATGAAAAATACGCCCTCATCTGATGACCTAGAATCAACGACATTAGCTTGGAAATTCATTGCTATTGTTGGTATTTTAACTTTTATCTTTTTTACCTTCCTGTATTTGGCAATGTCTAGCGAACCAGACTATATGCCAAGCCATAAGCAGAAACAAACCACAGTGCAGCATAAAACTGGTTCATCATAATCTCTTGGATAATCAACTCAAAACTTTTTCAAGTGAAGTATAGGGTATTCAATTTTTTATTGTTCATGCTTAGCCTGAATAATAAAACTACTCATGGACTGTACCCCGAAAATTAGACACTTTTAGGCTAATTTGAAGGGTACTTTTATGATCAATTATTCTTAAAAATAATGCTGAAATGTCGTATTAACATTGGTTGTTATCCAAACTGCTTCATCATCATGGGTCTCTGCTTGTAATAGTTTCGTTGTGATCAAAGCAAAATCACCATCAAAAAATAAATACGGACAACGAAAAGAACTCTCTTTTATTCCCTATATGACATGATTGACAATGTTTTTTTCAGTCATTGTGGGTTTATTACACGATTTACAAAAATTTTGACTCATCCCCCGACCACAATCCGGCTAGACAAATCTCTTTTAACATTGAATAACCCATACTTTTGTAGGCACATTTGCCAAGTTTCGAAGATAAATCACCAGCCTGTTCGCCATCATTAAATTTTTTAATCCTCTGCATTCTTTTTAGCTTGTTCAGAGCTGATTTCAATTACTAAACGGCTTGTTTGTTCTCTCATTTCACTTTCCCACCAATAAAAAAAGCCCGCATAAAAGGCGGGCTTTTGATGTAAAAAAACCGAAGGCGGTTAAATGAATTTCAACTTTTAAATAGTATTCCCACAGATGTCTTTGGTACCTGTTGGATAGGTTTGGGTCATTTTTGTGGAATCTGTGATTAATTTAAAAGTTATAGGCTTGCCAATAAATTTCGAATTAGCATTTGGAGCAGATTGCGACTCTGCAAAAAATCCAATTTTAGTTATTGGGTTATTAGCAGTTACGTTCATATACCCATAATTCACACCGTTAACAATAAAACCAAGTTGTTTTGATTGTTGATTAATATAAACACCAAATCTTACTTTTCCATTTGAGGGAACTTGAATTGAGAAACTTCTTGGATCAATATCTTTAAATCCTGGTTGCCCATTTGTAGTCTGGTAACTCCCCCCAACAATTACAAGTTGGTTCCCATTTGCTGATGGTGGGGAATTATTTACTAAAGCTTGAGCTAACTGAATACCTAATTCCATTCCAGATGCAGAACTTCCAACAACTACAAATCCCATTTGTTGTATTTCTTGGGTTGATCCAGTTAATAAGTTTTGAAGCTGAGAAGTGTCAATTTCCGCCTCGAAGGCAATAGTTCCATTATTCACTACATTCTTATCTGGAATCCCATTCAATGTAGCAGCAGAAGCTAATACTTGATCTATAGTAGGATTACCCATTAATTTTATTACTGATATTCCTTCTTGAGTTGATGTATTGATAGTTGTCATCAACTCTTTTTTTCTAGAATGTGAAGAGTTATAAGTATCAATTTGTGCCTGTGTGACATTGAAGTCGTATGTGCAAGCACTCCATCCACTCGCACTCATTAACCCTGTCAGCAAAGCTATTGTTAATTTTTTCATTCTAATTTCCTTATAATTGTGAAGATAAAATATAGAACAAAAAATATTCGATAGGTAGAAAATCCGATAAAGTTATTTACTGACCAATCTTAGGTCGGTTTATTGAGTAACTTATAATTTTTCTATTGCTTTTAATATTGGGGGCTTCATGCCAAGTAGCTACCTAAGCAATAGTTAATAAAATGATGTAGGTTCATCGTCTTAAAGAAGGCTTTACTTTCTGATAATTTTTTATCACTTTATCAACCTGAATAATGAGGTTAAAAGTCATATATTCTGATCTTCAAGTATACATTGTAGGTTCGAAACAAAACTCAAGAGCTGTTAAATCTCGTTTTTTGTTGGGAGCTTTATAAAACCATATGTATTATAGTTCTCTATTATACGTGTAACTCTATTTTAAGCTCACTTCGTCATGCTCATCTCTTTCAAAAAAAGATTGTCTAAAGCAAAAATACATGCATTGTAAATCTATCTTGGCATCAGGTTTCAGTCTGTGAGACTTACAACGAGTTTAGCCATTTTTTACGGTACATTTTTATTGGATTTTGCGGTATACCGTATAAAGTACCGTTAAAAACTTGAGAAATGGCGGTACATCATGCGACAAACTGCGACAATGAATTCTACGAATGCTTTTAATATAAAGGGTTTTGAGACAAATTGGAACAAGGAGGAACAGCAAGATGGTACGCCCAGCGCTCTTCTAAATAAACACCCAATATACTGATAAATATAAACTAATTTATTTATAAAAATATTTGTAACGCAACCTGTAACGCAATGATTAAAATCACTCTATTTTTTATTATGTTGCTTAAAGAATTTTACCATCTTTATAAAAGTCACTAAAGCAAAAACTAAGCTTCAATTCAAGCAAAAATAAGAAACACATAATTTAATTAACTGGCCATGCTTCACTCAATCTTTCTGCATCAACTGCGTGTCCATCAGCTGCTTTTGCCACTGTTCGATATTCAGTGATGCAGTTTTTGAGTATGTCACTGTTGACAAAGACATGATCCCTAAATTCGTATAAATGTTTGTTGCAATGTCATGATTATCAAATAAACCAAACATTTCTCACCTTGATGGGTTATTTATACCTGATTTCAGGTATATACAGAACATTTAATTGTGCCTATATTTTATACCGATAGTTAAAATCTATCCTAATTAGTTAAAAGGAATATATTATGGGTATTAAGGTTACAAATAATACAAATGAACCAATCTCTGCTTGTGTTAACAAATGGGGAAATGATGGTGATACAAGTTATTTCTCAATTGCGCCTGGTAATAGTGAGGAGTGGGATAGATCAGCAGAAAAGCCTTTTATTATGTTGATACAGAAAAGTGGGAATGTTACTGCATACTGTGTATCTAGTAAAAGTCAAGTCATTGTTTCTACAAATGGTATTACAGATCAAGGTATTGAAAAAAATCCTATTCGCCCTTAAGTATAAATAAATTCAATGAGTGGTAAATTCAATGAGTTTTACCACTCTATCTAAAATTCAATTTTATCTAAATAATACGCAAGTTTTATATTTTACAGCAAAATTGTCACTACACTCATTGTATTTTGTGACAGTATCAATGATCCATAGAGTGATTTCTTTACCCTGCCCTGACTCTAAATTTAAGAGTTTAGGGCAAGGCAGCATTCAGTAATTGATATGAAAAGTTATCTACAGTACCTAACAGTTTGTATCATATTATTCTTACTTAAGATAAATCCCAAACTCGCCACTCATTCATTTTAAGTTCTTTTTCAACAGTTTCTTCTAAGTGTGAAAACCAATTATCCTTATTTTTAAAATCACCAGTTAGGCATCCTGAAGTAAACATATGGCAATTATTTGAAATTACAGAGTAGTTAATTGTCTGATTAATTTTAGATCTAGCTCTTTCTGCAGCTCTCTTTGATGCAACAGCTTTACCATTTCGACAAGAAACATAAATATTAGTGGCTAAGTTCATACCATCTAATCTATCTAAAAAAACTTTTGGGGATACTATTTCAATTCTTCCAGAACCATCGAGATGAACAATTTTATTGTATCCAACATAAATACCAGAATGCTCTATTTGATTCATTAACAAACCACAATGAACAACAGAACCGACTTTAGGCTTAACAATATCTTTAATGGCTGAATTAATTAGCCCATCAATCATTTTAATACCTGTAGTTTCTTTTTTAGGTTTATCTTCATTGAGCCCTTTTTTTACTCGTTGTTGTCTCTGAATTTTTTTAAGTTTTTCATACCCATGTTCTGGTATGGTGGGAGGTATTAAAATATCTTTATTATCCCAAAGAAAGTCTAAAATCTTCTTCATTGTATTTGTCAAAGTGATAGTAATATCTTTATATTAAATGAAAAATTAATTTAAAACATCTCATTTACAACTTAAAATTCCCATACACCTAGCTAAAAACTATCATATCTTTCTGTCAGGTTACACTCCATGTAACATAATTGTGCTGATCTAAATTACCCCCATATGAGGGCATTCTTTTTGTAATATTTTGCCACCCCATAAAAAACACGAATATAATTAAAAACAATGGATTACAAAAATTTAGAACTTTGGCCATGTTTGGTACCAATTTTGGTCAAAGTAATATTTTGCATATGTATTAAACCATTTTTAATTCTCAACATCCAAACTCTTTACAGCCTCTAATGAACTCACAAAACCAGTAGTTTTATCAATTGAATGTGTGACTGATTCAATTAACCAATCACCATCAATTCCCGATCTAAAACTTGAAAGGCTTAATTTTGCTTCAGCTGAAAGAAATGGATCACCGAGTAACTCAATCGAAACTTTATCCTCGTTGCGCCTTGATGAATCAAGCGCTGATTGTGCAGCGGCTCTTGCGCTTTTTTCATCAAGATAAGTATGTCGCAATCTTCTGACTGGCTCACCTCACCCAATTTTACTTCATTCTTTTTTGCTTTGATTTTTTCGTGCCAATAGGTGATAACAGTACCGGCACTATCCCTGGAACTACTGGTCATTGACCAGTTTGAAACCTGATAGCGTGTAAGTTCGACGGTACCTAAATCAATTTCGCCTCTTTTAACGAATAATAACTTGCCGCCAGCTGGCTTACACACTGCGTCATAGCGTTTAGATAATCGCATCAGGAATGATAAATCTGATTCATCTGACTGTGTTATTTGCGGTAATTTGACTGATTTTAATGAATCACTCACCAAGTATTCTAAATTGTGCTCAGTTGCAATTTTAAGGACAACGCCCTCTACAGTAATGTCCTTATCCCACACTCTGCTCTTTTGAGTCTGTAAGGAGGTTTTGCCTGTCTTGCTCTCGGTTTGGACTGCAGCTCTACATCGAATAATCATTTTGTCTGGTGGACCTGATAACTCAACTTCATCAACAATAAATAAACCCATGCTCTGAAGCTCACCATCATAGCCCATTGAAACTTTTAACTCTGCGCCCTTCACAGGCATATCAATAGGGTTTGTAGGGTCATCGATCAAACTAATCTCGCATGAATCTGACTCAATACCAGTTTTATCAGTCACAGTGATTGATTCAAATAATTGATAAATTACTACGCTTATATCATTTCCGTTTGCAACCACACTAAAACTAGGTTTCAATCCCATAGTTTAACCCTTGTATTCGTTGAAATTTGAGTGCTAGTTTGTTCTGGTAACTCAATCAATATCCCTTCTGGCAATATTGGCGACATTGCCGATAGTCTTGGATTGGCATTAAAAATATTTTCGACCACCTTATTTTTAGTGTGACCATAATACTTATAGGCAATATAATCTACTGTATCGCCCGCTTTAGTTTGATATTGAGCCATGCTTATAATCTCCCAATTGCACCGCGAATGATATTTGCAAGCCCCAAGCTTCCCATTACATCACTATGCTTTCTAAGATTAATCGTAAATTCTTGACGGCGCGGTACACCAAATGCGGCGTGCTTACTCTGCCCCTCGGTAACTTCTGTAATAATCCAATTGCCTAAAACTTTTCCAGAGCCCGTAATCAATAATTGAGGCTTACCCAATGAGCCTAATCCTCGTAAATTATCAAGCTGCCTTGTGCCGCCATTCCATTCAGGAAAAATCACACCAGTTAAAGTCATTGTGTCTTGTCCGGGTCCTAAAAACTGAAGATTATCCCAATCCCCAAAAACTGACTGTTCGCCCCACTGGTATTGTGTTGTTCTGTTTAATTCCTGGTAAGCTGCCGTATAAATTCCAAATTTGAAATCACCTAGGCGCATCATTGTGACGAAAGATCCATAAACTAACATTATTGTGCATACCCCCAATCAATCATTGAATTGCGTTCTTGAATGCCCTGTTGTTGTTTCAGCTTTTGCATCACCTCTTGAGCAATCTCTTTTGGATTTTGATTAGGTACGGCATGAATCGTAAATGAAAAGGAATTGTGGTTTACCTGTTCGCGCCGATCTGATTTATTAATTCGAGCGGGTTGACTCAAGTCCGAATTTTTACTGCTTGAAAATGGTCTGATTGCTTCAGGAATGTTATCGGCTTCAAAATTAGATTTTCTTGCAAATCCCTCACCTACAAATGAAGCTTTAGGCATTTCAACTTTTGGGACCTTCATTGGGAATGGTAATGGGGTTGGTTTTGGCGGTGTTGGCTGGGCAAGCGGTATTTGCGAAATAGATTTAACCTCTGCAACTTTTGAACCTAGATCAAAACCTACAATTTTCCCGATTAAGTCAAAAACTTTACCGCCGAAATCTAAGATTCGCTTAAAACCATCAATCATCATGCGAAGTGGTGCCAGAACAGCATTGATTGCACCGCCCACCAATTGACCAAATCTTTGCCCGGCTGAGGTCGCTTTTTCTATATCCTCTTTACTCGCCTTAACTGGTGTGAGTAATTCTTTAAACCAGTTCCATGCTTTAGAAACCGCAGAGCTCACCAGATCCCACGCTTTACCTAGGATTGGCACCGAAGCAATTAACTCAGATACAGCACTTGTGAAAGGTTCCATACCTTGTTTTAAGCCTTGCCAAAAACCTGCAAAGAAAGCTTTTATTCGATCCCAATTTTTGTAAATTGCAATACCAGCCCCAATTGCTACTGCTGCAACAGCACCCCAGGGCGTCCGAAGTAATGCAAATCCAATTTGCTTTAATACAGGTCCGAAAGATGAAAAAGCAGCTCTTGCGATACCAAGTGGGTTTTTCATACCCAATATGGCTTGTCCTGTACTTTTGAACACTTTTGATAATCCGCTACTGCTTCCAAGCAATCGGATAAAAGAACCAGCAAGCCCTAAAATACTGGATCTCAAAAGCAATGACACAAGGCGCACGGCAATCAACCCAACTTTTAAGGCTGTTAAACCCACAACCACCTTTACAATTGTACTTGTAAGCTCTGGATTTGCTTTGGTCCACTCAATCACTTTAACTACAAATGTTCCAAGCTTCTCAACACCAGCCGTAATATAAGGTAAGAGCACACTTCCAATAATTGTGCCTAATGCAGATAAACTATTTTTAAAGAGAATAATTGAATTGGCGGTTGTTTCAGATCGTGCCTGATACTCTGCTGCCATCGATCCAGCGTATTTACTTTTATCTGCAACCATCCCTAGATTTTTTTCTAATGATTCAATATTGGTTAAAAGTGGTGCAATTGCGCCCAAAGACTCTTTACCAAATAAATTGGATAAAACCGCTGCTTGTTTATGCTTTTCAAGTTTTGAAACAGACTTTAAAACTTCCAATGTTGTGCCATTGGCATCAATTTGCATTTGTTTCGAAATACGTTTGTAATCAAGCCCTAATTCTGCATAGGCTGCTTTTTGGCTTTTCGTGGCTGACTCACCAGCAACCAAAGCCAACATGGTATTTTTAATCCCTGTTGCTGCAATTTCCTCTGAAATCCCCATACCACGTAAAGTCGCACCGAGTGCAGCAATTGAACCAGACGCAAAGCCCCCAACTTCACCCAATGGACCAATACGTTGAACAATATCCATAATGGCTTTGGCTGCAGCTGGTGTATTGTTGCCTAAATAGTTAATTTTATCGGCAAGCTCTACAACCTCATCCTGGTTCATGCGAAATGCGGTACGCATCTCTGCCATAGATTGCCCTGCAATATCCGCTGTTGTATCAAACGCTACTCCCATTTTGACTGCATCTTCAGCAAATCGAGTGAGCTCATTGGCTTTAATACCCGACTGACTACCTGCAGCCATAATTTTAGATATTTCAGTCGCGACCATTGGTAGGCGCGTTGATAGCATCAAAGCATCATCACTAATCTTTTTAAATTCCTGATCGGTACCGCTAAAGGTTTTTTTAACATCTGCCATTGCAGATTCAAAATCAATTGCCAATTTAACTGGGACACCGACAGTTACAGTCGAAGCAATAACAGATCCTAATTGCCCTTTTAGATTTGATAATTTTTCATTGTTTTCTAGTCTTGCTTTCTCAATCGTATTTAACTTACGTTGTTGCGATTCTAATTTTTTTAATTCCGCTGTCACGGCGCTATAACGTGAACGTAAATTATCAACGTTCTTACCCATTCCGCCAAACGTTTTGATCGAGTCGCCCAATTGGTTTTGAGTTTTTTTAAGTCGATTGACTTCCGAGCCAATTTTATTAAGTTCGCCCTTTGTGGTATTCATTACAGATTTAAAGGAACCTGATAATGCCCCTCCAATCGTAATGACTGCATTGAGTTTCTTATTTGACATAGCAAAACAATTTTAGAATCTGATTCACTATTTTTTATTTGTTTTGAAAATTTATCATTATTCAGTTTTTCATTAAAAAACCGCTCGAAAGCGGTTATTTGTCATCTTCAGGCAACCCTTCACACCACCAAATTATTTCTGAAACTCTCATTGCCAAAATTTCAGATTTTGACCATGAAGTGTGTGAGGCTAAACCGAGCACATAAGATCTTGCGACTTCTGCGCTCATGTTGTAAAAAGCTTAAATGCCTCTTGAATGCGACGATAATCTTTTAATGTCGCTGCCTTGATTTGATCCGGTGTAACACTACAAAGATTTGAAAACATCATGATCTCTTGAACCGCATCAGATTGACCCTTTGATTGCATTTCTGCAGCAAGCAAATCTTGTACTGTAGGCTCACGCATTACAATTACACCCACTTTCGCCCCATCAATATCAAGTGACTTGGCAAATGTAATTTCAAAATCGCCTGTTGCTGTTTCTTTTAAATATTCTGGAAGTTGATTTTTTTCAGTCATTTTTAGATCCCAATTGCGTTTCGAATATCAGCTAAAACATCTACACTATCAATGATGCGAACCATGTTAATCACATCAATCTCATGGATGACTTTTCCAGCAATGGTCTGCTTATAGTAAGTTAAAGACATATCATATTTGTCTTTTGGTAATTCACCGGCTTTAACTTTACCCTGGCTAATTTTTACAACCTTAACCAACTTGAGTATAAAGTTTCAAACTGAATTTTTTTAAAGACGAAGATAAATTAAAAAACGAGTGAATTTATGAACCGTAGAGAAAACTTGATGGACGATCCATTATTAAAAACATCAGAAGTCGCAAAACTTACTTTTAGTCGAAATACGATCGACAGCAAATTAAAGAAAGGTTTATTTCCACAACCTGATTATGTAGACCCTGAAAGTAAATACCGCTACTGGCGACTTTCCACTATCAATAACTTCTTTAGTAAAAAGGCTTCTTAGGAAGCCTTTAATTTATCTATATAGTTAGACCAAGCCTGCATCATTTCAGCACGTTCTTCTAAGAACTTGGTTCGGTTATAAGCACGACCATGCATATCACGTACTTGATGGGCTAACTGTTGTTCAATTCGTTCTACAGGGAACTTTAACTTTTCTTCTAATAATGTTCGAGCGATTGCACGAAAGCCATGCCCTGTCATCTTGTCACGATCATAACCCATTCTTCGTAAAGCCATATTAATTGTCATGTCCGACATTGGGCGTGTTTTACTCGAGATACTTGGAAAAAGTAAATCAGACTTATAACAGAATGGTTTTAACTCTTTAAGCAACTCAATAACTTGATCGGATAAAGGAACGATATGTTCAACACCTGTCTTTTTCATAGTTTTAGGTGGTGTATAGGACCAAGTACGTTCTTCAAAATTTATATCCGACCATTTAGCATGACGTAACTCACCAGTACGCACAAAAACATGAGGCAGAATTTTTAAAGCGAACTTGGTGTGGACATAACCCTCATATTGCTCGATGTCTTTTAATAGTTGACCAAAGTCTTTTTCTTCAACCAAAGCTGAATAATGTTTAATTTCTCTAGGCTTAATCGTCCCAATTAAATCATGTGCAACATCACGCTCACAAAAACCCAATGAAACGGCGTACCTGAATACTTGAGAGGCTTTTGATCGAATTCTATGTGCTGTTTCTATTGTGCCTTTTGCTTCTGCTTTACGAATGACTTTAACCAGATGCTTAGCTCTTATCTCAGAAATCGGCATCTCTCCGAATTCTTCATATAAATAGTTATAGATCCGTTCATTTCTAACGACAGTTGCAGGTGTTAAGACTTGTTTGGTTTTAAATTCTTCAGCAATTTTTCTAAATGTATTTTCATGGCTAATTTTAGCTTCTTCTAAAATGTCATTTCGATAAGTTTGAGGATCAATATTTTTTGAAATTAATGCTCTGTACTCTTCTCGTACTCCTCGAGCTTCAGCCAAAGTAATTTCAGGATAATTACCAATGGCTAAAGTATTTCTCTTTTTAGAGATTGGACGAGTATAGTCAAATCGCCAAAGTACAGCGCCAGAAGTACGGAAAATTAGATTTAATCCATCACCATCAGACAAACGTAAATCTTTGGCTAATCCACTGTTTATATTAGCTTTAAATTGTTTTTGCGTTGCTTTAATCTTCGAATCCGTTAACGGCACTACTTTCTTTGGCATGGCTTTTTGCGTTACAAATTTTGAGTTTTGATTATTGTAACGCAACCTGTACTGCAAAACATGCGTTACAACTATAAATTACTTTGGGCTAGTTTGAGTAGACTTTAAGATATTTTCTTTTACTTATTAACAACTTAATGCATATTTCTATAGGTTTATGCAACCAATTTGGTACGCCCAGCGGGACTCGAACCCACTCCACAGGCTTCGGAAACCTGTACTCTATCCAGTTAAGCTATGGGCGCTTAAATTGAGATGGCACATCATAACAAAAAAAACCATCAGGTAAAGCATTTATAAAACAACTCTTTTCATTAATGATCATGCTTTAAACAATGTTCTATAATTGCAAGGCAGAATTCCGTCTAACTTACTTGGTTTATTCAAAAAGATCGCTCACAATACACACTCCTGAAACCATGTGAGAATTTCATGACTGATGCCCTGACGTTAAGAGATTTATCGAAAACCTATAGAAATGGATTCCAAGCACTCAAAGGAATCAATCTAACTGTTCCAGAAGGAGAGTTCTACGCACTTTTAGGACCGAATGGTGCGGGTAAATCTACAACAATCGGTATTATCAGTTCCTTGACACGTAAAACTTCAGGAACCGTGGAAATTTTTGGACACAATTTAGACACCCATCCATCAAATGCAAAACAATGTCTGGGTGTCGTGCCTCAAGAGTTTAACTTTGGTCAATTTGAAAAGATCTTTGATATCTTAGTGACACAGGCAGGCTACTACGGTATTCCTCCAAAAATTGCACAAAAACGTGCTGAAGAATATTTAGAAAAACTCGGATTATGGGAAAAACGCAATACCCAAGGTCGAATGTTATCTGGAGGCATGAAACGCCGTTTAATGATTGCCCGCGCTATGATGCATGAACCGAAACTTTTAATCTTGGATGAGCCAACTGCTGGTGTAGACATCGAACTGCGTCGCTCAATGTGGGACTTCCTCACTGAAATCAATGAAAAAGGCACTTCTATTATTTTAACCACACACTATTTGGAAGAAGCTGAAATGCTTTGTCGCCAAATCGCGATTATTGACCGTGGTGTAATTAAAGAAGATACCTCGATGAAAGCTTTTTTAAATCAACTCAGTGAAGAATCATTTATTTTTGATTTGGAATATCCGATTGAGCCGATCACCATTGATATCATTGGGGTTAAATTTAATTTAATTGATCCTATGACATTAGAAGTCACGATGGACAAAGCACACGCTTTAAATGATTTATTCCAGCTTTTAGAAGCTCAAGGCATTCGTGTACGTAGCATGCGTAATAAATCTAATCGCTTGGAAGAACTGTTTGTCAAAATGGTGGAGAAAAATCTGCAAGGAGCAGCACAATGAATTTTAATCAACTGCAAATTGCACTCTACACACTCGTCTTAAAAGAAATTCGCCGCTTTATGCGGATCTGGCCACAAACCCTATTGCCACCTGCAATTACCATGAGTTTATACTTTGTAATCTTTGGTAATTTGGTGGGTTCGCGGATTGGTCAAATGGGTGGATTTAGCTATATGCAATTCATCGTACCTGGTCTAATTATGATGGCTGTGATTACCAACAGTTATGCCAACGTATCCTCAAGTTTTTTCAGTGCTAAATTTCAAAAAAGTATTGAAGAACTTATCATGAGCCCTGTTCCATTACATATGGTTTTATGTGGCTATGTAATCGGCGGTGTTTGTCGTGGCGTACTTGTCGGTGCGATTGTCACCGCAATGAGCATGTTCTTCACTGACCTGTATATACATAATATTTTTGTGACCATATATACTGTGATTGTGACCTCGCTCCTGTTCTCTTTAGGGGGCTTTATCAATGCGGTATATGCAAAATCTTTTGATGATATTTCAATTATCCCCACGTTTGTTTTAACCCCCCTGACTTATCTGGGTGGGGTATTTTACTCGATCAGTGCTTTAAGCCCATTTTGGCAAAATCTTTCTTTAGTTAACCCGATCGTGTATATGGTCAATGCTTTCCGTTTCGGAATTTTAGGTCATAGCGATGTCAATGTTACTTTGTCTTTAATCATTGTGACACTTTGCTGTGGCTTACTCTATGGTATTGCGTACTATTTACTTTCTCGTGGTTCAGGAATGCGTGAATAATGTCTGTTGAACAATCTTTATTGGGTAAAGAAACCAATTACCCGACCACCTATCAACCTGAAATTCTTTTTCCAATTTCACGTGCACAAGCACGTGAACAATATGCTGAAGTTGAAGGCATATATCAAGGTCAAGATTGGTGGCATGTTTTCGAAATTTCCTGGCTCAATGCGAAAGGAATTCCTCAAGTTGCTATTGGGCGTATTGCACTCCCGGCTACATCGCCAAATCTGATCGAATCGAAATCGCTCAAGCTGTATTTTAATGGCATGAACTTTACTCAGTTTAATTCCCATCAAGCTTTTATCGATACTGTTGAAAAAGATTTGTCTCAAGCAGCACAAGCACCTGTCACATTGACCCTGTTTCAAGTGGATGATCTAGACATTACAAAACCAACAGGTATTTGTATTGATGATCAAGAACCTGACCACCTAGTCAATCACCCTGATGCCAGTCTTTTGAGCTTTGATCAAGAGACTTCAAACACAGATAAAAGTATTGAAATTCAACTATTTTCACACTTATTAAGAAGTAACTGCCCTGTGACGGGCCAACCTGACTGGGGAACTGTTTTTATCCGTTACCAAGGTAAAAAACCTTGTTATCGTAGTATTTTAGCTTATATTATCTCCTATCGTCAGCATAACGGTTTTCACGAACAATGCGTGGAACAAATCTTTGCCGATATTTGGCAAAATTTAAAACCGGAAAAGCTGATGGTTTATGCAACATATACACGACGTGGTGGTTTAGATATTAACCCTTGTCGTGTATCTGATGAATCATGGATGCCAAGCCCAATTCGATTGGCGCGACAATAAACATTGAGGTTGAACACATGCCTTTTTTTGGTTTTGTACCATCTGAAGAACTATTAAAGAACATTCAGACTGGTATTGAGAAAAAAAACTCTAACGAACCACTCTATCCTTTACGCGATCAAACAGCTTTACTTATCAATGAAGAAATCATTGATACGCTTTTGATTGAACTTGTTCGTCGCTTCCCTGCAAGTGACAAACGAGACACTGCTGAAAAACTTGCGGGTTACGTCAAATCAACCGTTGCTGTACTACTTAAACAGTTGTTAAGTAAGGCAGACAACGATGTGGTTCGTCAGTCTGTAGATTTTTCAGAACGCAGTCTGTTTAAAGATCCACAAGGTCAATATCGTGTTGGGGTCAACTTAGATGCTAACTTGGTCACTAACCTGAAAAATAGTTTTGCGGAAGTTCAAGCCAATGGCGATGTCAACCGTGAAGTTTTAGCAGAGCAATTTAAACAGTTTGCAGATGCAACCACCAACCACTTTATGCGCGACTTTAACAAAACCCTAGATTTAGGGATGATTAAACGTAAAGCAGCAGACATAGGGGCAGCGGCTGTAGGCAAAGCAGTACATATCGCAATTGATAAATTGATTCCCAATTTAAATAAGGATGAAATTGCAGCAGTTGCAGAATATTATGACACTTTATTTTTTAATTGATCCATAAAATTTAATTGATTTTTTTAATGTAGAAATGCTCTTTCAATTAAGGGCATTTTTTTCACATGCTCAATTTATTATTTTCCAATAAATTCAAAATATTAATCATAATTATAAATTTATCATTTGGGGTATTTTTGAAAATTATTGAATATATCGTAATGTCACTGCATAGATCGCCAGATTAATTTTTAAATTTATAACCTTAATCATCAAAATCAGCTCAATAAGTTAAACATAATTTTGTTGCGAAGTATTGATATTCATTGCCTTCGGAGGGGATTGTGGTAGCATGCGCAAAACATATTTTTGCACAAAATAGACCAATGGCACCAAGCTCTCAATATAAATTTTTACGACATTCCCCTCGTGATGGTTTAAGCACCGCCACGCTCCCTTCTCGTTGGCAAAGACTACATATTGACCCTTGGTTGTGTCTATTTCTCATTCTAAACGCACTACTGGGTTTAACTGTGCTTTACAGTGCATCTGCGCAGGATATGGGATTGGTTTCCAAACAAGCAATGAGTTTCGGCATCGGTTTCTTGGTGATGTGCAGCTTAGCTCAAGTCCCTCCCAAAGTTTATCAAGCATTTGCACCTTATTTTTATCTTTTTGGTTTGGTATGTCTGGTTGCAGTTAAGTTATTTGGTGAAGTCCGCATGGGGGCACAACGTTGGATTGGTATCCCTGGCTTCGGTAGTGTACAACCCAGTGAATTCTTAAAAATTGGTATGCCATTAATGATTGCTTGGTTTTTGTCACGCAATCCTCTACCGCCTAATTTTAAAAACGTAATTTTATCCTTATTGATGATTGGCATTCCTTTTATTCTGATCGCTGAACAGCCCGACCTGGGAACATCACTTTTGATCCTAGCCAGTGGGATTTTCGTACTCTTTCTCAGTGGGCTTTCATGGAAAATGATTTTAGGGGCGATCAGTGCTGCTGCTGTGGTGATTCCAGTGGCTTGGGAATTTCTATTACATGATTACCAACGACAGCGTGTTCTCACTTTATTCAATCCTGAAGCTGATGCCTTAGGCACGGGTTGGAACATTATTCAGTCTAAGACGGCAATTGGCTCAGGCGGTTTTATGGGCAAAGGCTACCTGGAAGGGACGCAATCACATTTACACTTTTTACCAGAAGGTCATACTGACTTTATCATCGCCGCATTTTCTGAAGAGTTTGGGCTGATCGGTATCTTGCTTTTAATTACCATTTACTTTTGTATTATTTTTAGAACCTTTCAAATGAGTTTACAGTGTTTCCATAATTTTGGACGTTTGGTCGCCGGTGCTTTTGCTTTGTCATTTTTTGTTTATGTATTTGTAAATGCAGGCATGGTCAGTGGTATTTTACCTGTAGTCGGTGTGCCACTTCCTTTTATGAGTTATGGTGGAACTGCAATTATTACTTTAATGGCTACTTTTGGCATTGTGATGTCGATACATACGCATCGATAATTTTTTATCATAAATAATTAGGAAATATAACCTATGTTTACTTTTAGGCTTTTACAAAAGGTTAAAAACATCACTTTTTGTGCGGCTGCTTTTTCACTGACCAGCTTTTGTCAAGCCAATGACTTTGCAAGTAACCCTGAATACAATAATTTTAAAACCAAAACCATGCAAACTTACGGCTTAAGTGCTGAACAAATTGATTGGGCAATGAATGGTTCACGCAATTTGCCGAATATCATCAGCATTATGGAACGTCCAGGTGAAAGTAAGCCATGGTATCAATACAAGACGAATTTTTTAGCTGAAGGCACTATTCAACGTGGCGTGCGCTTCAAACAACAGTATGCAGATACATTAAACCGTGCAGAACAGCAGTTTGGTGTGCCTCAAGCGATCATTCTGGGCATTCTTGGAGTGGAAACAGGTTATGGCTCGAATAAGGGCTCATTCATCACCCGTGATGCGCTTGCAACACTGGGTTTTGGTTATCCTCGCCGTGCTCAATATTTTCAGGATGAACTCGGTGCCCTCATTGCATGGTCATATAAAGATGGTGTGCCAACCAACTCGATTGTCGGCTCCTATGCAGGTGCTGTAGGTTATCCACAATTTATGCCAAGCAATGTGTCTAAGTTTGGTGTGGATTATGATGGAAATGGACATGTCGACTTACGTAATTCTGCTGTTGATGCGATTGGTTCGATTGCCAATTATCTCGCTCAGCATGGTTGGCAACGAGATCAACCGATTGCATTTTTAGCACGTTATACAGGAAATAACCCTGATGCCATTATTGCCAAAGATTTAACGCAACCTGTTCCATATGGTTCGCTTAAAAATTTAGGGATTTCTCCATTAAATCCAATCGTTAAAATTGATGATTTAGATTTGGTCAATATTATTCAATTACAAGACAGTAATGGTCCTATTTATTATATTACTTATCCTAATTTTCAAGTAATAACCACATATAATAGAAGCCGTATGTACGCCACTGCTTTATGGCTTTTAGGCACTGAAATTGTAAGTCGGTAAGGCTTGCAATTTCGCATTAAGCAAATAAGTCAAGAAATATTTTTGTTAATTTGATCACATTATATACTTTTTAAATATCTTGTTACAATATTGATTATTTTTTAATCAAAACCTGTAAGAATTTGTCCTTTTTGTAACGGTTTCTTAAATAATGCTAGACACGTTTAATACAGCTTGAATATTATCCTTTCCGTTAAATGCAGTTGCAAAAGTGAATTTACAGACCTCTATGGTTAATTTTCAGCGACTTAGAAAGTTAGAATTGAGGTTCCAAGGAGTTAAACGATGCATGCTTCACTCAAATATGTGATGGCCCTGACCATGGGTCTGGGTATGACGCAAGTCAACTCAGAAATGGTTCAGTCATCATTTTTAAATAATGATTCGGATAGTTCGAGTCTTGCTTCTCGTGTGATTAGCAAAGATTCAACAAATTTTAATTCTCATTTTTCAAACCTAAACAGTTTGTCAATTACTGAACGTTCTGGCGATCAAGTCCGTCGTCAAACTATTGCAGCAAAGATTCAAGTTCCTGAAGATGAGCCTTCAGTAATTGATAAACTTAATGAAGTTGCTTCTAATACAGTTCGCAAATTTAGTCAAACTGGTGTTGCATCTTGGTACGGTCGTCAGTTCCATGGTCGTAAAACGGCAAGCGGAGATACATTCGATATGAATGATCTCACAGCCGCTCATCGTAGCCTGCCGTTAAATTGCTTTATTCGTGTAACCAATAAAGACAATGGTAAAAGTGTTGTGGTTAAAGTCAACGATCGTGGTCCATTCCACGGTAACCGTGTACTTGATCTCTCTTATGGCGCTGCAAAGCGTTTAGGTATTACAAATTCAGGAACAGCACGCGTTAACATTGAACGCGTAGATGGTCCAAACTCGTAAAATCACTGCATGCATTTAACAAAAGCCACTTTTAAGTGGCTTTTTATTTGCCGATTGAAAATATTGATGTCCGAATTGCCCCCTTATTTTTTTCAGCTATCCCCCTTTTCATTAAATTTATTTCAAATCAAAATAACACCAGCCCGATACAGGAAGTATCAAATAGCCATCTAAAACTAAAATCAATAAATGAAGGGAATGAGTTAGGCATGGATCAAAACAGCATTATCCAGCATTTGGACAATCTCACGCTCAGTAAAACACAAAAAGTGATTGCACTCGGTTTTGCTACACAAGGGCTTGGCTATGCGACAGTCATGACTGCACTTCCGACCATTAAGAGTCGATTCATACTTTCAGATGATCTATTGTCACTCATTATCCTTGGGGTATGCATAGCAGCAGCACTTGGTTCGATTTTAGCCGATCGTATAGCAGTCAAGCTTGGATCACGCGTTGCGATTGTGACGGGTTTTATTTTTGAAGCGATTGGAATAGCTGTTGCTGCATTTAGTCCAAATATATTGCTTATGATTGCAAGCTTCTTCGTTTATGGACTTGGACTAGGCTGTTTAGATGCAGCACTTAATATGCAAGCGGTGATGATGGAACAGCGACTCGGTAAAAGTGTATTTGGGGGTTTCTTCGCTTGTTATACAGCAGCTGCATTTTTAGGTGCATTGATTATGTCAGCGACTGTTTCGACAACACTGGGCGCCACAGCAGCATTATGCATTGCAGTGGTCATTGCATTAATCAGCTCACAATTGTCAAGAAACTGTTTATTTAATCAAAAACAAAGTGCTGAATCACCTCCGCAAGAAAAACCAGCAATTCCATATCAACAATTGCTCATTTTTGGGCTAATGATTCTGATTGTATTTACTGTCGACTCCGCAATCAGCACATGGAGTTCCATTTACCTTAAAGATGTTTTAGCAAGTTCAGCAACCATTGCCCCTTTAGGTTATGCAGCCTATCAAATCGGAATATTACTGACGCGGTTAAGTCTGGATTATGTACTGCAATTTAAAACAGCCACATGGATTGCTTTGGTGACAATCCTGATTGGGGCATTCGGATGTGCACTATCGGGAATAAGTCATTCACTTATTACAGTGATTATTGGTTTTGCACTGGCAGGTGTCGCCGTAGGTGCACTCGTTCCACTCACCTTTTCCGCTGCGGGGCGTTTAGATGAAAATCGACGAGATGAAATTATTGCTCGGGTCAATATTTTTAATTATGGTGGCGCTGTTGCTGGAGCAGTCATCGTTGGTCTACTAGCAACACCTTTTGGCTATGCACCATCCTTTATCGGCTTAGCATTTGCCTTGCTGGGTATCCTTTATTTTAGAAAAAGATTGATTTAGTCTGGAGCACTCCCTCAGCTATCCTGATAAAAATCAAAGCTTAGTTCAGTTTAAATATGTGAAAAGTAAACATCATTTCTATACTTGGCACAAAATCTTTGTTAATTTAATTTCTATTCAATACGCTATTTTGAATTCAATTGTAGCGATGAACATTTAATTCTAACAATACAAAAATGAGGGCGATTCACAATGTTGCAACGTAATCCATCCCAACGTGTTCGATTTATTGCGCCCATTATCTGCATCAGTAGCTTTGGCATGCTCAGTGGTTGCGCCAATCTCCCCCCATCAGCTCCTACAAAATCTCAAAACATAACGACTTCTCTTTCTCAAGCCAGTACACTTTTCTATGGCGGTTCAATTCTAACGATGCAAGGGATGTCACCGCATTATGTAGAAGCCTTGTTTGTCAAAGATGGGAAAATTGTCTTTGCAGGTGATTTAAAACAAGCGCAGAAATTTAAACAAAAAAATACCCAAGAAATTGACTTAAAACACCACACCTTACTGCCTGGTTTTATTGATGCTCATAGCCATTTAAACAGTGTGGGTTTACAGCAAACCGTTGCCAATCTCTACCCCTCACCTGATGGCAATGTATCAGATATTCCATCGCTGATTCATGAACTTTCCTTGTGGCAGCAAAACAATCCTGAATTTATTAAAGCAACCGCAGGCTGGATTATTGGCAATGGTTATGATGATGCCCAACTGAATGAAAAGCGCCACCCCACCGCTGATGATTTAGACTTGGTTTCGACTCAACATCCCATTATTGTTTTACACCAATCTGGACATTTAGCCTCAGTCAATCATAAGGCGCTTGAAGTTTTAAATATCAATAAAAACACGCCCAATCCCACTGGTGGAATTATTCGTCGTAAAGCAAATTCTCAAGAGCCCAATGGTGTACTTGAAGAGGCTGCCGTTTTCTCGGCAATGATGACTGCATTTAGTCATGTTCCACCTGAGATTATGCAGAATATGGCGAAAACAGCGCTCAATACCTATATCAAAAATGGCTATACCACCGTACAAGAAGGTCGTGCCGATCAGGGTACAGCAGAGTTATGGCGAAGTTTTGCTGCCATTAACCAATTAAATATTGATGTTGTGGTATATCCAGACATCATGAATGAAAAAAACTACATGCTTAAAAATGGCAGCAGTCTAAATTATCAGAACCATTTTAGAATTGGAGGGGTAAAAATCAGTCTAGATGGTTCCCCTCAAGGCAAAACTGCATGGCTAACTCAGCCTTATCTTGTTCCACCTGAAGGCAAAAGCAAAGATTATCGTGGTTATCCGGCTTATCCTGACATCAAGCAGGTGCAAGATGCCATTAATCTTGCTTATCAGAATCACTGGCAGATTCTTGCCCATGCCAATGGTGATGCAGCAATCGATCAATATTTAACGACCATTGAAAAAGCAAATGACCAATATGGTGCCGCAGACCGCCGCAATGTCATCATTCATGCGCAAACCATGCGTGAAGATCAATTAGATCAAGCCAAAAGACTTGGGCTGATTCCATCGTTCTTTTCACTACATACCTACTATTGGGGTGATTGGCACAAACATGAAACACTGGGTACAGCACGTGCCAACCGAATTTCTCCAACAGGCTCTGCTTTACGCAAGAATATGATTTTTACAGAACATCATGATGCACCTGTTATTCCACCCAAGAATATGATGGTGATTGATACTACAGTGAACCGAACGACTCGCTCAGGAGATGTTTTAGGTGAGGATCAAAAGATCAGCCCCTATATTGCCTTAAAATCAGTGACCGATTGGGCTGCATACCAGTACTTTGAAGAAAAGAATAAAGGTACCTTAGAGCAAGGGAAATTGGCTGATCTGGTACTTTTAGATCAAGACCCTTTAAAAGTTCCATCCCAAAAGATTAAAGACATCAAAATACTGGCAACCTATAAAGAAGGTCAATTGATTTATCAACGAACCCAGTAAGCATCCACAAGGTTAAATCATGCTCAAGCAAAAAATTTTATTGATGACCTTATGCCTATTCAGTGGTTTGGCATATGGCGATGTTTCTGTATTTGAACCCACTTTCCCAGTGTTGAAAAACAATAAAGCCTCACCTCAGCAACATCATCTCGAAAAGCTTCCTGCGACCACACTGAGTCATCATGTTGCTGTAGACACATATATTGCGGTCATTCCCAATCCTTTTAACGATACAGGATTTTATCAAGACGATTCCGTATGTAAGCGCAACAGCTCCCAAGCAGTGAAATGCCAATTTAATTATAAATTATCGACAGTTGAGGCTAAAAATTTCAAAATCATCCTATTGCCCGGTATAGGTCCTGTGCTTGTTCCAATCTCATGGCAAGTCATCAGTACAGATCTCGGACCTTCTGGTGTTGCTTATGCAGTACTTGCAAGTCCGCAAAAAGATGAAGCCATCACTATTTACAATTCGTCTGCCTGCGTTGGCTGTGCCATGCACAGTGCCAGCTTATATTTTCCAAATGTTCGAAAACTCAGTTTAGCCAATGAGTTTGGAGCAATCGATGACAGAAACCATCTACTGAAAATTGTCAGGGTAAATAAAAATAAAGTTTACTTTAGTTATCAGATTCCAGACCATGCTGCTCATACACATGGTATTGCCTATTATGTTGATGAAAGTGATGGTAGTGACATCACCAACTTTCAAGAAATTAAAGTCATGCTCAAACCACAGCACCAAACATGGGCACGTGATATGCTGAACTTCTATCAAAGCACGCATTAAGCTAGCTCATCAAAGCGATGAGAATTCAGTTTATCGCGAGGATTTTGACCGAAAACCAATTCTGAATTATATTATTTTCATTAAATTAAAATTGATCTAAAAATAAGCCAACCACCTGCATGGAGAGCCAGATGAAAAATATTACGGAATGGTTTGATGAATATAGTGAAAGCCATCAGAACAAGACCAATAAAGCCATTCATTGGGTCTGTGTTCCTGCGATTTTATTTGCCATCATCGGAATTCTTGCACATTTTAGTGCCTTGCTTACAGCGCTTCTCTTAGTGCTTACACTGGTTTTCTATGCCCGCTTAGATATTGTGCTTGCTGTCGCCATGACTGCTTTGATTGCAGTCATGGCATGGGTGATCTATCTACTTCCTGTGGGTGTAGGCTTTTACATTGGCATGTTTATTTTGGCATGGATTGGGCAGTTTTATGGACACAAGGTCGAGGGCAAAAAACCGTCATTTTTTAAAGATCTCCAATTTCTCTTGATTGGACCTGTATGGTGCATGGATGCCTATCTCGCCAAAGTACTGCCAAGATGGAAAACACGCCAAAAACTGGCTTTTTAACGAGCATATATTGAGGGAAAATTTCATATGGGCTTTTCCCTCCTTTTATTTTCAATTTACGGTCAATTTAATAAATAAAATAAGCCGTAAAAACACAATAAGCTGAGTCCCAGATTAACCAAGATTTTTTGAGAAATCAGTGCCAGAAACACACATATGATTGCCGTTAAAAAATAGGCATCCAAAGGCAAATTACGTAATTGCTGACCATCAAAGAATACAATCGGTGCACATATGGCTGTAAGTAAACATGGTGCCGAATACTGCAACATATTTTCAATCCAGTGGGGTAATTTAAATGCGATTTTAGGCTCCAGAAAAAAGTAGCGATTCAGAAATACAATAAGCGCTAAACTCAACAGTAAAGACCATGTCATTTTTAAACTCCCACGCGTGTAACTTTGATCATCTTTGCTGCACACATCGCACTCAACATTCCTAAAATACCTGACAATACGATGCCCCCCTCAAATTGAAGATATTTAAAGATACAGGCAAAGACTAAGGTAAAGATCACTCCAATCAAGGTTGCCTTGTTTTTAATCATGGGCACAATGATTAAAATAAATACGGCAGCAATGGAAAAATCGAGATGCAAATTTTCTAAATTCGGTATCGACTGTGCCAGTAAGATTCCAAAAAGGCTAAATAGACACCATGCCAAATAAAAACATAAACCTGCACCAAATAGATAAGCAAAGGTTCGTTGCTTATTTTCCCCAATACCCACTGCAAATAATTCATCAGTTAAAAGAAATCCGATCAGCAGTCTTTGTTTAAAAGAAAATTGAGTAACGTCTTTACGGAAGTTGAGTGCATAAATCAAATGCTGACTGGTTAAGAAGAACACCGTAATAAAAATCGTCCAAACCGAAGCACCTGCCATAACCAGCCCTAAACTGACCAGTTGAGCAGCTCCAGCAAATACAACAGCTGACATTGAAAATGCTTGAGCAAAGCTCAATCCTGCATTAATCGCCATTGAACCCGCCAAAATTCCCCAAGGCAATACAGCGATTGATAAAGGTAAAATATCAACAACACCTCGTAAAAATGCTTTTTTATTCAAATCAGATTTCGATTGAGTGCCGGCACGACAAGATTCAAATTGATGACTCATTACTTAAATCCAAAACTACGAATGAGATGAGTATCTTTAAAAACATGG
The DNA here is from genome assembly GCF_016508585.1 of Acinetobacter baumannii. GTDB lineage: Bacteria > Pseudomonadota > Gammaproteobacteria > Pseudomonadales > Moraxellaceae > Acinetobacter > Acinetobacter nematophilus. The sequence continues at coordinate 28,483 of NZ_JADVOP010000012.1, forward strand.
ACCACAGCTTGAATAAAATTGCTGTGCAAAGACTCTATTTTGAAGAATGGAAACAGCTAAAGTAGGTTAAATATTTAGAGTGCTTAAATATTGCGCAGGGGTAACGCCCATCGCCTTTTTAAAATGTCGGTTAAAATGGCTTTGATCTGAAAAACCACAGTTTTGTGCTGTCATGGCAATACTGTGGCCTTGCTTTAATAATTGCCGTGCTTTTAATAACCGTACTTGAACAAGCCAACTATGTGGAGGTAAACCCGTATGCTTTTTAAATTCTCTTAAAAAATGCCAAGGACTCAGTCCCACGGTTGCAGCCAAATCAGTTAATGAATAATCACGCTCCGGAAAGGCACTTAATAAATCTTTGACAATTTCAACTTTACGTTGCGCTTCAGGCAATTCTGCTGGTGTTAATTTTGCTCGACCATAACGACTGATCAAACGAGCCAAAGTCGATAAATACATGCTTTCCTTGAGTAAAGCATTTTCTTTTTGTTCTAGCAAATCAAAAAGTAAGGTAAATTGTTGAGCTAAACCTACATCATGAACCACTGCATGAGGAAACCAGGGTACACTGTTTCTGACACTAAAAAAGTCCTGCCCTGCATCCAGCAACATTTCAGGCGTTGGATAAATTGCCCGGTATTTCCACCCCGACTCAACCGCAGATGACCCCGTATGAATTTCATCTGCATTGACTAAAATAATGTCTCCTTTCGGAGCGGTATGTAGCTGTCCTGTTCGATAAAAACTTTGCGCACCATCTTCAATCACGCCGATACAATAACCTTCATGCACATGCTTTGAAAATTGCTTATGGTGATACTGTGCTTTCAACAACTCCAATCCACCTAATTCTTTAAGGTGGAAATAGTTTGCCCACTCCTGCATGTTTTGAATTCGAACGTCTTGTGATGGCTTAAAAATAGCACGATTGACCACAAGGTATAGAACAAAATTGCTGTCTAAACCACTTTAAAACTACAAACAACTCAATTTTATCGTATTGAATGGACAAGGCATTGTTTATTGATAGGTTTTTCCATCATGCTTTAACCAACCATCTTCATGACGGCGACTAGGATCATGATGTGTCCAATGAATCACTCCACCTTGATTGCTGTATTCATATTCGCCAAAAAACTCAACACGATCCCCTTTACGTAAATGGTCAATTCGTGGCGCTAAATCAATATTATGTGCGACCAAGACAGTTAAACCGTTATCCAGTGAAAGAATGAATTTTTGATGTCGTGAACCTTCAGTATCATCACGTAATATTGCTTTTACTCTCCCTACGGACTGCACTTGAACATTGCTTAACTTCCCATCATAAGCCTGACGAATAACTGTTAAACCCTGCTGGTTTTGACTGTTGTTTGACTGAGTGTTTTGAAACTGTGAATGATCAGTTGATTTGGAATCAAATTGTGAAGCTCGGTTATTCTGATCTTGGGAATGAACTGGAGCTTGCTGTGTTGATGCCTTGTTTTCTTGATTGAGATCAATGCCAAAATAAGCCGCGACGATCACTGCGACTGCAGCAGCCATACCAAGTTGAGTTTTGTTTGCCATTAAATTTCAGTCTAAGCAATATGAATAGAAGAGATTATAAAAGAATAACACCCATGATTTGAACAGAATCATTTTATTGATTTTTCTTTAACTTGATTCTTCAATAAAATCAATAACAATAAAAAACCCCTCAAATGAGGGGTTTTCAATAATTATACTCAAAAAGTAAAATTATTTAGCAGCAGCCTGAGCAGCAGCAACTTCTTCAGCAAAGCTCATTTCAGCTTTTTTCTCAATACCTTCACCTACTTCAAAGCGAACGAATTGAGCTACAGTTGTTGCAGTCGCTTTCAATACTTCAGCAACTTTTTTATCGTTGTCGATAACGTATTGTTGACGCTCAAGAACAACTTCATTCAAGTATTTTTCTACTGAACCAGTCACCATTTTTTCAACGATGTTAGCTGGTTTACCAGATTCAATTGCTTTAGCTTCTGCAATTTCTTTCTCTTTCGCGATAAGATCAGCAGAAACGTCTTCAGCAGTTACAGCAACTGGGTTGAATGCAGCAACGTGCATTGCAATACCTTTACCAGTTTCAGCAGAACCTGTGTAAGAAACTACAACACCAATTTTTAAACCGTGTTTGTAAACTGCAAGGTTTTCACCTTCTACAATTGCAGCACGACGAACCTGAATGTTTTCACCGATTTTTTGAACAAGCGCAATACGTGCTTCTTCAACAGTTGAACCGTCTTCAAGTTTCAATTCAGCAATTTGAGCAGCATCAGTTACACCAGCAGCAAGTGCAGCAGCAGCAACTTTAGCAGAGAAACCCGCAAAGTTTTCGTCTTTCGCAACGAAGTCAGTTTGACAGTTTACTTCTAAAAGAATTGCCTTGTTACCTTCTTGAGCAATCGTGATTGCACCATCAGCAGCAATGTTGCCCGCTTTTTTAGCTGCTTTTGCTTGACCTGATTTACGAAGGTTATCAATCGCTAATTCGATGTCACCGTCTGCTTCTGTTAATGCTTTTTTGCATTCCATCATTGCAAGACCAGTACGGTCACGTAATTCTTTTACCATGCTCGCAGTAACTGCAGTCATGTTGTTCTCCTAAATACGGTAGAATATGAATCTGTTCAACAAAAACGGCCCAAAGGTTTCTCTGGGCCGCTTTGCTTTATCGACGCTCAATTTGTCATCATTTTAAATCGCAAAAATGACAAGCTTGCGTCAAAACGCATTAAGCCTCAGGAGCTTCTTTCGCAGCTTCTTCGCCTTTAGCTTGAGCATTTGCTTGAGTTTGAGCGTATTCTTTACCAGCAATAATCGCATCAGCCATTGCAGAAGCATAAAGTGTAACAGCACGGATCGCATCATCGTTACCAGGAATAACGAAATCTACGTTATCTGGGTTAGAGTTTGTATCAACGATACCGATTACTGGAATACCCAGGTTTTTAGCTTCTTTAATTGCAATCGCTTCGTGATCAACGTCGATGATGAACAATGCGTCAGGTAAACCACCCATGTTCTTAACACCGCCTAAAGAGCGTTCAAGTTTTTCCATTTCACGAGTACGTTCTAATGCTTCACGTTTAGTAAGTTTAGCAAAAGTACCATCTTGTGATTGAGTTTGAAGATCTTTCAAACGGTTGATTGACTGACGAAGAGTTTTCCAGTTAGTCAACATACCACCCAACCAGCGGTGATCTACATAAGGTTGACCAGCGCGTTGAGCTTGCTCACGAATGATGTTAGAAGCAGCACGTTTTGTACCAACGAACAATACTTTGTTCTTTTTGCTTGCTAGATTGTTAACAAAATTCAAAGCATCATTTAACGCAGGAACAGTATGCTCAAGGTTGATGATGTGAATGCGGTTACGCGCACCAAAAATGTATTGACGCATTTTTGGGTTCCAGAAGCGAGTTTGGTGACCAAAGTGCGCACCAGCTTGAAGAAGGTCGCGCATGCTTACGTTGTAATCTGCCATTTTCTTTACCTTAAAAGTTTGGGTTAGGCCTCCATATGTCCGCATTCTCCACCCTTTCAGGCACCCAGAGTAATGTGACGACATATGTGCGGATTTTTAAATTACCCTTATCAAAATTTCCATAAACGATTCATAAAGAAAGTCACAGAAAGCATTTGATAAATTGGGCGGCTATTTATACCATAGTCACATACAAATTTCCAAAAGTTTTTAAAGATCATGAACAGTACTTACGAAGCACCCCGTCGATTAATCAAAACCGCAGATGAAATTGAGAAGATGCGTGTTGCAGGTCGATTGGCTGCAGAAGTTTTGGATATGATCAAACCGCATATCAAACCAGGTGTCAGTACACTTGAGTTGGATACGATTTGTCATGACTATATTGTCAACACACAAGACGCTATACCTGCATGTCTGGGTTATGGTGCTGCACCAGGTCGACCTGCTTTCCAACATGTGATCTGTACTTCTGTCAATCACGTGGTATGCCACGGTATTCCATCTGAAAGTAAGATCCTGAAAAAAGGCGATATTCTCAATATCGATGTCACCGTGATTAAAGATGGCTACCATGGCGACACCAACATGATGTATATCGTCGGTGGCGAAACTTCAATTATTGCACACCGTTTATGTAAAGTTGCGCAGGAAGCGATGTATCGTGGTATGGCAACCGTCAAACCAGGCTCTACAATTGGGGATATTGGCGCTGCGATTCAAAAATACGTAGAGTCAGAACGTTTTAGCGTTGTTCGTGAATATTGTGGTCATGGGATTGGTACCGTGTTCCATGACGAACCACAGGTTCTACACTATGGGCAACCCAATTCTGGCATGATTCTCGAAGAAGGTATGACGTTTACCATTGAACCGATGGTCAATGCAGGTGTTTGGCAGACACGTCTAATGGGTGACAAATGGACTGTTGTAACCAAGGATCATAGCCTTTCCGCTCAATATGAACACACCCTTTTGGTGACGAAAGACGGTGTAGAAGTTTTAACTGCGCGTCCTGAAGAAGATTTGTCTCGCTTTCAGAAATAAATAAGTCATTGACTCCTCTGACGGGGGCAAATTATTAAAAGGTCATATTGATATGGCCTTTTTTTATGAACTGCTTTTTTTGTTATAAACAAGCTTATGTTTTAACTTATTTTTTACTGTAAAAACCTTCCATTTTTACAATGTAATTTAATATTAACATAATTACATAGATGCCACATTTTTAAGTCCCTGATAAATAAAATATTAAAAAAAGAACATTCACTAAAAAAAAGACCTTGCAAAAGCAACATTCAAAAATAGCAAAAAATCCTCATAATAAAAATACATAAAAATTAGTATCAATTGCGGACATGGAGTCCAATTCTATGAAGAAATCATTACTTTGCATGATGACCACATGTATGGCTTTACCTATACTGACCCATGCGGATTCGCCTTATTTTAGTTTGAAAGATGGTGATGGATTTAAACGTTTTTCTGTTTCGGCAGGCTGGTTGCATGCAATGCCACAAGGCAATGGCAATCCGATCAAAGTGAACACAGCCGTTGCAGAAGGAACCCAGTCAAAAGTAGGAGATATTTCTAAAAAAGCTGTTCTAGATGCGGCTGTTAAGGAGTCAAATCCTTTTCTATATGGCGCAATCGGTCTTTTAGGTAACACCATTCCTGGCGCTTTAACAGGTACAGCAACTGTCAATGGCTTATCGAGTTGGACTGCTGAAGGTACAGGCTTGACAGCAAAAGATGTTGATACTTTCGGTTTGATGGGCAACTATTACTTTACAGACAATATTTCTCTAGAGTTTAAAGCAGGTATTCCACCTAAAGTCGAGATTGAGGGTAAAGGTCAGATCTATGCACCTTTAACCGGCAAAGATTCGACCCCACTCGGAAGTATAGACTTGCAAAAAGATATACCGATTACCGATTTATCCAAGCATTCCAAAGCAGCATCAGCAACTGCATGGTTACCGGCGGCAGAATTACACTATCAATTTGGTAAATCCGGTGTAAATAAATTTCGCCCTTATCTCGGTGTCGGGGTGATGTATGCACATTTTACTCATTTAAAAGTTGATAATGGTGTAAAAGATGATTTGATTGCAGCAGGTCATATGATCCAGAATGTACTGGATGGACAAGCAGGTGCTGCACTTGATGGTAAAACCTCTTCAGCAAATCCTGTAGTCAAAGTCAAAGCAGATGATGCGTGGGCACCTATGGCGACATTGGGTGCAACCTATGACTTTAATGATCGTTGGTTTGGCGTAGGTTCTGTGACTTATGCACCCATGAGTAGCGATGCCACCATTACCATTTCAAACTCAAATACCAATAAAGAGCTTGTTACGGCCAAGACTAAAATCGATATTGACCCACTGATTACTTATCTTGGCGTTGGTTACCGTTTTTAATACTTGATGCGCATTCGAGATGGATATGTTTTTATTGAAAATCATTCAATCCATGAGTCAAGATCAATTCCCGAATAGCAAGCAGATTGATCACTAAAATTTATCGATTGATAAATTTTTATTCTATCGCTAAGTGCCATTGAATCCTCTACAATTCTCACATGATGATTCAATGGATGACTTATGACAGCGTTACAGGACGACACTCGCTTTTCTAAACCCCTCATTTATATGCTCATTGGAAGTGCCTTCATCTTGGCGCTTTCTTTGGGTGTGCGTCATGGTTTTGGTCTCTATCTGGTCCCCATGAGCCATGAATTCAACTGGAGCCATCAGGTTTTTAGTCTAGCGATCGCCATGCAAAACTTGCTTTGGGGTGCCGTACAACCCTTCACAGGCGCGCTTGCGGACAAATACGGCAGTAAAAAAATTGTTGCTGTGGGAGGTGTACTTTATACGATTGGCCTGTTGTTAATGTCAGTCAGTTCAAATGCACTTCTGCTTGACTTCAGTGTGGGCTTAATCATTGGCCTAGCTCTCTCCGCAACATCATTTTCAGTACTCCTCTCAGCAGTAGGGCGTGCTGCTCATCCAAGCAAACGCAGTATGGCAATGGGGATCGCAAGTGCTGCAGGTTCATTCGGGCAATTTATCATGTTGCCCACCACCCTCCTACTCATTAAAAATTTTGGATGGTCTTCTGCACTGGTCATTACGGCAGTCTTGATTGTATTGATTATTCCATTGGCATGGATGCTGAAAGCACCAATGTATGCGCCACCAAACGCAGTCAAGCAGGCACTCCAACCAAGCTTAACCTTTAAGCAAATTTTAAAGATTGCCTTTCATCACAAACCATTTCTGTGGCTTGCCTTTGGTTTCTTGGTCTGTGGCTTCCAAGTGGTGTTCCTAGGTATTCACCTGCCTGGCTATCTGATTGATCATGGCTTTGATGCTTCGACGGGTACAATGTTTCTCGCCTTGGTTGGACTCTTTAATATTGTAGGGACATATGCAGCAGGTTGGCTAGGTGATAAATATTCAAAACCCCATTTGTTAATGGGGTTATATGGCTTAAGAGGAGTGACCATTATTGCATTTCTTATACTGCCTCTGAGCATCTGGACAGTATATGCTTTCGGCATCATTATGGGGATACTCTGGCTTTCAACCGTTCCTTTAACCAATGGAATTGTTGCCAATATGTTTGGGGTAAAATACTTAACCATGCTCAGTGGCATCGTATTTTTTACCCATCAGGTCGGCTCATTTTTTGGTGGCTGGCTGGGTGGGCTGAACCATGATATAACAGGTAACTACAACATCATTTGGGGCTGCTCAATTGCCTTGAGCCTGTTTGGCGTGATTGTGCATTTCTTTGTAAATGAGGAGGCGGTTGTCAATGATTGATACCGATAGATGGTTTAAATTGGCTGTTTGGAGTGTCATTATTCTAGTATTGCTCTTATCGAGCCTATTGTGGCTGAACACACCTGAATTATTTGAATATTTCAATATGGCTTTTTGCGCACATTAAATAGTACTTAGGGCAGCTTTTTTAGCGCTCTCTTCAAACCTTGTCCTTTAACAAAACTGTCCAGACATTAAAAAGACCATTAAAAATGGTCTTTTTAATCATCCGTTTATAGATAACCTCACGCTGATTTGCGCGAGTTTACTCGTCCTTGAATCACAGCTTTGACATTATTTTTTGCATAATTCAAGAAAACTTTTAATGGGGAAAGCTTCGGATTCGGTTTTTTGCCTTCGCCAATTGCTTTAAATTGAGCGGCGTACCAAAGGATTTCCATAATTGCCATTTTATCAACAAATGGAATACCGGTTTTAATTTGCTCTACTGCATAGCGCACATCCCGACCAGCGATTAAATTATTACTCACATCGGGTTCTACTGCTAAAGGACGGGCAATACCAATAAACTCGCAAGCACCACTGTCCAGTGCTGCATTCATCCCTTGCGCCGTACGGAACCCCCCCGTTACCATCAAATGACATTTAACCTCTTTACGAATCTTTTCAGCAAAATCCAGGAAATATGCTTCTCGTGCAATTGTGCTCGGTTTCCGTTTGTCTGCCTTTGCTCCTGCCATCGCGGGTGCTTCATAAGTCCCCCCCGAAATTTCAATAATATCAATACCAGCTGCATCGATGGCTTTAAATACTTGTACAACCTCTTGTTCGGTAATTCCACCCCGTTGGAAATCTGCAGAATTCAACTTTACGGATACAATAAAGTTTTCCGAGGTTTTGGCACGAACTGCTTGATAAATTTCCAACAGGAAACGCATACGGTTTTCAATCGAACCACCCCACTGATCTTGGCGTTTATTGGTTAATGGGGAAAGAAATTGGCTAATTAAATACCCATGCGCGCCGTGAAGCTGTACCCCCTCAAATCCGGCTTTTTCACAAATTCGTGCAGATTCGGCAAACCGTTGAATAATATTGATGATCTCGGCTTCATCCAGCTCCCGAGGTGTTCCAAATGTGGTTGCCAGTAAAGGACTAAATGGTACGGCAGACGGCGCAACAGTTTCTTTATTTAGCCCTTTTGGACACTGACGTCCTGGATGTGACAATTGAATCAATTGCACCATGCCATGTTTTTTGCCGATATTTGCCCATTCAGTCAATTTGGCAAGATCTCTTTCGGTTTCAACAACGACAACACCCGGCTCATTTTTAGCACGGAAATCCACCATCACATTCCCTGTGATGGCACAACCCAAACCACCTTTGCCCCAAGCATCATACAATCCCAAATGCAGTTGATTTGGTTGTCCAGCATGGTTTGCCAATGCTTCACTCATTGCACCTTTAATAATACGGTTTTTGAATAGCGTGTTTTTTATTTCTAATGATTCTGCAAGATGGCTCATGGTCAGATCCCTTTATGATTAGAGTTTTTACTCTAATTTAAATTTAGCACAGTTCAAGCGTAAATCTGACAATTTAATTTGTCAATTTTGTAAATGTGACTGAACAGATTAAAACATATCGCTTCTTTGCAGGTTTAATATTGGCTCGCGGCAATCAACTTTTTTGTATAAGCATTCAAGGGCTTATCAAATAAGGCTTGCGTGTCTTGAAGTTCTATAACCTGAGCATTTTTCAGGACCAAAACTTTCTGACAAAGTGCTTTCACGACCTGCAAGTCGTGACTGATAAACAAATAACTCATTTGATAGTCAAGTTGCAATTGTCGCAATAATTTTACAATCGCTCGCTGTGTGGTTCGATCAAGTGCTGAAGTAGGCTCATCAAGAATCAGTAATTTAGGTCGCAGCACCACTGCACGCGCCAAAGCAACTCGTTGCCGTTGACCACCAGACAATTGATGCGGATACAGCTGTTTGAGTGTAATGGGTAATTCCACCTTATCCAGAATTTCATTGATCCGAATGATCATTTCAGATTCTTTTAGCTTTTGTAGTACTAAACCTTCTCGGATAATCTGATCGACAGTCATGCGAGGATTTAAGCTACTTAATGGATCCTGAAAAACAATTTGAAAATTCTGACGTAACGGTCTTAATTTTCGTTGATTCAAGCGATTGATATCTTGATTTAAGAGCACAATATTACCTGTACTTTCGATCAGTCTTGCAATAGCTAAGGCGAGAGATGTTTTACCAGAACCGCTCTCCCCCACAATGCCGATAGATTCAGCACGATCCAAGCGTAAATTTAAAGGTTCAACCGCAATAAAATAATCTTGAATACGGTTTAAAATACCTTTACGAATTGGAAATTTAACTCCAAGACGGTGCAAGGATAAAACCAAATGGCTGCCTTTCGGTGCGGGATTGGCTTCACCGAAGTCATGATCCAGTAAATACTGGGTATACGCGGCTTTAGGTTTTTGAAAAATATCTCGAACCCATCCCCTCTCTTCGACTCGTCCTTGATTCATCACAATCACTTGATTGGAATATTTACGAACCAGATTCAGATCATGACTGATCAAAATCATCGCCATTTTATGATTTAAAATCAGCAGTTGTAATAAGTTTAAGACTTGGGATTGTAAAGTGACATCCAAGGCAGTGGTCGGTTCATCCGCAATAATAATTTCAGGCTTTTGTGCCAATACAGAGGCAATTAAGACACGCTGTCTTTGCCCTCCAGACAACTCGTGTGGATAACGTTGCAGCTTATCCTCAGGATCATCCATGCCGACATCACACAATAAATCATAGACGCGCTTTCTGGCTTTCTCTTTAGGCATGCCTTCCAAAAGTAAAGTTTCACCCACAATCCGTTCAACTTTATGCAATGGATTTAAAGCCGTCATCGGTTCTTGAAAAATCATGGCAATTTTTTTACCACGAATCTTTAAATGTGTATTTTGACTGATCGATAACAAATCCTGTTGATCATATACAGCTTGTCCTGTCGCTTTTAAATCGTCAGGGAGTAATCCCAACAAGGCCAAACCGCTGATGGATTTACCAGATCCACTTTCTCCCACAATCGCAACTGTTTCACCGATATGCAAATCAAAATTCAGGTTTTCAACCAACACTTTTTGTTGTTTATTTTCAATATGTAAATGTTTGACAGACAACAACAAAGCTTCATCATTATTTTTGGCGTTTTGGATCGAATGCATCGCGTGTTGCCTCCCCAATATAAATTAATAATGATAAAACCAAAGCCAAAGTAAAAAAACCAGAGAGTGCTAGCCATGGCGCATCTAAATTATTTTTACCTTGTAACAGTAACTCCCCCAAAGAAGCTGCATCAGGAGGTAAACCATATCCCAGGAAATCCAATGCCGTAAGCGCAGTAATATTTGCAGTCAGCATAAAAGGGAGTTGTGACAGGCTTGAGCTCATGACATTGGGTAAAATATGTCTAAAAATAATCACTGAATCAGTTACACCCAAAGCCCGAGCTGCTTGAACATAATCTAAATGGCGTGCACGAAGAAACTCCGCACGAACAAGACCGACAAGCTCTGTCCAGCCAAAAATTAACATGATCAAAAATAGCCAATATACACTTGGTGTAAACAAGCTGACTAAAATAATCACCATAAATAAAGTCGGTAAGCCTCCCCAGACTTCAAGGATTCGCTGCCCGATTAAATCCACCCATCCACCGTAATAGCCCTGAATTGCACCAACTGCAATTCCCAGAAAAGCCGCAAACAGCGTCAGGGCAAAACCAAAGAGTAACGATATCCGTAATCCATAAAGAATTCGGGCTAAAACATCACGCCCTTGGTCATCTGTTCCCAACCAATTTTGCGCTGTGGGTGGCGATGGTACAGGAACGGTTAAATCTAGATTAGGCGTTTGATAGGAATAATGCAGCAGCGGCCAAATCGCCCAGCCCTTTTCATCAATCAACTGCTGAACAACAGGATCACGATAATCTGCTTCAGTTTCAAAAACTCCACCGAAAGTCGTTTCTGGATATGCTTTGAAGACAGGCATGTAATAATGCTGATCGTATTTCACAAGCACAGGCTTATCATTGGCAATAAATTCAGCTGAAATAGAAACGACAAACAATGTCATGAATAGGATAAAGCAGGCAAAGCCCCATCGATTCTGTTTAAATTTTTCTAAGCGAGCACGCATAATGGGTGACATCACTTTGCACCTCTTGATTCAAAATCGATTCGAGGATCAATCACCCGATACAACACATCGCAAATCAATCTTAAAATCAGTCCAAACAGTGTCAAAAAGAATAAACTACCAAAAATCACAGGATAATCGCGCTGCTGTACAGCTTCAAAACCCAGTAAGCCTAAACCATCTAAATTAAAAATAATCTCAATCAGCAAGTTACCTACAAAAAATACACCCACCAGTACTTCGGGTAATCCTGCGACAATCACCAATAACGCATTGCGGAATACATGTTTATAGAGCACAGTATTTTCTGTCAGACCTTTGGCCCGTGCAGCGAGAACATAGGGCTTATTTAACTCCTCCATAAAGGAGTATTTGGTTAGATAGGTTAAACTTGCAAAACCACCAAGCACCATCGCCAGCAACGGTAAAGCCATGTGCCAAAAATAATCGACTATCTTTTCAAAAAAATTCAGACTATGAAAGTGATCGGATACAAACCCTTGTAAGGGGAACCACTGGTAATAAGAACCACCAGCAAAAAAGACAATCAACAAAATTGCAAAAACAAAAGCAGGAACGGCATAACCTACCGCAAGCAGCAATGATGTCGCTCGATCAAAAATAAGACCATTCTGTCTGGCTTTTCTTATGCCTAAAGGGATAGAGATTAAGTAAATCAGTAAAGTGCTCCACAACCCCAGAGAAAGCGTTACCGGCATTTTTTCAAGAAGCAGTTGGGTCACCGGCTTGTCTTTAAAAAAACTCGTTCCAAAATCAAAAGCCAAATAGTTTTCTAACATCAACCCAAAACGTTGATACGCAGGCTGATCAAAACCATATTGTTTTTTGATTTGCGCAATCATTTCTTCACTCAGACCATGTGCTCCACGATATTCATGACGATCAATTGAAGCTGATATCCCACCATTGCTGATACGTTCTCTTTGAAAGTTCTCTGTTTGCTGAATCGCTTGCTCAACAGGTCCACCAGGTGCAATTTGAACCACAACAAAATTGATCAGTAAAACAAAGAACAATGTTGGAATGATCAGAAACAGCCTTTTGAATATATATGTGCCCATGGCAACAGGGTTCCTTATGTCCTCATGAGGATGGATAAATCAAATTAAGCATGACTCAGTTTAAGTCGCCTATGCTTTTCAGGTTATTAACACTGAAGTCGATTATTGAATGCACTATTTTTTTAAATATTGCTCTACTTTTTTAGTTTCAATGGAATCTGCCCACCAATACTCCAAACCCAGTGACAGTTTCGGTTTAATCGCCGGATAGTGATACATATTCCAATAAGCATACCAATTTTTATCGTTGCCGTAGGTCAAAATTTGATAATAACCAGCACGTAATACACGATCGAGTGCACGTGTATGCAATACCAATTGTTCACGATTTGGTGAAGCAATGATCTTCTGAATCAACTGATCGATTACAGGATTTTTAATTCCTGCATAGTTATAGTTACCCACTTCATCTGCTGCTCTAGATCCCCACATTTGAACCTGTTCAGCGCCCGGTGTCAGAGATTGCGGCATATCCATTGGCGTCATCTGAAAATCCAAACGACGCATACGCTCAGTATATTGAGGTAAATCCACTTGACGAATACTGGCCTGAATACCTAATTTTTTTAAATTGCGTATGTAGGGCAATAAGGTTCTTTGTGCTCCATCTTGATGAATCAAAAACTCAATTCGAATAGGTTTACCCTGCTGATCAAGCAATTGCCCTTGATAGAAGCGATATCCCGCTTTTAATAGAATAGAGCGCGCGATCAATAAATTTTGACGATTAAAACCACTGGCATCAGAAACAGGATATTTCCAATCTGCCAATACGCCTTGTCGTTGTAAAGCAGAAAGTTGCTTGAGATAAGGTTGCAGTATTGCGAGTTCTTGCTTGCTGGGTTTTCCCGTTGCAGCTAGTTCGCTGTTTTGAAAATGGCTTTGCAGTCGAATATTTTGCCCGTATAACAGAGCTTTATTGATCCATTCAAAATCATAAGCATAGGTCAGTGCTTGTCGGAAAAATAAATTATTAAACGGAGGCTTACGGGTATTGAATACCAAACTTTGCGTCAATGCAGGCGTTTGAATGGTAGTGGTATAAAGCTTGACCAGCCCTGCTTTGACCGCAGGAAACCGATAAGCAGTGACCCAATTACGCGCGTTTTTCTCTTGATAAAATGAATACTGTCCTGACTTAAATCCCTCAAAAGCAACTTCGGGGCTTCGATAATAAACGTACTTGATTCGATCAAAGTTGTAACGTCCCCGATTGACGGGCAAATCCTTTGCCCAATAGTTTGGGTTACGTCTATAAGTGACACTACGTCCAGAGTCAATTCGTTCAATTAAATACGGACCTGATCCCAAAATCGGTTGCAAAGTGATTTTGCTATAGTCCCTATTTTTCCAATCTGCTTTTGAATAAATCGCGATCTTTGCCAAAATATAAGGCATGTCAGGATTATGTGCAGATTTAAAAGTCATTTTTACCTGATATTTAGACAATACTTCTGTTTTTGCCAAGTCAGATAAATACATTTGAAAGCCAAGGTTGGCTTTGGTCTGAATCGTATCAAAGCTAAATTTGACATCTTCAGCGGTGACAGGTGTTCCATCACTAAAACGGGCTTGAGGATTTAGGTGAAAAATTACAAATTTGGTTCTCGCAGGGTCATAACTGACTTTTTCAGCAAGCAGTGGATATAACACACCTGGCTCATCCAGTGAGCTATCCATCAAGCTATCAAATACATAATTGATTCCTTCAGTCGAACTGCCTTTGCCATTCAAACTATTTAAATTATCAAATGTACCAATACTTGCCGTACTGATATAACCGCCTTTAGGTGCATTCTTGTTGGCATAAGGCATAACCTGAGCTTTGACATATAATGGCGAATTATGAACCGCGATATATGGTGTGGTCTGTATTGCAGCGGCAACATCCACTGCAATACTGCTCCCCAATGCCAATACCAATGTACTGACACATCTAAAACTCAGGTGCATTCCCCTACTTTCCTTGATTTAAAAAATCATTTTTGAAATTTTAATCGCTCACCAGATCCATGTCTCACCAAAATCCATTAAAGATTTGGAACTTTAATAATGCTACCAATACGTAATGAAGCATTTGGTTTCAAATCATTCATTTCAGCTAATGCACCAGTATCAATACCGAATTTACTGGCTAAACGAATTAACGAATCGCCACTTTTTACTTTGTACTCAGTGACAGTTTTAGGAATACGAATGGATTGACCACGCTGTAAACCAGCACGTGGACTTAAATCATTCAACTCGGCCAGTTCCTGTACTGATAAACCTACACGACTAGCAATAACATTTAAAGATTCACCAGCCTTAACAGCATAGCTTTCTGTGTTTTTACTCGAGGCTTTAGAGGACGGCTTTGCAGAAGCCTTTAAGTCTTCCTTTTCTTTAGAAAGCGAGGATTTACTGGGTAAATCACCCTCAATTTTGAGACGTTGTCCCACTTCAAGTGCTTGATTACGAGATAAACCATTTAAGTCACTTAAATAGCTCAACTGTAATTTGTATTTCTTGGCAATACTCGCCAGAGTTTCACCTGATTTCACAACATGAATGTCTTTGCTTGATAGTTCAGATTTTGATTCATTTCTGCCATGTGCTCTTTCTTTGGCACTGCTTTCAGGTGTTCCCGTTAATTTGAGTTTTTGTCCAACCAGCAAACCCGAAGTCGTTGTCAAACCATTAAGTTCAGCAATTTGATTAACTTGTAAATTATATTTGTTGGCAACCGCAATCAGACTATCACCAGATTGAACCGTATAGGTCTCTGGAGTAGAACTTCCAGCAGGAATTTTAATCACTTGCCCCACCAGCAAATTTCGGGATGGTGAAAGTTTATTTAACTCCGCGAGCTCAGCCAAAGACAATTTAGACTGTGCTGCGATACTCGATAAACTATCTCCACTTTGAACTTTATAATTTTCCGTTTTATAGCTTGGCTCAGATTTCAGATTTTTAAACTTGCTCTGCTCAACCACTTTCGACTCAAGCTTATTCTCTGGCTCATTAACTTCATTGAGAGGTACATTGATTTTTTGCCCAACAAACAAACTGCTGGAAATATCTAAGCCTGGGGTCAAATCGGCCAGCTCGTGTACCGATAGTGCATAACGATCAGCGATGATTTTAAGATATTCACCACGTTTAACCACATAAGATTTCGTTCTTACTTTCGCAACTGGCTTAGATGTATCAGCTCGAACCACAGTCTTGTTAATTTCTGATAATTTATCCTCAGCTGTATCTTTGAGCTTTAATTTTTGCCCTACAAATAGATTGCTGTTGGTATTCAAATTGTTATAACTTGCCAATTGTGAAACCGATAAATCAAATTGATTTGCAACGCCAGTTAAACTGTCATTCGGTTTCACCACATAAGTTGTTGGTGCTGACTCTGTGACTTTTCGTGATGTGCTAGGTGTATCAATTTGTGGTTTAGCATCATATAAATACAATGTTGCACCGACAAATAAAGTTCCATTTGGATCGACTTGGTTCCATTTGGCAATATCCCGCCAATTGACCCCATTTTTCAAGGCGATTGTTGCTAAAGTATCACCTGCCAAAACAGTATAAGTGCTACGTTTACCTTTAGGAGGTTCCACCACGACTTCAGTATCAGTTTTCTTGAAGTTTTTATCTTGATTCAGTTTCGCTTCTTCAGAGTTTGCAGGTGTGGTTTCCGCTAAACCTTTTGGATAAGCAAATCCAACCGTATTTTCTTTACCTTGCACTTCTGCGACCGATTGGCTGGTCTGAATCGCGGTCAGTTTAATTTTGCCATCATATGGATCCAGAACTTCTGTACCCTGCGGCGCAATGGCTTTAATCTCTTTAACCACTTCTTCTTTTTCTGCTTGCGTTGCTTGAGGTTCCAATACCTGTTTAACGGTTTCTTTTTCACCTTCAGCTTTTACAGCTGCAAGAATCTGAGCTTTTTCACGTGCAGAAATCGGTGGCTCAACGGCAACAGGTTTAACATTTGCAGCAGTGGTAACAGCAACTGGAATACGCGGAGCACTAGGAATATCGGCATTGGCTGCAAATTTAGCTAATGCATCAGAACCTTGTGGCGTATTTTTTAATGTCGACACCGGACTTGCCGATGTTGTCGTAGCTTTTGAACCCATTACAGGCGGTGCAGTTCGAGTCGGCGTAATAGACTGTGTCACGGTAGACGTCACACCAGCAGGTGTTAGAGTTTGAGTTGCAGTTGTAGGACTGCTATTACTTGCCCAATAACCACTGTCTGAACTTGGTTTTAATGCTCTTAACTTAGAATCGATTGTTGGGCTGAGATCAGCAGGAATCAAGATTCGCAGTGTACTTGATGGATCAACGATTTCGCCACGGTGCCCTGGATTCAGTGCATATAACTCGGCGCGACTCAAACCCGTAACTGAAGCAATTTGATTCAATTGAGCACCGGGTGGAACAGCCACTTCCCTAAAATGCGGACGATTGGCGATCGGGGGTAAGCTTACACCATACTTAGATGGATTTTTAATGATTTGTGCCACTGCCAAAAAACGCGGAACGTAGTTCATGGTTTCTTGGGGTAATCGTAATGACCAATAGTCTGTCGGTAATCCTGCTGCTTGGTTACGGTTAATTGCCTGCTGAATTCGCCCTGGACCGGCATTGTATGCCGCCAAAGCCAGTTCCCATGAACCGAATTGATTGTATAAACCCCCTAAAAACTCATATGCAGCACGAGTCGATTCAACCACGTCACGGCGTCCGTCATACAGACTGGTTTGTCTTAAACCATAAATTTTCCCCGTACTCGGAATAAATTGCCACATCCCGGCAGCGGCAGCACTACTGGTTGCAGCTGGATCGTAAGAACTTTCAATGATCGGCAACAATGCCAATTCAGTTGGCAAACCGCGACGTTCAGCTTCTTTTACAGTATGGTAAAGATAACGTGATGCACGGGCGCTTAAACGATCTATATAAGGTTGACGGGAAACGAACCAGCTTCGTTGTGCATCAATACGTGGATCCCAATGGTTTTCATCCATTTTAAAACCAACAGACATACGCTTCCAAACATCACCATGTTTTAGAATCAATAAACGATCACCTTCTACCGCACGCATATCCGTTGCTGACAGAAGATCTTCAAGTGAATCCAAACTGTTTGCGTCCAACATACCCGACGACTTTGATGTTTGAGTTTTTGACGTCGATGGGTTCGAAGAACACCCAGCAGTCAAACCCAGTGCCGCCAATGCAGATGTTAATAGTGATAGTTTAAAGAAAACAGATGCAGTAGGTTGCCACACCATTGTGGTAGGTTTAAACATAAGGGTTCCGAACAACATTTAGTAAATTATTTTATCTTTGCCATTTTAGTAGAGCTTAAGGCGCATACAAGGCAAAATTTGAATGCGAATTGCATACAAATGTTACAAGAAATTAAAAAAATCTCGGTTCATGCGTAGAAAACGCTGATTTGCGTATACAATAAATTCTTAAACCACGATGTTCAACTCTTAATTCACTTTCATTGGTTATTACTATGTCACAAACAATCACGCTTTATGTCGACGGTGCTTGTAAAGGCAATCCAGGTCCTGGTGGCTGGGGCGCTTATATCATCACTGAAACTGAAGAGCATAAATTGTGTGGTGGTGAATTAGATACCACCAATAATCGCATGGAGCTGAGTGCCGCCATCGAAGGTATTTCATTTTGTCCTGTGGATGCGAAACTGATTATTTGGACCGATTCCAACTATGTGAAGCGCGGTATTACAGAATGGATTGACGGTTGGAAAAAGAAAAACTGGAAAGATGTTAAAAATCCTGATTTATGGCAAAAACTGGATCGTGTGTGCACAGGTCGTGAAATCGAATGGAATTGGATTAAAGGTCATGCAGGACATGCCGGCAATGAAATGGCGGATCAACTGGCAAACTTAGGCACTGAACAAACACTGGCTGCTAAAAAACCAGAGATGCCTCAATCCGCCACTGAACAGATTGTAGAAAATCATGATAAAAAAAAAGATGAAAAAGACTGGTTGCTCGACGATCCTTTCGGATTTGATCTGATGGAATCCGATGAAAGTATGGCTATTGAAATGCCAACACCCAAACACACGGTGACAATATCTGACACACAAAATAATGCTGTGCACGATGAAGATCCAGTTGAACAAAGTACCCAAATGAAAGATACAAATATTCACCCACAGATTGTGATTACGCCTGCGACCATCAAGCTACATGGACCTAAACAGTTTATCCTGGATACCGAAACCACTGGTTTTTATTATCAAGACAGTGATCGAATTGTTGAAGTTGGTGCGATTGAGATGGTCAATCGTAAACTTACCGGCAGTTCGATTCACATCTATATCAATCCAGGCAAACCTGTAGGTGAATCAGAAGCCATCCACGGAATCACTGATGAATTCTTAAAAGACAAACCCAAGTATGAGGAAATTGCCGAAGTCCTGTTCGACTACTTAAAAGGCAGTGAAATCATTGCACACAATGCAAGCTTCGATATGAACTTCTTGGACATGGAGTTCAAACGCAGCGGTTTTCCTGCCCTGTCTGAAGTGTGTACAGTGACGGATACTCTAGCGATGGCGAAAAGTAAGCATCCAGGGCAAAAAAACTCATTGGATGCATTGGTTCGCCGTTACGAAATTGTCCAACGTGACCGTACTTTCCATGGCGCATTGCTCGATGCTGAAATTTTAGCCGATGTTTATCTCGCGATGACAGGCGGACAAGTATCCTTTGACATGGATGCTATTTCTGCACATACTGAACAAGCTCAGGGGAACACAGCACGGCAAAAGATTGAAATTGATGTCCCTGTTATTTACGCTTCGGATGAAGAATTAGAAGCACATGAGAACTGGGTCAAGAAATATCAAGAAAAACATGGGGAAGCCTGCATTTTTGCAAAATAAAATTTCCTATTTAGGCTTATTTTTTCTGTAAAAATCCACTTCTTCAGCTATATTAAAACTTAGAAAATTAGCCTCATTTTGAGGCTATGCAATAGAACATTTAGATACCCAGGAAAGGTGCAGATCAATGTCTTACCAAACCTCTATACATTTTGATCCGACGGCATTACTGATTATTAAAAAAGAAGTCGATAATTCAATTTTACAAGTTGAATCTGCTGTCAGCAGTTTAGTTGAAGATCAAACTTTACCCTTTGGTATAGATGATGCATTGCTGCAACTCGAACAATGCAGCCATGTACTCATGCTAATTGACATGCCTCAAGTTGCAAAAATTGCCGAACTCTCCGCACAAGTCATGCGTAAAATCATGCAGAACCCCCATGAAATCAATACTCAAGATGTCATTGCATTGAGCGAAGGGACAACGATGCTCAAACGTTATATTGAGTTTAGTTGCCTACGTGAAGTGAAAGTGCCGCAATTTTTGCATGATACGCTAAACCGCCTAGAACTTTCTCTAGGTTTGGAACTCACGCCAGAAGGTCAAGCCATCGTACCCTTACTGGATTGCGTGACTCCAAATTTTAATCTTTCACAACCCCCAGAATTGGAAAGCTCAGTCCATGTCCATAAGCTCTATAAGCTTTGCCTACACAAACTCTTAAAGCAACAGGAGACGGATTTAGATCTTCAAGGAATAAAGCTGGTTGGGAGTTACTTGGCCAATACTGCTCAAGGGCAACCGAGTGCCCAATATTGGGCGTTGATTGCTGTTGCTTTAAACCAGATTGAGCATATCACCCTCAACGATACCCGTTTAAGAACACTCATCAGTATCGAAACCAACATTTCCTTATTCCTTAACGATCTTGCAGGATTTATACCATCCTTAACAGACACTGCAAATGTATTGAGTATTTGTGTTAGTCAGGAAGATGAGGTTTCTCAACATATTCGTGAACAGATCAATCTGGGTGAGGATATTCTGACAGATACACAGCTTCAGATTTTCAGCCGTCATTTGTTCGGACCCGATTTCGATACGATTCACAGTGTCAGCCAGCTCATTACTGATGAAATGTCGCAAATCCGTAATGATATTGAGTTTAACTATCAAAATATGAGTGATGAAAAAACTCAAGAATTGAAGAGTAAACTCACAGATCTTGCACATGTATTTAAAGTGCTCAATTTAAATGAAGCCTATAGCGAATTGAAACAGCAAGCCGATCTGTTGTCTCAAGAAAACATGCTGAGAGATGAAAACTATGCGCAGCAATTGATGAATAGTATCCTCTCTGCAATGAACTCTATTGGAATTCTTGAACGCAATTACACTTCTAATCGCCTGCAATTAAAAGTCAATAATCTACATATTTCTCTTGATCGTCTTGATGAAGCTCACACAGCTTTACTGACCGAAACCAAGGCGATGGTCGATTTAAGCTCACAAACGTTGGTTCAATATTTGCAGGATCCACAGTCTACAAGTCTTGAACTATTACCTTCTCAATTATATGAAATTGGGGGAGCTTTATTGTTCCTTGCAGCCAAAGACGGTCAAAAGGCATTGGCGCAGTCTGCCGAATTTATCCAGTCTGGACTCAACAAAGAACAGATCTTCAACCAACAACAGGTGAATAAACTTCTGGATGTGCTCGCCAGTGCAGACATGATGATTGAAAATCTACAGAACAAACAACCTGTTTTGCAGACGATGTTTGATGTAGCATTGGCAAGTAGTCAAACTTTAAAATCGGTAGCCTAATGTCAGAATTATCAGTTGCTTATATCTTTCATCATCAACAACTTTTAGTGGATGAAAACTTGCAACTTCCGAAAGTAGAGAAATTGGCAAGTGATATCAGTTTTAACTCGGGTGATCAGATCATTGCCCGGGATCTTTTTATTGAAGATGAGATTCCACAGGGTTATCAATTAATTCCGATTCGGCAACTCATCTCGCAGTGGACAAAATCTGAATTTGAGCAAGCCAGTCGAGCAGTACAATTGCTTGAATGGCGCCGTAATCATAAATTCTGTAGTCACTGTGGGCATGAAACAGAAGTTCATCCAATTGAATACGCAATGGTTTGCCCTGCGTGTCGTTACCACCAATACCCTCGCGTACAGCCCTGTATTATTACGGTGATCACACGTGGTGACAATGAAATTCTATTGGCGAAGAATGCCAAGAATAAAAGTAATATATATGGCCTGATTGCAGGTTTTGTCGAAGTTGGTGAAACGCTTGAGGAAGCAGTCAAGCGTGAAACTTTGGAGGAAGTCGGCTTAAAAGTAAAGAATGTGCAATATTTGTCGAGCCAGCCTTGGCCATTTCCTAGCAATTTAATGCTTGCTTTTAAAGCTGAATATGAAGCGGGTGAGATTGTATTGCAGGAAGAAGAAATCAGTGATGCACAATTTTTTAAGTTTGACCGGTTGCCTGAAACACCGTTCACAGGCAGTATTGCACATGCCATGATTCAACATGTAATCCACAATACGCCAATGCATCAAGACTAGTTTGAGCTTTATTAAAAATGCCTAGCCCATGCTAGGCATTTTTAATTGCTTCATCTAAGACTTTTATAATTTCCGAGCGCGTCACAAAGAGACGACTGAACAAGCTTGAGACACTGCCCATAATTGAGATATGTCCTGTTTTAGGAATGGTCAAGATTTCACAATGATTGCCTTGTTCAAGCAATTGTTTTTTGAAGTCAAAGGAGTTCTGCGGCTTCACAATCTGATCATTTTCAGCCAGGAATAAATAATGTTTAACTTCATTCTTGGCAACAAAATAATATGGCATCACCTGTTGATAAGGAATGGTTTGATCAAATGCACCTTCAGCCAAAGCATCATTTTTATAATCAAAATGATAAGGTCCTGCAATTCCAATCAATGCTTTGATGTTGGGTTTTAACGGCAAAGCATAATTTTTCGGATGATACAATAAAGAGGCTATATTGAACGCCCCTGCTGAATGTCCCATCAAAGCAATTTGGTCTGTTGAAATACCTAAACGTAATTGCTGTTGTTCAAGATAATTTAAGGCAACGGCTAAATCATCCACATAACTTGGAAACTTATGTTCAGGAGCCAAATGGTAATTCAGCACCGCAACATTATAGCCATAGCGGCTAAACGCTTCCCCTACAAACTTGTAGGCACTTTTATCACCATGACTCCAAGCACCGCCATGAACAAAAACAATCAAAGCTTTGGTTTGGGTTTGATGGGAAATATATAAATCTAAACGTTGTCGGGCTTTTAAACCATAAGCAATGTTTTGTTTTATGGAATATCCCTTTTTGGGAGTCAATCCATTAAGGGTTATGCTGCCTAAGTCATATAAACGAAAATCTTGATAATGCGTTTTAAACTTAACTTTAAGTTGTTGAAATTGCTTGCCAAGTTTAACTTTAAGCAATTCTAGCCTATTGTTGGATAACATTATTGTTTTGCCCTGTAGCATCTGGATCAATTGCAACAGGGGTTTGCACATCAGGTTGTTGTGCATTGTTTACCACAGGTGCCGTAAACGATGAAGTTTGAACTGAATTATTCGCTTGCTCAACATTGTCAATCAAGGTCACGATTTTAGTCACATTCCCAACTTTTTGTAAAACATCATTTAAATCCGCAATTTCAGCATTATTTAGACGTCCCAGAACATACAGAACACCATCTTCAGTATGGACCAAAACTTTATTATCAGAGACCACAGGCGCTTTCATAATTAAGCCACGGGTATTCACCGTGACAGAGGCGTCCTGCATGATGGTGCTATAACCGATTTGATTGCCAACAGTTAAGTAATTGTGTACCGCTTTTACATCACTCATTGCACGTAAATTGTCTTCGGCAAGTTGTTTTAAATGTGCATCGGGTACTTGCCCAGTAAGTAAAACATTGCTGTGAAAACTATTAATATTGACACGAGATTGTTTAAATCGAGCATCTAATTTATATAAGTTAATTTTTGCAGTACGCTCAATAGAAGAATCAATAAAAACTTGTCCTAAAGATCGGACACCGCTTTCTGTTCCTACTGGTGAAGAACCAGTACCACCAGAGATAAAACTCGCGCAACCAGATAAACTTGCTACACACATCATGGTGATGACAATACGCTTTAACACTCAGCAAGACTCCTATTGATTTTAACTGACAACACAACATCTTGATTGCCTATTAAGATGTTGGAACATATCTTTTTTTTGAGAAAAACTGTGGGGCAATTCTTCGTCACAGATTAATCAAGTCTGCATCCAAAGTAAATGCATTTTCAATCCAAGACTGATCATAAGAGATTTTACTTAAGTCTTGCTGTACGTTTTTTGCAAATTTATGATGTAAATCAAACCCAATTACATCAAAACGACAATAATACTGTTCATATTGCGGATATTCTTGTAAAAACCTAAAGGCTGTCTTGATCATTTTCTGCTGTTTGGACAAATTTACTGCTTCAAAAGCGTATCCCCTATAGTTTGAAGTTCTTGCTTTGACTTCAATAAAAACCAACTCTTGTTGTGATTCAGCGACAATATCGATTTCACCAAAACGTGAAAAATAGTTTAATTTGACAATCGCATAGCCTGATTGCCGCAATATTTTTACTGCCTCTTGCTCCGCCCATGATCCTAGATTATTTTTAGCCATCGATCATTCAACTATAAGGGCACTAAGTTATTTTTAGAGCGCTCAAAACATTGTGGAATGCGCTCAACACGATTCCCTTCGATTTTAATTTTTCCTGTCCGCCCATTAAAGGTTAGACTTTTGACATTGGGATCCAACACAAATTGTTCAGCAATGTTCCAAGCATCACCACCAAACGCATATAAACGTTGATAAGGTAATGATGTGGGTTGATCCTTATAGGCTTTCACCACATCTTCCCATTCTTTGATATACAAAGCAGGCACATCACAGAACTTCATGCCTTTCGGTAATGTTTTACTTTCATTCAAGGCGATCGCTTGAGTATAAATATTCTTTTTCTTTAACTTCTTTAAATTTGCCAGCCATTGATTTGAGCCAAGCAATAAAATACCTTCACTTGCTTTGGTCGTATTTGGCATCGCATCCACTGGGTCAACTTCTCCTGCATAGTTTGCGAAAAGAGCATTTAAAAAACTGATTGATTCCGCTTCAGTGCCCTTTTCACGAACAACATAGAGTTTGCTCACTTTATCATGCTGAATATAATCCAGTAGCGCTAAAGCATCATCATTTTTAGACAGACTATATTGCCAAACATTTTTATAGGTTGGATAGACTTCATTTAAAGCCAGCACTGGAACTTTAGGTTTTAAATTGATCAACGCTTCTACATCTGGACGTGCCAAGGGACCAATAATCATTTGGGTCTTTTTATTTACATTTTGCTTCAAAATGGTTTTGATGTTTTTTTGATCAGAATCCACAAATTTTAATGGGATTTGATTCTTGGATGCATGAGATGCATTCAATATTCCTTGTTTGATACTTAAACCTGCTCGCGACATGGGACCTGTTTCAGGTAAGATAACAAGAATTTCTGCGTGAACTTGGATTGTAAATCCAATTATTCCCAAACATACCAGTCTTTTAATACTGTTCAACACTATCTTATTTTTCATGGAGACCTTTATGAGTGCTCAATTATTTGTCGTAGCGACCCCAATTGGGCACTTAGATGATATGACTTTCCGTTCTATTGAAGTTTTAAAGTCGGTTTCTATTATTGCGGCAGAAGATACCCGCCAATCCGCTCAATTATTAAAACATTATAATATCTCAACTCCGCTTACTGCGTGTCATGATCATAATGAAAGTAACAAAATTGATATACTTATCGAAAAATTAAAGCAAGGTCAAGATATTGCACTGGTGAGTGATGCCGGAACCCCGCTTATTAGTGATCCTGGATTTAAATTGGTCCGTGCTGCACAAGACAATGGCATCCGAGTCATTCCTGTACCGGGTGCTTGCGCTGCAATTGCAGCGTTGAGTGCTGTTGGCTTGCCAAGTGACCGTTTCAGTTTTGAAGGTTTTCTTTCTTCAAAACAATCTCAGCGTTTAATACAACTAGAAAAATTGAAATATGAAACGCAAACCATGATTATCTATGAAGCACCCCATCGTATTTTAGACAGTGTCAAAGATATGGCTCAGGTTTTTGGTGAACAGCGCCCTGTTGGTTTTGCTCGCGAGATCACTAAAACTTTTGAAACCATTAAAAAAATGACGCTAGGTGAATTGATAAGCTTTATTGAAAATGATCACCACCAACAAAAAGGCGAAATCGTTTTAGTGATTGGCGGTCTACCTGATGCCAAAGACCAAGATGTAGAACAAGAGAAGTTAGACCAACTACTTACACGATTATTACAGGACTTATCTGTTAAAGCAGCATCACAACTCGCCGCTGACCTGATGGGCATCAAAAAGAAAATTGCCTATCAACGTGCTTTAGAACTAACAGATCATTAATCATTTGATTGAATGAAACATAAAGAAATGACTGGATGTCATTTCTTTATGTTGATAACACTTATTTTTATCACTTCGATATTACAACCCACATTATCCTAGGTTGAATCATTCAACCGAATACCCTAAATCAAATCAGCATTCCATAATCGACCGTCTAAAGTCATTAAAAAAGCACCTGTCGGTGCTTTGAAATCAATCTTTTGCAGATTCATCAGGAGGAACTTCAGTGATTTTTCCACCCCGCGCTAAAAATGCAGCGATTTCGTCTTCCAATGCTTCACGTTGTCTTTTTTTCGCAGTTACTGTGAGTGTTTCAGCTTCAGCCAAGTCTGTATCAGAGACTGTAGAATCGCTTGCAGCAGCACCTTTTTCTGCTGCTTGAGCTTCATCGTCGTCTACCGCTTGGTCTTCTGAACTATCATCATAATCATTTGTATCTGTCATCTTGAACTCCCCATCAATGACGTCAATTTACCATTAAAAAATGGTGATGTTTTACAGAGAAATGTACCAATCTCTAACGCATTCGACTAGTCTCTAGACACATAAAATCGTGTTTTTTTTCATCAAATTCGTAATATTGTTTAAGCGATTGTTTAAAAAATATCTGTCTGTTCACGAAATGGCATATTGCGTGCTTTTTAACGTTTCTAATCCGTTGGCTTTTGCTAAAAACTGATCTTTAAAAAAGGCAGTGTTCTCTACTTGTTTCAGACCAAAATTGCGTGCCCAGACTACGGGGAACATTTCAGCAGTTTCCAGGAAACCAAGCATAGACATACTATGCATCATGGCATCATTCTGTCCTTTTCGCTTGTGTTCATAACGTTTTAAGGTCTGTTCCTGTGCCCATACCCCACGTTTTTTATCTTTTAATAAGACATCACACAACACTGCCGCATCCAAACAACCAATATTCACTCCCTGCCCAGCCAATGGATGAATGACATGTGCAGCATCACCAATCAATGCCAATCCATCTTTGACATAGCGCTGCGCAGCACGAGCCTTGAGGGGAAATTTTGCACGCGGGGTTGCTTCGATTATTTCACCCAACATGTGATGGCTTTCACGAGTCAGAAGTTGACAGAAAGCTGAATCATTCAAACGGGCATATTCATCAGCATAATCATCGGGTAAGGTCCAGACGATTGAAATCCAATGCTCGGCTTGTTCAGGATTCAAACTCGCCATGGGTAAAAATGCCAAAGGACCTGTTGGATGGAAAATTTGACGAGCCACATAACGGTGTGGTTGTACGGTACGAATCGCACATGTCAAACCGGCTTGCTGATAGTCAAGGATATCGTAGTCAATAAAAGCTTGCTCACGCACAAATGAATTTGCTCCATCCGCACCAATCACCAACTTAGTCTTTAACTGACTGCCATCTGCAAGATGAATCATCCAACCACCGACACTTTGTTCGACACGGACCACTTTCACTTGTGTTCGGTAGTCATGTAATTGTTCAAGCATTTTCTGCTGGATGGCGAGATTTAACAAACTGGGTTCAACCATTGAACCTAAGCTGTGTTCGTCTGTCGGAAAGTTTAAGGATTGTTGACCAAAATTAATTTCCCCATAGCCATTTTTATTCCAGACTTGCATTCCCGTGTAGGGCATTTTACGAGCAATGTTATCCCAAACATTCACCGTTTTAAGTAAATGGATGGTTGCTTGGCTCAGCGCCAAAACCCGTGGATTCGCTTGAGCCAAAACTTTTTGTTCATCTAAAATTGGCGCCGCATCTAATACGGTGGCTTGAACACCGCCTTGCGCCAAAAGTAATGCGGTTAACCCCCCCACAAGACCACCGCCAATAATAACGACATCCATGATATTTTGCTGTGTCATGCTTTCAACCCCATTGCATAATTGGCAACCAAGGGTTTAATTCCTGGAATAACATCAAATGCAATCAATCCAGTATTACGTATTAATTTTAAAACCGCATTTTGATTGCTGAAGCCGCGCACAACCGAATCGCAGAATTTAATGACCCGCTGTTGATCTGTTAAACGGGCTTGTTCATATGCTTTCAACATTTCAGGCTCACCAATGTCATCAGATTTGGCGATTTGTGCTGTGATATAACGCATCAATACATCAGCATCACGCATGCATAAATTAAACCCTTGCCCTGCTACGGGATGAATGGTATGTGCAGCATTTCCCATCAAGATCACACGCCCAACCGCCTGTTTCTCTGCCAGTACTTGTGATAATGGGAAGCTAAAACGTTGACCTGTTTTTTGGAATTTACCTGCACGATCACCATAAGTCTGCTGCAAGGCATCCAGAAAATGCTGATCATTCTCTTCACCTAACCACTCGCCCTCTGTTCCTTTTTTGACAGGCCACACCACTGAACGGCGACATTCTCCAGGTAAAGGCAGTAATGCCAATGGACCTAAATGGCTGAAGCGCTCAAAGCCGACATGTTGATGTGGCTTTGAGGTCTGTACTGTAGTGACAATCGCGACTTGATCATAATCATGCACATCCACGCCTACGCCTAAAGCTTGGC
The DNA here is from genome assembly GCF_016508585.1 of Acinetobacter baumannii. GTDB lineage: Bacteria > Pseudomonadota > Gammaproteobacteria > Pseudomonadales > Moraxellaceae > Acinetobacter > Acinetobacter nematophilus. The sequence goes on from NZ_JADVOP010000012.1 coordinate 57,058, forward strand.
GACAGAAAGAGTCTCTACCATCGGCAGCAATGACCAATTTGGATTTGATTGAATGGGTATATTCTTCCCCACGACTTGCTTCAATATACACAAATTCATTGTCTTGTTTAAGGGAACGTACTTGTACACCGTCAATCAATTCAATTAACGGTTGCTGACGCACCTGTGTCAGAAGAACTCGCCCAAGCCAAGCATTTTCAATCACCTGCCCGAAGCTTTCGACTTTTTCCTGATCTGCTTTTAAACGTGCTTTACCGAAACTGCCTTGTTCTGTGATATGCACTTCAAGGATCGGAGTTGCATGGTCTTGTAAAGCATTCCATAGACCGAGTTTTTGGTAGATCTGCACAGTACGCCGTGAAAGTGCGGTATTTCTGGCATCAAAACTGGAGTGATAAGGTACAGCATTATTGTCATCATAATTTGGGTATTTCACAGCTTCTAAAAGCTTTACAGCAATATTCGCTTTCGCCAACATGAGTGCTAGACTCAACCCAACCATTCCACCGCCAACGATGATGACTTCTTGTTGCATGCTTTGATCCTTTCTATACGTGATTCAGCTTGCTGAATACTTATAATCTTGATGAATTTTATCTTACATCAAGCGAGATTATTTTAATATTGAAATAGGAAATTGTTGCTTTGATTTGTACTGAATCAATACGTTATTAAAAAAATGGGGCAAACAAAAAACGCCCCATGCAAAACACAAAGAAATTACTTGTTCAATTCATCCAAGCGTTTCTGTGCATCTTCATTAAAATGACTCGCTGCTTGGTAGTACCATCGCTTTGCCATTTTGATGTCCACCGCAAAACCTCGTCCATGCTCATACATTAAACCCAGTTTATAAGGTGCAGCAGCATGTCTTAGTTTCGCTGCCTTACGATAAAGAATTGCCGCTTCTTCAAAACTGTGTTCCACCCCTTCACCCAATTCGTACATCTCCCCCAACACAGTCAGAGCATCGGCGTTTCCATCAGCTGCTGCTTTAGATATCCATGCCAAAGCGTGTTGGATGTCTTTTTTGATGCCTTTCCCTGTTTTAAAAAGTAACCCTAAATGAAGTTGCCCATAATGATCATTTTGATCAGCAGATTTTTGATACCAATATTGTGCTTTTTCAACATCTTGTTCAACACCATGCCCCTGCTCATACATCATGCCCAGTTGATTCTGAGCCACTGCATCGTCCTTTTCTGCCCGTTTTAAGACTCGGTTATAGGCTGGGATTTTGTTATAATCAATTTTCAATGATTGCTTTACCTTGTAATCACAATCAATGATATCGAAACCCAAGAAATGTCCGAACATCTGCACCATCAGTACACGGGCTAATCCTGTGTGATACACCGTCTGTTTTTTTGAATTAATATAATAATATTTAAAGTAATTTTCATGATCATCAACATGCACTAATGAAAAATCAAGATCAGTTAGTTTTTCTTTCTTTGTCTTTCCATTTTCCACATATTCATGCTCATAATAGATTGAAAAATCAAGCCATTCCTTTTCAAAATCCTGCACCTCTCCTTCAAGATACAAATCTTCATCTTCCTCCTGCAACATCCTTCTGACTTCTTGATTATTTTTATAAATCAGATAGCTGTAACTATCACAACTATCCACACATTCGAAAAAAATAAACCAATCACTAAAAGGCAAATCAACAAGTAATTCCTGCCATAGCTCAGGATGATTGTATGCTGAATAAAAAATATCGATATTATCAATAATTACAAAGTTACCGTGTATCAGCTCGATTCGAATTGTGGTATCGCTTTCAATAATTTCATCTTCATTTTGCATCCATGTATAAACCACCGTTTTGATTTCTTGGATGTCACCTTGGAATGGAAACACCATTCCAGTCATTCGAGTACCCATCGTTTTTATAATCTTAAGCAAACTATCAAAGCAGCATCATACCTGATCAAGACCACAAAATGACTGCATGGATAAGCTTAGTTTCGTAAAAAAGAAGCGCAATATTCTCAAAATATTGCGCTTATAGAAGCCATTTGAATGCAATGACTCCGTTACTCACCAAATTAAGGCTCTCAGTTTCGGGATGCCATCAAAGCTTCAATGTCTTCTATGGATTTCACCACATTCTTGGTCAACACCAAAGGTCCTTGTTCGGTGGCTACGACATCATCTTCAATTCGGATACCGATGCCACGCCATTTTTTCTCAACAGTTTCGTCATCTGGTGCGATATATAGACCCGGCTCTACTGTAACCACCATGCCGGGTTCATAGGTTCGCCATTGACCATTGTCATCTTTATAAGTACCAACATCATGTACATCCATACCGAGCCAATGCCCAGTACCATGCATATAGAACTGACGATAACTTTCAGATTCAATAATTTGCTCAACATCCCCTTGCATAATTCCAAGATCAACCAAACCTTCAACCAGAATCCGTACTGCGACCGTATGCGGTTCTTTATAGGAATTCCCAATTTGAATCGCTTCGATCGCTGCGATCTGAGCATCTAAAATGATTTGATATAAGACTTTCTGTTCAGGGCTAAATTTGCCATTCACAGGAAAAGTGCGCGTAATGTCCGAGGCATAACATTCATATTCACAGGCTGCATCAATCAATACCAAATCACCATCTTTCAAGGGTTGGTTATTTTCGACATAATGCAAAATACAGCCATTTTTACCACCGCCTACAATACTGTTATAGGCAGGTACGCAACCCTGTTGACCAAAGATATAATTCAATTCGGCTTCTAAAGCATATTCCATCATGTCTGGATGAACACTTTGCATCGCACGTGTATGTGCATCTGCACTGATATTTGCTGCGATTTGCATCAGCTCAATTTCTTCGGCTGATTTATGCAAACGCATTTCATCCAAAATTTGGTCAAGCTGAATAATGTGTGCAGGTACACCAAAACCGCGACTGGATTCATGTGCCTTGGCAATCCAATGACTTATTTTGGCATCAAACTCTGCGCGTTGACCAACGCGATAGTACAGTTTTTGTTTATTTAAAATCTTGCTGATAATTTCCTCATCAAGCAGATCAATAGCATATGCCTCATCTGCTTCATAAGCATCAATTGCACCATCAACTCCCGCGCGATAGCCATTCCAAATTTCCATTTCACGATTTCGTTCACGGCAAAATAGACTATAAACGTACATTTCACCGGTTTCATCTGTTTCGATTACAGCAACTGCTTGTGGTTCAGCAAAACCTGTCAGATAAAAAAAACTACTGTCTGCACGAAACTTGTAGTCAGCATCTCTATTTCGCATGACTTCCGGACTGGTGGCGATAATTGCAATGCTATTGGGACCCATTTGTTCAGCGAGGCGGTCACGACGTTCCTGAAAATCTGCTTGAGTTAATTTCATTCTCTATTCAGCTTGCCTTTCAGTTCATTAAATCAGTTGGTGAATGTTTAACTTACAGTTTGCGCGGGTTAAATGTAAATACAGCTACAGCAATATTTAGCTATTTATCTTAAAACAAAAACAGCAATATTCTATTCAAGCAGATATGCAGACAGACTTTAATCTCACCAGTTAAAGCGGCTTCACCTCAATACCAGAATAGATCAATATCCAATCATACAAAATGGCTGATCGCTCCCTCTAAGTTTTAGAGATCAATACAATCAACCATTTCATTAAAATCTGGCAAGGCTTAATCTTGAACAAAAAATTTTAACTTGGACGGTGTGGAGTAAACATTTCGACCACATTATTACTTTCAGATGAGTCAATCGCCTGCTTCATTTTGCTATGAAAATTTTGCAACAAAGGACTTTCTGAAACAGGCAGTTTTTTTCGCCCTACAGATAATGATACTGGAATCAAGCGAACAAACTCATATAATTCCTCATAGCTTGCTTCACCCTCTTCATCATCATCTGACTCATCAAATTCAACAGAGGCTACATCCTGCAAACTTTCAATCAATTCTTGTTCGTCTGCACGAATATGACCGGAAGCCAAACCAAAACCTAAAACGACACCTGCACACCAGTCAGCCAAAGCTTGAACGCGTTCCGATAATAAATGTCCGTCGTCTGGAAGCATCGGAAGATAGTCCAAATCATCTTCTGCAAGTGCATGTGCGACATCTTCCGTTTCATCTGAGAGAATAGCCAGTGCTTCATCGTCTAATTTTGGAACATCCAACGTCGATAAAATTTGTAACCATTCATCTCGGGTTGGCACTTCGGTAACACAAACTATACCCGTTAATAAGCCATGTAACTCACTCGGGCTTGAAATTTCTTCAATCCCTTTAAAATTCTGGTTCCAATCTGACCAACCTGAAATATCGTCTTGCATTCGCTTATCCAATCTCTATACTTCTGTATATATTACCTTTGATTGCAAATCTGTGCGACCCGTTATGTTAGAACAATTACAGCGTCTACAAACGCATATTGGTGTTTTAAAAACACGAATCGAAACTGTTGAGAAAGAAAATGCATCGCTGTTAAAAGAAAAAGATAACAGTGAAGAGCAGGCTCATGCCCAAATCAGCCATAAAAACAGCATTATTACTCAAAAACAAGATGAAATTGATACGTTGACTGAACAGCTTGCTCAGTTGCAAAATCAATTTCAACAACTGAATACAGATGCCTCTTCTTTGGCTGAACGCTATAGCCGTTTAGAAAAAAGCTGTACAGATTTAAAAAATCGTTTTCAGGAAATTTTAGCTGAACGTAATGAATTACGTGTGGTAAAAGAGAAAATGGCAAATGAACAGCGCCACCATTTACAGGATATTAAAAACCTGCAAGATGAGCGTGAACGTTTAATCCAAAAAAATGAACATGCAAAGACCAAAGTTGAAGCAATTATTCAACGTCTTTCTATTTTAGGCACTGAACAAGATCATCACGCGCAAGAAATCCAACAGCTTGCTCATCCGTCAGAATCTAATGAGGAAGTATAAATATGTCTGAGCATGTAACGGTAGAATTACGATTAATTGAACAAACCTTCCGTTTGGGAACAACCACGGATAAGCGGCATGAATTAGAGCGTGCAGGTCAGCTATTAAATGATAAATTCCAAGAATTTCGCCGTAAAGCGCCCAACGTTGAACATAATAAGTTGGTGATCATGGTTGCATTGGAATTGATGCAGGAAGTGTTGAGTATGAATAAAACGTTACAAGAATACGCACAATGTGAACGTTTATTAGAAACAATGCTTGAAGATGTTGAAAAAGCGGGGTAATCCGCTTTTTTTTCGTGCGGTTGATTCTTTTTTTTACTCTATATTTATAATTTGTGACCTTTGACGATTTGCCACAAAGCTCAGATTATGTATACTTAATACAACTCTGGGGTGTTCGCCAGTACGTCTATTCCCCTGCCGATACTTAAACTTATGGATGTGTTCTGTATATTTTGAGTGTATGCCCACCGCGAGTGGGAAACCCAGTAAGTGTACGTCACGTCCACCTTGAACTCATCGGGTTCAGGGTAACGACCATGCAGCGGCATCACCGGAGTACTTTATTTAATTATAAAAATTAATGCTTAAATTTATAATGCTGTTATGCCCATCTTTAGTCATCATTGTAGTGCCTTAAAAAAATTATCCCGAGCAGTTGTATTGCTTTCATCAGAGCGATTATTGATGTCATATTCAGTTCAGGCTTAAAGTCTTTGTGATTCAAATCAAATTTAATGAATAAATAAAACTGGATTCAAATTCCCAACAACCAAACTGTAATCACTCAGTAAAATCATTCTCCATATTTGATTCAAAAAATTATTTTTTCTCATGAATTGTCTTCAAATCTGGTCTAATGTTGGCGAGATTATGCTGTAATTCAAAGATGTGGCTTAAAGCTTTTCCTATCAGGAGAATATTTTCCCTAGGCTCTAGATCAGGGACTTCTTGAATCTTTTTTAGGATACTGCCCAATTTCAAAGCAATTTCACTCAAATCGGAATACATAGTTTCTCAGGTACTCATTTAAGATCTGTTGTTGAAAGATTGACGCTTCATCTATTGCCACAATAAATCAAGTTTTAAAGTATTGGTTCTGTCTTTCGGAAATCATGGGCGATGTTCAACAGATAAATTCACCGTTTTTCTGACAGTCGCTACCGTACAGATAAATCCAATCAGATGAAATGTTGTTATAGTACTTAGAAAAATGACAAAGTAGATGAATATAATGCTCATTCGCCTCGCCAATGAAGCCGATATCAAAGATTTAATCGCAATCGATAGTCTTGCCTCACAGGAACCTCAGCGCGTATTGCAAATTCACGCTTGGTGTACAGAAAGTACCTGCTTCCTCGCTGAGAAGGATGGAGAAATCATGGGCTATGGCGTATTAAATTACCATTTCTTTGGTTGTGGATTTATTGAAATGCTCATGGTGGGAGAGCGCTATCGTCGCTGTGGTACAGGACTTAATTTGCTGAATACATTAAAATCCAAATGCCAACATCCAAAGTTATTTACCACCACCAATCAGTCTAATTTTGCCATGCAACGCTTGTTGCTCAATTCTGGATTTATCAAGAGCGGTCAAATTGAAAATCTTGATGAGGGTGATCCAGAGTTAGTATTTTTTATTCCAATTCCTCAATAATCTGATTTTAGGCAATCCTATTAACGTGCATATTAAGCATAAAAACGCTCTCCTGCTCAATGGAATTGTTTTGTTTGCTTTATCATTCAAGGCATTCAGGTCGATTGAACTGAGTTAGGATAAAGCTACAATGGCGCGATCAAGTGATTGATACGCAAAAATTTGTCTGAAAATTTAGTATTTGCTGAATCATTTAAATTATAGCTTAACTACGAGCGTGAACGGCTTTAAGAAGAAAAGTCATCCAGAAATTTAACCTCATGTTAGAAACCGGCAGTGAGCATTTGCTATTTTTATCTGGTCCCTATGCAATATTGCATTCATAAGACTCTTAATATTTTTAAACAGCAATGATCATATAAAAAAACCCACTTGATGGAGTAAAGTGGGCGATTAAAACTGCATGTAGAGTTGAAGCACAACCTTCAGCACTATGATGTGAATATGACAAACAAAACTTTAAAATTCAAGTTTATTTTTTATCCATTGGTAAAGTTTTATGATCGTTTAGCAACCAACATGTAATTTAAAAAATATAATCAGCAATTTGGTTTAACTAGAAACAGGGAGCGTATCATTTCACTTGCTTGCAACAATAATGGCTCATCAGCAGTCAAAACAAATAATCGCGTCCATCCATTTACTACAGCAAATAAAATATAAGCAGCACAATATTCTATCAAACCCATGAACTACTCATGATTAACGATCTATGTTAGAAACCCGGTCTTTAGATTTAGAACTTTTGAGAAATACTGAATTTGTAGTCTCGGCCTGTGCCTGTCATATATTCACCCAAATACATTTTATACTCTCGATTAAACAGATTATCGATCGAAAAGTTGAGTATTGGTCCTTTCTCACCTACAGGTTGCCAGTCTGCATATACACCATGCAGTGAATATCCTTTGGTTTTAGGTAAAGAGAAAGAAGACGCTGCAATTGATTTATCATTATCAGATAAACTTCTGTCTTGAGCCGCAACAAAAATTCCTCTCCATCCCATGGTTAAGTGATGCTCAGGTACATTTACCCCTAAAGTTGCAGTGGCTTTTTTAGGTGGGATATCCACCATCCATGTTTTTTGGTCAAACCATGGATTTACAGGCGAGTTATCGCGTTGCCCACGAATATAGGAGTAGGTTAAACCTGCAAACCAAGTCGGTTGATTGTAGAAAACTTCAGCTTCATAGGCTTTAATGGTGTAATCGGTAACGTTTCGATAGAAACCATGATTGTATTTGCCATTGCAGTCTTTAACACTGCCCTCACCTGTACTTGCATTATTTTCTGCTTGGGCTTGGCAAAAGGTTGAACGGTTTCTAAATATTTCGTCAGCCCCACGATTACGGTGATAGGTTAAACGTACTTGCAGGTGATCATCTGTATTGAACAAATCATCAAAGTTCATTTCATTACCGATACGTATCGCCAGCATTTTTTCAGGAAGCAAATAACGACTGGTCGATGGAACAGTGGTTGCCGCTGATTGCACATAATACTGCTCATCAACACGAGGAGCACGCCATGTCTTACTCACATTGGCAAACCATGTCATGTAGTCTGTTTGCTTCCAAGACATTGCCAAACGAGGTGACCAACCTGTATAGGTTTTACTTGAGTAATCATGTCCTGCACTAGGATCATTATAGCGTGATGCTCGATTGGGTTTTCCTGTGTTTTCAATATGATCGTAACGTAACGATGGTGTAATAATGATATTATTGAACTGATATTGATCTTCCACAAAAGCACTCAACATTTGTTGATCACCTGCAGGCATATAGTTCGGCTCATAATAGCCAAAATTATAATCAGGCTTCTTCACATTATTTTTATCAAAAATAAGGGAATTTTGTTCCATCTTTTGATATTGCGTACCGACTTTTAACTTATGAGTACCATATTTAGTTTCTATATCACTGATATTACTGAGTTTGAAAGCTGTATTGGTATAGGTTACCCAACTTTCATTGCCTAAAAGTGCTGCTGAACCATTTACGCTTGGTAGTCTTAGGTCATGCTGATAGGTTTTTGAATATGAAGCAACCGCTTTGAGATTCAAATATGGATTGTCTGTTGGATTAAACTCATAATTTGCTGAATAACTGGTATCTTCCTGATCACGATAAACCAAGCGTCGTTTCCATGCTTCATCATAGCCATATTTTGCAATATCTGCCTGGGTAGGCACAGCATCCTGATCACGCATGGCAGCAAATGGCTCCCAACCCTCATGTCCGCTGTGCATAGCATTGACTGAAATTTTGTGTCCATCCGCAGGATAAAAATTAAGCTTTGCCAAATAGGTTTGCTGCTCTTGGGCAGAATATAGAAATGAACTGCCATCTGGACGTTTAACATTACCACTGTCCCGGTTGGTATAATAAAACAAGCCATCTACTACACCATTATCAGCCTTGCCATATACCGCACCTGTGTAGGTATTTTGGCTATTATTTGAATAGCGGGAATATTTTAAAAATGCCCCAACATTTTTATTTTCATCGAGCAAATCTGTCGCATCTTTGGTTTCTAGGGTAACCTTCCCACCAAAACCACCATTCCCAACTTCGACATTATGTGGACCTTTATCTACAGTGATTTTCTTTAAAATTTCAGGTTCTATAAATACCGATCCTTGACGATATTTATCAAAACTTTTTACAGAATCATCTAAAGTAATCGGAACATCTGCTACTCCACCCATGCCCAGAATATTGATCGTTTGACCACCAGGGCGAGGAGATCCAGCAGAACCGACACTGGGCATATTGTCTAGGAGCTGCGCCACATTATTGGCCTGATAACGATCAATTGCTTTTTGGTTTAAAACACTTTGCCCAAACTTAATCGTATCTTTTAGAACAGCTTCTACCACAATCGGCGTCATCTGATAAATCTGGTTTTGCCCATTCTGATTTGAAGGCAAATTTTTTTCTGAACTTACTTTTACATGGTTCGTTACAGGGGCACTTTCAACACTGGGCTTTTCCGTTAATACATAGCCAGCTGAAGTTTTTTGGATTTGAAAGGGGGTATTTTGAACCAACATTGTAAATATCTGGTCTAAGGTATATTTACCTTTGATACTTTTAATCTGATAACGATTGGTTTTGTTGGAATCAAGCAATAATGAGACATTGGCTTGCTGTGCCACGCTGTTTAACGCTTGGGTGAGTGAACCGCTTTGCACCTGATAGAAAGCGGTTGGAGTTACTCTTTCTGCATAAATCTGTGTACTGATGACTCCCATAGACAAGGCTATGGCAGCGGTCAATGCAAGTGGTTTTATGGCATTTCGATATAAAGACTGAGACATTTTAAAGCCACCTAAAATCAAATGATAATCATTCACTTCATTCAGTTAAAAAAATATGTGTTCTAACTTATATGACGAAGACCATCAGGGAAAACCGCAATGAATTATATTTTTTTAGATTGAATCATTGAATTCAGGAATTATTCTGTACTTATCGTAATTACATATTGACCTATTTTTTTGATTTTCAGCGGATATTGCATTGCTAAAAGCGCAAGAGTCTTTTCCAAATCTTGTTGGGTATTAATCACACCACTTACTTTGTATTGCTGGAGGCTCGCTCGGTTGAATATTAAATATTGGTGGTGGTAACGCTCCAAACGGGTAAGTAAATCCGACAGTGGTAAATCATTAGCTAAGATTTGCTGTTTCTGCCAGGCAAATGCCGTTGCAGCAATATCTATGTCTGAAATCTGGCTTAAGCCTTGCGAACCTGCGGTAATATTTTCACCTTGCTGAACCACCTTAGACAAATGATTTGACTGTAAGGCCGTCGCCTCGACTTTAGAATGCAACATATTCAACACACTGTGCTTTGGATATTGATAGACAATGAAGCGTGTTCCCAAAGCTTTATAATCTGCCTGAGGTGTGTGGATGATAAGCGGTCTGTTTGGATCTTTGGCAACATCGATATAAATATCCCCTTGTATGAGGTCAATTTGGCGCTGATCTGTTTTGAAATTCAAATTAATTGCAGATCGTGCACCCAAAGTCACTTTAGAGCCATCATCCAAGGTAAATGACTGCATTTCGCCAGTATTTGTTTTTAAATCAGCGGTGTAGTAAGAGAAAAGTATTGAGTGATAGGCAAAATATGTCACTGTTCCAACGCTCAGACAGAGTACAAAAACTTTGGTAAATAATTTCAGGATTTGCGTTTTACTTTGCTGGCTTACATGCATTGAATGTTGAACATTTTGACCAGAAATGCCATGCGTTATTGAAAGCTGTTGCATCGTTTCTGAAAAACTGAGCATTTCATCCAATTGCCCCTGATATTCAGGATATTGACTACGCCAAAGCTCAAATTCAATCTGAGCCTGACGGCGCTCCTCTTGATCATCTGCATTTAAGCGAACAATCCACAGCGCCATATCTTTACGCAACTGTTTAGCGTTCATCTTGCTCCAGCTCAAGCAGATTATTTTTCGCTTCGTAACATAGTTGTAGACATTCAGCTAAATACAATTGTGTACTGCGCAATGACCGACCAATCTCTAAGGCAACCTCACTTTGACTATAACCTTCAAAGTAATACATGATAAAAGCCTTACGCATCAGCGGGGTGGTATTTTGTAGCGCAACCGTCAAAAAGTCTAAAATTACCACTGCTTCTTCGATTTGATCGGATGACAGCACGCTTTCTTGTTCATCGACCTGTTGCTTTAAACTTTCTAGATAATTTTGTTCCAAGATATAACGGCGGTGCTTATCAATCAGTAGATGTTTGGCAACATTGACTAGATATGCTCGAGGTTCTTGAATAGAAAATAGCTGTTTTGTTTGCAATAGTTTGACAAAAGTATCTTGAACCAAATCGGCAGCACTAAAAGGATATTTGATCCTTAAACTTAACCAATGACGAAGCCAGTCATGATGATCCAGATACATGTCTTGCAGTAACTGCTGGCGTGATGGGGTTATGGGAGTCTGGATCATAAGATGCATTGTATAAATAAGAATAATAATAATTATCGTTTACATAAAGAATTTTGTAAATGCTCTATCCGACAACTTTTGTCCTTTAAAGAATGGACTTTTCCTTAAAATTATTTGATAATGATTATCAATTGCATTATTTTAAATTTGGTGAATATTGTGGAACAGCCTACTCTAGCAACGGAAGCCATCCGAGCATTTTTCACACTACAATGCTGTTGGTTAAATAATGAAGAAATTTATCTTGAAAAAGGTTGTTTACATTGTGGTTCTGCTGCCACCTATTTAATTTACTTCACCAATACGCCAATTCAAAATTTATTGCTTGATTTTATTCAGAAATTCAACTGCCATAATAGTCGTAAACTTGATTTACTTGACCTTTTAGACTTTGAAGAACAGTACAATGATTTTCTACAAATCTTGGAAAGTGCGGTCAATCGTTATGCTCGACAATATCAAAATCGCCCTAGAGCACTTGCATTTGAACAGGTGGATTCTATTTTCGAGCGAGAAGCTGCAGTTGCATGTTAAACTGCTGCAGTTGCATGTTAAACTGCTGCATTCTCAAGCGTTTCAAGATGCTTCAGTACTCTACTCGATCCACTGAGTTTCAACTGTGCTACAAATAGTTGAACTGAATAACAATACCCTGCTCTGTTCCGTTAATTGAAAAACAATATCAAAAAATAAAGCATCTTGAAAAAGCCTCTCCCTTTTGGGAGAAGCTTAGATGTAGATTGCCAAATTCATTTTTTACAAGATTGAGAAAACAACGCTTCTCAACCAGATCAATCAAACCAATTAGATTTTTATATTCACACCGACTTGAAAGCCACGTCCGGGAAGCGGTGCAATATATTTTAACGGCGAGTTTTGTGGTCTTGCGTCTTCGTTCAGCAAATTTGAGCCATTTAAAAATACATCCATACTGGTTTTTTGTAGTTTGAAGTGTTTTTGAATTTGAAAATCCATCAGGTTATATGCAGGCAATGGTATTTCTTCAGACACACTTTTCCCCAAATACCGAGGTTCATCATAATAAATACTCGATAGTCGCGCAGACCAATCATTGTTCGCCCATTCGACACTCATTCCATAACGGTTGGTTGGCATATTGGGTAAATAATTTCCGTCATTAAAAAGACTGAACTGATTTGGATGAAGATTCTTATTTTTAACAAAATCGGCAAATGCTGATACGACAACTGAGCCATAGCTATTTAATTCAACTTTTTGTTTTAAATCAACTTCAAAACCTGTGATTTCTGCGTCTGTTTGTGTCCAATACTTAAGCGGCAAACGGTTTTGAGTCTGTAAACCTGAGTGTGTTAAGTATAAGTAGTTGTCATACTTCATTTTATATACTGTGGCTGTTAAATTAAAATTTTGATAATTCAACAACCCTGTCAGTTCAAGGTTTTTAGACTTTTCTGCTTTGAGTTTTTGATTGCCTTCTTCCTGCAACATGATGGAATAATGCGCACCACTCGCATAAAGTTCATTAATTTCAGGCGCTCGCTCTGAAACCGAATAACGTAACTTTAAGCCCAATAAATCATTATATTTTAAATAGGATCCAAAGCTATAACTGTCTAAATCAAACTGAGTATCCTTTAACTGACTATTAGGTGAGTTTCGTGCTGTTTTAAAATCACTTTCTTGAATTCGGTGTTCAACTTTTTCAGTACGATAGCCTGCATCTAGTTCCAACCAGTTAAAGTCTAATTTTTCCTTGATAAATACAGCTTGTGTCTGGGTATTGATATTGGGCAGATAGCGTAATTTACCTTGCCCCTCTACTTTGCGATCAATTTGGTTTAAACCGATAAAACCATTCCAAAACACCATTGGTTGATGTTTAAGCAATAATTCGGCTTGTTGTGTGTCAAATCTATACTGATTGGCCATGCCTGTACCGAGATACTCAGCAGATGTATTGATTGTTTTACTGACATTGAACTGAATCTGATTGAGCAGTAATGGGCTAAAGTTAAATTCACTGGCAAGTGAATACTTTCTTTGATCCGTTTTAACCCCTACAGGGATGCTTTCGCTGGTCGACTGAAAAGATCTATTTTCAAGAGAAAAGCCCGGAACACCATATTCACTTTTCTTTGAATCAGCACTGAGTCCAATATATCCATGATCCAGAAAATAAGTTGATCCAATTGCAAAATGTTGGTTGTCCAAATCACTGTTTCCAAGCTTACCGCTATAATTCGGTGTGACGTCCTTATTAATTTTATTTTCTGTAAACTGCTTGGTATTGGGTACATAGTCGGGATTTGCAGGATTGGTATAAGTTTTTCCACTCCATACGGATGTTGGCTGATCTGTATAAAAAGAGAATGTGCCATCTGCCCAATCAGGATTTTCCGTCATGAATTGGTCGATATAAGGTTGAGATGCTTTGTTATACACCTGCTGAATTCGTGCTTCTTTCTGGCAAGCATCTGCTAAACCTGTATTTACCCCACCTGTTGCAGGAAATATTGCGCTATTACAGAGTTTTGCCTTACTGTCACCCGGAATTTTATACGCCGCAATCTGTTGAGTAGAAAATAAAAAATTGGTCGAAAAATTCTTTTGGTTATTTAAATTTAATTTAAAACCCTTTGCATCAACATCATTCCAACCCTTTTTTGCAACAAGTTCCAGTTCAGTTTTTTTATCAGGAAGAATTTGATCAATAAGTCCGGTATCAATATCCACACTCCCCCCGATGGCATTGCCACCGTAACGCACTGTATCAGAGGACTTATTGACGGTAATTGATTGGCTAAACAATGGATCAAATGGAATATTGATATTACCGCTAATTGCATTCATCCCATAAAGAGATTGACCATTTTCCAAAATCTGTACTCGGTTTCCACTTAAACTGCGAATCACGGGCGCACCGGCATTTGGACCAAAAGCACTACTTTGCACTCCTGAAACTTGTTTTAAGGCATCTCCCAAAGTTTTATTGTCCGCATTTTTATTTTCAACAACCACCAGATCTTGTTTGAAAATATCTTGTTCTGCATTTACTCGAATAATGGGTAAAACATTCAACACTTTAGTATCCACTGCATACGCAGGAAAGATCGGTAAAGAAATCGCAATGGCTAAACTATGACGGCGCACGATAATATGTCCAGATTGTAATTTAATGTTATGTTATAACATTACATTTAACTATTCAACGACAATAAACTTAATGATTTCTGTAATAAACAAGACTATAGCCCAAAGAAAATAACATAAGCTATTGATAAAATTAAATTATAGATTTACAACTGGTAAAAATAATGATCATTATTTTACTTTTGTGATCGATTTAACTGTTATTGATGAATCATAGAAAAGTTTTCATTTTGAACGAACAAACAGAAATGTCATCCGCAAAGCAGGTATTCTGGGCAATGTACAGTACACATTTTCCACTTAAGCAAAAAACTCTTTTAGGGATATCGCCCTGAGATATCTCAGGAACAAATCTATACAATTTTAAATACAAGATTTGAAATTATAGTCATGCAAAATCTATCGTCATGCAGATTCATTTTATGAGATCGTATTTCTATACAGTTTAAAATCGATGCTCTAATTTTAAACTAATATTATGTTTATCATAGGAATACAACCACTCTACATTACTGTTATTTTGATTATATTGATAAGTAAGATTCGGTGTTAAACCGTAAAAAGCCCAACGCGGCGCACTTATAATCAAGGTATAGTTTTGTTCAAAATCATGTCGCCTATCCTCTAAAACAGGGGTAAATTTATCAAATTGACGCCAACGAAAAGAACTAAATAAATGGGTATTAAAGCCTGCGGTAAAATTTTTGGCCAGCCCTAAACGTATGCCTTGTTGTTGATATGCTGTGAAATATTGCTCTTGGGTATTATGGTCAACGAAATCCAGTCCACCAAATAAGGTCCAGTTTTTTGGTAAAATTTTCCAAAAAGTTGAATAGACTGAATATTCCATGCCATTCTGGCCTTTATACTGGGAATAGTTCATATCTTTCATTTCGGCTTCTAACTTGACGGCTTTATCGTTCGAGATAAAACGCATCCACTCGCCTCTTAACCCATAGGCACTATAGAGTGAATCATGGGCATAGTATTTATGTTCAAATACAGGAGCAACCAAGACTTGATTACGTTCATTATAAAAACTATAACCCGCATTTAAATTAAAAGTTAATTCATTATAATCTGTCTGATCTGGGTAAACTTGGCCATAGAATAATCCACGTAAAGCAATACCATGCTGCCCAGAAAGCGACCAACGCTTGGTTAAGGTTGCTTCATAATCCAGACCTTGTGCACTGATCGCATCTGGCGTTCCGCGCTTCACTTGTTCAACAGGCACGACTTCCTTCGTGTTTGGGTCTATAGCGTAATAGGTAATGATGTCATGTTTATCTGAAGCGTTGTTGATATTGCTGGCATAACGTGAACCAAAGGCCAGTGAACCATGCCATGCATCTCGTTGTTTAAGACCATTGATATACATCTCTACAGTTTGACGAATACCTTGAGCAGCAGGATCTGTTAACAGGTTCAATTGAGATTGAATCTGCTGAAATAACTGTTGACCTTGCTGATTTTTTTGTTGTTCAGTATAGACACGAGCCAACTCAAGTTGAGTCATTAAGTTATTGGATTGAATCTCTAAACTGTGTTTTAGTTTGCTTTCAGCTAAACTTAAATTCCCCTGGGTGCGTGCCATGACACCTTCAGCAAATTCCGTTAATGCCTGATCATAATTTGGAAAATTTTTATATTTTTCAAGATAACGTAAAGCGACTTGCCATTGTTTTTGCATCACTGCCAAATAAAGCGCATAAGCAACTTCTGCGGGTTCATCCTTCACCATATATTCCTGACCTTGTATGATCAGATTCGGTAATGCTTGGTCTTTTTTGGGATCATCTGATTTGAGTAGTTTCTTATCATTTTGATATTGCTGCTGACTAATTTCCTGATTTAACCTGATACTGGTATCATCTGCTGCATAGACAGATTCTCCACACAGTAACACAACGCCAAGCAATACTATTTTTTTCATTGATCACCCTACAAAATAAAAAAAGAAAGACTTACCGAAGTAAGCCTTTCTCATCTAAATCATTATTTCTTACCACCAAAAGCAACGTCATATGCTCTGTAACCAGCGAACATTGCCATTCCTGCTAAGCTGGTTTGACTATTATAAAATTGACCAAACACTTCACCACCAGACGGTCCACCTACCCAAGATGCATTTGAACCACTAATCGTAGCGTCATTACTAATCGTCGCAGTACCTAAATTAAATGTACGTGAACTGTCGCTCAATGAGCCCGTTAACTGTTTGGTCGCAAAGTTTGCAGTAAACGTACCTGACAACAAATTAGAGCCATTATAATTATTGACACCTTGAACGCTATAATTTGCAGTACCTGTAGACGGTACGCTAGTATCCGCATCTTTACCATTGTAATAAACTGTATGCGTCCATGGATCAACTGTACCTAAACGATATCCACTGGCATCTTTGGCTTCGGCATTCCACTCTCCAAACCAAACATCTTGTGTAGGAACCTGTTTATAACTGCTATAACCGATTCTTTCGTGATATGGAGGTGCACCTACTAAATATGGACTAAGAAGTACCACACCATTAACATCTGCATAGCGTTGAAAGCCAGAAAATGCAACAACTATACCATTATAAAAGTCTTTAATTCCAAAACCTATACCAGCTACTGATTGACCTGGACCAATTGAGCCAGTAGAACCAACTACAATTTTGAAGTTATCACTTGATTCACCTATGTCTGCCCCTTGTACAACACCCACTGAACCAATAGATAATAAAACAGCCAATGAAATAGAGTGTAATTTCATTTCAAGTTCCTCGATACGCTTTTTTATTATCATTAAGAATAAAAATTAAAAATACTTAATGACTAGTTTGAACTGCAATAATAAAATAAAAAAGAAAGACTTACCGAAGCAAGCCTTTCTCATTTAAATCATTATTTCTTACCACCAAACGCAACGTCAGATGCTCTATTACCAGCAAATGTTGCAATGCCTGCTAAGCTGGTTTGACTATTATAAAACTGACCTGAAACAGTACCGCCAGAAGGTCCACCTGTCCAAGATGCATTTGAACCACTAATCGTAGCGTCATTATTAATCGTTGCAGTACCTAAATTAAAGGTACGTGAACTGTCACTCAATGAACCCGTTAACTGTTTAGTTGCAAAGTTTGCAGTAAACGTACCTGACAACAAATTAGAGCCATTATAATTATTGACACCTTGAACGCTATAATTTGCAGTACCTGTAGACGGTACGCTGGTATCCGCATCTTTACCATTGTAATAAACAGTTTGTGTTGCTGGATCAACTGTACCTAGACGGTTTCCACTGGCATCTTTGGCTTCGGCATTCCACTCACCAAACCAAACGTCTTGTGTAGGCACTTGTTTATAGTTGGCATAACCGATAGCAGCATGTGTTGGCGGAAGACCAGGTAAATACGGGTTTAAGCGCACCACACCATTGCCATCTGCATAGCCGTTAAAACCTGAGAATGCAACAACTGCACCGTTATAAAAGTCTTGGATTCCGAAACCTACACCCGAGTTTGGATGGTTTGGCCCCAGTGAACCTGTAGCTGCGACCTCGATTTTACTAACATCACTCGACTCACCGACTATAGCTGCCTGAGCAGCACCGACTAAACCAATAGATAGTAAAACAGCCAGTGAGATAGATTGAAGTTTCATTTTAAGTTCCTCGTTATGAGTTTAAAGTTTTGCCATTAAGAATAAAAATAAAAATCTTAATGATTATCATTTAAAATAAAACATGTGCTGCACTGATTTTAATTTTTCAATTTAAGTGTAAAATCAAGGAGTACCTGTCTTATTTTCCACACATTTATTGCACACTACGTGCAATAAATTCAGTAATTATCCAAAGTTTCTTTAAAACTTATGGCTAACGCTTAACTTAAATGTTCGACCAGGTGCTGCAATTGCCGAACGGGTTAAAGGATCAATATAGAATTCGTCAGTAAGATTAGTTCCCACCAGTTCAAATAAAGTGTCCTGCTTCAGTCGATAATTGATATAAGCATCTAAAATGGTCATTGAGTTCCAAGCCAAAGGGGTATTGGCGTAATAACTCATCTCTATCCCGTTATAGTTTTTCGTTTCAGGATTTTCATATTTTTGGTAATAACTCGCTCGTGTACCCAATTCCAATTTCTGATCAAAGAAACGTCCTCCAAGCGTCAAATTTACTGAATATTTGGGAATTGCCATACTGACCAAATATCCCCCTACAAATCCATCATCGACACAGCGATTTACTGAGAACTGCTTATTTGCCCCCAAAATCATTGCTGAATTTTCATCACATACTTTATTCTTAAAACGGTAATTGGCACTCAAATCCGTAAAGAAACGTCCATTGTCAAAGCGACTTTGTAGTTCCAGTCCTTCTGTAGTGAGACTATCGACATTACTAAATGCCAAAGTTGGGCTACGCTCAATCGCATTCTTGGTTTTGTTATAGTAATAAGCCAATTTAATATCAGCATAACTGCTGTTTTTAAATAACTCAGAAAGATTATGAACATAGGCGAGTTCATAATTTGATGCATGCTCAGGTTCTAACTTATAGCCACTTAAAGTTCCAGAAAAACCAAGCGTACTTTCAAACATACTTGGCATTCTATATGCTTCGCTATAGCGCAAATACATTCGGCTATTTGAGTTAAAGTTAACCGTTGCTGAAGCCGTCGGTGTCCAACCACTATCTTTGGTTTTTTGCACACCTGTTTTGGTTAAGTCAATATCATTATAAGCACTAGGAATGCCACCACCAGAATAATATCCATAATCCCGACCTTCTACCAAGGTACCATTTAAAAAGGGATTATTGGCAATGGTTAATTTTCCACGACTATCCTTTTGATAGTTAATCGTATTACGTTGAGTATATATCTGTCTTTTTAATTCTTTTTGCTTATATTCCTCCGTCCAGCCCTGAGCCAAAGCGACTGCATCTAATGTATTTCTTAATTGTTGTTCGCGTTCTGGAGTCATATTTGCTTTTTTGGTAAAATAACTCATGCTTAATGCAGTGGCTTTTTTAATCAGGTTAAACTGGGGATCACCCGCATTGACCCGTTCATTAAGAAAATCATCAAAGGCCCAATAGTTTTGATATCTTGCACCTGCGTTTAGCGTCAGCCATGACACTGGCTGATAGTCAAAGTTAAAATTAAACTCTTTTTCTTCTCGACGCCCTGCTCTCGGTACCATTCGATAACCTGAATTCGTTCCGTTAATATTTGGGTCTTTATAAATATCATCTGAACTGAGCTTTTCTTTTTGAAAACTACCACCAACAGTCAAGCCAAGACTAGACAGTAATTTAAACTTATTACTTAAGGTTATTCCTTGGCGAGTATTGTCCGAGTTTGCGACGGCACTGTTCACAAAGATGCCCAAGTTCTCATTGGTATCATTGGGAAATCCACCAGAACTATAAGTATGGCTTTTGGTATCAGTTCGCCAAATATTGCTGTAAAAATCGACTAGATTATTGTTTTTAGGCTGATATTTGTATTCCATATTATAGGCTTTGGAGTCAATATGACTTAGAGGCCACTGTGGTACGCCTGTTTTGTTTTTTACCAATGCCTCCCAAGCAATTCTTGAGGGCAGTATTTCTCCATTGGTGATTGAACTGTCTCGATAGCCAAACTCTAAACGCTGTTCATCAGTCGGCTTCCATGTTGCTTTCAACAAATAAGATTCTGTTTCTAGAGATGTATTCGGAACTTCTGTACCTCCCGGATAAACTTTGGCAAGATAAGGAACATAGTTATAACGTTCCTGTGATGGTTTATTATAATATTCACTGCCATTTTTTCCGGCAAAATGATTACCCTTATTCCGATAAGCATAAGCAGCCAATACTTCAAAGTTATCAGTACGCCCCGCCAAAGCGATACGAGTCGCAACATCATCACCTGAGTATATATTGTTTTCTTTATTCTGGCGTGCCATCTTAAATAAAGACGGATCATAATAAGGTTCGAATATTGGCTTACCTTGCCAGTTCGTTGCTACTGGCGGATAGTTGGGATTATCATAAATACTTTGACCTGTGAGTAATTGCGGTTCTCTAGGTTTCACTGCATTACTGCTGGTTTCTACTTTTATTTCTCCACCAAAATTTTTACCTTCTTTTAAAACATCATCTACAGCCAAAGTATGAATAACGACAGCACCGCCGACACCTGTGTTTACATTGCGGGTGATGGAAGGTCCTTTGATGACTTGTAGCCCACCGATTAAATTCGGATCGATATAACTACGGTTATTTGCACCGTTATAACCGCGCCATACTGTTAGTGCTTGCTCTGTCCCATCAATAAGCACTGGCACTCGTCCCGGTCCTTGAACGCCACGTATGCTTGGATCTAAAGCACCACTATTTCGAGCATCCCCACTGTATACTCCGACCATTCCCTTAAATAAGTCTGCTGGCTGAGCGCCTTTATATCGTTCTATTTGCTCTTTGCTGGCGTAGACGCTAGAAATATCTTGGTCATAAACATCATTCTGCCCTTTGGTATCTCGACTCACTGTGCCAAAAACAGTCATTGGGCTAAGTTGCACCGCATTTTCATATTCGGTGGCTGTTGATTGAGTGGTTGCTGCTGCGGTTTTGAGTTCAGCTTGAGTCACTTCCTTGAGCATATAGCCACTGCCCACTTTTGCTGCAACAAATTCAGTGGGTGCTAAAATACGCTGGAAACCACTTTCCACATCATATTGCCCAGTCAAACCAGAACTGGATTTTCCTTTTAATAAATTGGCATCTATGGCAATCGTGGTACCTGCTTGTTCAGCAAAAGTGTTTAAAACACTGGCAAGTGAACCTGCTGGGATATGATAAGAACGTGATTCCAAAGTTTGCGCAGAGACGCTTTGCGCCAGCCCCATTGCGCCAATCCCCACACAAGCAACATGAATAGCCAATGCCAATGATGAAACTCGAAAAGAAGATTTTGTTTGCTTTTTATCCCAAGCAGCTTTGTTCATTTTACGCCCCAGTAAATGTAAATAAGAATCATTCAACATACATAATTAAATGAATCCTAATTTTTGCTTCTACTGAATATGACGCACGAGAAATAAAAAAGTGGAACCTAGAATTAAAATTTTTTTTAAAATGAAACTTGAACGGGTCTTAGATTTATTACGAAACGGAGCTTTGGGAAGCTTTCTAAATCTGATTGATCTTGATCAGGTATGAAACTTTTGTCTTTAACCTGAGTTCGATAAAATTCTTGATAAAATATGAAACTTGAAAAAGTCAGCCACAATTTCCTGAGATAGGGCTTTATTGATAATAATGTAATCGTCTATTCTCATTAATCAATGCGTTTCAGGTCACTCATTGCTGAGTAGTGAGAGCAATGGGGTTGATTGAGATGTATAACCGACTCATAGATGTAATTACTTATGTTATTGAGTCGTTACCACAGTCAGATACGGCGTGATTTGATAAATCTTGAGCTGTGGAAACACACTATTCAACAACTTCAAAGCATTTTCAGTATGATCTAAAGGCAAGACTGCATTGACTTGGATTTTTTCCAGTTGATCCTTTTTAAATATAATTTTCGTTCGGCTATTTTGATCTAATTCCGTCAAAACTTTCGATAAAGGCATATTTTCAACAATCAACTGACCTTGCATCCATTTTTGTTGTTCGTTATGAATGTTCAAATCATGAATGGATTGTATAGCATATCCATTAAATGTGACTTCCTGCCCTGCGGATACAATCACGGAAGATGGCTTGGATGGTTGTTTACCTAAGTGAGAAGTTTGTACTTTCACTTTAGAATGCAACATCTTGAGTTCTGTAAGTTCTGGCTGATAGCGAACACTAAATGCAGTGCCTAAAGCTTCGATTTGACCATGTTGTGTTTGAACAATAAATGGGCGTGCTCGGTCTTTAGCGACATCTACAAATATTTCGCCTTGGACCAACTCTACGACACGTTGATTAGCAGAAAAATGTACATTGACCGCACTTTGCCCACGAAATTTCAGCGTTGACCCATCGTTTAAGCTATGAGTATTCCACTCTCCTGCCGAAGACTTGAGGTCAGCAGTGAGGTAAGCGATTGGATGATAGGCAAGATAAGTATAAATCCCCCCCAAACTGCATAATGCGATGGCGAAGATGCTCCCATAACGTAAATTCTTTTGTTTATTTGCACTTTGCAAACCTGCTTTCAGCACGGATTGCGTCATCTGTTGCTGTTGGGGGGTCTGTACCAGTTTTTGAATAGAATACAGATAATGTTCAATATCTTGTGCAATTTTTTGTCGTTGCGGACTCATACTTTTCCAAGCATCAAAATCCATTTTAGCCGCTTTTTTTGTTAAATCATCATCAGCACTGAGCAGTACAATCCACTCTGCGGCTTCTTCAATTAATTTTTGTTTGCTTTTCTGATCGTCTATCATTTATACAAACAGATCCTTCTCTTGCTTTAGCACATAACATTGCACCAAGCATGTTGCGAGATATTTTTGAATCATTTTCGTCGAAACACCAATCTGCTTGGCAATTTCTTTATGGGTCAAACCTTCAAAATAATGTAAGACAAATGCACGTTGGGCTTTTTCAGAAACAGATGCCAATGCCTGACAAATTTGATCAATCGCTTGAATAATCTGTAGTTGGTCTTCTGGTGAAGGAATCGCATCTAAAAGATATTCCATTTGACCTAATTCATCCAAATACGCTTGTTCAATGCGTTTACGGCGGACTTGATCAATCATTAAATTACGTGCGATCGTGACTAAATAAGCACGTGGCTCTTTAATCCCAAACAACTCATCACGCGTCTGTAAAATCTTGATAAAAGTATCTTGAACCAAATCAGCCGCATGTTCACTGCTACCAATCTTTTTTCTCAGCCATTGATGCAACCAGGACTGATGATCACGATACAATTGATCTACAAATGCAGGATTTTTGTTCACAATAGAATCAACTCGTTTAAGCTCACACAAATGATAATAATTATCATTTAAATGTCAAGTGACTCTTTCCTAAAATCCTTGATTTATTAAGTACAGTTTTATCATTTGCGCATATAAGGCTTCGATATCTCGATTAAACATAACGATTATTTTTCCACTAAAACAACCTTTTAAACGCTTATTTCTCATTGCATCATTTTGTATCTAAATTTATTCATGCATAGTTATGGATATTTTTAAATCAGCATCTACTTTATTGAGGTCAACACATTATCGATATCATCCTAAACCTCACCTCAGCCCTTACAGTATAGACACTCCGATTTTTCCAAAGTGAGGTGGTAAGTACTTGCGCCATGCGCCAAGATCAACGCTTGAAGATCAAGTTCCAGATCCTGATCCTGAACCAAATGTAAATGACCGCATTTTTTACAGCATATGCGGATATTGGTTTGGCAATTTTTAAATGAATAGAGTGCCTGTTCATTTCCAAGTTTAAATTTCACCAACACCCCTGCTTCTTCCAACTGCCTCAAGGTCTGATATACACCTGCAAAAGACAGTTTTTTAACCTGTGGTGATGGATTGTATAAAATCTCAGCAGCAGTGAGTTCACGCCGTGCATTTTTTAAAATATTCAGTACTGTTAATCTTGTTGTAGTCACTTTTAAATTTGCTTGTAAAAGTAAATGTTTTAATTCTTCAATATTTTTATAGGGGTTAAAGATTTCCATCCAAAGATAATCCTCATTGATTCATGCCTTAAACCACATCCATATTTGTACGCAAATCATCATGATAATTATTGCGCCAACTGCCCATGGATGAGGCACTGTCCAAATTAAAATTCCGGCGGCAACACTCATACTCAACAAAGAAAATAACTTCACTTTTGTAGGTAGTGTGCGCTGGGTCTGCCACTGCTGTAAAATTGGTGCAATCAGTCGATTGTTTACAATCCAGTGATGCATTCGTTTTGAGCCTTTGGCTGCAAAAATTGCTGCAAGAAAATAAAAATCAAACGTAGGCAAACCTGGTACCACTAAACCCATGGTACCCAAAATCAAACATAAACCTGCGAGTGCAATACACACGCAACGTACCAACCATGACTTCGCCAGTTTAGGTTCTGGCAATGTAATACTGGTATTGATCTCTGTTTCAGTTCCTGTTTGCTTCATTGCTTGATTCCCTTTTCAACGATTCATCATTTATTTCAGTGTTTTCAATTGTGCTAAAAGCTCACCAAAACGCTGAAAGCCTTGCATCGCTCCTTCAATAATTAGTTGTTGATCTTCTGAACTAAAATTTGCCTCATCCAGCGTTTGCTTGAAACGTTTCCACACTAAGCCTCGACCTTCTGGATATGCTGCCAAATTACGTGCACCAAACTCAGCACTAAAGCCAAATTTAGCTTGGGCTTCTTTGAGTAAAAATGCTGCACCTAATGTCGAACCTTCAGAGACATAAATCCAGCCTAATGATTGAGGAAAACTCACGGTATGCGTTGCAATATCGCTTTGTTGTGGCTGCACGCCTAAATCAGCCAAATCCTGCAATGCAGCATCAGAACGACCACGCACATCTAAATCAGGAATCAACTGTTGCACTTTTGCATCCTCGTATAAATGCTCGACATCTTTCTGAAAGTAATACTGTGAAAGTGTGAATTGGGCATAATTGTCTTGGCTGGCAAAAGCACCCGATTGTTGCATCAAAACTTCCATACGATCATGTTCTTCAGCAGTCGTTCGTTTTAAACGTTGCATTAAACTTTCTGTCATTGCTTTTTCTGTCGATGCGTTCATAAAAATTCCTCAATAAACATTGTATACACCTGTTAGTCCAATCAGCGGTTGCGACCAAGCTTAAGCTGAATGGGAAAATCCACCACGATAGCAACTGCTTCACCATTTAAGATGTGTGGTTTAAATTTGGTTTTTTGTGCAGCCTGAACACCTCGTGCATCTAAACTGCTTAATCCTGTACTCTGTTTCACTTTGACATCAATCGCTTGTCCTTGAGGATTAATCTTGACGGTCAAAACCAGTAGACGCTGTTGATTCTTTAACTCACGGTCATCGTAATTCAACTGACCAAAGCTCAATACATCAACCTTACTGACCATAATCGGTTGTTGAGGTTTTGATGCAGATTCAGCACTTTGTTCTTTTTTATTTTCTCGACCTTCTTCACCACCGGATTTTTGAGTCTGCTCATTTGATTGACCAGAAGATGACTGCTGTTTCGAAGTATTTAACTCAGTCTTGGTTTGCGTTTGCGACTGTTGCTGAGTTGTTTCTGTACTGCTCTTTGAAGATTCATCTGTTGCTTTTGTCAGCATGGTTTTCTGAGTATCCTGTTGAGGTTGCGCCATGATTATTTTTTTGGATTCGCTACTCTGAATCACTTTGGTTGGTTTTTGATGAGATGCTGTTGTTTTAGAAATTGGCTGCTGTGTTGTGGACTGTATTTGGGATTGTGTTGAATGCGTTGCTGTAGCTGTATCGCTCTCTTGAATCGTTTCAGTCTTATTCATGCGAACAAAACGAATTTTGATTGCATTTTCTGGTGAATGCGTTTCGACAAATTGATCCGTCTGCAAAAAAGACATTGCCCAGATTAACAAGACATGACAAATCATGACACCACATAGCGTGGTATACATTTTTCGATC
This sequence comes from Acinetobacter baumannii, assembly GCF_016508585.1. Classification (GTDB taxonomy): domain Bacteria; phylum Pseudomonadota; class Gammaproteobacteria; order Pseudomonadales; family Moraxellaceae; genus Acinetobacter; species Acinetobacter nematophilus. Next base: position 83,405 of record NZ_JADVOP010000012.1, read on the forward strand.
ATACAAATCCTTAAACACAACATTCATACACTTAACGATGCTGTCTAAAAATATTGGACATAACATCGTTGGATAAATGGATCAGGATGTTTCGAATCTTTGACCTGTGCTGTTGAATCAACATACTCATTCCTCTTTGCTCCAAAATCAGACCAGACAGATAAATAACTGCCTTATATCTATATAGACGAATGAGAATGAAAAAATGCCCAATGAGAAATGTAATTAAATGTAAAAAATTCTTATTTTATTTCGTGTTTTTATTCTTGAATTAAATTCTGCTCTCTACCTAAATAATCTTTCAATGCTGTATATCAACAAAAGTAAAAGGCAGTGATCCAACGCTTTTTCATTAAAAAATATCCATCCACTGAGGTGTTTTGTTTGATTGCTTCCGGTATTTCACACTTTCTTTTTTCTGTTTGTTTCAATATGTTTATAGTGCTAAAACCTTTTGCTTGCTTTTCAAACTTGAATGAGGTGTTAAGTTGATATTGATGAATCATTTCAATTTTAAAGAGGAACACCTGAAAAACATGGGACCTATTGTCCCAGAAATCTCAATCCTACACCCGGCTCAGTGACAATATAGGTCGGTTGAACAGCATTATCGTTTAATTTACCACGCAGTTTTGCCACTAAAATTCTTAAATAATGCGTGTCTTCCTGATGCGTTGGTCCCCACAAATCATTTAAAATTTGTGGTTGAGTAATCAATTGCCCCTTATGTTGGGCCAACAACGTCAAAAGCTGGTATTCCTTGCGTGTCAAAGAAATCAATTGGTGGTTTAAAAAAACCTGTCGATGTGCAAAGTCAATTTTTAATACGCCATCATCAAAACAAGCAGACTCCACCACAACATTTTGATACTGGCGAAGCAGCACCCTTATTCGTGCCATGAGCTCCTGCACACTAAAGGGTTTAGTCACATAGTCATTGGCACCTGCATCCAGTAGCTTGACCTTTTCTTCTTCATTCGAACGCACGGACAATACAATGACAGGCACATGTGACCAGACTCTGAGCTCTGACAGGACTTCTGCACCATCTAAGTCAGGTAAACCAAGATCAAGAATGACCAGATCTGCTCCCTGCAAAGCCAAAAGCTCCAACCCCTTTTGACCATTTTCAGCCAACAATGTTTTATAACCTTGAGCACGAAGTGCGATATCCAGAAATTTACGAATCTGTGTTTCATCATCAATAATCAATACATTGGTCATCGAGCTTGTTGATACATTTTGCTCTGGCATGATGCTTCCTTAAATCAAAAAACGAGACTAGCCAATTTGCTGGATCGGGAGTTGCATACGAATACATGTCCCTTGGTTGTTCTTCGCAGAAGATGCCATAATTTTACCCATATGTGCACCAATAATCGCTTTGACAATTGTTAATCCAAGCCCTGTACCATATTGTCCTCGATCACCACGCTCCATGGTATAGAACATGTCAAAAATTCGATCACGCTCTTCTTCAGGAATGCCTTGACCTTGATCACTGATCGCAATTTCGATTTCATTTTCACTGCACTGTGCGACATCTATGGTGACCGCCTTATGCTCTGGCGAAAACTTGGCGGCATTTTCAAGGACATTAAAAATAGCCTGCTCGATCAGTGCTGCATGAACATATAAACTTAAGCTCTGCTCAGGTAAATGAACTTCAACAATACTTTGTGGCATATAACGTTTTAAACGGCGTACCGCTGAGCCAATCAACTCATCTACACCAATCCAGTCTCGTTTAAGACTGAGACCTTCATGCCCTAAGCGCGTCATGTCGAGTAAGTTTTGGATATAACGATCCAAGCGCTCACCTTCCAGACGAATCGCTTCCAATAAGCTGTTTTGATCTTGTTCATCCATAGAATGTCGATAATTGGTCAAAGTATCTGCTGCACCAATCATAGAAGCCAAAGGCGAGCGTAAATCATGTGACACCGAAGAAAGCAAAGCTGAGCGCAGTTTTTCAGTTTCCGAGTTAATATTGGCGATTTCCAGGGCTTTGGTCAGTTGAGTCCGAGAAATTGCTTGGGCAATATATTCAATCATGGTTTCTGTTAATTGTTTAAGCTCTGTATTTAAACCGGTGACTTGCTTGGGAAATTTAATCCCGACCACACCTAAACACTGCTTGGATGCCAATAAAGGTAAAAACCACCAGTCATTTTCCGTTAAAGTTTGTGTAAAACGTCCTGATGGTTGATGATTTTTAAACGTCCAATCTGCTGATATTTTCTCTTTATCACTGATTGTGTGTAAATTACTCTTCTCAATTGACAAGCCAGGAAAATAGAACCAGATCTCGGCATTTAAATTTTTACTCAGGCTGTTTTCTGCGATCTCTTGAACTTGTTTCAGGTCTACGGCAACAGAAAGCTTTTGCCCCAAATCCTGCATAATACTGTTATAGCTATTTGCCGCTTTTAAAGCCACCACTTGTTCTTTCAAGCGTGAAGCCAGACGACTTGAAATTAAAGCAGCACCCAGAAAAGCAACCACAGTAATCACCCCTTGATGTGCCGAGATTTGCAGAGTAAATTTTGGTGAAATAAAGAAAAAATTATAGGCCAAGAAAAACAGAATTGCAGAAAATACCGCTGCCAACATACGTGTTTTAGATGCAACAAAAACCACAGCCGTAATAAAAATCACGGAAAGTTCTTCAATACCTAAATACTTTTCCCCCAAACTTGCAATGACAATGCTAATAACAGTCGTCGCTAAAACGTAAAATATTTCTCTAAGATTTAGAAATGTACTTTGATCTAAAAAATTAGAATATGACTTATTTTCCTCAATAATCGGTACCATGCTCAGTTCAAAACTCGGTTGATATTTCAATAATTGATCAACCATATTCGCTTTAAGCTTTAAACCGAATTGAAAAGGCTTCGCATTCGGTTGGGTGAGTACCAATGTTGAAATGCCTCGATCAATTACATAATCAAACAGGGTTTTGGCATGTTGTTTACCATAGAGTATTTCTGTCATGCCTCCCAGTTGACGGGTTAAATTCAACGCTCTTTCGATTTCACGATGCCGGGCATTTTCAGATTTATTGTTAATTTGAGAGTCTTCTGAAAAGGCAACCACCGTCCAATGTGCCTGGCGATTTTCAGCAATACGACAGCCTGCCCGAACTAAAGCCTCAGCATGACCATTACCGTCCACCATAATCAAAATATGGTTTTTCAAGGGAATGGGAACCAGTCCCTGTATCGAAAAATTCTCCCGAACATCACTATCGACATAACTGGCAACTGTTTGCATTGCCAATTCACGTAAAGCCGTTAGATTGGAATGATTAAAAAAACGCTGCAACGCCTGTTGCGCTTGTTCAGGCACATAAACCTTGCCCTGATTCAAACGCTCAAGTAATTCGCTGACAGGTAAATCGATTAAACGGATATCCCGAATACGTTCAAATACACGATCTGGAACTGTTTCAGCCACTCGAATCCCTGTAATTTGAAATACCACATCATTTAAACTTTCTAAATGCTGTATATTCATGGTGGTCAATACATCAATGCCTGCATCCAACAATTCATTGATGTCTTGCCAACGTTTTTCATGACGGCTGTTTGGCATATTGCTGTGGGCAAACTCATCCACCAAAACAATACTGGGTTTTATTGCCAGAACAGCATCCAAATCCATCTCTTCAAGATGATGTCCTTGATATTCAATGACTCTCCTTGGAATAATGTTCAAACCAGCAAGCAGGTTTTCTGTTTCTATGCGACCATGTGTTTCTACATAGCCAATCACAATATTGTTGCCCTGCAAAGCTAACTCATGTGCACGAACCAACATGGCGAATGTTTTACCAACCCCTGGAGCAGCCCCTAAAAAGATGGTGAGTCGCCCGGATTGATAACGTTGGGTATGCTGTAACAAGACATCTGCTTTGTTATTTCGATCGTCAGCCATAGGGTTACTGTCTTCCAAGTATTGGCAGTGATGCCATTTTTTAAAGTGATTGAATCAGATTATTTTACTTATCATCATATTGGCACAAATTTTAGACTTTCTTTTCATCTTCTTGGCTTAAGAAACATTGAGTCAGGATGTGATGAAATCCAATATTGCATTCAATTTTTATCACATCCTGTACATCATAATGAATATAATCTAATCAACAAGCTTGGCAACCTGATGATTATTTTCCAAGCCGATCCAATGCCAAATTTAACGCTAAAACATTGACTCTTGCTTGTCCAAAAATTCCAAAAGTAGGTTGAGTGGTATACTCCTGAACCAATTGGGCGACATTTTCTTCAGTCAAATGGCGGGCTTTGGCAACTCGCTTGACCTGAATCATTGCAGACTGAACACTAATATCAGGGTCAATACCACTTCCCGAAGCAGTCACTAAATCCGCAGGAATTTTAGATTTCTCAATCTGGTCTAGACGTGCAATTTTATCCATTCGCTCGGCAACGATATGCTGTAATTCAGGATTGGTTCTGGCCATATTACTTGCTGCCATATTCATCGGATCATAATGTGCAGCCGATGGGCGAGCTTGAAAATATTGCACTTGTTGAAAAGGCTGTGCCACTAAACGTGAACCCAATACTTGATTATTCTCAATCAGCATACTTCCATTGGCTTGTTCAGGGAAGCTAAGCTGCCCAAGCCCTGTTGCCGCAGAACTATAGACAAAACCACACAATCCCAGAGCAACAACCGTCAAACCGATTGAGGCACGGATTAAACTGGATAATGATAAATCTAAAACTTGATGTGTTTCAGTATTCATGTGTATATTCCTCGCTCAACTTAGAGTGCAAGCAATGGACTGATCATTAAATCAATCGCTTTAATCGCAATAAATGGAAGCAGTACTCCACCCACACCATAAATCAGCATATTGCGGCGTAACAACTGGGTAGATGTGGCAGGTTTGAACTTTACCCCTCGTAAAGCAATTGGAATCAGTAAAGGAATAATGATGGCATTAAAAATGAGTGCTGAAAGAATGGCACTTTCAGAACTGCCCAACTGCATGACATTCAAGCTATTCATTTGAGGAATTGCTGCTACAAACAAAGCGGGTAAAATCGCAAAGTATTTTGAAACATCATTCGCCAATGAAAATGTTGTTAAAGCTCCACGAGTAATCAGTTGTTGTTTACCGATCTCAACCACCGACAAAAGTTTGGTTGGGTCTGAATCCAAATCCACCATATTGCCTGCTTCTTTCGCGGCCTGTGTTCCAGAATTCATTGCCAGACCAATATCTGCTTGGGCCAATGCAGGCGCATCGTTGGTGCCATCACCCACCATAGCCACCAAATGACCTTTGTTCTGCTCAGTACGAATACAGCTTAATTTATCTTCAGGTTTGGCTTCGGCGATATAGTCATCTACCCCTGCTTCAGCTGCAATTGCAGCTGCGGTGAGCGGATTATCCCCTGTGACCATCACAGTTTTAATTCCCATTTCACGCAAACGAGCAAACTTTTCCTTGATTCCTTGTTTTATTACATCTGACAGTTCAATGACGCCAAGAATATTTTGATCTTTTGCCACCACCAATGGTGTTGCACCTTTTGATGCCACCTGCTCTACACGGGTTTTTAACTCACTGTGATTTTCAAGATGCTGTGAGGCAAATTTAAGAATCGCATCTAATGCTCCCTTACGAATTCGATGTCCATCACTTAAATCTATGCCTGAGATGCGTGTTGCTGCATTGAATGCAATAAATGCTGCATGCTCAGGATCGCTTACACGCTCACCCAACTCTTTTGCCAAAGCAACCACTGACTTTCCTTCAGGTGTAGGATCTGCCAGCGAAGTCAATATGGCAGCTTGACGAAGTTCTGATTCAGTCACACCGACTAAAGGATAAAAGGCGGTTGCTTGACGGTCGCCATAGGTGATCGTTCCTGTTTTATCCAACAGCAGCACATCTACATCACCTGCAACTTCAACGGCTTTACCTGATTTCGCAATTACATTGGCTTTTAATGCCCGATTCATCCCAGCAATCCCAATAGCAGGCAATAATCCTCCAATAGTGGTTGGAATTAGACAGACCAGTAACGCCACCAACACAATCGGATTGATCTCGATTTTTAAGAAATGTCCAATGAACGGCAAGCTGAGTACCACCACAATAAAAGTCACTGTCATCACGGTCAGTAAAATACCCAGTGCAATTTCATTCGGAGTTTTTTGTCGATTGGAGCCTTCAACCAGTGCAATCATGCGATCAAGGAAACTGTGTCCTGCTTCAGCAGTCACTTGCACAATGATACGATCCGTTAAAACTTTAGTTCCACCAATGACACCAGACTTGTCTGTTCCTGCTTCACGTAACACAGGTGCAGACTCTCCTGTTACCGCAGCTTCATTGATGGTGGCAAAACCCTCAATAATTTCACCATCTGCAGGAATCAGTTCACCTGCGCGGACTTCAATCAAATCATTCATTTTTAATTGGGTCGCCGCGACCTGTTCACCCTCTGCATCAGTTTTAGAGATGAGTCGCCGTGCCGTCAAATTTTGACGGGCTTGCCGCAATGAAGAAGCTTGACCTCTCCCCTTCGCTTCTGCAATCGCTTCAGCATAGTTGGCAAAGAGGACGGTGATAAATAAAATGAAGCTGACTGCAAGACCAAATAGTACATCCGCTTTACCCATCAAGGTACTGATCAAAGTAATGATCGTACCCAACCATACGATCGCCATCACAGGGTTTTTTACCGCATGTTGGGGTAATAGTTTAACCCAGACATTCTTCCAAGCCTCAGCTTGAAAAAGCGTAGAGGTTTTATTCGAAGTGGATTGTTTTGAATGATTCATTTTACTCACCCTAACCTTGTACCAATAACAGATGATCAGCAATCGGTCCTAAGACAAGGACTGGCATGAATTGCAATAAGGTCAACATCACGACAATGGCGATCAGTGTCAATGCAAATGTTGGTGTTTCAACTTTTAGACTGCCTTTGCTTTCAGGCGCTTGGCGTTTAGCAGCCAAACGTGCAGCAATGATGAGTGGGATAATCAGCGTAGGAAAGCGTCCAAGCAACAAAGCAATGACACATGTCAGATTCCACCACACCGTATTGTCTGCCAGGCCTTCGAAACCAGAACCGTTATTGGCAAAAGCAGAAACATATTCGTATAGAACTTGAGAAACGGCGTGATATTGTGGATTGCTGTTGCCCGTCAATTCTGGAAAAAACAAAGCCATTGAAGTTAAAGACAGAATCACGATCGGCTGAATTAAAATCACCACAGCCAATAATTTAATTTCACCGGCTTCAATCTTGCGTCCAAATAATTCAGGCGTACGTCCTGTCATCAAGCCTGCAATAAATACAGCCAAAAATAGATAAATAATGAATTGCTGCAAGCCGCAACCAATACCGCCCCAAATGGCATTAATCAACATATTGGCGAGTGCCACTAAACCTGTTAAAGGCGATGCAGAGTCATGCATCATATCCACTGAGCCATTGTTGACTTGCGTGGTCACTGCTGCCCACAGTGCAGAAGATGCCTCACCAAAACGCATCTCCTTACCTTCCATCGCATACAGTTGGGTTGCTGTAGAAGACAGGCTTTCAGACCAGATGGCTGTTGTTGCAGAAATCACCGACATCAGCAGCATTGAACCAAACACAAAGCCTGCAAATTTTGCACGTTTGGTGAAAAAACCCAACATAAAGATCACGGCAACAGGGATCAGCAAAATTGCAATCATTTCCAAAAAATTCGAAAGTGGCGTTGGATTTTCTAAAGGCACACTACTGTTTGGTCCATACCACCCCCCGCCATTACTCCCCAATTGCTTGATGGCAACCATGGGTGCGACAGGTCCTAAAGGAATTTTTTGTGTTTTCAACTCAGTGGATTGATCGACCACTTGAACTTCTGGTCCACCTTGAAATGTTGCAGGAACACCTTGGCTATTCAACAATAATGACCAAACCATGCACAATGGAATCAAAAACCGAAATGTAGGACGTATCACATCAGCCCAATAATTTCCAACATTGATTTTTTGGACTTTACTGCCAAACGGTATTTGATGATCTACTGCAGACAAATCATTAGCAGGTGGAGAGAATAAAGCACGGAGTGTTGCAACAACCATGGCTAGCCCCATCATCGGTGTGATGATTTGCAATCCCACAATACCCACCATCTGAGACAGATAAGACAATTGGGTTTGCCCAGAATAATGCTGTTGGTTGGTATTGGTCAGGAATGAAACCATGGTATGCAATGCCAAATCCCACGACATATTGGGCGCATGGTTGGGGTTCAAGTGTAGATTGGCTTGGAACATAAACAACAGCCAAGTGACCAATCCAATCACCAAGCAACTGATCACGAAGCTCAATGAATAGGTTTTAACATTCATCCCCTGTTTTGGATCGGTACCCAATAAGGCATAAATCGGCTTTTCAATCCAATTAAATAACGGATCAATTTTCATCTTGCGATTTTGCATAATGCATGCAAGATATTTTCCTAAGGGATAAGCAAGAACGATCACAATGACCAAGAGTAAAATAAACTCTAACATGACCAGACTCCTTGATTTGAAAGGCTGAAAAATGAAATGCCAATCTTGCAAGTTTGGGTATGATTTTTAAGTTTTTGTCGTAAGCATATTTTTGGATGCTGTACTTGTTGATGCGCTATATATTTAGCAGTCATCTTTTCCATCCTAAACACTGGGATATTCCATTGCCTAGTATCGAAAAAGTTGCCGTAAACTCTCTATTCACTGCCAGATCAGCTGCGTAAAAATTTCGTAAAATTTTGTCTTTTTCCATTTATAAGTAGGGTTAAATACATTAAAAAGGTTCAATTTTTTAAATTCTTGTTTATTTCAATTATGGAAAATTTTGAACTATTAAAAGCTCTGTTTTTGGGGCTTATTGAGGGTCTAACTGAATTTTTACCGATTTCCAGTACAGGACATTTAATTCTGTTTGGTCATTTGATCGACTTCCACTCAGATTCAGGTCGGGTATTTGAAGTCGTGATTCAACTGGGGGCAATCTTGGCAGTATGCTGGCTATATCGTCAAAAGATCATTGAATTAGTGCGCGGCTTTTTCTCAGGCGATGCACATGCTAGACGCTTTACCATCAATGTTTTGGTTGCATTTATTCCGGCTGTCGTGATTGGCGTACTTGCTGTTGATTTTATTAAACAAGTCTTGTTTAGCCCGCTCGTCGTGGCTTTTGCTTTGATTATTGGTGGTTTTATTATTTTTGCAGTCGAAGCACGAAAGTTTGAACCAAAAACCATAGAAGCAACTGACATTACTCTAAAACAAGCTATTCTCGTAGGTTTTGCACAATGTGTTGCCATGATTCCGGGAACATCTCGTTCTGGCGCAACCATCATCGGCGGAATGTTATCGGGGTTATCGCGAAAAGCGGCAACTGAATTTTCATTTTTCCTTGCAATGCCGACCATGTTAGGTGCAGCGACCTATGATTTAATTCGAAATGCAGATGTTTTAACTTCAGATAATCTGATCAATATTTCAATCGGCTTTGTTGCTGCATTTATTGCTGCGATTCTGGTAGTTAAAGCATTGGTTAAATTTGTTGAAAAACATACGTTAAGAGTCTTTGCATGGTATCGTGTTGTATTGGGGATCATTTTATTGATTGTGTTTTTATAACAATAAAAATATTCACTATTTTTACTATGATTTTTAATCCATTAGACTCACTGCCAAAGTGAGTCTTTGTCTAGGTTCCAGGGCGAATATTTTAATTAATAGATTTCGTTCATCAATCACTTTTATTCAGTTCTAAATTATAAACACCTGTAATCCAACTGAATCTTCAGACAAATACTTTCCCTCTATTTCGAGCGCTTTATAAATGATACAGCTTGTGCCATCTATCTATATTTAGGTTTGATATTATTGTCCTGAATAATTTTAACGATTGAATAAAGCACTGAGCGACGCACATGAATATTGTTATATGATCCTTGATGATCAAACCCCGTCATTTGAAAAACCTGCTTCACACCCACTTGTTTTAAAAGTGCGCGACCAGATTGCCAAGGTACTGTTCCATCACCCTCTGCATTTTTTTGAGATATTTTAAATGTACCAAATTTTCCATTACTGAGTTTGATATATCTCAAACCATTATTTTCTTTCGAATTTGCTTTCATATAGTACATCGCACCTTGACCCATATACATGGCATCTTTTGCAACTTGCTGATTATGTACTTCAATCTCTTGAGCACTGACCCTTGGTAAATTTTTTATTTGATTTGTGGTTAACCCTCTAAGCGGTTGATCAAGCGTCCATTTCAATGTCCCAAAACTGAAAAATTTGGAATCATGTCCATAATGAGCATAAGTACATGGGTGATATTTATTTGTTATTTTGTCATGAAATTCTTTAATTTTTTCAATCTTTTTAAAATATACATCTTTTGTTCTTTTACCTGGATCATTATCTTTTACCATATTTGCAGGGTCAATAAGTTCCGCTTTGACCATTTCCCACCATACACCATCTGCCTTGTAAATTTCTTCATAAGGATCTGCTTCTGGCAAGGCAACTTGATGCTCTTGTAAGTTTGTTCCATTGCTTAAGCTTGAGCCATTTAAAAATAACCATGGTTTGCCTTTATTATAGGCTTTGCTTGGTAAAAGCTCTAATCCTCCTGGTGCATTGGCCAAGACAGCAGTCACATGTTCGGTATTCTTGCCAAGCACATAAGCAGGCAAAGCACCGACATCTTCTGATCCAGTAACAATACGTCGATACGCTGCCGCTGCACCTTCAGCAGGCATCACCCCATGTACGACTCCAGCAAGGTCTCCACGAAGTTGTACGAGGCGACGAGTAAGTAGTCCGCCTAAGGAATGCGTGACGATGATAAATTTATGAAAACGTTGACCATATGATTTTTTGATCGCATCCAGTTTTGTGGAAACGATTTGTGCACCATCTTCACTGGACTGCAGCCAGTTATAGCCCATAGCATAGACAGGAAAATGAAACGCCTTTAAATGTTCAATATCCTGTTCAGTTACAGCAGTGAATGCTTGCTGAGGATGCCAATGATCTCGTTCTTTTGGATTTAACAGGCTTTTCCATTCATAAATAGATTCTTGCAATTTTATTTGCTGAATCGCTGCATAACCACCACCTATACCGCCCATGCCATATATAGGTTGCTCTTTTAAATCAACGTTGTTTAAAACCATTTGCAGGTAGGTTAAGACGCCACCATAACTGTCCCAGTGTACGGTCCCCCAATAGCGATCTCTTAAGGTTTTTTCATTTAACTTTAAACGACTATCCACTTTGATATCACCAGTAGCATCTACTCGAGTATTTAAAGGATCTAGTTCTCTTTGTAAAATCGCTGGGCTTTTATTCATTTGTTGAAATAATGTCCTTGCAATTCCAGTACCATTGCCTAACATCCAAACAGGTTTACCCAAGGCTGTATTAAAAATATTTGACCCCATAATGCCAGGGACAAATATGATCGGAATCGTGTCATGAAGTGGCACTTCAACAAAAGTACCAGATTGATTTGAACTTGGACTGGTTGCAGAATGGGTTTGTGAAACAACTTCAGCCATTTTATTTTTCCTTTTTATTATTGGGTGAAATCTGAAGGCTATTTAAAATAAAATCATATAAATGTAGTGCATTTTTTTGGCTAATCATGGCGTAAAAAGATTCATTGGGATTCACCATTTCAGCACTTTCGAACATTAACTGAATATAGGGGTCATTACCATTTTCTAAACTGCCTAAATATTGCCAAGACCCGTCTTCAAAGCCTCGTTCAAAACGTGCACGTTCAGAAATATGATTCAACACTTCTTCACCCGCTAGACCATTAATGACTTTTTGATGCTCCCTTAAATTTTCAAGTTTCATTTGAACTTTTACAAGATCGGGTAATTCTTGCTGTCTCTTTTTCATAAGCTCAATCAAGGGCATATCTGATGTCAAACGAATCCGATGTTCAATAACGGCTCGAACGCCCGGATAACTCGGAAATCTAAAATGCAAATATCCACCCGTAAAGGGAATATTTTTGCTCATATCATCGACAATAAAATATTCTTTCCAGCATAAACCTGCTTGTTCTTCACCTTGCACTGACCGTATTTTGATGCTGTTTAAATTATGTGTGATTCGAGCTAATGCTCGATCTAACAAATCATTGCTTGCACCACTTTTTAAAATCAACAGCTTTCCCGGTCTTAAGTAGAGATAACCATATACTTCAAAAAGAGAAGTAACATATTTTCCATCTCTATAAATAATCACATGACTGACGGAGCGCCCAATTTGTTGTACAGGTCCGTTCATTTCACTTTTTAATAAAGTGCCTTCTGTTTCATGAGGCTCGTTTTTTAAGTATTGTATTTTATCGTGAATCAGCTTTTGGTAAGCATCATAGGTTTTAATACTTTCATCAACCTCAATATTACTGCCGTTATAATTAAAGTTACTGTACTCAACTTCAGTTTCTTTCGGCACCATCATTTCAATTCGTCCAAAGCAGACTTTTTTTGGGTTTTTAAAATCGATCACGTTTATACCTTCTTTTTGTTTCTCAACATTAGAGCAAGCATTAAAGGATATTGTTGTAAATAAACAGAGAACAATACGCTTAAATAACTGCATGGCTTAATTCTCCTCATTATTTATTCAGGCGCAAAAACCTCGATTTTTAATGCTTTCATTGCATCTTTACTAAAGATATTTGTTTTTCCATCCTCATCTGAAACACCTTCAAAAACTTCCCCATCATCAGCAGTTATTTTATATTTCAAGTTTTTTGCAGGCACACCATCAGGATAATGCAAAATAAAATGCTCATCATACTGTGCCTTGAGTTCAGGCATTGCAGGGAGCTGCATTGAAAGTGTTGCACCACTGTTGGTTTTGATCTGACCTGCTTTGAATTCAAGTAATCCTGGACAGGCAATTTCGATATTTCCGTTCTGGATTTTAATGAAGCCGCCACCTGAGGTGAGCAGTATTCCTTTCCCACTTTCCACCCTGACAAAATCACTGAGTGAATACACATGCATTTGTTGTTGTGATGAAAGTATCATCTTGCCTTTTTGTGCAGTCATCTCTACATCGCCCTCACCCGATTTAATCTTGATGCCTGCATGTTTGGCGAAGATGGTAATTTTGTTTAAGGCTTGGGCAATCCAACTTTTACCCGTAAAAAATTGCAGGTTCTTTGACTTACTTACATCTATATTTTGTTTTGACTCAAGATAGAGACTCTCTTTACTGTCTAAGATCATCGCTGATTCACTATGCAAAGTGACTAAAGCATCACTGCTTTCATCCCATTTTTGAAGTTTGTCTTGTAATGATTGTTGAGCGCTTAGATCAGGTTCATCTATTTGGTGTACTGTTGCAATTTCTTTAAAATATTGATTGCTATCGGCATGATGTTTTATATTTTCAAGCACTTTAGAACGCGCAAGCTGTGCACCTTGAGCTTGTTCAGACGCTTCTGAGCTGAGTAGAATACCTTTAGTGGCTCGAATCGCCCCCCACTGATCCGTCCTTAACTCAAAGCCTTCACCACGCCCCTCACTTTCTGCGGTTTCTTTAGGATGGCTTAGGTTTCCTAGATTGAGTTGTGTTGCACCATGACTCGATTGTAGTTGTGTACTGAGCTGTCCAGTCGTGTCGTCAAACCTGAGTTGTCCAAAGCCTTCTCCATTCACTTCTTTTGAGCGGATACCACTGAGCTTTTTCGTGTCAGGTAGCTTGCCTTTGAGATCAAACTGGGTAGGAGAACGTTGTCCTTCATGGATTCGTCCTGTCACAAATGGTCTGTCAGGGTTGCCGTCAAAGAACTCAACAACGACAATCTCTCCAACCCTCGGCAGGAACCTTGCACCATAACCGTCACCCGCCCAAGGGGTCAGTACATCCACCCAAGCAGAGTCGGTATCATTATCATTTGAACCTGCACCACCATCATGGGCATGATCATCAGGGCGGGTAAATAAGAAACGGACTTTAATCCGCCCCCATTCATCGACATGGATTTCTTCGCCATCACCCACCACGATGGCACGTTGTACATAGGCACTAGGACGATGTATCAGTGGATCGTATTCGGGAACCACGTCAATACTTCGACGCACAATCATCAGCTCATTGGCTTGCCGTTCCTGCTCACTGTCTTTGCTGATTTGCCAATGGCTCAGCATTAAGAGTTTTTCAACCTGATCTTGAATGTCTTTGGGAAGGTTGTTTTGATTGTAGTAGTGCTTTTTGAGTATTAAAAACTCCCGATCTTGAGCAGCATGATTTTTTTCAAGTTCTGGATTTTCCAACAACTCAAACCAATAGCCGACCTGGGTATCTCGGACATGACTATGTGCTGTAAAGTATTTGGCCTGTAAGGCTTGGTATTGACTCAGTTGTTGGTTGAGTTTCTCGAGTTGGTGATGACCTGATTTTGTGGCTTGGTCTTCACCTTTAAGGTCACTGATCCATGCTGGAGATGTACTCCATGCCTGTTCTAAGCTTAGACTTTCATTGTCTCGATTTGCACTGTGCTTGTGAGAACTCAATACTGAACCACTGCCGTCTTCTAGACTTAAATCATCTGCTTGCCAACGTTGTATATGGATTGCAGTCGACTGTAATTGCCTGTTTGCGACTAAACTGGTGATGCTGTCGTACTGTTCAGTGGCATGGGATCTGTGGTATCGGATGCTTCTACGGTCAAGCGCTTTAAATTGCGCGTTGCCATCAATTAAACGTAACTGCTGTGGTTCTATACCTTGATTGTGATCTAAAACCACATAATTTGATTCATCAATCAACCAATTGATTGACTCTTCACGTAAAATTCGAGTCAAATATGTGTAGTCAGATTCATTTATCTGCATTGAAAATGGACGTACGTCATAGGTCTTGGTTAGACCACTGAGGTCCAGTTTTAAACTGGATGCAAACAAATTGCTTTTCGTCTGCCATTCCTTGAAAATTACTTGAAAAATTTCAGGAATGCTTTTATTCATAAACACGCGGCTGTTACGTCGTTTATGCCATAGGCTTGTTGGGTCTTGCAGGGTTAAGCGATATAAGCACAAAGCTCCGTCAGATTGTCCTTGCGATGCACCTGTAATAATCCCCGAAGTTCTAAATAGCTTGCCTGAATCTGTGACTTGATCCACTGAGACTTGGCAAGCGATAAACTGCTTGAGTTCTATGAATGGATTGCTTGAAAGACAGATCAGTTCTGCGGATAATCCCGCATTGATGGCATGATAACCATCAATACGTTGCAGCATGACTTGGGCATTGAGTTGTGAGTTTGAAAACTGAACACGGATGGCACGTTTTTGTGTTGTATATCCCAATCTATCGAAAAAAGTAAAAATATTATTAAGCATTATTATGACCT
The DNA here is from genome assembly GCF_016508585.1 of Acinetobacter baumannii. Lineage (GTDB taxonomy): Bacteria > Pseudomonadota > Gammaproteobacteria > Pseudomonadales > Moraxellaceae > Acinetobacter > Acinetobacter nematophilus. The sequence continues at coordinate 98,842 of NZ_JADVOP010000012.1, forward strand.
TACATTTAATAAAGAAAAACTTAACACAAGGTGAAGAATATCTCAAATGACAATCAATTACATTTTTTAAGCTCATGGCCTTTAAAAAATCTCATTATGAATTAGACATTTATTTGTTTTTTTCTTATTGTTGAGACGATTATCAAACTCATCAACTCAAAATCATGATGTTTTATAGAATTTCCCTAATAAGTCGTAGGAATAGATTCACTTAAAAAGTTTTATTATCTGATTGAATAGGAGCATTAGGATTAGATTTAAAACGCTATGCCTGACATTATTATTTTTAGCCGAATACTCCAACCCATAAAGTGCCGGAGTGATTCTATGAGTAACTTAAGACCTTAAAATTAGGATACAGGTCCTTGATCAGCAACTGTGAAAAACCATTTTTGATCAACTTTAACTGCTTTATATGTAGATGCTTGTGAACCTAAATTACCTAAATAATAACCCCCTTGAATTGTACACTGCTGCTGATCATCACAGTTTAACGAGTTGATAAAAAGTAAGGTTGCTTTCGAATTGTCCTTTTTAAGTCTTACATCATTGGCAACAGTACATTCTGAAACTGGAACAATATTTGGGTTGGACTGTGTTAGTTTTTTTAAAATTTCTTGCTGAGGGTTAGTCACATTCTGACCATCTTTATATCCTATACAATATGCACCAACATAATTAGAACTATTTTTATTCGACAAATAATGATAAAAACTTAATTCAATGTCATTTTTAAAATGATTTTGTCCCGTTGCTACTGTTGTACATCCAACCATCATCAATAAAGGCAAGAACCATAATTTTTTCATTAATCAATCATCCGTATTAGATTTAAACAAATTCAGCATATACTTAAATAAAACCTGTATAAACCACAAAGCTTTTTAAATAAAAGTATATTTTTCATTATAATTTAAATAACCAGATTACAAAAAAAATTAATATATAATTTTGTTAATTTTATTTAAAACATTCAATAATTCGTCA
>NZ_JADVOP010000013.1 GCF_016508585.1 Acinetobacter baumannii
CTATATAATATGTAATACGATGATTTTTATAGTTATATTTTTTTTAAATTTATACTGAAATAGTTTTGAAATAAAAGTTGAAAAAACTGTAAGTAAATGTAGCGTATGTAAGTTAAGTTAGAACGCTGTTGAGAAAATTTTAGTTTAGGATTTTACATGGATTTTTTTCTATTTAGGGATTCAAGCGAGACTAAAAAACATAGTATATTTGTACTAAAAATCCGTTGCAGCGTTCTGACTTTTTTACACGTTGGCAGTAAACTAGCATCAGTATTTTTTAATGCATCTCAATGCAGATCTATGGTGAATGGTTTTAAATCATGAAATCTAATTTAATCACCCGTTCGGGACATGATTTACTGGTTGCAGAACTGCAACGACTTTGGCGTGAAGAACGCCCGGAAGTGACTAAAAAGGTAACATGGGCTGCCAGTCTAGGTGACCGATCTGAAAACGCGGACTATCAATACAATAAGCAGCTGCTAAGAAAGATTGATCGCCGTGTACGATATTTAGGTAAACGTTTAGAAGAATTACGTATCGTCGATTTTGCACCCGAGCAAGAAGGTAAAGTCTATTTTGGGGCTTGGGTCGAAATTGAAAACGATGAAGGGGAATCTAAAACTTTGCGGATTGTGGGTGTCGATGAAATATATGACCATCACCCACAACATATTTCGATTGACTCTCCGATGGCTAGGGCTTTGCTCTCTAAGCAGGTGGATGATGAAGTCGAAGTAATGACACCTTCCGGAAAAAAGCTTTGGTATATCAACTCAATTCGCTATGAAAAGCATGAAATTTCAGCAAATTAATGGGATTTGATTTTATTTTGTACATTCGAGTGTAAAAATGCAGAAAAAGATTTGCCAAGTTGTATTTTTATTTATATGATAGCCGCCATTGGAAGCGTGGCAGAGCGGTTTAATGCACCGGTCTTGAAAACCGACGAGGGTGTGAGTCCTCCGTGAGTTCGAATCTCACCGCTTCCGCCAAATATTGAGATAAGCTCTTGTTTTTGCAAGGGCTTTTTTCTTATCTGTTTTTTGCCCCACATAGTAACCCACATAAAATCTTGGCTGTAATCGCATTTATTGAGTCTTTATAGAACGTGTTTGGATCATCATTGAAATATTACTAGACAATAATAAAATGATCTTAAACTGTAGGTATGATTCTATTGAGCTAATATTAGGCTCTATTTTGAAAGACCTTTACTTAAATGAAATCATGAAAATAAAAAAAGCAGCATGGAATAACTCATGCTGCTTTTTAAATCTAATTTTTAACTATCTTTCATAATCAGCTTTACCTCGCTCAATTCGTAGACTGGGAGCGTTATCTCTGAGTCTAAACCAGTGGTCAGTAACAACCAGTTGAGCTTTGAGTACATTTAGGCGATTGCCCACGTGAATTTGATTTAAGTCATAATAGTTGTGTTCTTGCCCTTGGTAGAGCGGGGTAAAACCAGAATTCATAGTGTGGAACGTACCTACTGCGATATGATCACGATTGAGATTAATAAAATAAGGCGCGAGTGTTTGGTATAGTGGTGTACTATTAAATGGACATAGGTCTGAATATTCTTTTCTGACAAAGAATATTAGTCTAATTGATTGGGTCTGATCAATGTCGATTTCATCTCTAGCTAATATGCCGAGGACATTATTTTGGCAGCGTTTACGCCAAACATCGCGAATAATTTCATTAGATTTCTCTTGAACGATCTCATAGGCAGACAAATCTCTAAAGTCAGGATCACCAAAAACAGGCTCAAACCCATTAAATACTCTACGCTGTACAACGAGTGAATGAACTTCAAAACGATTAGTTTCACCATAGATGAATTCCAAGAATCGATCGTATGAGCCAGTAAGATATACAAATCTTTTGTTCCACGATCGACATTGAGTTGTGATTGCTCTGGTTTGGATTTGGACTTTGAAATCAGCAAAACACATCTCACAAGCTTGTTCTACAAGTTGATACGCTCCGATAGGGATATTGTGAATACCATGTTTCATCATCAATTGGCTCAATAGGGCAATTTCAGGGTGAGGTAAAGCATCCCTAAATTTACCTGTTGTATACGGATTCCAAGTATTGTCTGTTACAATTTTGAGAGCAAGATTACCTAAGTTGGTTATATAGAGATTGGGTATACATGGGTGAGGGAATACAGTTGGATTATGGGTAAAAATCCGAAAACTCTGCTTTTTTTTGATTTTTTGGATCAGCTCAGAGTAATAGACTAAAGAAATAGGGGCAGCATGCTCGTACCTTTGATAAGCATAAGCTCTAGTTACTGTATTGAGATAATGAAGGGCTTCGGTTTTTTGCATAGCGCTGAATGTAGTCATGTTTACACGTCCTGAGTGAATGGTTGAGATTTTGTTGTGATTAGAGTGCGAGGGCGACCTGAATTGGCTTTAGGTTCAGGAAGCTCACTGCGCTGAAATCGTTTAAAATTTTTCAACTCAGAAAACATAAAAAACTGATCGGCTTTGACGATGTAATCAAAGGTTTTGAATAAGTAAGACTGTTTTTTAATATCCGAATAATGAATCATGCCAATACCACAGTGTTTGTATTGGTCTTTCTGCATATTACAAATGTGGGTACAACCACGATTTTTGGTTATTTTTTTCCAGTAGCCTGAAATATATTGGGCGAGCGTAATATCCTCTTGGTGTTTATCACCGTCATAGAAAAAGTAGGCGTGTATGTGGAACCCTGTGGCATGAGAGTATTCATACTGCCAAATATAGCCTTCAATGGTGCTTAATAGCTTGTTATTGCGCCAATTGTCCTTAAACTTTTTCATAGACCTCTTTAGATAAATCAGGTCATGACGCGAATAAGGGAGAGCCATAGACGATGCATGTTTGAGCAGGGTTTCTGGATCACGCTTCAATGCAAAATCCATTCTGATGACCAAGACTCTGGCAAACTTTGCAATGAGATGGTTGAAAAGTTTAATGCATGCTAACTTATTGTTTTTCTTTATTATATTTCGATCTCTAATTTTCTTTTTATACTCGGCACTACTCAGGTATTTAATCAGCCGCGCTATAAACAGATTAAATAAATCAACATACCTTTGGGCACTCTGCTTATCTTTAGGATTGATAAGCGCAGGGAAGGAGAGTATCTCAAGGTCTTCTGAAGAGAATTTTGATTGCACGGACATCCATGCTTTTACTTCTGCACCATATGAATAATTCGTAGAAAATTGATGCTGGAATGCTGAGCGTATTTTCTCTTCTAAAGATTCCCATTTGGGAAGAAAATGGAGTCGATGACGTTCAGGAAAGAAAGGAGACTTTTCTTTCACTAATTTTGCTACTGGAAGTTGAGTTTTTTGGCATTGAGCAATGACATTGACAATGTTGAAGCAAATATCAGCCACATGATCAATCGCATGTAGAAATTGATATGAGTTGCCATCTAGTGCTGTCATCATGCTTGAGCTTAGATCAGAACGCTGAAGAGCAGTTAGCTCCTCAAGCGTAAATGTGCCAACGGAGTTATGGAGTTTTGGTTTGTTCATAAACTTCTCGATAATAGGTTTCAAGAAATTTGGACAATAGCTGTCTGTAGCCACGATGTTGAGTCGTGTCTAAATAGGATGAATGACATCAGTGAACTATGATCTACTCTTTGAGAAGGATTAACTCAATGAGTGATCTGACTTTGCTAGAGTAGTCAGAATCACTACAGATCATCATTGCTCAATCATCTCTGTCTCTTACAGTATAAAGATCAATATATTCAATAATCTAAATATCTAAAAGATATTAATATATTAAATAATATATTAAATGGTTTAATACCTTTATTCATCTTCAAGCAAAACTCAAGTAAAACAGACAGGCTATGCACAAATTCATAATGGATTTACGTGAATATCTCAATTTATGAGATATACACAGTTAGGCTGTCTTTTGCAGATGATTACGGGCTTCAATTTTGGATTGAATCCAAGACTGAACTTCACTGAGCCTCCACCGTGTCAGATGACCAAACTTAACAGGCTTGGGAAAGTCAGGGTCATAACGTTTAGACTTTGAATTCATGCGATCGTAGATGGTTGATCGAGATAAGCCTGTCAGTTCTTCTAGATCAAGACGTGTGATCATTTTGAAGGGATCGGTTGTTGAAACCATAAGTGTTTTCCTTGTTGGGGGGATTTAAGCGCATGTCGTACAACATAGGAATACTTTAGTCGGGGCTGGGACAGCCTCACAGTCCTCGTACACCGAGAGTTTTTATTTAGAGGATCTTGAGGTTGTGAATATTGAGTTAAATATTTGTTTTTAAATACGCATTTCTTCTTTCCACGGTATAATGTTTTTTAACTTTTTCATAAAGTGAAAGATTTTCGTCATTTTGATCTTTAATTTGATGTTTCCATTGATAAAAATTTTGCAGAATATTTTTATGGATATAAGGAATGGCATCCTCAGCCTGTAATTTTTCTAATATTTTCTTACAGCCCTCAAGTCGGTCATCTAAGCGTTTGATATGTATGGCACCTTGGATACCAGTTTTAATGAAGATATCTTTAACCTTTTTCTTTCTAGGCATATAGGTATAGCAATAGCTTCCCTTATTTTGAGCGTTTTTAAAGGCATTCTGTTTATTCAATAAATTTCTTTGTTTATGTTCGTAAATTTCTATGATGATTGGAAGAATCATTGTTTCATATTCAACGTCAATTTCAGTGTCAAAAAGCGCATGTGCCTCAATATTCTTTTTATGGGTTGGGCTGAGATATTTTTCCACGTGCTCTTTGTATTTGGGTTTTAAATAAACCCGAATCATTTCTTTGATTTCTAAATCTTTATATGCCTGAGCCTGTATTTTTTTTATTTTTTCAGAAATTTTATCTGGAATATTGGCTGATCTACAATCCATATGCCGTGCATAAAATTGAAAGGCATGTTGATAGGCAGTTTGCGCCTTTTTAAAACTCTGAAGCAACTTATCCTTAGTTGTTGAATTGAGGGGAACAGTCTCTGTTGTTGGGTCAAGGAGTTTATTTAGTAATGGGTTTGCATAATCATCTGAAGCAATATAGCTTTCAAAATCCCGAATTGCATTTAAAACTTCATCATAATGACGATAGAGACGGTCTTCTATGGGTAATTCAATAAATTTAGTTTTGTCAAAATAATGTGGTTGTAAGCCTTGTTCTAACCATGTTTTCTGTTCATTTGAAATTGAAAAATGACCATGATCGAGGAGTGACTGAATAACCTGTTGTTCCTCTGCTTCATTTTGAACATGGGCAAAGTGATGAAAGTATTGGATCGAGATTGCTGGATTGCGAATATTATTAATGACAAATCGTTTTAGTATCTCAATTTCTTCGATTTGTTTTTCAAATTTCATCTGATTGTTCATGTTGAGCTATCTGATATGCTTTGGGAAAAATTATATCAAGATTAAAAAGAATTTTTACTAAACTGCAAATATTAGGCAAAACTTTTGTGAAAAGTAAGGGTGAGTTGTGATGTGCACAGTTAGCTATTAAACCCATACTTTTTAATTGCTTATAGGAAATATTTCACCCCCTAATGATGATGTCACTTTGTACCATTATTTCGCAGTTTATATCGTGAGTTTTTGTTGGGGGGGAGTAGGGTGCCGACAGTTACTTAATAGACTTATGAACATTCATGATCATTTTTAAATTGCTTGAATATCCATTTGCATAGCGAATGAACCAATTGCTTTATATTAGATTGACTCATTTGGTGTCAATGATTATCCTTGATTCGCTGGCCTACATTGCCAGTCGGTTTTAGCAGACCGTTTTCATACAGCACATCAGATTTACTCCTTCTGAGGGGGAGGTCTGTGTGAAACCCACTCGTCCCCTCATGTTGCGGTAGGACGGAAAGGGGACACCTTTGGGTGTGCTGGGTCTGTATGTCCAGTCTGCTAACCCCTTTTCGTTCTACCACCATTATTTAGCAGTGATTGTGGCAGAACTTCTCTTACATACAGGAGTCCGCCATGCGTACTATTTCAAACTTAAACCTCTTTTCTTTATCTCAATTCTTATCTGCACTGCTATGCAGGACATAACTTTTGCTGATTCGCTGAAAAATTTATGATGACTAAAATCAATGATGAACTTGGGATTTACTCAGGATAAATCACGTCTGGGGTTTTATAACAACAATTTCATTTTAATTTTTTTGATCGTAATTAAAGCAATTTCACTTACACATTACCTCAGTGAAGCCATAAAGCTCTAGGCTCAGGCATTAAAAACATAAATATATAAGAGAGGATAGAATGAAATTGAAACTCATTTTTTCATTAACAGGCAGTGTCTTACTGACTGCCTGTAGCAGCCCATTTGAAACAGGTTTTAAAGATGGTTGCCGTAATTTGGGTGCTAACCGTAGTTTCTGTTCATGCAGCTATAGCAATCTAGAGAAACATTACGGAGAAGACCAGCTTAAGCAGATCAAGAGCCCTATGCAATTTCCAGAAGATTGGGAAGAGCAAGTACAGCGAGCAGGTTTAGCCTGTATGGCTGAATTGAATTAGGAGAGTTTAAATATGAGAAATCTATTGACGCCTTATTTACTCATTATGTTGGGCTACTGGTTCAAATTGATCTGGAGCTTTCCTGCTGGTTATTCCAAAGCCTATCTTTTAGGACGAGCTTTCGTTTGGCCCTTTCTTTTTCTGGAATGGCTATTTTCTTAAAACTATCAAGAAGCGTAACAATGACAAATTCAACTCAAATCACTACACCTAAACCATACTGGAAAATCACTGGCGTGATATTGGCTTTAGTCATCATCGGTGCTTATCTATTGAACCAACATTTACAACGTAAAGCAGATCTACAGTTAGCACAGTTGGCATTAGATCAGACCAAAGCCAAAAAAATTCAAACTGCTGATGGAGCTCAAGCTGCATATGAACCAATCGTTCAAGATTCAACTGTAGATGCAACAACACAAACTGAGCATTTAGGTCCTAGTGAAGATGACGTTGCAGGTGCTTTAGCCGCAGTGGAAGAAGCTAAAGCTTCACAAAACTCAGCGACTGAGCATTTAACTATGCAAGTCGATTCTGAATATCATGAAGGAAAAACCTTAAGTTCGAATGCTACAAAGTATGGCTTAAAACCAATGAAAACTGCACCAGCCGATCTCAAGTCAACCGTTTCAAGTATTGATCAGATGTTAGTGTCACATCTCATGGAGGTTTGGGGGCGATCTAGCCCTGATCAGGTAGCGAAACGTCTGGAAGGTTGGAGTCAACAGGGTAACAGCATTACCTATCGTACAGCATGGGACTCAGATCGTTATCAATGTACTTGGTATGTGGTGCGCTGGAATCAAAGCAACAATCAAGTTTTAAGCGAAGGATACAAACCTTGTTTTTAAAAAATTTACTTCTTCTTAGACATTGAATTTTTTAATCATTTTTATACCCCTTTAAAACAGGAATATCACCATGAAAAATATCAAAATTATCAGCTGTGCTTTAATCAGCTTATTTTTAACAACAGCAGTCATGGCAAAAACAGAGCATATCACCTTAAAAAAAGATTTAGGATTTGGTGAGGAAGCTGTGATTTTTCCAACCACCAAAGGTGAGGTGATCCTTAATCGTTATGCACTTTCAGCAACAGTTGCCAAACAAATCAAATCCTATAAAAAAGGGCAATGTTTAGCAATCCAATCTAAAAATGGTTTCTTTAAAGATACGGGTGATGGGCAATATATTGAAAGTATCCAACCTTGTACCAAGAAAGGTTTAGCGACTCCTAAAGTAAGTCGATAATCTGCATTCATCTAAAACGATATAAGTCTAATCAAGCCACAAGCAATTGCTTGTGGTTTTTTTATGCCTTTTATTAAGAGGAGAAGACCATGCACCAGTGTCCTTATTGTCACTCATTACATATCACGTTATTGCGCCAGACTGAACCCACTTCAGGCGTATTTGCAAAGCTTTCATCGTTCTCACCCATGTCTTTGGCAGCCGCTTGTATGCAGTTGTCAAAACGCAGTCCTGTTCACCCTTTGGTTGGTGGTTTTGTAGGCTTGGTGATTGGTGGCATGTTTCTGCTCTACGTGCAGCATCAAGACAACATGGTGACACTATTTTACCAGTGTGAGCAATGCTTACGGCATTTTGAAATCCAACAATCGGGATTTTCGTAACTCACATCATTTACATCATTCAAATTATTTAAATCGCTAAATAGGAAAAGCAATCATGGCACATCAAATAGAAACTATGGCTTATGTGGGTCAAACCCCTTGGCATGGTTTAGGCAATCAACTCACACAAAGCCAACCCATTGAAGTCTGGGCACAGCAGGCAGGCATGGATTGGCGAATAGAATCTTCAGATGTCAGCTATATGGCTAAAAATGAACGTGGACAAAGCATCATCATGCCTTATGAAGAACAGAGAGTACTTTATCGCTCCGATACGCATGCCCCTTTATCTGTGGTCAGTCAGCGTTATCAGGAAGTTCAGCCTCAAGAAATTCTGCATTTCTACAAAGACCTGACTGAACAATCAGGCTTTGAACTAGAAACCGCAGGGGTGCTGAAAGGTGGGAAAAAATTCTGGGCTTTAGCTAAAACAGGGCAGACTTCTGCTTTAAAGGGTAAAGATGTCAGTAATGGTTACATTCTCTTGGCTACGGCGTGTGACGGTACATTGGCAACAACAGCACAATTCACCAGTATTCGTGTGGTGTGTAATAACACCTTAGCGATTGCCTTAAAAGGTCAGAACGCTAGTTCAGGCGTAGTTAAAGTGCCACACAGCACCAAGTTTGATGCAGAGAAAATTAAACAGCAATTGGGGATTTCAGTGCGTGCATGGGAGGATCACATGTACGAAATGAAACAGCTCAGTCAACGTAAAGTGACCCAACAAGAAGCGGCAGCCTATTTCGATGCAGTGTTTAATAACACTAGCCTAAGCATGGCGGAACAGGATGAGGGTATTATTCAGTTCTATCGTAATGTTGCTACCCAAGCCAACTCAGCCACTAAAGCTGACACCAAGACTGAACCGAATGGTCGTGCCATGTCTAAAGTCATGACCATGTTTAATGGAAATGGTCGTGGAGCAGAGCTTAGTTCAGCCAAAGACACCGCTTATGGCTTATTGTGCTCGATCACAGAATTTGCCGATCACGAACGTCGCGCTATGAGTCAGGATCATCGACTTGATTCCGCATGGTTCGGTGCAGGCGCAGGGCTTAAACAACGTGGGCTCGAACAAGCATTACGCTTGATTGTTTAAGTTTAGATTCAGATTTGGGATCTAAGATAACCTATTAGATCAATACGATCCTGAAAATCTCCTTGAATCCAAATACCTCTTTGCCACATCTCCAGATGTGGCTTTTTTTTATGCCTAAAATTTAATAATCAGAGGAATTTTTTTATGAACTCAGTATTAATTCAACCGAATCCAGCTAGAACAAATATTCATGTCCATCGCTCTAAACTCACACATCCAAAACGTTTGGCAGAAACCAAACACATGACCCAAGCCGAATGGCTAGAAGTACGTCGCCAAGGGATTGGTAGCAGTGACTGTGCTGCTGCTTGTGGACTCAATCCCTATATGTCGATGTTGGAACTGTGGATGATTAAAACAGGACGCATCCAACAAAACATTGAGGATGAAAGTGAAGGGCATGCACCTTTGTATTGGGGCAAACGACTAGAGCCGTTGGTCGCTGAGTATTACAGCATGCATACCAATTATAAGGTCCGACGAGTCAATGCGGTACTACAACATCCTGAAGCTGATAAACACTTTATGTTAGCCAATTTGGATTATTCGGTGGTCGGTGATGCAGATGTACAAATTCTCGAATGTAAAACTGTAGGAGAACATGGTGCTAAGCTTTGGCGAGATGGTGTACCTCTATATGTACTTTGCCAAGTACAACATCAATTGGCGGTGACAGGAAAGAAAGCAGCGCATATCTGTGTACTGATCTGTGGGCATGAAACTCGAATATTTAAAGTGATTCGTTCAGAATCAGTGATCCAAAATATCATCAATGCTGAACGACACTTTTGGGAATGTGTGGAAAAAGATACCCCACCTGATGCTGACGCCAGCGAATCGACAGCTAAAGCCTTACAACTGCTTTACCCTGAACATGTTCCACTGACAACTACAGACTTATCCGCAGATGCTCAAGCCAATCAACAATTTGAAGAGTTGATTCAAGCGAAACATCAAATTAAAACCAGTCAGGAAACATTTGACTTACTAAAACATCAATTACAAGCCAAAATGCAACAGGCTGAACGAGCAACCTTCAAATCAGGCTCAGTGACATGGAAAAGGTCTAGAGACTCGATCAGCTTAGATAGTAAGGAATTACTGAAACAATATCCTGAATACCTCAATCAATTTCCACAAAACAAACAAGGCTCACGCAGATTTCAAATTTATACAGATTTATGAATTTTGTTTAAATAGCTATAAATTTCTTATAGCTATTTTTCCTTTGGTGAAATTTTGCATCTTGTTAAGCTTTTAACCTTCTGGCGGAAAAGGATCATTACCATAAGAGTTACGCTCACGGATTTGTCCATTTCTACCGTGAATGAGAACTTCACTTTTTTGGTTTTGTGCAATTTCACGAGCAGCATCGAATGCTTCTTGTTGAGTGCGATGGTGAGAAGTGTCCTTGGAATTTTTTTCACCACGGACAGCCCAACCATTATCACGTTTAACTACATGTTGATTTTTACCAGCCATATGTCATCTCCTTCGTTTTCATGACAATTGATAAATTATCATGAAAATTAGTAAAAGCACAATATATTGTGCTTGTTATTAATTCAATAACTATATATAGATATTAGATTATCTAAAATATAGATTTTTTATTGTTTCAATGATCCTATGCTATTTGGCTTGTGATTTTTTAACTTCAATTTTACTAAAAGGAAATTAACATGATCAAAGGTTTAGCAATCACACCACCAGTGTTAGGACGTATCAGTATTGGCAAGATTGTTGAAAAGAATGGCAAGCGTGTCCCTGGAAAAGATGATCAATTTGTGTGACGTGAAGTCGTTTGAGTAATTGTTCCAGCGAGGAAAATCGCGTGTGGACCTGATGTGCCGTCATCAGTAGCCTACCGACATATGCAGGATTGGCAACGATCCTGTGTGAAGCTGTCGGGGACAATGTAGCTGGGCTTTTAAGCCGCACCAAGCCGTGAGGTGGGGGTGTTATCTGCAAGCATCAATGCGGATACGGCGCTAGGCTGGATGTTATGACCAACATATGTGAACTGCTGATAAACATCGTTAAGTCTGACAAGCCAAAGATGCTGACAGGCTTGGACCAAAAGGTATGCGGTCGGTTACCTCGTTACAGGGAAGTGTGAGGGCTGTAAATTAAATAAGATGCAAGAAATCATAGAATTTCTTGCATCTTATTGTAGAAGTTTTATTTTTGTTCTTTTTGAGTAGGATAAAGAAGCTCTTGTTGAATATTCAAATTTCTTTCTGATAATTCAAGAAATCTTAAAGCATTTGATTGTTTCATAAAAATTTAATATTCGAGTGCCTATAAAAATGATTGCTAACAGTGAGAAATAATTGATTCCTGCCTAAACTATAATATTTTGAGTGTTGTTAAGTGGCATATCGTAGATATAAAGCATATAAAGTAGAAGTCCGTAAGCGAATAGCCCTAAAGTGAAAAAAATACAGGCTCCAATTTTTTCAAGTTGTTTAGCTCGTTTAGGGTCAATAGGTTGGGCAAGTGTGAATTGACAACTCGTATAATCAAAAGCCAAAAACAAATTACAGTTTGGATAAAGTCTTGCAGCAAGGTCACTGTTGACCTTACGTTTGATACAGCGTAACTTCTGTAAGTGTTTTTAGTTTATATTGAGTTCTTTTTGTAGTGTTACAACACTTAACTCATTTTGATATGTTTTTTATTCTCTTCCTCAACAATAGGGGATGCTAATTGATTCTTCAAATATTCTATTTTTCGGTTATTTAAGTATCGATAAACATAAAAAATACTGCGTAAAATACCAATATTTTTGTTGTCAGAGCCTATAAAAATTAAGATGAGAAATGTAATGAAGAGGTACGAAAAATAAGCGTCTATGATTACTTTTAGTAGGGGGCGTTTAGCGGATGCTTACCCTTGATTTAGTGCCAACAAATTCATTTATTCTTGCTGATAAAGGTTATCAAGGAATTTGTGCTATAAATCCTTATAGCCTGCTGCCATGCAAGGCTAAAAAGGGTGTGAATTAGATCCTGTGCTCAAAACATATAATCGAGAAATTAATAAAAGAAGAATAGGAATTGAGAATGTATTTGGTACATTAAAGATTTTCAAAATCCTAGCGGAACGTTATCGAAACAGAGGGAAACGACTTGGCTTAAGGTTTAATTTGATTGCAAGAATCTATAAATTAGAACTGCGTGAAAAGTGATTTATGAAAGAAATCTATTAATTTAAATTAGAAAATCTAATGAAAAATAATGTTAATTTTATGGTATATTTGGTTAATTTTTTGTAACTGAATAAAAAAATGTTTTCTTTCTTAACTATAGAGTTTGCATTACTGTTCATTGTTTTCTTTAGTATTTACTGGATATTCAGAAGTAAACCACAGACGCAGAATTATATGCTTGCTTTTTTTAGCTACTTTTTAGTATTTATGATGGCAGGTGGATTAGCGATTTCAATTCTCCTAATTTTTACTTTAACTATTTATTTAATTTCTTATCTGATGGATCGATATGCCTCAACAAAGAAAATATTATTGATCTCAGGCGTTGCAATAACAATAATTCAATTAAGTATTTTTAAATATTATGATTTTTTCAAACCTATAGTTACAAATACTCTAGATAAATTAAATCTAGATAGCTCTGGATTAGTTGCAAATTTAATTTTACCTTTAGGTATTTCCTATTACTCTTTTCAAGCTATTAGTTACTTAGTGAGTCGATATCGAAATGAAATAGGTTCCTCAAAATTTAATTTAATTCAGCTTTTAATGCACTTTTCATTCTTTGCGACAATTACAGCTGGACCTATTGCTCGGGCACAAAATGCAAAAGGTCTGACGGATATCAATGATCAACTTTGTGGAATGAGTGAACAACTTATCAACAAAGAACCACGCAAAATTTTATTACCTACTTTGGCATTGATGCTTATTATTCTCGCATTGATTAAAAAATGGTGGATTGCTGGCTGGCTTGCTGATAATTGGGTGAATCCAGTTTTTACAAATCCTATGCAATATCATAGTTTAGAAATATTAACTGCAATTTATGCATATACACTGCAGTTATTTCTAGATTTTTCTGGTTATAGTGAAATGATGATTGCATTTGGTCTGTTATTAGGATTTAGATTACCTGTTAACTTTAGAGCTCCATTACTCGCACACAACATCCGTGATTTTTGGGATAGATGGCATATTAGTTTATCTACATGGATTCGAGACTATATATATGTTCCGTTGGGAGGAAGTCGAAAGGGCTTTGCACGAACACAAATGAATCTCGTCGCAGCAATGGTTTTATCCGGTATATGGCATGGTTCGGGATGGAATTTTTTTATTTGGGGATTGTTACATGGTTTAGCATTAGTGTTATTAAATATCTCAGATAAGATTTATCAAAAAGTTTTTAAAGTTGATATCAAAAGTGCAAGAAATGCTTTTGCAAATACTAGTTGGATAGGGAAAACCACAAGTGTATTTTTTACAATTACTTTCGTAAGCTTTTGCTTTGTTTTTTTCAGAGCCAAAACATTGGAAGAGGCTCTACAAATATTCAAAGCTCTATTGAATAATTATATTAATGTCCCCTGGACAAGTAACCCATTATACTTATTGACTCTTTTAACTATTTCTTGGGTGTTATATCCATTCATATATCAAGCCTTAAATCAGTTTAATATCTATCCCAAAAAGATATCAAGATATGCATTATTAGTACCTATCTTTATTATCTTTATCACTATTATTATTTGTGCGCCTTCTGGAATTCCTGGATTTATCTATGCAAACTTCTAATGAATCAAAAATACTTGAGCTAGGAAATGATTTTTTTGAACAGAAGTCATACCAGCTTGATGATCACTTACAAAAATATATTTATATTCTCATAACCCTGCTTTTTTTTGCAATATCATCGATTTGGATTATGCAAAATTCAGTCAATGCTTATTATCAACAGACTTATCATAAAGAAAGCCCATTATCTAATTTAGAAAAATTTCAATTTTGGGCACTAGGTGGAAAAATTGGTGATATGTTGTACCACCAACATAATACAGAAAAAGCGATTGTGGGGCAGTTTAATACAGATTTGATAAATCGATTTAATGATCAATACGCCTATACTCCTGAATACCGTTTGTATCTAGCAAAACTTGAAAAGGAAGAGAAGATTCGTTTGGTTAAAGAAGAGCAAGACAGAGCTCACCAAGCTTTACTTAATCAATTTACATTGTCCAAAAATGACCAGGTATTCTTTGCTGGTGATTCATTAATGCAAGGCGTTGCACCTCACGTACAAAAGTATCTTCAAGAAAATTTTGATATCAAAACCATTAATCTTAGTAAGCAAAGTACGGGCTTATCATATCCAAGTTTTTTTGATTGGCCAAAAACAATTCAAGAAACTATTACGGCTAATAAACAAATTAAAGTCTTAATTGTTTTTTTGGGAGCTAATGATCCTTGGGATATGCCTAATCCTAAAGGAGGTAGTTATCTTAAATTTCAATCTTCGGAATGGGAAGCAATTTATCGTGAACGAATTTCCCAAATTATTAAAACAGCACAAGATAATCGAATTAGTGTGATGTGGTTGAGTCCACCTAATATGAAAAAAGACTCTTTAAATAAGCAAATGATATACTTAAATCATGTTATTAGTGATGAAGTGAGCAAGAATAATGCTTTTCTTATTGACTCAAGACCATTACTTGGTGGAAAAAATGATGTTTACAATGAGTATCTTACAAAAAATGAAAGTTCAATTAAAATGCGTAGTGCAGATGGGATCCATTTTTCAACAGAAGGTCAGAAACAAATTGCACAAGTTATTTCGGATCATCTAAAAGTCATTAATTAAACAATATAAAATATAGGTTTATTCTATGCTACTAAAAAAGTCATTTTATCTTGGAGCACTCAGTTTATTAATCGTAGGGTCACAAAGTTATGCTTCAAATCTAACCAACTACAATGAACCGAATACTCAGCTTTTAAAGAATGCCTTTAATAAGAAATCTATACATATTGTTCAATTTGGTGATTCTCATACTGCTGCTGATGTTATGACGGGAACATTAAGAACCCAATTACAAGATCAACTCGGAAATGGTGGAATGGGATGGGGAATGCCAATGTATTTCACAGGTCAACGTTTAGCCCTATATGGTTACGATAATAATGGTTGGCAGCCAATTTCAAGTCGTCAGCACCGAGATAATAATTATACTTTAGGAGGGCTTATTGCTGTGCCTAAGTTCAGTGGAGCAACTTTGACTATAAAAGCTAAACAAACTGAACTTCCACAAAGAATAATGGTCAACTTGAGACAATCCGCTTCTGATGGGAGGTTTATAGGAAAAGACGCTAAGGGGCAACATTTTGAGTTTGAGGCACCCGTTAAAAATAATACATGGCAAACAGTTGAATTTGTAGCACAGTTACCTTTTTCTATCACTGCTTCTAATGCTGAGCATTCTGCTATCGGAGGTTGGTGGGCAAAAAATGAAAATGGTAATGGTGCAGTTGTTTCTGCATTAGGTATCAATGGAGCAGAATTATCTTTTTGGAATCGTTGGAATGAAGGATGGCAACAGAATTTAAAAACAGTATCTCCTGATTTAATCATTCTTGCTTATGGTACTAATGAAGCTTTCAATGACAATATAGATGTTGAAAACTATAAAAATTCTTTAATCTCAAAAATTAAACAAATCCGAGCTGCTAGTCCTAACACGGCACTTATGATTGTGTCAGCACCAGAAAGTCTAAAAAATATGTCAGGTCAATGTGGTACTAGACCAATTAAGTTAACGTCTGTGCAAAACATACAGCATCAAGTCGCCCAAGAGCAACATACTTTGTTTTGGGATTGGCAGCGTGCTATGGGGGGAGATTGCTCAATGAAATCTTGGGTTAATCAAGGTTTTGGACGAAAAGATGGTGTCCATTTCTCGGAAAAAGGTTATCAAAAACTTGGACAATCTATGGCAAATGATTTAATAACTTTATTAGAATCAAAAAGTCAAATAACGAGTGTAAATAAGGATCCTGAATTATCAACTAATCTTAAACAAAATCTACCTTCTACGAATACTGGATTTGCTAGTATTTGCTTAGAAGGAAATAAAGAGTGTAAGAGTATTAGATTTTAATATTCGATTTAACCTAAACTTAGTTGTTTTTGACATAGTTACATACAGCAAAAAATACTTATTAAGGTTTATTGATATTTTGAGCTTTCAATTTCTCTCAAATGGAAGACATAATGTGCACTAGCTAATGTAAACTAACTTTAGAAATTAGCCTATAAGTTTTTTTTTGTTGGTCTGATTTTTGGAAGTGTTAGAGGTGACTAAGAACGGTTCTTCTATAAGGGCTTAATTCGAAGATTAGTTTTTATAATTTGTAGAATCGAGAGTTGCATTATTTAATTACTCTATAAACAACATGACGCATGTTAATAGGGCAATTGAATACCGATTATTTGTAAAAGGTCAATTGAGAGATGAATGTTTAAAATAAGAGAATACCGCACCGATGAAAAATTTTGTCATTTACTTTTTTTGTTTAAAATATCATAAAGACATGTTTATTAATATAAAAAGGAGGAATTTGTGGAAGAACTTGATTGGATAGTCGTTGGCCCAATTTTAGCTGCGATGGCGGCAATTTGGATGGTTTATTTTAAACGTGAAGAAATTGTATCTTTAAGACATAAAGGTTTTACAACTAAGCTTGATTCGACAATTCGATTTTTTAAAGATTTTTATAAAAATACAAATGAGAAGAAATTAGTCTTAGATCGTGCAGCACAAGATGTTGCTAAATTAAGTTTTGTTGATTTCAAGACGATTAATTATTTGATTACTTTACATGAGCATGAGCTTGTAAATTTAGATGAGATGCTTAACTTTTATCGAAGAGGACGTAAGTTTATTCATTATGATGCGAGTAGTCAAAAAATTAATTCTGAAAATTTTAGATTAAAAATCAAAGACAATTCAAGTGTTAGATTTCAAGCTTTTAAATATACAACATATTATTTTATATCTGCTTTTTTTTGTATCTTTCCCTTATTTTTTTCAAGTTGGTTTGTACAAATACTCAATGCAGCAAAAGCACCTTTTATAGTATGGATTTTAGCAGCTTTATATTTTATAGCAACTTTTATGCTTGCTATTAGATCGCTATTTGACACTTCGGATTTGCGAGATGCGGATACTTTTATACAAAAATTAAAGGAAGCTGATCAGGAATACAAAAAAATTGAACAAATAGAATTGCATGAAAATTCAACTATTTTAAACATACCTTTTACCAATATTAAAATTATTCGAAAAAAATTTAGTAATTGAACTTAAGTTTCAACTCAATACAGAATTGGATTTTATATCTTGCATTGATGAATTCAATAGAGGCGGTTAATGATACAAGAAGTAGTGATAGTTATACGGCATAAGTTAGGCACGGGTGTTCCTGATTCAGCTTGTTTTAAAATACTCATGATTAAGCTGTCTGAATATTTAGATGTTTTCATAAAAAATCTCCTTGAACAGGATTATTCGATTTTCTACTTTTGAGTTCAATTATTTTGAGGGGGGATTACCCCTCTATACAAGATAATTGATTTAAAAAATAATGTTATTAGTCTTTTTATTGGATTGCTCCATTTTCCTAGACATGAGACAGCCTCTTTTGAAGTTACTGTTAAAGCTGCCTTGTGGGTCTATATGATGCCCCCCTAGCTGTTTTATGTCCACATTCGGAAATTAAATAAAGATGTTTTTTAGCACGTGAGGAAATGACATAGAGTAGTCTTCTAGCAACATAATCTTGATGCATATCGCTACAGCCTATTATATTATTCCAGTGGGGTATTTTTCCCTCCAACAATCCAGTGCATATAACGACTTCATATTCGTCACCTTTGGTGGAGTGCGCAGTTGTTATTTTTACTCCTGTGGAGGAGGAGAAGAATTTTTCTAGGTCTGATGCTTTGTAGTCCATGTCATACTTCTTCATTCTCTCCCTTGTCGCATTCAATATGCTTTTCATCTCTTCATTAAATAAGTCATTTTTTGTGAGTTTTATTCTAAGTCTTTCGCAAAAGCTAACTATAATTTCTTCTATCCACTGATCAATTTCTTTGTCAAATTTCACAGTTATTGCATTAACTGCAGTTAGAATAGTTTTAGGATTTATACTCTCTTCGTCAAAGAAAATGTCATTTAATTTTTCTGAAAGTTCATTAGCGTACCGTTTTCTTTTTATGTAATTGTGGATATTTGGCTTGGTCAGCATTAGTCGGATTAATGCCAGCCAAATGTTATTTTGATTTTTAGGTATAGGTGAAATCAAAACGCCATCGATATTAAAGCCTATATTTAGTGCACTAATGTTTTTTGAGATATTTATAACATCGAACCAGCTAGGACAGAGAATTGCTATTTCTTGTTCAGGGATACCTTGCGTAAGGTGCAACTTAACAATATCACCCACATAAACTGCAAGGTCATCTTTATGAATACTTTTCTCTAAATGAACGACAGAAGGGTAGTCTCTTAAATCAGATTTAGAGTTTATTTTATATCCTTCTTCTTGGTATTTAAGATAATGGTTAATTATTTTTTGGCTACTACGAAAACAACCCGTCAAGCGCTTTTCTTGTAAAGAGAAATCGAGTTCAAAAAAGCTTTCTAGTTCTGTTTTACTTTTAACAACTGCACCTAGACCTGTGTAAATAGCCTGCTCACTATCTCCTATCATTGTTATTTTGGTTTGCTTCTGTCTAATAATACATTTTAGTATCTCATACTGCATTACTGATGTATCTTGGTATTCGTCTACAAGTATATGGTAGAAAAGATTTCCTAGACGTTTACAGAGCTTCGGATTAGATTGTAGCAGTTGGTGGCTGATATTTAGTATTAAATCGAAATCAATATAGTTGTTTTCTGCTAGATACTTATGGTATTCAAGGACTAAATTGTACTTTTTAGTTCCTGCTGGATATTTGGGGTTATAATCTAGACCAAGAGCAGTGTCGATGTTGTCATAAAATTTGAAGCCATAGTTTTCTTTAAGTTCTGACAACTTGGTTTCTTTCTCTTGCTCATCTATCACAACAAAGCCACCGCATAGCCGAGGTATCATGTTGATATTTGGCTTGATTATCCATTGAAAGCAGAGAGCATGTATTGTGCCGATCCAAAGTGATTTGCTTTCCAACCCATAGGAAAGAAGTCTTTCTTGAATTGTGTCTGCTGCAATATTTGTGTATGTAATAGCAACTACTTTCCGCTTACCAATTGAAAGTCCTTCTGAATTATCAATTATGTGGTGGAGCTTTGAGACAAGCGTTCTGGTCTTTCCTGAACCTGGGCAAGCTGAAAGCAACATGCTGTCATTGTGTACGACAGCATCCATCTGTTCATCAGTTAAGTTCTTATATGGCATTATATTTCCCAAAAACGAATAAAAGTGTCATTATCGTAATAGGTCTTATAAACAGCTATTTTTTCCTCAAAGCTATTACATTCGTTTATTTCGTCTTGATATCCCTGATCCATAGCTGCAACATTATATTCCATCATTTTTGAAGCTATTATATCTATGTCTCTATCAGACAGAGAAAACTTAATAGCTTTTAGGATGTATGCAGGGATAATATTCTCGATTGTTATATGGTTTACCATCTCAGCAGCAAGCCAGCCTTTACCTATTTTTTTTGCAAACTTTAATGCGTGGTGATATTTTTTTGCCGTATCGCTGGAATTTATATTTATAAGAGCTGCTTCAAGATCGGCTTTTCTTGTATAGGTCGTTCTTATTACCGATTCAAACAAGTTAACGTTTTCGGAGTAATTGATTAATTCGGTTTCAAAAGTATTTTCTGCATAAAAAGCACTAACGTAGGTATTGTTAACTGTGTAATCATCTAGAGCAATCTTCCTACCTGCTCCTGACATTTGAGCATTTAATTGAGACTTTATATATTCCTCATTTGCGAAAGAATCATTTTCTTGCGTTATAAATGCTTTATCTAAATCAGTGAGAATGGAACAGTAGCTGCGGATTCTATCTTCATGAAATAGATCAGATATATGCGTGAATACCGTTCCGTCCATTTTTATTAGGCTAATGCCCATTTCTTCTAGGCTTACTCCAAGCGTCTTTTTTACTAATGCAGGTATAAGTATTAATTCTGCATCACCTTCTACGAGAATTACACTTTTTGCAAATAGAATATCACTTCGGATAGCATCTAAATATCTTTCAATACATCGAATATTTCTTAATTCTAGTTTATTAGATGGGATATACACTTCAGTTTTTACATCTTTTCTTGAAAGTATATTCATAGAGGAAATGTTTGATACAGAGCTTATTTGTGTAGAGTGAGTTGATACGAATACCTGTGTGTTTTTAAAATTGAAATTTTCAAAAAGTGTTTTTTGAATATGATTATGAATATGAGCTTCAGGCTCTTCAATCATCAAGAAGTGGGTTATGTGTTCCTCGTTGTCACGAATTGATTCATATTCATAAAGTTTTAGAGCTAGATATATAAGGTTCGCTCCACCAAGGCTAAGGTCTTCTATTCTTCCAGTTCCTTGATAGCTTAAAGAGTCTTCCACGACTAGACCAAGAGATTGAATTAATTCGATAAAGTCTTCTGGAAGCTGTGATGATACTTGAATTTTAGGTGAATAAGTTGAGCCTATAGTACTTAGTAATGAGCGAGAAATATCATTGCTGAGATTTTCGATTTCGGGTATCGAGGATATTTTTTGATTGACTTTAATTATGTCATTAACAATGCTTTTGTCATCATTGATCTGTTTACTTTTTAAGGTCAGTAGCTTGTACAGAGGATTAGTTTTGTAATATTTGAGATCTGCAACCACATTTCTAAGTGCTTTTACGTAAGTACAGGCAACTTCATTTACTAAAGAAAAATATGGAGGTTTTTTATTGCCAATCAGCTCTTCACTTTCTAAATTTGGGTCTGGGAATATATATTGTTTAAAGTCTCCGACGTGGTCCCGGTATATGCTTTCATCAGCTAGATCAATTTTTGTTCGAACAAATGCCACAGGTTCATAAGTTTCTCTTGATATTGTGTGTGAGGAGCAGAATTCAAGAATTTTATCTTTACGAGTGTTAAGGTCTCCATGATCATTGCTAATTTGGTGAAGTTCTTGTCTGAATGAAAATTTCGGCCTAAAAATAAAGGTGTAAGTTCCTTTCGTTGATGTCTTATGATCTTCTCCATCATTTAATATGTAGTTCGCTAAAACTTGTTGTTCTTCTGTATCCCCTAAACCAGAAAAATTGAGGGAAATGATTATCCAATGCCCAAATGGTTCTCCTAGTCCTCTGTGAAAATCCTCCCTAGAAAGGAATTTTGCATTAGCAGGCAATGAGTCATCTAGAATCAATCTCATGGCTTGGAAAACATTAGTTTTACCAGAGGCATTTTCACCAATGATGTTGTTTACCGATTTTCTTTTGAACTTAAATTTTTCCTGCTTGAAGTTTTTATAGTTAACGATAGATAATTGGCTAATATACATGGTGTTATGGTGCCTTGAACTTTTGGTCAATTAGTGATAGTAGAGATATATTGTGTAGCACAAAATCATGTGATATGGAATCAATAACTTATGTAATAAGCAAGAACACATGCCGTTGAATACCTGTAAAGTAAGTGAATGAGTAAAACAAACTAGGTAGCTCAGGAACTGAAAAAATTGCATTGCTCGTTTCAGGTCAAGCGAAACTGGGTGAGGCTACTAGTCTACGGAATTCCTGTGTATCACTTGACTCAAATAGAAACAGAAATAATGCTTAGATAGATTGTTGAAGCATTTATTTTTTGTTGGTTACTTAAAGTATGTAGTACAGAATTCAGCCCAATCAGCCATTAAACTTTTACGTTTTTCAAGATAGGCTCCACGTAAATAGGCGGCTTCGACTTCATCCGGGAGTTTATGAGCAAGAACATGCTCACACACCTCACGAGGGTAATCAGTTTTGTCTGCTGACCAGTCACGAAATGTGGATCGGAAACCGTGCGTTGTAATCACACGATTTTGTTTTGGGTCAATATAGCCTAAGCCATTTTCTTTAAATTTCTGTTCATGCATACGTTTAATCAATGCGGTTAACGACATATCAGAAAGCATGCCACCACTACGAGGTGCTGGGAAAATATAGCTTTGAGGTCTAGTATCAGTCTGAATTGATTTTAATAATTCAATTGCTGGTTTTGAAAGTGGAACACGATGCTCTTTTTCAGCTTTCATGCGCTCTTTAGGAATAGTCCAGACTTTATTTTTTAAATCGATTTCTTGCCAAGTTGTTCCAAAGATTTCACCAGAACGACAAGCCGTTAAAATTGCAAATTCCAGTGCCTTTGGAGAAATACCATCTTTTTGACGAAGGTGCTGAACGAATGTAGAGACTTGATCATAAGGTAAAGAAGGATGAGGACGTGATTCCTGCTTTAAGTTACCTAATATAGGTTCAAGATTACCTTTCCATTCAGCAGGGTTGTCACCTTCAAAATACTCCATAGCCTTTGCATAATCAAAAATAGTCTCAATACGACCACGAATTCGTTTAGCTGTTTCGTTCTTCTCAATCCAGATAGGCCTAAGAACTTCAGCAATATCAACTTTAGTAATTGTGCCAATACTAATATCACCAAGAGTAGGATAGATATAAGTTTCTAATGTAGTAGACCATTGAGCTATATGCTTTTGATTCTTTAATTCACGAGATTTATTGGCAATCACAATCTGAGCACATTCACGAAAAGTACGATTACGAAGTTTTTGAATACGTAAAGCTTGAAGTTGATCTTGTTTTTGTTGGATAGGATCATTCCCATTTCGGATTTGGGCTTTCATTTCATGAGCTTTAGCCCTTGCCTCTGCTAGTGACACTTCTGAGTAAGATCCCAATCCAATATCACGGCGATGAAGTTGCTGTTTACCATTTTCATCAAAACGCTGACCTACAACAACACGTAGAACCCAAGTACGCGAATTATTCACAATACGTAGGTGCAAACCATCTACACCGCCTACAGCATGTCTACCATTTTCTTTGATTTTTGCTACACTGAGTGCAGAGAGTTCTTTTGCTTTTTTAGGCATAGGGCTGTTCTTGTCCCACATAATAACCAACATAGAATATTGGAGATGGTCGGATTAGGCAAGACTTGGTTGGAAAGGTTTTATTTTAAGTTATTGAAGTATAAAGTTATATTTTATTGTGTTGGACTGTATAAAACAAGTGTTATACGGACACAACTCTAGTCCTTATGTTCAATAGTACCGAATTATTCTGCTTAATTGATGATTTCTTTCTTAAATTTGAAGCAACTTATTGGGAATTTCTTAAGCAAAGCTATAGATGCTTAAGAATTCGCCCCTCACAGCTCAGTATTTCTGAAATTATCTTTATCGCAGTTTGGTATAAGTGTTCTCACTTTACTAATTTCAAAGCATTTTTCTTATGGCTAAAACAACATAAATATCATTTATTTAAGAACTTACCCTGTTATCAACGCATGATTCATCTCATCAATATGCATCAATTGGCACTACATGCTTTACATGTGGCTTTGATGAAAGATAAACATGCTCCATATTTATGGATTGATTCCACAACATTGCCTGTTTGTAAAAATCAAAGAATACAATGCCATAAGTCACTATCAGCAATAGTAACGCGCGGTAAAAGTTCAATGGGATGGTTCTTTGGCTGTAAATTACATATTGTGATGAATCAACTTGGAGAAATAGTTGGTTCAGTTTTATCTAATGGGCATTTGGCTGACATAAAAATGGTAGAGCAGTTAGTTGAAGGATTACAAGCAAAACCGTATGCAGATCGTGGCTATATCAGCCATGAATTAAAAAATAGATTGAAAGATCAAGGGATTGATTTGATTAACTATCATCGGAAGAACATGAAGTCTGTTCAATTATCCGCATCAGATGAATATCACCTAAAACAGCGTAATAAAATAGAAACATTATACAGCCTATTGAAAGGCCAATACAATTTAGTGACGAGCAAGGCCCGAAGTGTTGCAGGCTATCTAGCAGGTATTTATGCTTCTTTGTGTGCCTATCAACTCTGTCATCAAAACAAGCCGATGATTCGTATTATATAAACATCAGCTTAAACAGGATTCGGGTTACTTAACATGTGGAATTACGTTAAATAAGTCATATATTTATTATGTCTTTAAATTTTAAAGGCTAGCCATATTAGACTAAAAAAGTTATATTGCGTACAGTCAAACTTTGTCAGAGTTTGTGTATGAATTAAATGTAAGGAATTAATTGTACTGGACTTATTTAGGCAATTTAGTACTTTTTAAATTTAGCTTTTAGAGTATCTTTTTATGGTTGGGGCAAGTGGATATACACGACAAAAGTTAGCATCTATTAATGCGAGTATTGATAATACCGCTATGAACGAAGCTTATGAAAGTTTGATGTGGTTAATAAAAAGTTTATCGCAAGATGAGCTTACTTTAGTTGCTCCAGAGATAAAAGCTACAATATCTAGATTTTTTAAAAAGAAAAAAAGGGAGCTAACTACTCTTTTTGAAGAAAGCCTCAAGAGTGATCTCCAAGACGGTCCGTTTATTGCTGATGAATTATCAATTTCATCTATTGTATCCGCTCGATTAAATGAATATTCTCTAAGGCTTGATAAGCTTCAAGCCTCTCATATTTTTCAATGGTCTACATATTATCGCGATACTGTGGGATTTGTATTTAAAGATTTATGTGATCTATTAACAAATATAGATAATTGGGATGAAATACTCCAGGATATATCAAAAAAATTTGCGTTTCATGCTTATTCAATTTCTGTGAGTGGGATTCAATATTCTCAAAAGCAAGGTTTAGATGGTGAGGCTTCACATTATAAGTCTTTGGGGGGGCTTCAGCAGTTCCTTTATTTAATAATGAATTTATTTATAGATTATCAAGATAAAATTACAAACTCACAGCAATCAATGATTGCTCGAAACGTAACTTCAGCGTTACTTTCAGGCGTTCTTTCAGGATATGAAAAAAATTTAACGTGGGCACGTTTGTGTTCAAGTTATCGTCATTGGGTACCTGCATTGGGATTTATGAATGGATCAGATGCAATTTCTCTTCTGCAAGAGATACAAGAAAGAAATACCCATTTAGAATCCATAAACGGGCTCTTTGATACTGTTGTTCCAGTTTTACTTGCGATTGATACTTTATCGAATAAAATTCACGGTAATGATTGTGTTTTCCCTAGATTTAGTCGGGTGTTACCAAGTGATCAATTTAAACTTGATATTATTCTATCAGTGGTTGTAAATAAAACTATGATGGATATTCTCATAAGTTCTGTATTTTTGGAAAAAATTAATGAACTTTACGACATTCAAGGGCTTAATAATTCTGATGCAGTATTAGCTGTTTTTAGAGCTAGTCCTATTGTTAAAGATTGGATAGAAGAACGAGATCATCAGGGATTTATTGATGCAAGCTATATTTTGGGAAATGTTGAGAATGCAAAGGATCTTTCAGATGTTATAGCCGCGCGCATTGAAAAGAAAATTAGTATTAAGGCTGAGTCAGATAAAAGTCTAGTAACTCATAATTATGCTAAAGAGTTCCCACTTGAAGATCCTGACACTAGACGGCTGTTCATGGTTGAAAGGCATAGTGTTAAAAAGTTACTTGAGCAATTTGAATTAGAAACTGGAGTAAATTTGTGGTGTAGTGTCAGACGTTCGGGTAAGACAACGGCAGCTATGAATTTATCAGGTCGCTTTGTAATCGTATTTCAAACTATGGATTATGTTACTGAACAATCGCAGCAAAATATCTTTTCAAATGAAATAATGAACATTTTACGTGAGAAAAAGCCACTCGCAAACGACTTTTTTGAATCTCTCGTTGAGAAGTGCGTTACCGCTAATGGAGTTAATGATATCTCAAGAAAGAAAACTATTTTTTTATTAGATGAATATGAAACCCTATTTGGTATCTTAGATGGAGTGTCCAATAATGACCCAATATTCAGGTTTACTATAGCTTTACCTTTACTAAGTCAGATGGTTAGATTTTCTTCTAAAAATCTTTTGATTTTTATGGGGCAAAGACCTGATGCTTATCACATTATTCCCGCTCAGAATCAACTCAGTCCAATAGTTAAACAAAGATATTTTCCACTTTTTGAACATCATAAGGGAGCATCAGATTCTGAATTTAGTCAATTTTTAAAGCGTGTACTTACACAGAATTTACCATTTACCTCATCATTCCTTGAAGCAGTTTATGAGGAAACTAGTGGTCATCCTTATCTTACTGCTAACTTAATGGTAGATTTTTGTGATTGGCTTGTTAGTAATAATGTTGAAAATGGTGTTTCACTGGATGCTAATCGATTTCAGTCATTTTCAAAAGATAGATTAAGTCTAGCATCATTAAGTAGAAGTACTTTCTATCAATTTTTTCAGGCCCAATTTACAGGTTATTTAAGCGAGAATACCCGTAAGAATGAACTGTGGCTTTATGCTGTAGCTCGTGTCCTACACTTGATAGGTAGTAAACACCCTAAAGTACTTTCCTGCCCAATAGCACGTTACAATGAGTATGCAGAAAAAGCACTAGCTAATAGTACGATCACACCACAACAATTGCTTTCCTCAGGGAAAATGTCTAATTTTTTAAAAGCAGATGAAGGTCATGTGAAACCAGCCATTCGTCTTATGGCTAGACTTGCTGCTTGTTCTATGCCGGAGTTAACTTAATGGATTTAAATGCTCATTCAATAATCGACTATGTCGGAAGAGTACCTTGGCGTAGTGATGAATGTATCAGAGTATTCTGGGTAAAGATCTCAGATGGTTCACGAACAAAGATATCTGAGGATTTAAAAACTTTATCAGACCAAGAGTTGATTGTTCCTATTATTCTTAGAGAGATATTATTTGTAAATGCAAATGCGGTGCTTTCAGACTTTAATAAATTATTGGATATAAATAGAGTTTTTTTTGAACAGATTGAGAAGAATAAATATAAACAAATTACTATTATATTATTACTGAAAGAAGATTTCAAAATCCCACAAATTAGTTCTCCTATAACTCTCCCTAGGTGGTTTCCAATATTAGCTGGAGCAGAGACTTTTTTTAGAATATCAGATTTAATGCTAAGTGCAGAAGTTGGATTATTGCATTGTCTTGAAGCAGGAATTGAACAATTAGCAATTGCTCTTTATGATCTAGAGTCTAATATTATTAGAAGACTAAGTGAGGATGAAAGAAGTGCAAATCAATTTACTCGTAGTTTAATTGATACACTGAGTGATAAACCGGGAGGCAGTATTGAGAATGTACTTGATAGTTTTGAAAAGACTATTAATGCAATAGCCGATCCTGCGGCTTATAGACCTAATGCAGTAAAGGCGACCTCAATCTTGTCTCTTTTATTGAAACAAGTATTGAAATCTTCACCGGATCAACTTGCTACTGTTGCTAAAAAACTTTCTGCTGCTATGGGAGATCAATCTACTGTAAGTTTGAAGCCAACAATCTTTGCAATTATGCTTAGACCTACTACTAAAACAGAAAATATAACAAGAAATTGGCACGCGATACTAATTGCTGCTTACCAAGCATATCAGCTCATGAATGCATCTGCGCATGCAGGTGAATATCCTAGCTATCCTGTTAGTTTGATTCATTCTAATTCTAGAGATTTAGTGAGATTCCTAGGTGAGGCTAATAAATATATTAGTTTTTTGTTTGAAGAGTAGTTTAATATGTTGATTTGTTAATGAAAAGAAAAGAATCTAATAGTATTTTGATCACAATAATGTAACTAGGTGTTTCTTATAAAGTGAATAGCCACCTAAGGGGATAATAAAGCCAAAATTTTATCCCCTTTATGGAAGGATTACTATTATTAATGGCAGAAGAATTTTATACATTAATTTTACGCCATAATTATCTTTTAAGATTTTATCTATTATTGGAAAATATTTAAATAACAAAACTGAGCCCAATCAGTCATCAAATTCTTATGTTTTTCAAGATAAGCACCACGTAAATAGGTAGCTTCGACTTCATATGGTAATTTAAGTACAAGCACGTTCTCACAAACCTTACGAGGTTAATCAGTTGGCTCTAGACTAGCAGAATAGATATGTTAGTCTAAAGCTAAAGTAATTTATCAAAAGTTTATTTTAATAACGGATATCGTAATTAATTACCTGTTAGCCAGACGTAATGATTGGAATTTAAAAATTTTAGCTAGTATGAGTATTCCATATTTTAATTCAGGCATAAATCTTTAGGTGTAAAAGGAGCGAATATTGTCTATTGTCTTAAATGCATTTCCGCTGAAAGTTTCTGAGTTGGAAGTTAAGGTATGCGAGATACCTTATAGTAAGGAAATTTTAGATGAGTTTCGTATTAGTCATAGAAAAACTCATACATTTCACCGTAAAGGCAATAACATTTTGATCTTCTCAATGGATGGCACGTTTCCGAATTTTGGTGTGCCGTTGACAATCTCCCTCAAGGATAATGTCGGTATTTTCTGTTCGTTGGTTAAGGCTGGGCTTACTCGACATCTCAAAGGGTTGGGACGTAACCCTTCTGGTTTTAATCCAATCGAGTTGATAAGCATTAAGCCAAAAGACAATCTTCTGGCTCCGATTCTTGGTGAAACTTACCCATTTAAAATCTGCACAAAATATTCAATCGATACACGTATTATTCAAGGTCACCCATGTCTTGTTATTGACTGCACAACACGTAAAGTCATTAAAGAGAACTGCTTGTACTTTTTAAATAGTGGGTTCGATTTGATTGGACGGTATGTCGTTTCGGAGCAGAAAGATGGGTACAAGAAATTTCTAGGAATGATTAGTGGTGTAACTGAAGAGATAATTTCTGTTACTCGACCAGATGGACAGGTTGTGCAGACCAATGCTAAGGATATTTTTCTAGAGGCTAATCTGACGAATTTCGATGATTTTATTTTTCACACGCACGGTACACAAAAAGATGCCATTGTAGAGCGTATTAGACAATCCATTTCTCTTTTTAATGGAGGTGATAATAAAAAGAAGCACATCGTTAGGCTCAAGGGATACATTCAGTCAAATGCCATCTCAATGATTAATGGCATAGACATAGAAATCGAGGATTCACCTGATATTCAGAAATATTGCGGGCAAATGCAGAAACCAGTATTTGTCTTTAATGACAATGGACAAGCCGACTGGGTTGAGAAGGGATTGACGAAGTACGGTCCTTATACTAAGCGTACTTTAGATAGAAATGATCCTTCGATTTGCGTGATCTGTGCCCAGCATGACAAGGGTCGTGTGGAACAGTTTGTCCGTAAGTTCTTGAAAGGTATTCCGAACAGTAAGTATTTTAATAATGGGCTTGAGGGTAAATTTACGCTTGGTACGAGTCGCGTTGAAGTTTTCACGACAGCCTCAGATAGTCTCGATGGGTTCAAAAGTGCAATCGAAGCTGCAATCCGAAAAAAAGCAGAGGATAGTGGTCGTTGGGATCTTGCTCTCGTGCAGGTCCGGCAATCTTTTAAGAAGCTAAAGGTAGAAGAGAATCCATACTATTTAGGCAAAAGTCTTTTTTTCCTACATCAAATACCTGTACAGGATTTTACAATAGAGCTTCTTTCTCAGTCTGATTATACTCTCAGTTTTTCGCTCAATAATATGGCTCTAGCCTGCTACGCAAAAATGGGTGGTGTTCCATGGTTATTGAAGTCCTCACCAACACTTTCTCATGAGTTAGTAATTGGCATCGGTAGTGCAAATATTGGACAGGAGCGTGGTATAAACGGACAAAGGGTTATGGGGATTACTACTGTTTTTTCTGGAGATGGTAGTTACATCGTTTCCAACATGTCAAAAGCTGTTGTACCAGAAGCCTATTGCGAAGCTTTAACTTCGATTCTCGGTGAAACTATTGAAAAAATCCAAAAGCGCATGAATTGGCAGAAAGGTGATACGATTCGCTTGATTTTCCATGCTCAGGTGAAGAAGTTTAACAAAGCAGAGATTGAAGCCGTTCGTGCTGTTATTGACAAGTATCGTGATTATCAGATTGATTACGCATTCCTTAAAATCTCCGAAGACCATGGGCTTCACATGTTCGATTCCGCTACAATTGGTGTGCAGAAAGGTCGACTGGCTCCACCACGCGGAAAAATATTCCAACTTTCCAAATACGAAATGCTTATTTATCTGATAGGCCAACGGGAGTTGCGACAAGATACAGATGGTCATCCAAGAGGGGTGATACTTGATGTTCATAAAGACTCGACTTTCAAGGATATCAGATATTTGAGTGCACAGATCCACTGCTTCGCATCTCACTCATGGCGAAGTTACTTCCCAAATCCTATGCCAGTGACAATAAGCTATTCAGATATAATCGCTCGAAATCTAGGATGGCTTAATCAGCTTCCAGGTTGGAGTGACTCAGTCATGATCGGAAAGATAGGGCAGTCTCAATGGTTTCTGTAGAAAAAGAAAATACATATCAATTGCGCGACTATATGTATCTAAAAGTGTGCGAAAGTGCGCGCGCAGATCCATTTAAAACCAGCTTCCTGTATTTTCTGAAATTATCTGAGAACCTTCCAATTTTCGATTTCTCTTCTCTTTCTTTATACCAGCGATGCGCGATCTCAGGCCTTAAAATTTTATCTGAAACGATTTCAAACCAAGAGATATCACGTTTGCTTGGACAAGCTGCTAAGATCGACTCTACTCCACGACCTTGGGTATCTGATGTTTTTGGTGTTTTAGCTGTAAAATGGTTAGTTGAAAAATTGGGTGAAGCAAACATTGATCATGAGTTCAATAACTGGATCTCAGAATTTCTAGAGCAACAAATAAGTGGCGATCACCTCAATCTCTTTGAGAAAGATATCGCAATGTTTATCCGCAGTGGTGATTCTGTTGTTTTTTCCAGTGCATGTGTGCCACTGTTTCTTCATTACCAGAAGATATTACGTATCGAGGATCATCAAAGCCGTCTTTGCCTTATTAGCCGTTTCCTGAATGAATTCCAAACACTAGCATATGGAGAGACTTCAACTGCACTTCTGAGCTTGATAATCTATGTATTCGATCAAATTAATCAGGATGTAGCTGTAGTAGCGCCCAATGGATGGAGCTTCGATGATCTTGTTAAGTTTCTGGAAAATATTCCAGTCGGTCTCAAGCGCTGGACATGGGAGGAAGCTGGTCGCACTAGAGGTGCTAAGCCTGTCAAGTGGTTGATAGAGAATGAATATCATGTTCAGAACCTCCTCTACGTCATGCTTGCACCGATATTTAATGATATTGCTGACGAAGTAAACCTTCAGCCTGTCGGACAGAAGAATCCACGAATTGATCTTTATTTGCCTGCCCTACATACGATTATTGAAGTGAAGTACCGTAAAGACACCAAAAAATCATTTCCTGCACTTATCGGAGAGATCGCCGAGGATGCATCACTTTATCATGCAGACCTGAAATACAGGGATGCTCGTATTATCAGTTTTCTGTGGGATAGAACACGTGCAACGCAAGAGCATTCCAAATTCAAGGAAGGTATTTTAAAGATTGCAGGAATTGATGGCTGTGTTGTGATTAGCGCACCTTCAACTATGAGTTGAAATATGAAACAAGAAAATTTTGTAGAAGATAATTTTGGGTCAGGTGCTCGCTCACTTGCTGGCTATGACTATCAAGTTGATGTCTCTATTTGGCTGGCTTTAGACTTGATGCTCGGCTCAGGTTTGACACAGATGATTGAGCTCGAACCTGGTTCTGAAGAGGATATTGAAGCGCAACTGGCAGACGATGAACCAGAGCGTGTGGAAACGCTGGTCAGTCTAGATGGCTACACACTTGTCGTCCAAGTTAAACTACGTGGCGGGGATGCTTGGACCATTAAAGGTATTAACCGATTGTTAAATCATGGCAGTGCTACTAGACAATCAGCGGCAGAGAGGCTTAATGATCCTACAGTTAGATATGTACTTGTAACCAGCACAGTATTAAACGGAAATGCACAAAATCTAAGAGTAAAGCGTGTTGGAAGCTGGCCTCAAAAAAAGAATAGCTTACCAACTTCTACAGCAAAGATTCTTTCGGTAGGTACAGATGGTCGTATTGCTGTCGTTGACAATTTGTACGAAGAACGTTTGGAACAAGAAATCAAAAGGCTTCTTATTGAACGATTTGGAGTACCAAACTCACGCTGGATAGAGTGTTTGCAAAAGCTTCGCGAGGAAGCGAAATTACGAGTTCGACGGGTTGGTGAGGGAAAATGGCATAAGAATGAACTTGCCCAAGTTATCAGGAATCATGATGGATATCTGGCTAGCTCACCTAAACTTGATGACTATGTATATCCTAAGAATTGGCAAGATTTAAGAGAAGCAATGGGATCGCCCAATTACGCAGCGTTAATTATCGGTCAGTCGGGAACAGGAAAGACACTTACAACTAGCAAAATTTTTGAAGAACTACGTCGTGATAACCCTGGTTTAACACGTATTCCAATACGTCATGGACCGCAACAATTGCGCGATGATCGTACACCTAAGCCAGTTCTTTATGATATTGAAGATCCATGGGGACGATATGATTTTGACCCAGCAAGTCGACCTTGGAACGATGAACTCGCAAAATATATGGCTTCGGCACGTGCGGACAGTATGATTATTGCTACCAGTCGACGAGATGTAGCAAGCGCTTCTGGAGCATTGAAATCTGTTGAATCGTGGATTGTTCCTCTTGAACCGGAGCAGTATGGGAAACATGAGAGACAGAAACTTTATCGAACGAGGATTGATGCTTTACCTAGAGATATTCAACTGTTGGCTTCTGATTCAGAGAAAATGGTTCTTAATAAGTTGGCAACTCCACTTGAAATTGAGAAATTTTTTGATGCTTTGCGCATAATGAATCGCTCAAACAAAGGAAAAACTAAAAGCTTCATATTGGATGCAATTGCAAAAGCGCATGAACAATCTATTGAGCAAACAGTATTCTTACAGATCGAAGAACGGAGAGATGTAGCTGCAGCAGCGGTTATCTGGGCATTTTTAAAAGTTAGTGAACATTTATCTATCAATGTCATTCGTAGCTTAGAGTTGGAACTTTCGGAAAGGCTAACAGGGCTTGAAAATGGAGTAATACCACTTGTAGATTTTTTCGTTGCGGCGCGAAATCTTCGTCTGAAGAATGGTTATATATCTTATTATCATCCCCGTGTAGAGGCTGGTATTGAAAGTGCACTCAAGCATAATTCGATTAAGGCAAAAATTGCATTACGTACTTTTCTCGAAGTGTTGATGGATTTCGATGGTCTTGAAGAAAGCTGTGGAGCTGAGATTGCTGCTCGCGTGGTTGCGGCAACAAAACGTTTTCCTGAGCTTGAATTTGAACCTAAACAGCTATTAGCGCACCAAATTGATATTTGGTTATCTAATCGTTTTGATGATCCTTATTATTTACTTAGTGACCATATGACTCTTGCGGCTAAATCTGGTTCACGCAATTCCAATGTAGGGGAATTAGCTCGCTATCTACTTCATCAACCAGATAAATCTTTTTTGGGTTTAAATTACTGGGAGGTTCCTAGCAAGTCTGATGCTTGGTATAATCGCTTACAAGCAGATTCAAAAATTTCTTACATAGCAGGTCGTTTCATTCGGGAAATGTTGCCAGAGGATCAACGTTGTTACAGCAATAAGTTAATAACTGACCTCGACCGTCTAGCATCTAACTTAACGCCAGCCTATCTAGAGGCAGCAAATAAAATTCTAAATTATGGGTACGTAAACTCTTCAGGAGTAATTGCAACTGGTGCATTGCGAGATATTAATGGTTTTGAGCCTATTCTCGATAAGGCAGTTAAAGTGCTATGCCATCTGAAGAGCAACAAAAGCAGAATGCTGAGATCCATTTAGCAATTATTAATGAAGTCTACAACAGCGATTATGCTGAGTATGTTTGCGAGAGCGATGATGGCTATACAGCAAGCGAATTCGTGAAAGCATACGTAGATCATGTTCGTGAGGTTAAAGGGTGGAAGCACCTAGTAGAACATCGTCATGCTGAGCATTTTCTTCCGTATTGGATGCGTTCTTTACACAACAGCGCCAGAATAGGACGGATAGCACAGGGTGAAATGACTGGAGCTTTTATAGCCGCCTATAATAGTGAAGAAGAAAGCACTCTGTGGTTCGTTCTCATAGAGCATTGGGATCACAATTATATAGACCAACTCCTTTATCGAGTACGCATCGGCTCTTCATGGAGTGATGTCCGTTTGGTTGCATTAGCATGTCTTATTAAACACGCACCAAATTTTTTAAACACTATTATTGATGAACTAAGTCTGGCAGGTAACAATGATAGGCTTATTGAGCTCATGCTCGATCTTGCTTCTCTGCAGAATAGAAACACTATTGGAGGGGAAGATCATAATCTTGCAATTCCATTAAAGAATGTCATGGATCATTTGAGAACTGAATTGCAGGAATTATGTAAAGCGGCCAATAGTAATATTGGCGCCCAGCAGCCGTTATCAGAGGCTGTGAAGAAGCTATTAGAGAGTATTGTTTGTTCAAGTCCTAATGTAAGAATGTTTCGTATTCTTAAGTACCGTGAGCTACCTTATTCAGTCCGCACTGACATTGAATGGATACTTGCAAATAGTGACGAATGCAAAGATTGCGTTAAAGCACTTGATGCTGCCATAGCGCTTGATTTTTATGATGTAATTGTCAAAGCGCTAAATCATCGGTTTTCACATGTTGTAGCAAAGGCACTTGTTACATTAGGCGAGAAGGCTCCTACGCCAATACCTATAGATTACCTTAATTTAGTAAATGCTGAGGGAAGTCCTGTACGTAAAGCACTGGCCCTTTTGCTCACTAGTAAACCTCATTTGGACCATCTTCCCGTACTACTTCAGCTTGTACAAGATCAATGGTCTTCATCCTCATTGAGATACGGTGAGGACGACTGTTTTCAGATCGCGCGCGCCGCAGTCGAAGCAATCAGTAAAATAAAGCCGCTAGAGGATACTATTCTTGAGAAGCTACTGAAAATAGCTCTTGATACTTCAGACTGGTTTCTATGTAAAAATTTGTTTAATGTGATTGCTGAGCAAGGCGGGTACACTTTTCAGAAACAGCTCTTTGAACTCGCTATTGTACCTGGTCGAATTGAGGTTAGGCTATCGGCAGCAAGTGCAATACTGACTAATTTAGAAATACTTGACATAGAAATTGTCGGTCAGATTACAGCAGACATGCTAATTACTCTTACACCAAAGATTGCAGTTATACTCACTCTAATCATTGCACATCATGCTTCACCAGCTAAGAATTTAGAGATTGCTCGTGAAATCTCTGCCAATCTCAAACGACGAGGACTTCTTCTTTTAATGTTGTGGTTGATGGATGACTCAGACGATTGCATCAAATCTTTAATAGAGAAACTTCTTCCAAAAGATCATCCATCACTCGAATGGTTGAGGTCAGGTCGGATTGAGCTTGCTGATGACGCCCTCATTGCAGACTTGGGCGATCCAGCTATTTGCCGAGAAATTCTTTTTTGGTTGAACCCTAAAGATGTAAATGAATGAGCAACTTTTTCGGAGTCAATATGTTGAAGTATTTTTTTAATGGAGTGAGTTTTAGTACTTAGGACTTAATATGAATAAAAAATTGATTGAATTTATTCAATATTTTGATAGCAAAACTTTGCTCAATCGGCCATTAATCCCTTACGTTTTTCGAGATAAGCTCCACGTAAATAAGCTGCTTCAACTTCATCAGGCAGTTTGTGAGCAAGTACATGCTCACAAACTTCCCGTGGATAATCCGTTTTATCGGCTGACCAATCACGGAAAGTGGAACGAAGCCATGAGCGGTAATTACTCGATTTTGTTTGGAATCCATATAACCTAAGCCATTCTCTTTGAACTTTTGCTCATGCATCCGCTTGATCAAAGCAGTTAGGGACATATCAGAAAGCATGCCACCACCACGAGGTGCTGGGAAAATGTAACCTTGTGATTGTGCATCAGCCTGAATAGACTTCAATAATTCAATTGCTGGTACCGATATTGGAACACGATGTTCCTTCTCTGCTTTCATACGCTCTTTAGGGATAATCCAAACCTTAGTTTCAAAATCAATTTCTTGCCAAGTTGCTCCAAAAATTTCACCAGAACGACATGCTGTCAAAATTGCAAATTCAAGTGCTTTAGGAGAAATACCATCTTTCTGGCGCAGGTGTTGAACAAATTCTGATACTTGATCATAGGGCAAAGAAGGGTGAGGGCGTGAAATCTGTTTTACATTACCTAAAATAGGTTCCAATTTACCTTTCCATTCCGCTGGATTATCCCCTTCAAAATATTCCATGGCTTTGGCATAATCAAAAATGGTTTCAATACGACCACGGAGTCGTTTAGCCGTTTCATTTTTCTCAGTCCAAATGGGTTCCAAAACTTTGGCAATATCCACTTTAGTAATTGAGCCAATTACACGGTCGCCTAAAGTTGGATAAATATAAGTTTCTAATGTAGTCGACCATTGAGCAATATGCTTCTGGTTTTTCAACTCACGTGATTTATTGGCAATCACAATTTTGGCACATTCACGGAAAGTACGATCACGGAGCTTTTGAATACGTAAAGCCTGTAGCTTTTCTTGTTTTTGCAGAATAGGATCAATCCCATTTCGGATTTGAGCTTTCATTTCTTGTGCTTTTGTTCTTGCTTCAGCTAGTGATACCTCAGGGTATGAGCCTAAACCAATATCACGGCGATGGACTCGTTGTTTACCATCTTCATCAAAACGTTGACCTACAACCACACTTAAAATCCAAGCACGAGAGTCATTCACAATACGCAGGTGTAAGCCATCGACACCGCCTACAGCATGCCTACCATTTTCTTTGATTTTTGCTACACTGAGTGCAGAGAGTTCTTTGGCTTTTTTAGGCATAGGGTTGTTTTTGTCCCACATAAAAACCCACATAGAATATTGGAAATGTTAGGATTAGGCAAGACGTGGTTGGAATGTTTTTTTATTAAGCTATTGAAAAATAAATTTATTTTGGATGGGATTAGACAGTATAATACAGGTGTTATACGGACACCGCTTCCGCCAAATATCTAAGAAAGCCCTTGTGATTGCAAGGGCTTTTTTTTGTCTATCGCTTATCTGATTCAAAGAATCAGATAAAAATAATCGATTAGTTTTTATAGAGATTTGATCAAACTAATTGGAAAAGAAAAAATCCTTCACGATTTGATTTTCACGGAGTAACCCTTGTTCCTAAGGAACAATCACAAAATCTGGATTGGCAACAGCAAAAGCTGCATCACGGTCTGGTGCAGGTGGATAAATCCAAATCGTGTTAATTTCCTGCTTAATCTTTTTACCTTCCGCACGGGTTACACATACTTTTCTATCCCAACCTTCAGTATATAAAGCTCCCCATGCGCCTAAATCCAAACATGTGACATATTTAGGCTGGCTATAAGGATGCAATGGGAGACTGACTAATTCTGCTGCTGCATTATGTCCAGCAACGCGACCGAGACTCATTGCATGTTGGCAAGACATCACATTGAAGTGACCAACATCATCCGTCGCAACTTTTACGGTATCGCCTGTGACAAATATATTTTTGGAAGATGGGGCATGTAGGAAAGAATCACCAAGGATTCGACCTAAATTATCTTTTTCACCTGAAATTTGTGCAGTCAATGGATTGGCACGCATACCTGCTGTCCAAATGATTGTATTGCTCTCAATGGTTTCGCCATTGGACAATGTTACGCCATTGCCATTGAGTGACAACACTCTTGTATCCGCTATGCTTTCAACAGCCAATTCAATTAAAGCGCTCTGAATTACCGTTGCGGCTTCATGACCCATCGCAATTGCAATTTCAGGTGAAGTGTCAACAAGAATGATACGTAACTCTTGCTCTGTACCTAGAATCTTTCTTAAGCGTTCTGGAATTTCAGTCACTGTTTCTAGACCGGTGAGACCTCCACCCACGACAATTACTGTATTTCGCGCTTTGCTATAGGGCTGATTCACTAGATCATTCAGATGTTGATCCAATTTTTCAGCATCCGCCAAGTCACTCACGCTAAATGCATATTCTGCAAGTCCAGAGATTGGCGGTATGAACGCACGACTCCCTGTAGCTAAAATGAATCGATCATAGTTCAGAATTTCTTGCTGGTTGTTTGATTTCTTTATTGTTATGGATTGGGCATTCTCATCTATATTTTCTACGATCCCTGAGATGTATGTTGCTCCGACTGCATCAAGCAAAGCAGAAATATCAGGATTCATATTTTCCAGAGATTGTTCGTAGAGACGAGGGCGAATCGTGAGGTTGGGGGTTGGTGATATCATGATCACCTCAATATTCTGTTCTTGATTTGCCAAGGCAATTGCTCTTTGAGCAGATATGACCGCCCATAAACCTGCAAAACCTGAACCTGCAACAATGATACGTTTATTCATTGGGATTTCCTTTTAAATAGATTGTTTTTTAAGCATCTTGAATTTTGGGTGAGTGAAAGCTCTCTCTGGCCTGATCAAAGTAGAGAGCATGGTTTATAAAGCGTTTACTGATCCAGAAACGGAAGATTAAAACCTTTTAAAAAACGTGATGTGTTTTCTTAGGAAGACTTGGCTTTTCGCATCTTCGTTGTTCTTTCTTGCATACGATGATTGATCCATCCATTTACATCACTGAAAAAAGTTTGAGGCGCTTTTCGACTAAAGCGTTCAGCGATATCCAAAAGCGTATGTGAAGCTAAAGCACTACGCATGGCTTTCTCAGCTTGTTGCATGACCGCATGTATCGCACATACGCCATCAGTTGCCCAAGGCGGTGGATTATTGTCAAAAACCGTACATTTTTCACGGATGTTTTGGCAGTCAAAAAGTGGTTTTTCACCTTCAATTGCTTGAACCACATCCAAAAAACTAATTTCCTCAGCGGGGCGAGCAAGCAAATATCCCCCACGAATGCCTTCTTGTGCGACAACAATCCCTGCTTTTTCAAGCTTAGGAAAAATCTTTGCAAGAAAACTGGATGAAATACCTTGCAGTTCAGCAAGATCACGACTGCTCAAAGCCTTTTGCTCATTGTTCACAAGAAACATAAGACAGTGAAGGGCGTATTCGACGCTAGATGTAATATAGGCCATATATTCGCATGCACTTATTGATTAAACACAGATTAACTTTGTCCTAGTTTTTTGTCAATATAAACTACGACTAATTTTATCTGTGTTTTAGGGGCGCTAGAAATTTTATAAACTATGCTTTTGAATGCTGAGATCATTTTTCTTTTAAAATGATTTGATATATAAATTTCGAGTGGCTGTTCCGAAATAGATTGAAGGGTGCCTTTTAACAGTGACTTGCACGTATTGGGACGTTAAATAAAAACAGCTGACCATCAAGAATAAATCAACATCAGACTTTCAGCGGATGCATTGGAGTGTGGTGTGTATTTCAAATCGTGTTGAATCCTCTATAGAGGAGGACAATAGATTGGAAATGATTTTGTATGAAACAGCGGTCAGAGTGAAAATATTGATCCATCTTTTATAGAATATGCTGAATGTTATGCATGATAAGTGACGCTTTATATCGCTGGTCAGGAACAGAGCTGCTCCTGACCAACACCTCATCATGATAAGCGTTCAGATGTATGGTTGGATGAATGGGGGGATAATGAACGTAAATCAGAACCAGAAGGTGCCTGATAAATTTTCAATCCAAATTCAGGGATAATTGCCATCAGGTGATCAAAAATATCAGATTGAATTGCCTCATAATCATTCCATACCGTCGTATTGGCAAATGCGTAGATTTCGAGAGGTATGCCTTCACTGGTGGGCTGTAACTGGCGAATGATGAGCGATTGGTTTTTTGCAATACCTGAATGTTGTTTTAGATAAAATTCAACATATGCTCGGAAGGTCCCAATATTGGTCAGACGTCGCTGATTATAGACAGACTGATTTTCAAACTGCTGATTAAAACTCTCAAGTTCAGACTGCTTATTGTCCAGATACTGATCCAGTAATAGGAATTCTTTTAATTTCTGTTGTTCTTCCTGAGTAATGAAGTGAATACTGGTTTGATCAATAAAAATGGAGCGTTTGATACGTCTTGCACCTAATAGCTTCATGCCACGCCAGTTTCTAAAGGTATCGGTCACCAATTTATTGGTTGGAATTGTGGTAAAGGTCTTGTCAAAATTTTGTACAGTAATGGTATGTAGTGACATATCAATGACATCACCATCTGCATTCAATGACGGCATTTCAATCCAATCGCCAATACGGACCATATCATAAGAAGAAATCTGTACAGATGCGACCAGAGAAAGAATGGTATTTTGGAAAACCAATAACAATACTGCTGCCATGGCACCAAATCCTGCTAGCAGAGTAAACACATCTTTCTTCAGGAATGTACCCAATACCAATAAGCCACAAACAATAAATACGATCAGCTTGACCAGTTGAAGATAACCTTTAATAGGCTTGTTCAGTGACTTTGGATTACGTTGATAGAACAGGTTGAAAACATTGAGCAGCTCACTGATCGCAAGAGCAATGGTCAGAAAGATAAAGGCTTGTGCAGCCATTTGAACCAGACTGACTACTTTTATAGACAAATGAGGAACTGTGTTGATCCCATTTAAAATAACAATCGCTGGAACAATGTTCGCCACTCTTCGGATAACACTGTGCTCAGAGAAAATTTCACTATAAGCAAACTTCATTTTGGAAATAAGTTTACGTATCCCACGAACAACGACCTGTTTTGCAATAAAATTTGCTAAAAATGCGAAAAGCAGCAGAATAGATAATGATGTCAGCATTTCTAACCATGGATACTGATCAGACCATTCCTGAATATTTTTTAAAAGGGCAAATTTATCCAAAAGTACAACCTCAAAATCTCGGATAGGTCATTGTATTGTTTGTGAATGACAATATTGGATAAAAATACTTTTTAGCTACATTTGGGCATCATTTATTTACTCAATTGAATGATCATATGATTTAGTATCGATTACCCACTGATTATATCTGTAAGTTTACACTTTAATTTGAGTGTCTAGATGATTTTCTGATCAGTTGTGTTCTATAGGTCTTTATATATTGCAATTTTTTTAATTCTCATATGACAGTAAGAAGATTGAATTGCTCCTATTTTTGCGTTTTTTAAAGTCTTAAATCACGATTTTTTTCAATCATATTTTTATGATGTTATCTTCAATACAGATGCTTCCCGTTATTTTCAGTTATATTGTTTGCATTGGATAGGAGATGGTCTGTGATCAAAATTCTTGGAAGAACTGATTCAATCAATGTTAGAAAATTATTGTGGTTGTGTGACGAACTCAATATTGCTTATGAACGCGAAGATTGGGGTCGTGGCTTTCAATCTCCTCAAACATCGGAATTTTTAAAATTAAATCCCAATGCCACGATACCCGTACTGATTGATGATGATTTTGTGTTGTGGCAATCCAACACGATTATTCGATATTTAGCCAATCAATATGGTGGTCAACATCTCTATCCTCTAGATGCCAGGCAACGTGCTGAAGTGGATCAATGGATTGACTGGCAAGGCATTGAATTGAACAATAGTTGGACTTACGCCTTAATGCATTTGGTTCGTCATTCACCCAAACACCAAGACTTAGAATATGTTGAACAAAGTATTCAGGCTTGGACCAAACATATGCATATCCTCGATCAACAATTAGAAAAAACGGGAGCTTATGTCGCAGGAGAAAAATTTTCTTTGGCGGATATAGTGATTGGGTTGTCTGTACAACGTTGGTATTTAACACCATTTGAAAAAATAGATTTTCCCAATGTCAAAACTTATTATCAACGTTTAAGTCAACGTGAGGCGTATATGAGATGGGGCAATAATGGTCAAAACTAGGTGGCGTGCAGATTTGAATTATGCCGTGATTGAATTGGATTGAAACAAAAGTGAAAGAGCTGAAAAATAATTTCAGCTCTTTGGTATTGCTTAATCAAGAAGCTTGAAGCCCGTTTGTGATCAAGGTTACACCTGTTGCTGACTGGATCTGCTCTAGGCTGACATCTTTTGCCAGTTCAATCAATTTGACCCCTTGCGGCGTTATATCCATAACGCCAAGATCAGTGATAATGCGATTGACAACCAATCTGCCTGTAAGGGGGAGTGAACATTCTGGGACAATTTTAGGACTGCCATCTTTGGCACAGTGTTCCATCAACACAACGACTTTTTGAACACCTGCAACCAAATCCATGGCACCTCCCATCCCTTTGACTTTTTTGCCTGGGATCATCCAGTTAGCTAAATCACCTTTTTCAGAGACTTCCATCGAACCTAAAATAGCGATATTCACTTTACCGCCCCGAATCATGGCAAAAGATTCTGCACTGGAAAAAAATGCAGCTCCTTTACGTGCAGTGACCGTTTGTTTGCCTGCATTGATTAAATCTGCATCTACTGTTTCTTCAGTTGGAAATTCATCTATTCCCAATAAACCATTTTCAGATTGAAGCCAGACATCAATATGCTCAGGTATATAATTTGCAACCAGTGTCGGTAAGCCGATACCTAAGTTGACATAAAAACCATCTTCTAGTTCTTGAGCAGCACGCTCAGCCATTTCATTACGCGTCCAAGCCATGATTAAGCCTCCGTTTTCAATGTCAATTGTTCAATTCGTTTTTCAGGTTGTGCATTCAAGACGATACGATTGACATAGATGCCAGGAAGATGAATTGAATCAGGTTCTAGCTCACCGATTTCAACAATTTCCTCAACTTCGACAATGGTCAATTTGCCAGCCATAGCGCATTCCGGATTAAAGTTACGGGCTGTTTTACGGAAAATAAGATTGCCGGCTTTATCTGCTTTGTAGGCTTTTACCAAGGCAATATCTGCTACCAATGCATGTTCAAGGATATAGTCTTTACCCGAAAAAT
The DNA here is from genome assembly GCF_016508585.1 of Acinetobacter baumannii. Lineage (GTDB taxonomy): Bacteria > Pseudomonadota > Gammaproteobacteria > Pseudomonadales > Moraxellaceae > Acinetobacter > Acinetobacter nematophilus. The sequence goes on from NZ_JADVOP010000013.1 coordinate 43,431, forward strand.
TACGGGTTTCTTTTCCTTCTGCAACCAGTGTACCCACACCTGTCTGGGTAAAAAAGGCAGGAATACCTGCACCACCGGCACGGAGTTTTTCCGCCAATGTTCCTTGAGGCGTCAGTTCAACTTCAAGTTCACCATTTAAATATTGACGTTCAAATTCTTTGTTTTCACCAACATAGGATGAAATCATTTTTTTGATTTGTTTGGTTTGCAACAGTTTACCCAGACCAAAATCATCGACGCCAGCATTGTTTGAAATACAGGTTAGCCCTGTTACACCAGTTTCTTTTAAAGCATCAATCAATGCTTCTGGAATTCCACATAATCCAAATCCGCCTACAGCAAAAATCTGGTTGTTTGCAACCACATCCGCTAAAGCTTCATGTGCACTCGCGACAACTTTGTTCATCGTTTTAACTCTATGTCCTTTAGAACTTTTATTATTAGCACTCCGTAAATAATTTTAGAAATTGATTCTTTCAAATGTTCAATGAGAAAAACTCATTAATTTTGCTTTAGGAACACTGAGTACGGTTCTGGAGAAAAAGGTTTAAAACGGATAGGTCAACAAGGTGTCGATAAACTGGGAGGAGATATTGGAGAGTTCAAAGTCTTTTTTATAAATCACCCCGACAGGAAGACTGACTTCACTATCTTCAATTTCAATCAACAGATTATTTTCTTTATCAATATAATTTTGAAAGTGCCGTGGAATTGCACTGACACCCATCCCAAAAGCCACAAAATGGGAAAGTGAACTGATTTGATGGCACTCAATTTTTAAATCCAGAATTAAATCATTCTGGGCACATTTTTCTTCGACCACATGTCGAATGATTGACGGTTTCTGTAAGGTGATAAAGGGATAAGAACATAACTCATGCCATGTCACTGCTTTATGCTTTGCCAGTACATGATCTTTCGGAAGCAATGCCAAAAAATCTTCATTGAAAAATGGTTTAAACACTAATTGATCATTGTGTTGAGGTTCAAAGCAAATACCGAGTTCAAAAATACCTTCTTGTACTTTTTCGATGATTTTTTCATTGGGAATATCATGGATTGAAAAATTGATATTGGGATGATGCTTGTTAAATTCATTCAGTACCGCAGGTAAAATAGCATGTGTTGCAAAGGGCATGGAGGCGATATTGAGTGTTCCTCGATGCAGTTTAAAACGTTGTTTGACATCTCTTTCCATATCTTCCCAATTGGCTAAAAGCTTTCTGGCAAATGGAATTAAAGCATTTCCTTCCGCAGTAAGATCGACACGTCGGGTATTACGTTTAAAGAGCTTGCCACCGAGTTCATCTTCTAAGCTTTTGATACTCAAACTTAAAGCTGATTGACTCAAACAAAGCTCATTGGCAGCATTGGCATAGTTTAATGTGCGAGCAAGAACCAAAAATGCTTTTAATTGTTTGAGTGTCATAAGTCTACCTCATTGATCTTTAACCCTATGATACGCTAAACCAAGGATCTTTGATCGTATAGCGAATGATTTAGATGCTTAAATAATAATGGGTTTAGTCAATAAGCCAATTTCAATGGAATAGTACAAACTTAAGAAAAGTTTAATTTTTTTAATGGGTTAATCTAAGTTTTCTGGTGAATCAATATTGACTGTGTACGAATGAATAAATTTAATCCGAAGTTTTTAAAAGAATCAATGGACGGTTTTTGTTGAATGATCTTGAAAATCATCAGTTTGTTTTTTATTTCAGCACCGATTGAACAAACGGCAATATAAATCTGCTCCAATTCATGAGCTTTTCATATTAACTGATAAATATTTTCAAATAATATCCCTAAAAATTTGGATTATAGTTTTATCGATAATTTGGACATGGATATTCCAATTTATAAATCTGGACGATTTATAAAAGCTCAATATATTGACGAAAATTAATTTTTCTAAGCATCCATTTTATTTATTGAATGACCCATTCATATCAATCAATGGGATTGCCTTGTGATGATTTGAAATAAAACAAGGTGGATTTAGACATATATGCTTTAAGGACGGAGTAAAAAATATGTGGGAACTGGGTATAATTTTGCTTTCTCTGGGGCTGTTGATGTATACCGCCTACAGAGGATTTTCTGTGATTCTCATGGCACCGATTTGTGCCTTATTCGCCGTCTTACTGATCAATCCAGCCAATGTTCTGCCATTTTATTCTGGTGTATTCATGCCAAAAATGGTGGGCTTTATTAAAGATTATTTCCTGGTTTTTTTACTTGGGGCAATTTTCGGTAAAGTGGTTGAAATGTCCGGTATTGCAGAATCAATTGCAAAAACCATTGTCCAACTGATCGGCTCTAAAAATGCCATGCTGACAGTTGTGCTTTTGGGCGCGATTCTCACCTATAGTGGAGTGAGTTTGTTTGTGGTGGTTTTTGCAGTCTATCCATTTGCAAACCAATTGTTTAGACAAGCCAATATTCCAAAACGGTTGATTCCAGGCACAATTGCACTGGGTGCTTTCTCGTTTACCATGGATGCTTTACCAGGTACACCCCAGATTCAAAATGTGATTCCGACTACTTTTTTCGGAACCAATATTTATGCCGCACCTTTTTTAGGAATTATTGGGGCAATTTTTGTTTTGGGTGTCGGTTTAAGTTATTTGGAGTGGCGTCGTCGTGTTGCTGCTCGCAATGGTGATGGATTTACTTCGGGTATCACGCTGACAGAAGCCGAACTACAACAATTCGAAAGTCAGTCTCAACAACAGGATAACGGTTCTGGACTACGCCAATTCATGGCATTTGTTCCATTGATTTTAGTGGCGGTGATGAATAAATATTTATCCACTGCGATTAAACAATGGTATCCGAACGGCTTTGATTTTAATGCGATTGGACTTGCAAACTATACGGTGGATGTTGCTAAAACATCAGCAATTTGGGCGGTCGGTTTGGCATTAATTGTAGGTATTATTACCGCCATCATGTTTGATTACCGCCGTGTCTCCACAAGTTTTAAAGAAGGCGTAAATGCAAGTATCGGTGGTTCTTTACTTGCGGTCATGAACACCGCGTCTGAGTACGGTTTCGGTGCCATCATTGCGGCATTGCCTGGTTTTGCAGTTATTAGTCATGCTTTGGGACATACTTTTTCCAATCCATTGGTGAATGGTGCAGTGACCACCACTGTTTTAGCAGGGATTACTGGTTCTGCTTCGGGTGGGATGAGTATTGCGTTAAGTGCGATGGCCGATCAATACAATGCTGCTATTGCTGCAATGGGAATTCCTGCCGAAGTGATGCATCGTATTGTTGCCATGGCATCAGGAGGTATGGACACCTTACCGCATAATGGTGCAGTCATTACTTTACTTGCCGTAACAGGACTTACCCATAAACAATCGTATAAAGATATTTTTGCCATTACGATCATTAAAACGATTGCCGTGTTTGTTGCGATTGCAGCATTTACATGGTTTGGTATTGTCTAAGCTTATATTGAAGAAGCAACACAGGGAGTCAAACATGAGTCAACTTCTCAAAGATAAAGTTGCATTTATCACAGGTTCAGCAAGTGGTATTGGACTTGAAATCGCTAAAAAATTCGCACTTGAAGGGGCAAAAGTGGTCATTTCAGATATGAATGCGGATAAATGCAATGACGCTGTTCTTGCCTTAAAAAAGGATGGATTTGAAGCATTATCTGCACCCTGTGATGTATCTAGTGAAACTGCCTATGCCGCGGCAATAGACTTAGCCCATTCTACTTATGGACGCTTAGATATCCTGATCAACAATGCAGGTTTTCAGCATGTTGCGGCTATTGAAGAATTTCCAACGGATATTTATCAAAAGTTGTTAAATGTGATGTTGGTGGGTTCTTTTATTGGCATTAAACATGCATTTCCAATCATGAAAGCACAAAAGTACGGTCGTATTATCAATATGGCTTCGATCAATGGTCTAATCGGTTTTGCAGGAAAAGCAGGTTATAACAGTGCGAAACATGGGGTGATCGGTTTAACTAAAGTAGCGGCTTTAGAGGCTGCGCGCGATGGTATTACCGTCAATGCATTATGTCCGGGTTATGTGGATACGCCTTTGGTTCGTGGTCAGATTAAAGACTTGGCGAAAACACGTAATGTAAGTGAAACCAGTGCACTTGAGGATGTTATTTTAGCCATGGTGCCGCAAAAGCGCTTACTCAATGTTGAAGAAATCGCAGATTATGCAATTTTCCTCGCTTCTGAGAAAGCAGCAGGAGTTACAGGTCAAGCTGTGGTGATGGATGGTGGTTATACAGCGCAATAGTGTCAATATTCATCCAATCATAATTATATTTTCTCGCTGTTGATATCGCTGCGGAAAGATCTGCTTATTCATCATCATTATTTGTGGAGGACGAAGTCCTCCACAAAATTGAGCAAGTCTTGCCGCTATAAAAGCATTATTTTTCACTGTTAAATATCAAGATATTCCCCACATTTTTCAAGGACAAGAGGAAGTGTATATATGAAATCAGTCAATAAGATTGCCATTATCGGTACTGGTGTAATTGGTGCAAGTTGGGCTGCTTTCTATCTCAGTAAAGGATTTCAGGTCAGTGCATTTGATCCAGCACCTGATGCAGAACACAATTTAAACAATAGAGTTCAAATCTATTTACGAGACCTGTTTGAATTGCAAGAACACAAACAGGGTGATTCGGAAAGTTATATTACAGATCTTTTAAACAATTTAAGCTTTTATGGACATATCGTCGATGCGGTCAAAGATGCCGATTTTATTCAAGAAAACGGTCCAGAAAGAATTGATTTAAAAAAACACCTGTATGCGCAACTCACACAGAATTGTCCTCGGGATACGATTATTGCTTCAAGCTCATCCGGTTTAAAAATATCCGACATTCAACAAGATTGTGTTTATCCAGAACGAATTGTTTTAGGACATCCTTTTAATCCGCCACATCTATTGCCGCTTGTGGAGATTATTGGTGGCGAGAAAACACAGGCAAGGTATATACAGGATGCTTTTGAGTTTTACCGATCATTGGGTAAAAAACCGATTTTGATCCAAAAGGAAGTCAAAGGCCATGTGGCAAACCGCTTACAGTCAGCGATTTGGAGAGAAGCATTTTATCTGGTTTCTGAAGGCGTATGCAGTGCAGAAGATATTGATACTGCAATCACCAATGGACCTGGACTACGTTGGGCAATCTTTGGTCCTTATCTCAATATGCAACTGGCCAACCAGCAGGGTTTTAAAGCGGCTATGCATCATTTAGGTGAGCCAATGTCAGAATGGTGGGCTGATATGAAGCCCTATACACTTACTGAAGAAAAAATCGATATGTTGGATGATGCAACTCAGCAGTTTATTAACAAGTTAGGTGATAGAAATCTTCAAGAGACACGTAATCAAGCGTTGTTAAAAACGTTGAAAATGAGAGCTGAACTGGATTTGCCATAATCGTATTTGTTGAATCAATTTACTGTTGAATTTTAAAAGCTTGTCCCGCTATAGTGAATAGCGATGGTGATTTTGAAATGATTCGAGATCGCTATAGTCAAGCTTTTTAAAAAGCGTATCCAGCAAAATATAATTTCTGTTGATCAATAGAATCCATGCGATAAATATATTATTGAATGATACCAAGCTTTGATTGCTGCGCTTTAACCCTAAGGTTTAAATAGATTTGTGTAGAGCGAGCCTCACTTTGATCAAGCAATTTTGTTCAACCAGAATCCTGCACTGCAAACCAAGCAAAGCTTTGTTTGCTCGTATACGTCCGTTCGACATGATGACATCCATGTTGCTTGATCAGAAAAAGACCATTTAAGAGCCAAAAAATAAAATCAAAAAATTGTAAAAAGCATCAATTTCATTGGAAATCAATGATTGAAATCAAATTATAGGTATAAATAATCAGGTGCTTTGACGATATTTAGAAATCAAACAGTTTTATTTGATTTCTCAAGTATCATGCCGCGGTTTAAGTCTCTATATAGATACATCTGCTTATATTCATTGATTCTAGAATAAAAATTACTGATATGGTCTAAAAGTGAAGGCATCAGGATGGCTGATCATATACAGATCAGAGCGCAATCTTATGAATCTCAGCACTGGGCATTTGGTTATATAAGCAGTATCTGCTGTTTTCTAATGTTATTCATGCCAAGGCTTGTCATTAAATAATTGAACAATCCACTCAATAAAGACTTTTTGTTTGGGTGAAAGTAAGTTTTTTGAAGCATAGAGTAAAGACACAGGAAGTGAGGGTACAGGATAGGCTGTTAAGATTTGATCAAGTTTGCCTTGTGCTATTTGGGAGCGATGGCCATAAAGTGGCACTTGAATAATTCCGAAATGATTAATTGCAGCTGCTGTATAAGTATTGGCGCCATTTACTTGAATTTTGGTCGCTAAATCAAAGCTTTGAATTTCCTGATCCACACAAAATTCGAGAGGGAGCGATTTTTGTCGAGCAGATGAATAAAAGCCAACCATAAAATGTGAGTCTAGATCTTTTAAGTTTTGAGGTATGCCATAGCGTTGCAAGTATTGAGGACTGGCCAAGGTGACCTGTTGAATATTGCCAAGATGCCTAACAATCAGCTCACTGTTGTTGAGCTGACCAATACGAATGACACAATCAATGCCTTCTTTGATGAGATCGACATAGCGATCACCTTCGGAAATTTGTAGTTGAATTTGAGGAAATTCAGTTAAAAAATCTTGTAATTTGGGCAAAATATAATGGGCTGCGAAAACACCATGTACTGCTATATTCAGCACCCCTTGAGGTTTTGCATGGAGAAAACCATGGTCTGATTGGTCGATATAATCCAGGATATATTTACAACGCTCATAATAGATTTGCCCCTCGTGAGTCGCGCTGACTTGTCGTGTAGTACGAAATAATAAACGTGTATTCAATTGCGATTCTAATTGCTTAATTGCATCTGTCAGGGTTGAACGCGGCAGATTTAAAATTTGTGCAGCTTTCGTAAAACTTTGTTGTTCAAGCACATGTACAAAAACGGACATTGCATTTAATTTATCCATTGCGCATTCCAATTGTTTGTATTTTTCGGATAAAGATGTCGAAAACCAAGAGATTATCATGTTTTAAATGAACAGTATCATACAACTGATCAATACGTATATTTCATCAGAACAGGTCATTACGATGCATACAGTCAATCACATACAGCATGAAAAAGTCATTCTTATTACGGGAGCTTCAAGAGGAATCGGAGCGTTTACAGCAGGTTTATTGGCACAACAAGGGCATAAGATCATTATCAACTATGCCAACAATGATCAAGAAGCACAGAATGTTTTGAATAATATCCAAGCTATGGGGGGTACGGTCAGTCTATTTAAAGCTGATATCAGTCATTCCGGTGAAGTTACTGCGCTTTTTGATTATGCAATCCAGACCTATGGTCGTTTGGATATTCTGATCAATAATGCCGGAATCATGAAACTCGCTAAGATTGAGCAAGTCGATGATGAAAGTATTGATCAAATTTTAGCAATTAATCTCAAAGGCTCACTTTATACTATGCGTGAAGCCGCCAAAAGATTAGAAAAGGGCGGTAAAATTATTAATTTATCCAGCAGTGTGATCGGGATGAAACTAGAAGGTTATGGCATCTATACTGCTTCAAAAGCTGCGATTGAAGCCTTGACTGCAATCTTGGCTAAAGAGTTAAGAGGCAAAAATATTACGGTGAATGCCATTGCACCGGGACCTACTGCAACAGAACTTTTTTTAGAAGGCAAGAGTGCTGAAGTTATTGCAAGTTTAACAAAAGCTTCGCCCTTAGAGCGTTTAGGCGCTGTAGAAGATATTGCCGCAGTGCTGGATTTTGCTGTTAATGAAGCAAGTAATTGGGTCAATGCACAAGTACTTCGGGTAAATGGTGGGATTGTTTAATCTACTCAAAAAAACCAAAGGGCTATAGCCGATAATGAGATAATGGGTTGGATATAGTCCTATATTGCATGATCAAATTGAATGCTAAAGAAGCGGTATTACCCTGTATTGTTTAAAGTATGTGCCTGAGCCAAATAATTTTCCATTTCCTCATTCGGAACCATACCTCCTCCAGTTCCCCAAACAATATGATTGGCATTTTTTAATTGTTTTTGGCTAAGCTGATGGAGTGTTGCATAGTCTTGGGACTGATGGATCAAAACTGGTCCAAGCATACCTGCCAGTGCAGAAGGTTCCAATTTCAGTTGTTCAGAATCATTAAGCATTCCTAATAATAAATACATGCTTTCATCGCTCAATGTATAGAACCCATCCAGCAATCGTTGCATGGCCCGTCCAACAAAACCGGATGCTCGTCCAACAGCAAGACCATCAGCGGCAGTGATATTATCAATTCCTAAGTCTTGAACAGAAATTTCATCATGTAATCCCGTCGCGACACCCAGTAGCATGCATGGTGAATGGGTCGGCTCAGCAAAAATGCAATGTACATGATCACCAAACGCCATTTTTAAACCAAATGCGACACCACCTGGACCTCCACCGACACCACAGGGTAAATAGACAAATAGTGGATGTTCTTGGTCTACTCGAATATTTTTTTCATCTAATTGCTGTTTTAAGCGTTGTCCTGCAACGGAATAGCCTAAAAAAAGTGTTTGAGAGTTTTCATCATCAATAAAAAAACAATTTGGATTGTTCTGCGCTGATTTTCGACCTTGCTCGACTGCGACACCATAGTCTTCGGCATATTCAATGACGGTGACATTGTGCGCACGTAATTTGTCTTTTTTCCATTGGCGTGCGTCTGCTGACATATGTACAGTCACATCGAAACCAAGTTGCGCACTCATGATTCCAATCGAAAGCCCCAGATTTCCTGTAGATCCGACAGCAATACTGTACTGGTTGAAAAAGGATTTAAATGCTGGGCTGTCCAGTTTCATATAGTGATCTTCAAGCGACAATAATCCTGCTTGAATGGCAAGTTTTTCAGCATGGTAAAGCACTTCATAAATCCCACCTCGCGCTTTAATCGAACCCGAAATCGGAAGGTGACTGTCTTTTTTCAGCCAGAGTTGTCCCTGTATTGATTGTCCAAAATGTTGTTCTAAGCGTTGCTGCATATTTGCAATGCTGACCAATTCTGACTCTATGATGCCTTTGGACGATTTTGTTTCTGGAAAGACAGACATCAAATAAGGGGCAAAACGAGTTAGACGTTGACTGGCATCTTCTATATCCTTTTGCCCAAGTCCTACATAAGGTAGTCCATCTGTAAGTGATGTAAAATTTGGATTGAACCACACTGTTTCTTTTAATGAGATGAGATCAGCCACGATAGGATATCGAGCGATTAATTGCTGAATATGTTGAGCATCCATAAAAATATTCCTGAGTGCTGAGATCATCTGTGCAAATCGCCATAGATCAGTCGATAGTGTTAATCATTTTGCCGTAACTTTGAAATTGCTTACGCAGCATGTGCCTTTATGCCCAAAGTTTGAGGATTGATGTATTGAAATTAAATTTGAAAAATCTGTCAAACGAAGAAATTTGATCCATGCATTAAACTCATTCATGTGAAAAGAATGCACTGATGCTTGCTATGGCTGATCATTGCAGGAGTCATTAAAAATACTTCTCTTCATGCAATCTAAAAAGATTCCTCCTATATTTAGATTCTAAATAAATGGGGCATGATCAAGATCGGCAATCCAACAGGATGAACAATTGAATAGACGTTTATTCAAGCTCTAAAGGTAAATGTATGAACAGCACCTATAAAAACCTGACAGGTTTGCAGCTTTCAAAGCTGTATACTTTCGAAGTTGCAGCAAGACATGAGTCCTTTGCTTTAGCCGCAGAAGAACTTTTTATAACGCCCGGTGCAGTCAGTCACCAAATTAATTTGTTAGAAAAAGAACTTGAAATCAAACTTTTTTTACGCCTACACCGTAAAGTGAGGCTCACACCTGAAGGCACTCGTATTCTTGAAGCTTTACAGTCTTCCCTAGATTTATTAAATACTGAAATCAATGCATTGAAAAATCAATCATTGGTTGGTCCTTTAACCTTATATGCAAGACCATCAATCGCACAGTGTTGGTTATTACCCCATTTGCCTGATTTTATACAACGTTATCCGTATATTGAGCTCACTGTTTTGACGGGCAATGAAAATGTAAATTTTCAGCGAGCTGGAATTAATCTTGCCTTATATTTTGACCATCAACCTTCTCATCAACTTAATTATCAATATTTGATGGATGAATCAATTGTCCCTGTCTGTAGTCCTGAGTATGCTAAAAAGATTGGACTTAACAATAACTTAAGTAATTTAGAATATTGTACATTATTGCATGATTGTCAGGCATGGAGTCATGGTACGGGAACAGGTGAATGGAATAGCTGGGCACAACATTTTCAAGTCAATATAGAACATCTATTTCAATTAAGTTTCGATCGTTCTGAGCTTGCATTGACGGCTGCAAAAAATCATCTGGGAATGGCTATGGGTCGAAAAAAATTAATTGAAAATGATATAAAAAATGGTGCACTGATCATGCCATTTCAACACATGGAGTTGAAATGTGAACAACATTATTATCTCGTTTCATTAAAGAATAATGAATTACCCAAAGTCAAAGCGTTTAGTGATTGGTTATTAGAGCTTGTGAAAAAAGAATCAATCAATTGAAAAACATCGAGCAGAAAATTTGAATTCGCGCCAAGCAATTTTATTGTTATTACACTTTGGATTCATCAGCAATACTGTTTAAATCACTGAAAATATGTTGCTTTTAGATACTGTGGACATGTTTTTTTATTGTTTAAATCATGATGATTGTGTTTAATTTATTTTAAATAAAATATTGTTTTGTTTAGTATTGGTGAATGGTTGAAATGAAAAAAATGAGTGATTTATATTTTTTTTGAAGGTCAAGCATAAAAAAATCATATTGTAAATAATAATCTAATTGATTATTATTCTCATTTATTAAGTTGTGTGTACATTTGTAATTTGTATAACGTTATGTTTTTACGATGGGATAAAGCAAAAATACATACAGTTAATGATTATCAATATCATTTAATAAAAGGCATCTCGCTCATGAAAGTACATCCTTTTGAACTCTATCAAACTACTCAGTCGAACCGTTTGGGCTTAAAACTGCGTTATTTATCACTCTGCCTGTTTACATTGATGGCAGCAGGCACGAGTTCAGGAGGCCATGCAGAAGAAAACAGTTCGGAAAAAACTAAATCTGATCCTCAATATAATTCCCTAGCCACGATTACGGTTTATGCGCAGTATGAAAATGATGCGCCTGTTAGCCGCACCTCCATCAGTCGAGACAATATGGATAAAACCGGTGTAACGGATATGGCAAGTATTGTGAAATATTTGCCATTGGTGAATGCACCATTTTCCGTTGGCGGTGGGGGGACATTTTTTGATGGCACTGGAACAAGCAGCTATAACATTCGTGGTATCGATGCAAATAGAATTGGTTTGGATGTCGATGGCATTGACTTGGCAGATGCAACCGTTAGTAGTTATGTACCACCAAAGAGTATGAGCAGACGTGGCGCCGGTCGAGATTATATTGAACCGGAAATGTTTAGCACGGTAGATATTGTTTCAGGCACGACAGATGTTTCCACAGATGGTATTGGAGGGCGAGTTTCATTTAAAAATAAATCACCAGAAGACTATTTGGTAGATGGAAAAACAGTCGCAGGCACTGTAAAAGCAGGCTACAGTTCTGCGGACCAAGCGTGGTTATCATCGGTCACTGGGGCTGTTGGTCACGATGATGTCCAAGGACTTGTCGCCTATGCCCATCGTAAAGGGAATGAAACCAAGCCAAACTCAAAAACACCTGCATTCCCATCAGACTGGACTTCAGATGCAGTGCTAACACGTTTATTGTGGAATTTATCAGATCAACATCAACTTAATTTTACCGCAGATTATTATCAGAAAAAAACGGATACCAAAGATATTGCTGCAAACTTATTTTCTAATTTTAAAAGTGATGCTAAACAGCATCAAGCTATTGATCGAACACAATTCAGTATCCAGCATACCTACAGACCCAATGATTTTCTGATGTTTGATCAGTTGAACAGCAAAATATGGTATCAGCAATCGAATAACGATACTGCAACAACCTTTATGAACAGTGCCACGGTTGCACGTGATTTTTCAACAACTTATAAAGAGAAAAATATCGGCTTAAAAGTTGAGGCTAAAAAAGAGTTTAAAAATCAGAAACTAAAATATGGTATTGCCGCAGATAAGAAAGAATATGCAAGTACTAAAGTTGATTTACGTAATGGTCAAACAATTTCAACCATCTATCAAGGTGGCTATCTCTTAAACTCTGAACTGAAACGTTACTCTGCTTATGCATCAGACGAGTTTAATTTCGATGTACTGGGACGTGATTTAATTTTAACGCCTGCTGTCCGTGTTGAACGGCAAGAATTTAGACCTGAGATCACATCTTATAGTGATGTTCAGGCGAAGGACTATAATTATGTTTCTCCGAGCTTTTCAGCCAGCTATCAATTCACGCCTAATAATTACAGCTATTTAAAATATTCGAGAGGTAACCGTATTCCATCTCCAACAGAAATTGGCGGGGTTTACCAAACCACGCCTGGAAATCCGAGTTATATCGTCATTGGTAATTCTAACTTGAAAAAAGAAAGCAGTGATGCATTTGAACTAGGTTTAAGAAATACATCAATTGATGGAATCAAATTTGATCTGACAGGATTTTATACCAAATACAAAGATTTTATTGATTACTACAATTATGGAACAACGCCACAATTTCCTTATGGTTACTACAGAGCTGAGAATCTCGCTGATGCACAGATTTGGGGAGCAGAACTTTCCACGCGAATTGATTTAGGCCAATTTATTTCTAGTTCCGATGGTTATAGTTTGGCAGTGGTCGCAGGTAAGAGCAAAGGATCTGCAAAAAACAAAAATGGCGGCAAAAGTGGAGTGAATTCAGTTCAACCCGAAAAGGGAAGCCTGACGTTTGCCTATGATGATCCGAATAAAGTATTTGGTTTGGGGATGACGGCTACAGCGGTTGGCGGAAGAATAGCAACCCAGGACGTCACGTCTTATCAAGATAACATTAAATATCAGAATGTCGCTGGTTATACCGTTTTTGATTTGTCTGCCTATTGGAACGTCAATACGTTCACCAAGCTTAATGTGGCATTCAATAATATCTTTGACAAGACTTATTGGGACTATGCAGCAGTCGGTACGATTACTGGAGCAAATCAGACAAGTATCATCGACCGTGCTGCAGAACCCGGTCGTAATATTGTCGCAAGTATTGAATTTAAATACTAATTTTTTCATCAACTGCGAGCAAGATTTTTTTAATCGAGTAAATTTAAATCTAGAAAGTATCTGTATCTAAGGAAATGAACATGAAAAAATTGGCACTCTTGATTGTAACTCTCACAGCAATGACCAGTCCCGTATCAACGATTGCTGAAACAGCAGCACAGACGAATGTTTACCAACAGGCATATGCCTTGTATATGCTTTATCATCCGAGTAAAAAAGATCAAGCAAGTCCAAGTTTGAGTAAACAATATTCTCAAGACTATGCTGAATTATTCAAGGGAAATAAAAAGGTGACACAACAGCAGTTTGTTCAATTTGAGCAGGCACGTTTAGAGCCTCTCCTTAAACAGCGTCGAGAAATGTCTGAAAAACAGGCACATATACGTTTTGGTATTCTGGATAATAATAAGGATAAAAAATTGACCTTAAAAGAGTTCCAAGAAACGGGTTTAAAAACTTTTAATGAGTTTGACAAGAATCAGGATGGTTTGGTCAATGCTGAAGATGCCAAACTCTCGGGTAAAAACAATACAACCCATGACGGTTTCCGAATGAAATTACCCATTTCAATGCCTATGCCGAGCAATACGCAAGAATTCATTGCACAATATGGTCAAGGAAAAAGCTACGTTACGCTTGGTGATTACTTGACGGCACGAGACAAACAATATTTCGCAACAGATGCCAACGGTGATCATATCGTGACTGAGAAGGAATATGTCGATGAGTTTATGCAACGCTTTGACCAAAATATAGCATCAGGAAAAATTAAAATGCAGGAAAACGCTGCTCAACAATTCCAAGTAATCAGTCAAGGCAAAACCAGTATCCGAATGACCGATCTTCAACAGTTTGCTAAAAAACTGGATCAAGTAGCAAAGTAATGATTCATCTGACTTCGATGCAACCATATCGTTAAGCTGTTGAAAAAATCTTGGCGGAGTATGGCTAATTTTTCACTCAATTTTAGAATCAGCCTGTGGCTAACCCTATCTTTCTTTCGGGACGAGGAGCGAAGCTCCTCAAGGGGAACTATCATGCGCAGTCACATCGCTGTTCACTGCAAAACTCGTCAACCGCAAGCAACACATTTAATCCTTTGTTTTTGTTGATATCTGGCTGCTCAATAGGGTGACATTCGTGTCGCCTCAGGCTAGAAAAACCAGTGATGATTCAAAAGGACGAAATAAATGAATCCCCAAATCTTCTCACAATTTGTACAAAAGCATAAAATTCATTGAACATGAATGATTGAAATCAAATCACGCGCATGCATAATCAGGTGTTTGACGATAGATATTCAACATTCTGAAACAATGGGATATGACACTTTTGATTGAAATATAAAGAATAAGTGAATAGAACATTATGCTTTACAACACTCTGCCTTTTGTCTATTGCACTTTTAAGGCTCCCGTAAAACCGTTCGAAAGCCAACATGTGTCGCAGCCAAATCAAACTCCTGAGGATAGCGACTGCTGTTGCGATAACGAGAACAAAAATTGGATGCACATAGAAAAGAACCGCCTTTAATGACATACTGTGTACCCGCAATACTTTGTTGACGGAGATCTGCATAATTTCCCATGTGCTGATCATGTGCGCCTTGATAAATGGATGATGTCCATTCCCACACATTCCCGATCATATCAAATAATTTAAAAGCATTGGCAGGATAACATCCCACTGGGGCTATGCCTTCAAAGTGATCTGCTTGTGTGTTGGTGAATGGAAATTCACCTTGCCAATAATTGGCTTGCGGGTGTTGATGTGCATCCTCTGGCGCTTGATGTAATGGCGTATCTGTAGTTGATCCTGCTTTTGCCGCATATTCCCATTCTTGTTCAGTAGGTAAATCACGCCCGAGCCAAACAGCATAATGTTCGGCATCATTTTTTGTAACATAACGAACAGGTTCGGCGGGTAGCGGTGCTTGTCCTTCTGCACCATTTGGACTTTTCCAGGTATAGTCCGCTTTGAGTTTCCACCAATGATGAGGCGTCTGTGTATTTGGGGAAAACACGGCAGCTTGATGCTGTTTTTCAGCGTCGGTGATATAGCCGGTTGCTTTTACAAAACTGGCGAATTGAGCGACAGTCACTTCAGTTTGGTCAATCCAGAAACTTTCAACCTGACGCTGTTTTGCTCCAAAGTTGATTTCGTCTGGATACGCTTGATTGGAACCCAGTTGAAAAGAACCTTTGGGAATCTTTACCATGCCTGCTGTTGAGTTTTGTCTCCACCCCGCGGGTAAGCCTGAATATTGTTGGCATTGCTTTAATGAACCAAGCTGAGTCAGTTGGGGGTGTTGCTGGGATGAGGGACGATCAGGTTGTACCTTACCACAGCCTGCCATAAATGACAGGCTACAGAATAAGGTGAAAATAGGCTGAAACTTCATTGAACGTTATATTCCTTGACTCCATTTTGTTGAGTGTATTTGTTATATACCTCAATAAGTTCCTGTACTTTTGCCGGGTTGTCTTGCGCCAAGTTTTTGGTTTCACCCCGATCAGTGCCCAAGTTATAGAGTTCCCATGTTCCCGTCCCTAATTCTGTTTTACCTTGTAAGGCAATTTTCCAATCTCCTAGACGCGCATATTTACTGCCATGTAACTCATCAGCAAAATTAAAATTTGCTGGACGTATCATTTGCGCTTTATTTTCAAGAACAGATTTCCAAGAGTAACCTGTCGGCGTGTTAATTTGGCGACCTTTGTATTGACCTCGTGGCACTGCAATATTGGCATAGTCCAGTACCGTTGGAAAAACATCCAGTACAGAAGCAAAACCATGATGGGTTGTTTGAGCTTTGGTCTGGTTTGGAAGTTTGACAATGGCAGGCGCAGTGGTTGCACCTTCACCGGCAGTGTCTTTCCATAAATGGAATGGTGCTGCGCTGACTTCTGCCCATCGTGGACCCACATAATGATAGGAGCTTGCCGAGCCAACATTATTCACACTGTTATCAAAACCTGATTCTGTACCATAGTTCCCCCGGATAAAGCCTTCAGCACCATTATCAGACACGAAGAAGATCAAGGTATTGTCATATAAGTGATTGCGTTTGAGATATTCAATGACACGACCAATATTTGCATCTAAATTTTCCACCATGCCTGCATAAACCTCCATCCTGCGTGCTTCAAGGGTCTTTTGTTCAGCAGAAAGTTCATTCCATTTACCATATTTTTGAGGGGCATTTTCTGTCTCAATTGGTTCGGCAGCCGTAAAATTGGCAGGAATAAGTCCAAGCTGTTTTTGTCGTGCAATACGGGCATTACGAATAGCATCGTAACCTACATCATAGACACCACGATAACGATCTCGATATTCTACAGGTGCTTGAATTGGCCAGTGTGGCGCTGTGTAAGCTGCATAAGCGAAGAAGGGTTTACCTGAATTTTTACCTGATTCTAAATAACTGATCAGCTTATCGGTAAAATAATTGGTCGAAAAGAAATCATCAGGAAGCGACGAAATTGGAACCTGTTTGCCATCTTCGGTATAGGTGGCATTGCGTTTATAGGCAGTAGGTGCTTGTTTAAAATGTAAATCCAAGCCCTGTAATAAGGTAAAGGAATGGTCAAAACCTTTGGCATGCGCATTGGTTTCAGGAGTTAAGCCCAAGTGCCATTTCCCGCTGATATAGGTGCGATATCCATTGTCTTTGAGCACCTCTGCGATTGAGAGTGAACGTTGATTTAAATAGCCCTCATATCCAGGTTGTCCTTTTAAATGTGCAGGAGTAAGTTCTGCCATAGCACCAATGCCTGCCAAGTGATGATCAGTTCCAGAGATCAATTGTGATCGAGTTGGTGAGCAGGTGGGGGCAGTATGATAATCGGTCAAAATGCGTCCTTCTCGGGTTAGCGCATCAAGATTTGGCGTATGAATTTCACCACCAAAAGCCCCTAAATCTGAATAGCCGAGATCATCCGCCATGATAAATAAAATGTTCGGTTGTTTTTGGGTTTCAACATTTGTATTGGATTCATTTGAATCACTGTCATGACAAGCTGAAATAGAAAGACTGAATAAAGCAATTGAAAGTGTTGTAAGAAGATTTTTACCAGACATACGTGTCGACTTGATTTTATAAAAATTAAGCAGAGTTTAGAGGGTTAATTTTTACGGTAAAAATAATTAAAATTCGATTGTTAATCTTAAAAAATGAAAAGACTTGAAACTCAGTTTAAAAATAAAATGAAAGAAGTCTGCACATGCCTGACCAGGCGTTAATCATTGAAAATAAGAACAGTATGCTGCTGCAATAATTTGAATGTGTTGTTGGAAAAAATATTGCCCACCGTTAAGAACAATCCTCAATAGGCGCTTTTCCCTAAAACAGTAGATTGATTGAAAAGATTTATTTTCAAAGATGAAAAAATAGGCTGTGTTGATATGTCGAATGGTGAAAATGAATCAGCAGGGTTTATTTCTTATGCTTGATGTTTTTTATTAACCTGAAGTGAATGAAGTCGTATTGAGGTTGATTGATCAGAATCTCAGAAAAAGCTTTTATAGATTCAGAGCAAAATACGACATCAGGATAAGCGACATGGAAGGAACGGTTCAAAGCAAAGAACGTATATGGAATACACGTCGACACGCCAAACAACTCAAACTAGACCTAGCCCGTAGATATACCGATGGTGTGGTTATACCTACACAGGACATCATCAAGGTTTTGGAAACTTTGATTACTCCAGGCGATCGTGTTGTGCTTGAAGGCAACAACCAAAAACAGGCTGATTTTTTATCACGCTCACTGGCACAAACCAACGCCTCGGTTTTGCATGATTTGCACATGATTATGCCTAGTGTCGGACGTCCTGAGCATTTGGATTTATTTGAAAAAGGGATTGCCCGAAAACTGGATTTTTCATTTGCAGGAACCCAGAGTTTACGCATCAGTCAGTTGATTGAAGACGGTTTATTAGAAGTCGGTGCTATTCATACCTATATCGAACTCTATTCACGCTTATTGGTTGACTTAATTCCCAATGTTGTTTTGTCAGCAGGTTTTATGGCTGACCGCCACGGCAATATATATACAGGCCCAAGTACCGAAGATTCGCCTGCTTTAATCGAACCTGCTGCATTCAGTGATGGCATTGTGATTGTTCAAGTCAATGAATTGGTTGATGACGTACAGGACTTACCCCGTGTAGATATCCCCGCATCTTGGGTAGACTTTGTCGTGGTTGCGGATAAGCCATTTTATATTGAGCCTTTGTTTACTCGTGATCCAAAACATATCAAGCCTGTACATGTATTGATGGCAATGATGGCAATTCGAGGTATTTACGAGCGCCATAATGTGCAATCACTGAATCATGGCATTGGCTTTAACACGGCTGCGATTGAATTGATTCTACCAACGTATGGTGAGTCTTTGGGACTGAAAGGCAAAATCTGCCGAAATTGGACACTCAATCCTCATCCAACACTTATTCCTGCAATCGAAACAGGCTGGGTGGAAAGTGTGCATTGCTTTGGCACTGAGTTAGGAATGGAAAAATATGTTGCTGCTCGTCCAGATATATTTTTCACAGGCCGTGATGGATCATTACGTTCCAACAGAATGATGTGTCAGCTTGCAGGGCAGTATGCCGTTGATTTATTTATTGGTGCAACCTTGCAAGTTGATGGCTCTGGACATTCTTCGACGGTGACCAAAGGGCGTTTGGCAGGATTTGGTGGTGCACCCAATATGGGACATGATCCACGTGGACGTCGACATGCCACACCGGCATGGATGGACATGCGTCCTGCTCAGGCAAATGAGACTGATACCTTTTTGGCACGTGGTAAAAAGTTGGTGGTGCAAATGGTGGAAACCTTCCAAGAAGGTGGCAAACCGACATTTGTAAATACACTTGATGCTGTGGATGTCGCGAAAAAAGCCGGAATGCCACTCGCTCCAATTATGATTTATGGTGACGATGTGACTCATTTATTGACTGAAGATGGTATTGCATACCTCTACAAAGCCAGCAGTTTACAAGAACGTCAAGACATGATTGCCGCTGTTGCAGGAGTGACTGATATTGGTCTCAATCATCATCCAAAAACGACGGAACGTTTAAGACGAGAAGGACTGGTCGCATTCCCAGAAGATCTAGGTATTCGCCGTACGGATGCTACACGTGAATTATTGGCCGCTAAAAATATTGCTGATTTAGTCACTTGGTCAGACGGTCTGTATCAACCGCCTGCAAAATTCAGGAGTTGGTAATGAATGCCTATGTTCAACCTTACTCTCGACAACAATGTGCATTATTGGCTGATTTAGCTGTAGAAGCATTGATCGCAGAAGTTAATCTAACACCAAAGCCTGCACTGGTCGATCAACGTGGCAGTGGGGCACATGATGACTTAAGCCTCGTGTTGATGGAGCAATCTGCTTATAGCTTAAGACCGATGTTTTTACAAATGGCGCAAGCTGCATTTTTGCACGCTGACTGTTTGCAAACTTTACGTGAAGTGATCGGTTCAATCGGGCGTGCTGGTGAAGCAGCAATGTTAGAGACCACACAAGGCGTAAATACGCATCGTGGCGCAATCTGGGCTTTGGGCCTTTTGGTCACAGCGACAGCGCTGGCAATACATCATCAATCTCCAATTCGTGCTTATGATTTATGTCAGCATGCTGGAAAAATTGCCAAATTAGAAGATCGTTTCATTCCTCAGCAACCGCTCAGTCATGGGCAACAGGTACAGCAAAAGCTCGGTGCAAAAGGAGCGAAAGCTCAAGCACAAGCAGGTTTTCCTGCGATTGTAGAGCATGCCTTACCTCAACTTCACTACAGCCGACAGGTATATGGCAACGAACTTGCTGCTCGTGTGGATGCATTATTGGCTCTGATGAGCATATTGGATGATACCTGTGTGCTGTACCGTGCAGGGCAAGTGGGTCTAACCCGTATGCAAAAGGGTGCACGTTATGTGCTTCGCTGTGGTGGATATGCAACGGTTGCAGGGCAATGTGCGCTGAACTTTTTGGAAATGGATTTAATGCGACTTCGTGCTTCGCCGGGTGGAGCAGCAGATTTACTTGCAGCAACCATATTTTTGGATTGGGTTGAACATCATCTTAATCAGGAAGGGAAGTAATGGAAATACACAAATTTGAATTTACTGCTGGCTCAGTGCCAAGCAAGCAGGTATTGGTGGGCTGCGTGGGTTCAGGAGACCTTGAAATTTTAATGGAACCAAATCAATCAGGAAAACTTTCAATTGCAGTAACAACTTCAGTCGATGGCAGTGCGCAACGCTGGAAAAATGTATTTGAACGTATGTTTGCTGAGCAAACTCCACCAGCGGTCCATATTGATATTCATGATTTTGGCGCAACGCCAGGGGTGGTGCGTTTACGTTTAGAGCAAGCTTTTGAGGAGGTGAACTGTGGCTGATCTAGAAACTTTACTCAGCAAGCAAAGCTTTATTGAACTGGGTGCACGTGAGCGTGCCAAAGCTTTATTGGATGCAGGGACATTTCGAGAGTTACTTGATCCGTTTTCACGAGTGATGTCACCGTGGCTGATCCAACAAAATATTGTACCGCAGGCGGATGATGGTGTCGTAGTTGCCAAGGGGCATTTAGAAGATCGTCCTGTAGTAATAGTAGCAATTGAAGGTGGTTTTCAGGGCGGAAGCTTAGGTGAAGTTGGTGGAGCAAAAATTGCCAGTGCGCTTGAGCTGGCTGTTGAAGACAATCAAAAAGGCATTCCAACTGCAGCGATTTTGTTGTTGGAGACAGGTGGTGTTCGTTTACAAGAAGCCAATCTTGGGCTTGCTGCAATTGCTGAAATTCAAGCTGCTATTGTTGCATTAAGACAGTATCAACCTGTTATTGCGGTCATAGCAGGGAGTGTTGGGTGTTTTGGTGGAATGTCAATTGCTGCTGCATTGTGTAGTTATTTGATCATGACTCAAGAAGGTCGCTTGGGATTGAATGGTCCACAAGTGATTGAACAAGAAGCGGGTGTGAATGAGTACGATTCAAAAGATCGCCCATTTATCTGGAGTATCACAGGTGGAGAACAGCGAGTAAAAACAGGTTTGGCTGATGCCTTTGTGGAAGATGATCGTGAGCAAATTAAGCAACAGATTATCGACTATTTGGCACAAGGTGTTCCGCAACTTCATCGTAGTTCAAACTACGCATTTTATTTGCCAAAACTTCAGCAGCTTGCAACAGAACAACAAGCAACTCCACAAGATGTACAAGGTGTATATCGAGGAGAACAGGTATGAATATGGATGTTCGTTCAGTGAAAGCCTCCATTCGAGGTGAACAGTGGTTTACTGCACTGAGTGCAGGTTTTCAGCAACAAACACAATATAGCCAATCTGTTTGGGTCGCTGATGGTGTGCTGGGTGATCAACCTACTCGTTTGATTGCAGTGGTTGTAAATACGGAGAATCACTTTCCTCGTGCACGTGCAGGTGAAGTTGGTTTACTGGAAGGTTGGACTCTGGCCAAAGCTGTGGATGAGGTGATTCAAGCAGATCAGCATGCTCCTCAGAAACGTGCGATTGTTGCAATTGTTGATGTACCCAGTCAGGCCTATGGCCGCCGTGAAGAGCTCTTCGGCATACATCAAGCTCTTGCAGGTGCAGTAGATAGTTATGCGCGTGCTCGGTTGGCACAGCATTCCGTGATCAGCGTGTTGGTGGGTAAATCGATGTCAGGTGCATTTTTAGCTCATGGTTATCAAGCCAATCGAATTTTTGCACTTCATGACGATGGAGTGATGGTTCATGCCATGGGGAAAGAGTCGGCAGCTCGTGTCACCCTTCGGACTGTAGAAGAGTTGGAAAAATTGGCGGCCAGTATTCCACCAATGGCGTATGACATCCAAAGCTATGCCACGCTAGGATTGTTGACAGCATCTCTTGATGTAGAAAATGCGGATCAGCCTACAGCAAATGATCTGGCCCATGTCAAACAGGTGATCACACAGGCAATCACTGACATTCAACAGCAAAAGTCGACTGGGCTGGAGCATCGTTTGAATGGTGAAAATAGACAAATGTCAAAGCGTGTTCGTGAATTAATGCGTACACAGTGGTCGATCTGATGCAGCCACAAGCACATGATCTGCTCTGGGGACTGACAGAGCAATATCTACCTCTGGATGTGCCTGAATGGGCGAATCATGTGATTCAACGTGGTGATCCAGTTGTTGTTCGTCGTGCAGTTTCTGGACAAGGAATGATTCCTGTTGGGGTTCGTGGTACGCAAAAATCCCAACGTTATGCCTTGATGATGCCTGAACAGCAAATTGAAAAATGTGTAAAGCCTGAACAACTTTGTGGACTTGGCGTTTCACAATTTCCGCAATGGGCAAGAAAAATTCTGCACTTACAAACGCAGATGAATATGCTTTTGTTGCAGTGGGGATACACAGGCAGTATGGGGTTTGAGTTAGCCACGGGGCGTAAAACCGTGACTGCACAGAGTGATCTCGATGTACTGATTCGCACACCTAAAGATTTGAGTAAAGCACAAGCTTTTGAGATCTGGGAACAATTGCAACAAACAGGCTTGCCCTTAGATGTTCAGTTACAAACACCGTTGGGGGGGGTGGCATTAAAAGAATGGGTGAGAACAACAGGGAAGGTTCTACTTAAACGCAACCAAGGTGCAGTTTTAGTTAATAACCCGTGGCAAGGATAGGGCAAAGTCAATGAGTTCGATTTGGGTGTTTCCGGGGCAAGGTGCGCAAAAGCCCAACATGCTACATGATCTACCGCAGACAACGTCGGTGCACCAATATTTTGAGCGTGCATCCACAATTTTGGGACAGGATGTATTGCTTTTAGATCAGCAAGGAGCAATACAGTCGACTTATGCGGTACAACTTTGTCTTTATATTGCTGGTGTGGTCAGTGGACATTTATTGTCTGAACAGCAGCTTAAACCTGATTATGTTGCTGGACTTTCAATTGGTGCATGGGCAGCAGCTACAGTTGCGGAGGTGCTCAGTTTTGAAGATGGTCTAAAACTGGTTGCTCGTCGGGCAACGCTGATGCAGGACGCATACCCTACAGGATATGGAATGATGGCATTGATAAGGACAGATAAAAGCAGCGTAAGTGAATGGGTAAAGGAGGTACAGCAATATCAACCAGAGGTATATGTTGCCAATATCAACTCGGCAAACCAGATTGTGATTTCAGGCGCAGACATTGCGATGCAACAGGTGGCAGATATCGCACGTCAAAAGGGTGTGTTGGGCAAAAAGCTAAACGTAGCTGTTCCATCACATTGTGAACTGTTAAAACACCAAGCTGAAATACTTGATGCAGAGGTTAAAAAAGTTAGCACAAGTTCACCCAAAATTCGTTATTTAAGTGGAACCACTGCACGACTACTGGTGCATCAGGATCAAATTATCGACGACATCACATTTAACATGAGCAGAGTGATTGATTGGGAAAGTACCGTTCAATCTGCTTGGGAAAGAGGAGTACGCCTACACATCGAAGCATGGCCAGGAACTGTACTGACAGGTTTGGCAAAAAAAGTATTTACAGATGGAACAGTCATGTCTTTTCAAGGAACACGTTTAGATACGTTAATCGTTGAAATGCAAAAGGAACACGCACACTCGGTTTAGTCAAAAATTAAAGCGCTGAGCGGGAAAAATGTCAAAGGAAACAAGGAGTTTATCATGATTATATATGGAGTTGGTTTACTTGCACTCTGTACACTGGTTGGTGTCGTTGTAGGTGATATGTTGGGCGTATTATTTGGCGTAAAATCTAATGTCGGTGGTGTTGGTATTGCCATGATTTTACTTATCTTTATTCGTATATGGATGGAGAAGCGCGGTCTGATGACCATTGAAACTGAAAAAGGAGTGGTATTTTGGGGAACCATGTATATCCCGATAGTGGTTGCTATGGCCGCACAACAAAATGTGATTTCAGCAGTTTCAAGTGGGCATATGGCGATATTTGCAGCTATTGCCACCGTTATCGTTTGCACACTGACCATTGCAGGCTTGAGCCATTATAAAAAAGGCGAGCCTCTTCCAAAAGAAGAAGAGTTTGATTTGGCAGAGTTAGGAGGCAAAGCGCATGGCTGAAACGATTTTAGGCGGTTTAACTCATCTTGGATTAGTCACTGCATTTGCTTTGGTCGCATTGATTATGTGGCTCTCTACAAAGCTATCTAAATATTTGACCAAAGGGCGAGTACATGCATCTGCGATTGCAATCGTGATTGGTTTAATTCTGGCTTATGTCGGTGGTAGTTTGACAGGCGGTCAAAAGGGCATCACCGATATTGCACTATTTGCTGGTGTTGGTTTGATGGGCGGAGCAATGCTGCGTGACTTTGCGATTGTTGCAACTGCATTTGAAGTGCAAGCGTCAGAGGCAAAGAAAGCAGGCTTTATTGGTGTCCTCGCCTTGTTTCTCGGTACGATTCTACCATTTATCGTGGGGTGCATTTTTGCCTGGTTATTTGGTTATCGTGATGCTGTCAGTATTACCACTATTGGTGCAGGCGCAGTAACTTATATCGTTGGTCCGGTGACAGGTGCAGCGATTGGTGCAAGTTCGGAAGTCATGGCTTTATCTATTGCTACAGGTTTGGTCAAAGCAATTTGTGTAATGGTGTCTACGCCAATGACTGCTAAATTTATGGGCTTGGATAATCCTCGATCTGCGATGATTTTTGGTGGACTTGCAGGAACAGTGAGTGGTGTATCCGCAGGTTTGGCTGCAACAGATCGACGCTTGGTTCCATATGGTGCATTAACTGCAACTTTCCATACGGGATTAGGTTGTTTGATGGGACCTACCATTCTATTCTTATGTGTCAAACTACTGGTTGGTTAAAATCCACCCTGTAGAATAAAAAAAGGCAATTCTCCTGACAGGGTGAGCTGCCTTTATTTTTTTAATGTCGCAGCTTTTTGGTAAACATACGGCATTCAGCGATCAAAGCCAGTAAATTTGGATCACGTTCTTTGCTTTTTAAAAAGACCAATCCAATCTCTTGTTTAATTTTATAAATGGGGTGTAGTGGGATCAGTTTGACTGAACTTTCATAGATGGTCGAAATACGCCCCGGCAGTAAAGCAAATCCCACCCCTGAACTGACCATGCTGATCAAGGTGAAAATATCGCTGACTTCTAGGAAAACTTTTGGGTCAATGCCTGCTTTCTCAAAAATAACATCACTGTCACTACGTGTAGCAAAGCCCTTGGCGAGGGTTAAAAAAGTTTCATTTTTAAGCAGACTTAAATCAATTTCTGGATATTCGGCATAGGCTGAATTTTTATTGACTGCTAAAAATATTTCATCTTCAAACATCGGTAAATGTTCAAAAGCTTGATCTTGTGTCGTCTCATTGAGTGCAACAATAATCGCATCCAATTCCGTCGCTTTAAGTTTTTTAACCAAGTCACGATTGGAACTTAATAACAGTTGAATATCCAGTTCACCACGGCGGAGTTTTAACCCACTGATCACACTTGGTAAAGTATTAACCGTTAATGAATAGAGTGAGCCTAGATTGAGGACTTTAGCGGCAAAGCCTGCTGCCTCACGAGTTTTGTTTACTGTTGTGACAATGTCTTGAACAATTTTTTGTGCATGTTCCTCTAACACATAGGCGCTTTTTAATGGAATCAGGAGACGACCTTCATTTTTAAACAGAGGGCAATGCAGTACGCTTTCTAAAGAATGTAGGGCTTTATGTACACTGACATTACTGAGGTCCATTTCAGCAGCGGTCTTAGATAAACTTCCACAGCGCATAAAAGCAAGAAATATCTGGATTTTTTTTAAGGTCAATTCTTCATCAATTTTCATTTCACACATCCATTTTTTGTTGAATATTATAAATAAAATTGAGTGTTAAAGATGTGTTTGGATATGACAAAAATACAAATTTTCGTACATTAAAAAACGATGCAACATCGAATAGATTTTTAAAAAATGTATGATTTTAGAGGGGGGAGATGAATGATTAAACATAAGGCGTTAGAATCACAGTTTTCCCAAAGAAAAGAATGAAATTTTACGTTTTTAAAGGGGCTTTTTCTTTTATTTTAAATTGCTTATGTAACTGAGCTTTGAGAAAAACTCAACAATGTTATTGAAATAATATAGACAGGTCTGTATAGATTTTGTCGCCATTTTTTAGTACACTAGATCACAATCTAAAATCAAACAATAAACCATGTCTAACAATATTTATGTTGCTCTAGAGCAGTTGGGACTTACGGCACAAAAACGTGCCATACATGCACAGTTCAGTAATAATGATCTTAATAATCAAGTCTTTCTTCAGCGGGTTGATGGGACACATGCCATCAATGAGGGCGTTGATTTACAACTGATCTGTCTTTCAATGAATGGGGCAATACCATTAAAACAGTTTATCGGGTCTCAAGTCGCGATTGATATTGTGAATGATCGGTCTGAGTTGAATCGAATTTCAGGTATTGTGACCAAAGCTGAGGTGGGAGCCTCTGATGGTGCATTAACAATTTATCGTCTCAAGGTTGAAGATCCTACTGCACTATGGAAACAGCGTAGAAACTCTAGAGTGTTTATGGCGAAATCGGCTGTTGAGGTCATTCAAACTGTATTTCAGGAGTGGATGCAACGTAGCCCGCTGTTTGCTTCAAGCCTCACTTTAGATAAGAGCGGACTGACCAAAGATTATGATGTCCGTCCATTCCTCATGCAGGCATCTGAAAGCGATTTCGACTTTCTAACACGTTTGATGAGAAGTGAGGGCATCAACTGGCTGATTGATGAAGCACAGCTCAAAGTGTCGAATACAACAGAACAAATCCAAGCACAAAAGTTAAGATTAATCGATGACAACACGCAATTTAGTGCCTTAGAACGCAGTAGCATCCGTTTTAATCGCAGCTCAGCTGTAGAAAAGAGCGATTCAATCACCAATTTTACTGGACAACGTTCACTTCAACCGACTTCAGTACATATCCAGCGTTGGCAAGCTGATGTATTGGATACGGATGAAGGTGCAGGCAGTGTCCAAAGCAAACACAGCCATAGTGAAAACTATGACAATGCCAGTTTAGGTTTGGAACAAGCATGGCACTTTAGCCCTGCATGGATACAAGATCTCAATGGTGAAGATGGGGTAACGCCATCGGGCAACAGTCAGGTTGAGCGGTTTAACCAAAACCTCAGTAATTACTATGATGCTCAAGCCAAACAGTTTACTGCTGTATCGACAGTACGAGATACACAGGTAGGCTATTGGTTTGAATTTAACGAACACCCTGAGATTGACCAACATTCAGGAGCAGACAAAGAGTTCTTAATCACTGCAAAGGACTTTTACAATCAAAATAATCTCCCCAAAGACCTAAGTGATCAAGTGAGTGCTTTGTTGAAACAAAGCAACTGGAAAACAAGCAGTATCAGCACACAGAATAGCGATGAACGCCAAGCCAATATACTGACCGTACAACGACGCAATATTGCGATTGTCCCTGAATACAATCCATTAAAACATCGCCCGATGGCATCACCGCAACGTGCCAAAGTGGTTGGACCGAGTGGGGAAGAAATCCATGTGGATGAATGGGGGCGCATCAAAGTTCGCTTCCTGTTTACCCGTAATGAAGACAACACGTATGATGGTGGAGCAGGTTCTAACGACAATGACACTGACTCGGCTTGGGTCGATGTCTTGACGCCATGGGCAGGTGAAGGCTATGGAGCACGCTTTTTACCGCGTATTGGAGAGATTGTCGTCATCGACTTCTTTGATGGCAACATTGACCGACCATTTGTGGTGGGTCGAATCCATGAAGGACAACGAAGCCCGACCAAGTTTGATGGTAAAGGCAAACTGCCTGATACCAAGAAATTAGCAGGAATTAAAAGTAAGGAATATCAGGGTAGCGGCTATAACCAACTCAGATTTGATGATACTAAAGGGCAACTTAGCAGTCAGTTACAGAGTAGCCATGGCGCCAGTCAACTGAATCTTGGAAAGCTCAGCCATCCAAAATATCAAGCAGAAAGTGATGATCGTGGTGAGGGTTTTGAATTACGTACAGACCAATGGGGTGCAGTACGTGCAGGGCAAGGTTTACTGATTTCGACCTATGCCCAAGACCAAGCCAAAGGTGATCATTTAGATGTCGCTGGAACAAAATCGCAGCTAGAATCGAGTCTGAATAATTCAAAAGCTTTAAGTGAAGTCGCTAAAAACCAACAAACTGATCCTTTGGAAATGTTGGATGGTCTAAAACAGTTTATTGAGCAAATCGAACAAGAAAGCGAAACCAAAGCAAAAGCATTTAAACAAGCGTTAATGATTTTAACTTCACCTAACTCTATTGGTTTAGCAAGCAATGAAGATGTTCATCTTTCAGCAGATGGGCAAATCAATCATAGTGCTGGTGATAGCATTAACTTCAGTACTCAGAAATCACTCATTGGTCATGCAAGTTCAAAGATCAGTTTGTTTGCAGCGCAAGAGGGTGCAAGACTTTATGCCGGTAAAGGTAAAGTTGAGATCCAAGCCCAAGGGGATGGTGCAGATTTGATTGCTCGCAAAGGTATCCAAATCATTTCTACTGAAGATACTGTGTATATCATGAGTCCAAAGGAAATTAAGTTGACTAGTGATGGCTCTGAATTAAAGATTAATGGTTCTGGTGTGTTTGCGACGACGGGTGGTTTATTTGAGGTCAAATCAGGACAACAGAAACTGACTTCACCAGCTTCAGTAAACCCACCTGCACTAGATTTACCTAATTGCTCTACAAAACAAGGACAAGCTGCTCAAGATGGATCAGCAAAGGTGATCTTATGATGAGTGAAAATTATTTACAACGTGCAATTGAACCTAATGAACTTTATTCAGTTGAAGCAATTTATCAAAAAATGCAGGTAGTATTTCAGCAGCATGAACGGCTGTTGGTATTGGTGGATGAAACGCTTGCACCGCGCATTTTCGACGATTTAAAAAAGAATTTGAGGAGCGACAAGATCATTTATATCCCTTTGGCAAAAGGTAATGGATATAAGGATACGCCTCTATTTTTTATTGAAATAACAGATGAAAAAATATTAAAAGACATCGGATTACAACTTGCTGAGCATTTGTTTCATAATTTTGATATTAGCAACAATGAATATCTCGTATATGGTTTTGGGACTTCTGATTATGAAAGTGATGAACTGAATCGAAAGTTTAAAGCAAGTTTAGTATTACAAGATATTGAATCTAAAATATTATTTCGATGGTATGATCCTCGGGTCATGATTTATTTGGATCAAATTTTTAATGAACCACAAATGAATAGTTTATTGGGGAATTTTAACCAATGGCACTTTATTCACCCTACTGGGTATTATCAGTGGGATAATATTGCACAGAAAAACTTAGTGCGTAAAACGATCAATAAGATTAGTGCACGGCAATCTTTAGCTTTAGATTTGATTGAAATCAGTAACATTGTATTTAAAAGTGCATATCAGTTAGAACAAATTGACAACAACAAGCTGAAAATACAAAAGATTTTAAAAAATTTATATCAAGCACATGAGCATTACCATATTACAAAATATACAGATTTAGTGAGTTACGGATTATACGCAGAGGTACTTGGGCAAAGTTTTATGCAACATCCTTATATACAAAAGGTATTGCAAAAATATTTGCACACTGAACCTGAAAAATACGATTTTACTGAAGCAATGAACTTTGTTGCTGAAGATTCTTGGACATTGATTAAAACAGAAATAATTGAATAAGGAGAATAATATGGGTGGCGATAAAGAAGCTTTTGCACGTAAAAAAGAAGAAGAAAGAAATCAAAGTCAAACAAAAGCAGTAGTTGCTGGTGCAAACACTATTACAATGGTTGCACAAACTGCAACTCCCAATAATAAGCAAACAGCTGAAGCAAAGAATTCTGGTAAAACCTGTCCAAATTTTTGTCGTAATAAAGGGTTTCATATTTTACCTGTGAGATACACTGTCTCAACAGTTGCACCAGCATTACTAGACACATTAGGAAAAAATGTAAAAGAAATACCATTATCAAATTTTAAATATACTGTAGAAATGGTAAATACAGGCTATATCTATAGCTTAGTGAAGAGGGCTAAAGGACCACAAATATGGTCTGGTTATATTGTTAATGATAAAGGGTATTTATCATATTTTAATCCTGTTAAAGATGCTGCACCCTCAGTTGCGCCAGACTTTGGTTGTAATGTTGGCGAACATATTATTAAGGCATCTTTAGTCACAGTTGAAGAAATTCCTAACAATCCTGCATTACATACTTATCTTCTTTATACGCATGCTCCGTTATCTAAAGCTAAACTTGAAGAGTATATGAAGAATGCTGAAGCTTATGTTTCACAGGGGAAATGGCAAAAATTTGAAGTATCAAAATGGAGAAATGGCACAATAAGTCAAACCCATAGCTTTAGTATTAAACAGGTTGATGTAATCAATAATAAAAAAAGTTATGGTACAAGGTTATTGGATACACAGAAAAGATTTGCAGACTTTAATTTAAGTATTGCGTGTATGGCACTTTATGATCCAATTAAAATTACAACAAAAATTAATGAAATTAGAAATTCACAATTTAAAGAGCTAATGAGCTTTTTGGCTGAAAAGGATAACAATAATATTACCAATGAACATCGCTTAAATTCATCAAACTCTATTGATAGTTTGAAATTAATTTTAGAAAAAGGATTAATTAATCAAGCATTAAATAGTGATGTATTGAAAGATGAAAAGTTAGTTAAATATTTATATGCTAAAGATAAAATTCCTAAATATGCGACAAATATAGACCAGCGTGAATATCAAAAAAGAATGGATGAACTATGGGAAAAAGCTTCAAATGCAGAAAAGCAAAAAGTTTTGGATGATTATAATAAAAAGTTTGAACCTCAAAAGCTAAAAGATAAAATTCAAGTTGCATCTAAAGCTAAAGCTGAACTTGTTTGGAACGAGAAATATAAACCTAAGATAGATTGGAACAGTAAAAAAAGCTTTGATTTAAAAGTTAAGCAGTTGACAGAATCAGGTAAAGCAAATGCAATGAAATATGCAAATGATCATATAAATTGGTTGAAGTCAAATGCCTTATTACAAGCTTTGCATGCATATGACCAAAATGAAGTTAAAGAGTATGGCTTTTTATTTCATACTCATGTTATGGCAATGTTACATGGAATGTCGGGCTTTGATGTAGGTCAGGCATTATTGGAAGAATGGTTAAGCGCTGCAAAAGTAGATTATAAAAATTTATATTATAGAGCTGTTTGCTATAACCAAAAGAGTCTAATTGAAAAGTTCAATAATTGCGCTCCTTCATTGATGACACTGACTTGGGATCAGTCTCAAGGAACGTTAAAAAATACAATTGCTACATTTGTTGCATTTGATCAATTATGGGATGAATGGCTGACAACGGGCAAATATAAAGTTGATGAGTTAAAATGGTATAATCCAGCAAAATCTGTTTACTGGATTTCTGAAATAACGAGAACTGTTACTAAGTGGTCATTACAATATAATCTTAATTCAAAAATGGCTGCTGGGCTTGCTAAAATCTCGTTTATTGCTTATGCACATGGATCTTTATTGACAAATAAAGTACCAAAATGGTCGTTACTTTATAATGTAGATTTACGCAATGCTAATGCAGCAAATCGCTTGAATGCGACTGAAATCCAAAAGACTTGGAAAAAAGTAGAAGAAAATACTGCTGCAAAGAAAATCAAAGAAATACTGAATCAATCACCAGAAAGTGGGAAAATACGTATTTCCAGTATTGTTGCTTTATTTGAATTGATCAATCTAGCAACTCAAAGTAATAAGTTTATGGCGGAAAAGAATTGGGAAAATGGTTTTCAGATTACAGCAGGATTATTTGCATCTACAGCAGTTGTACTCGATATTGCTGGTGGCGGAATGGAAGCCTTAAGTTTTGCTGACAAAGCTAATAAAATCCGATTATGCGGCGGTATTTTTGCTGTAACTGGGGCTGCATTTAGTTTTTTTGCGGATTCTACTGCACTGGGAAAAGAAATGACAGGTGATAAAAACCCATGGTTAAGTGCTTTATTGATCTCAAAGTTATTAGTTTCTCTAGGTATGTTTTTGGTTGGTTTTGGTATGTTAATACGAATTCCAATTTTACATTCTAAATTATTGTCTGAGGGTGCTAATAAAGCTTTAATAGCAAGATTTTTAACTAATAATGTCATTAAATATGCAGCACGTTTAAACTTTATTGGTTTAGGCATAGCAATAATTGAAATTGTTTTAAAAACATGGTTTATACCTAACGATGTGCAAAAATGGTGTACAAAAACAGTTTTTGGAGTAGGTGAGAAAAAATATAAAACAGTAAAAGAGGAAGATGATGAATTTGTTAAAGCATTAGAGAGTATTTAAAAGTGATTGAAATATTGGTAATAGAAGGCGTTATAAAGAATCTTAAGGTTGAAGATTCAAAAATACATCCACTTAAAAATTTAGATAAAGATGCATTAGGTGCTTCGATGTTGGGGGCATTGACTGCAAGTAGTTCATTGGCAACAAATGCCCCAATTATGTTGATGGCTGCACAAGGTGAGACTGCAAAAACATTTATTGCTGAAATAAATGGTTATCCGATTATCGGGCAATTTACCACCGTAAAATTTAAGGAAGATACGCCTTTAATAGCTGTAATCAGTACAGAAAAAGAAAAAGGAAGGTATTTAGTTTATTCAATATTAGATCCTCAATCTGGCTTACTCTATATGATGTATGAAATGGGAAGGTCAATTAAGAGTGCTTATTTAAATTTATTTAAATGGAGTGTATTTTGGTCGATATTTACTTTTATAGTAATTTTTAGTATATTTATTTTAGCAAATATTTTTTCTGAAAATCTATCAAGTTCAATATCTACTGAAAATATAAAGTATTTATTTTTAATTTTTGGGTTTAGCTCATTTATTATATTTTTATTCTTCTTTAGTTTTATATTTGGATCTAGATCTGTGCGTGTACATGGTAGTATTTCAGAGAAAGTATTTAATGAATTAAAGTTTGAAAATACTAAAAATCAAAATTTTTATAACCAATCTCTATTAGATCAAGATGGTATGCATTTAAGTGTAATGGAATATCGAAAAAGTTTAAAAGGAAAAGACCCTTATCCAGAGGATTATTTCAAAAAGAAGAATAACCAAAATGATGGTGATTGAAGGTGTTATAAAGAATCTTAAAGTTGAAGATTCAAAAATATACCCGCTTAAAAATTTAGATAAGGACGCTTTAGGATCATCAGTGTTGGGGACATTGACTGCAAGTAGCTCATTGGCAACAAATGCTCCCATTATGCTGATGGCGGCACAAGGTGAGGTTGCAAAAACATTTACTGCTGAAATAAATGGTTATCCCATTATCGCGCAATTTACTACCGTAAAATTTAATGAAGATACGCCTTTAGTAGCTGTAATCAGTATAGAAAAAGAAAAAGGAAGACATTTAGTTTATTCAATATTAGACCCTCAGTCAGGTTTACTCTATATGATGTATGAAATGGGACGCTCTGTAAGTAAAGGGAAATTAGCTATATTTAAACAAGCTTTATATTTTTCATTAGGAAGTTTTTTATTTGTTGCTTTAATTTCAATTGTTTCTGGTCTATTTTTAAATGAAGAGTTTTTTTTCTCAGATATAGATGTGTTATATATTTTTGTAATTGCTTATTTTTTATTCTTTATTTTATTGCTTATCTTTACTAATTTGGCTTTAAGTAAGCCCTATAAAATTGCAGGAGAGTTGTCCGAACAAATTTTTAAAAAATTAAATTTTGAAAAAGTAAAGCAACAAGATTTTTATCATGATTTTGATGTTGAAGATGGTGTTCATTTAAGTGTAATGGAATATCGAAAAAGTTTAAAAGGAAAAGACCCTTATCCAGAGGATTATTTCGACAAAGTAAAAAATAATGAATAGATTATTAAAATTTGAAGGTCGTATAGAGCAGTTAGAAATATATAATGAAATGATGAGTACGTTAGGCACAGGTGGCGATAGCCAAATTCTCTCATCCGCTTTGCTCAGTGGTGCTTCTGCAAATCTTACCTTGTCCGCCCAGACTGTTTTTGTCGCTTCACACAGTCGACTTCATATTCAAGCTGTAGTTGCAAAAATCAACGGAAAAATTTGTTTAGCTAAATTTCATCGTGCTTTATTAGAGCAGGATGAATTTGTGGTTTGTGTTGCAAGGCATATTGAAGACAATATTTATGAGGTGTATGCAATGCTGAGTCCTAAAACAGGACTGTTACATATGCAAGTAGGCATGGGGGCTTCAAAAACTACATATACTGCCTCCGCATTAAAAGGGGCAAGGCTTATTTTTATTGGAACTGTGATTCTTTCAATATTCGTTTTTATATACATAGGTGATTACAGTTTATATTTCATTTTATCATGGATAGGTATCCTCATTGTTTACTACTTTTTGTGCATATACGCTATGAAAGGAGTAATACGATCTTTATTACATTTATCTGAAAAGTCAGAAGAGATATTTGAATCATACGGTTTTTTAAACCCCAAAGAGGTTTTTTTATTGCCAAGCAGACACATCAGTGAAGAATATAAAGTTTTATTAGATGCTGTATTTGATTATAGGAAAATCATTCAGGATGATCCATATCCAGAAAGCTATATAGAAAAGCAAAAATGACCAAAATGTTAGTAATAGAAGGTGTTATAAAGAATCTTAAAATTGAAGATTCAAAAATACATCCACTTAAAAATTTAGATAAAGATGCATTAGGTGCATCAATGTTAGGGACATTGACTGCAAGTAGTTTATTGGCAACAAATGCTCCCATTATGCTGATGGCTGCACAAGGTGAGGTTGCAAAAACATTTACTGCTGAAATAAATGGTTATCCAATTATAGGGCAATTTACCACCGTAAAATTTAAGGAAGATACGCCTTTAGTAGCTGTAATCAGTATAGAAAAAGAAAAAGGAAGACATTTAGTTTATTCAATATTAGATCCTCAATCTGGTTTACTCTATATGATGTATGAAATGGGGCGTTCCATGAAGAAAGGGGTATTAGCAATATTTAAACAGTCATTTTACTTTACAACCATAGCCTATTTTTTCTTATTATTATTTTTTATTATTGCGGATTATTTTTCAGAGGAAAAAATAGATTTCACAAGTCTAGAAAACTTGTCATATTTTTGTTTCTTTTATATATCCTTTTTTATTTTTATTCTAGTTACAATGTTCCTAGCTTTTTTTAAAATACATAAGGTTACAGGTAAATTATCAGAGCAAGTTTTTGAAAAATTGAAATTTGAAAAAGTAAAGCAACAAGATTTTTATCATGATTTTGATGTTGAAGATGGTGTCCATTTAAGTGTAATGGAATATCGAAAAAGCTTAATAGGAAAAGACCCTTATCCAGAGGATTATTTTTAAAAAGAAGAATGATCTAAACTACGAATAATCAAATACTGGAAATATGTTTATATATTTTACCAGATGATTTTAATCTAACTTAGATGCCTATTTTCAAAAACAGTCAAAAATTTAATTTCTTTACTTCTAATGCCCACCTAAACCACTTGCCTCAAGTCGCGAGCTGTTTCCTGTAACAACGGCAAAATATGCGTAATTAAATAATCTTGAGTCGTGCGGATCGTTGGAGACACAATATTCAAAGCTGCAACGACATCGGCATTGGCATCATAGATCGGTACGGCAACAGCGTGCACGCCTAACTCATGTTCTTCACACGAGTAGCACCAATCTTGCGCTTTAATCTCATGCAACAAAGCTAAAAATGCTTCACTGTCTGTATGGGTATATTTCGTCAAACGTTTTAAAGGATATTTTTCTAACCACTCTTTCTGCTCATCTATATTTAGATGTGCCAATAAAATTTTACCTGCGGATGTGGCATGAGCGGGGAGTCGGTTTCCCAAATGCAAACCATACGGATTAACACGGTCAGTTTGTTGATGCGCTGCGCTGCGTGCAATGGTAATCGCTTCATAACCATCCAGTACCATCACTGAATAAATCAGTGATGTTTGATTGGTGAGTAAGTTTAATAAAGGCTGACAAATTTTAGGGAGTGGAGAGCCATCCAGATACGCACCTGAGAACTTTAAAATTTTAGGGGTTAAATAATAATAATGACCATCAAAGTCCAAATACCCCAAGTATTCCAAAGTCAGTAAATGACGACGTGCCGCAGCACGGGTCATGCCTGTTTTCTCTGCGGCTGTACTCATATTTAAACGATGACGTTCAGGACCGAAGCAATCTAAAATCGCCAAGCCTTTGGCAATACCTGCGATAAAGTCTTCATGTCGAATCACTTTCTTGTTTTCACGATGATGAATCAAGCGACGATTTTTATTTTGATCATTTTCCATAATTTAGATCATTCCTACAAAATCCTTTGATGAATAATTATTCTAATCGAAACACGACTAATTTAGTTGGATAATGTTCGATGATCGAACATTAAAAATAATAATCGCACAAAATAGCTTTTAGACGATAGAAGTCTGGTCAGAATTTATCAAGAATAAAGAGAAGAAATCCGAACAAAACACTCAACTTCGTTTCATCGGTTTTCAGGATGAAAAATTGAGTGCTACACAGTACAGGAAGTAGTCAGATGATTGATAAGCGTGCCGGCTCATTGACAGAGGTTTTGTCACAAATCAAGGATGGTTCAAGCATTATGATTGGCGGCTTTGGAACCGCAGGACAACCCGCAGAACTGATTGATGGATTGATTGAGCTGGGCGTCAAAGACTTGGTCATTGTCAACAACAATGCAGGCAATGGCGATTACGGTCTGGCCAAACTCCTCAAATCCGGAGCTGTACGTAAGATCATCTGTTCATTCCCTCGTCAGTCCGATTCATGGGTATTTGATGAACTCTACCATGCAGGCAAGATTGAACTGGAACTGGTTCCTCAGGGAAACTTGGCATGCCGCATTCAAGCAGCAGGCATGGGTTTAGGGGCAGTATTCACCCCAACAGGTTTTGGTACATTGCTTGCCGAAGGAAAAGAAACCCGCCATATCGACGGCAAAGACTATGTGCTTGAGTATCCGATCAAAGCTGACTTTGCCTTGATCAAAGCTCATCAGGGCGATCGTTGGGGTAATCTGGTATATCGCAAATCTGCGCGAAACTTTGGTCCGATTATGGCGATGGCGGCAGATGTGACCATTGCACAGGTTTCTGAAATCGCAGAACTCGGTCAGCTTGACCCTGAACATATCATTACCCCAGGGATTTTTGTACAGCATGTGGTTGCTGTCAATGCGCAACAGGGAGAAGCAGCATGAGCTATCAAAAACTAAGCCGTGACCAAATTGCACAACGTGTTGCACAAGACATTCCCGATGGTGCTTATGTGAATTTAGGCATTGGCTTACCGACCAAAATCTCGAAATATCTCCCTTCAGACAAAGATGTATTCCTGCATTCTGAAAATGGCTTATTGGCGTTTGGTCCCCCCCCTGCCCAAGGCGAAGAAGATCCTGAACTGATCAATGCCGGCAAAGAGTTTGTCACCATGCTCACAGGCGGAAGCTTTTTCCATCACGGTGATTCTTTTGCCATGATGCGTGGTGGACACTTGGATATTGCAGTATTGGGTGCCTTCCAAATTGCTGAAAACGGTGATCTTGCCAACTGGCATACCGGCGCACCTGATGCAATCCCTGCGGTGGGTGGTGCGATGGATTTGGCTGTGGGTGCCAAGAAAGTCTTTATCACCACTGACCATGTGACCAAACAAGGCGAACCCAAGATCGTGGCTGAGCTGACCTATCCCGTGACTGGCAAAAAATGTGTTGACCGGATCTATACCGATCTGTGTGTGATTGATGTCACTTCAGAGGGTTTAAAAGTGATTGAAAAAGTCGCCGGTCTCAGCTTTGAAGAATTGCAGTCGATGACGGGTGCTGAATTGCTTGATGCAACACAGCAGGATTAAAAGGAAACACACATGAAAAATGCTTATATCATTGATGCCATTCGCACCCCGTTTGGACGCTATGCCGGTGGACTTGCAGCTGTACGTGCTGATGATTTAGGTGCAGTGCCGATTCAAGCCCTGATGCAACGCAACCCGACTGTGGATTGGCAGCAAGTCGATGATGTGATTTATGGCTGCGCCAATCAGGCAGGCGAAGACAACCGAAATGTGGGTCGCATGTCGGCATTATTGGCAGGGCTGCCCGTTGAAGTGCCTGCAACCACCGTCAATCGTTTATGTGGTTCTTCACTGGATGCGATTGCGATGGCAGCACGGGCGATTAAAGCCAATGAAGCCGATCTGATCATTGCAGGTGGTGTGGAAAGCATGAGTCGGGCACCCTATGTGATGGGCAAGTCAGACAGTGCTTTTGGGCGCAGCCAAAAGATTGAAGACACCACCATGGGCTGGCGTTTTATCAATCCAAAGCTTAAAGATATGTATGGTGTGGAAAGCATGCCACAAACGGCTGAAAATGTGGCTGAGCAATTCAACATCAAGCGTGCCGATCAAGATCAGTTTGCATTGAACAGCCAGCAACGTACGGCAGCCGCACAGGCACAGGGCTTTTTTAAACAGGAAATTGTTGCTGTGACCATTCCTCAGCGTAAAGGTGATGCATTGGTGGTGGAGCAAGATGAGCATCCGCGAGCGTCAACGAGCCTGGAAGCCTTGCAAAAATTAAAAGGAGTGGTGAAGGCAGAAGGTACGGTGACCGCGGGCAACGCTTCAGGAATCAACGATGGTGCGGCAGCATTACTGATCGCATCAGATGAAGCTGTTGCAGAATACCAATTAAAACCCCGTGCCAAAATCATTGCATCGACGACGGTAGGCATAGAACCTCGCATCATGGGTTTTGCACCTGCGCCTGCGATCAAGAAACTACTGAAACAGGCCGATCTGAGTTTAGCGCAGATGGATGTGATTGAGCTGAATGAAGCCTTTGCGGCACAGGCTTTGGCGGTGACGCGTGATTTGGGCTTGGCGGATGATGATGCACGGGTCAATCCGAATGGAGGCGCCATTGCATTGGGTCATCCATTGGGTGCGTCAGGTGCCCGCTTGGTGACCACAGCGCTCAACCAACTTGAACAGATCCAAGGACAATATGCCTTGTGCTCAATGTGCATCGGTGTGGGTCAAGGCATCGCCATGATTATTCAACGCGTAGAGTGAGGTCTGTGATGAGCCAGTTATATGCCAGCTTATTTTATCAACCTGATGTTACTGCGATCTTTAGTGATCAAGCTTTAGTGGGGTATATGATCC
The DNA here is from genome assembly GCF_016508585.1 of Acinetobacter baumannii. GTDB lineage: Bacteria > Pseudomonadota > Gammaproteobacteria > Pseudomonadales > Moraxellaceae > Acinetobacter > Acinetobacter nematophilus. The sequence goes on from NZ_JADVOP010000013.1 coordinate 83,152, forward strand.
AAGCCGAAGTGGCTTTGGCAAAAGCGCAGGCGCAGGTCAATGTGATTCCAGAATCAGCGGCTACCATCATTGAACGCATTGGACGAGATGCTTTGATGCATATCGATATTGATGCGCTGGCTGTTGCTGCTGGTTTGGCTGGAAATGTTGCGATTCCTTTTGTGAAGCAATTTACAGCCTTGGTCAATCAGCAAGATGAAGATGCCGCGCGTTATGTGCATTGGGGGGCAACCAGTCAGGATATTATTGATACCGCAACCATTTTGCAGTGTCGTGATGCATTGCTGTTGATTGAGCAGCAATTGCAACAGACTTTTCAGGTCTGCTTAAAACAGGCACAACAATACCGTGACCAAGTCATGATTGGGCGTACATGGTTACAGCAGGCTTTACCGATCACGCTTGGACATAAGTTTGCCCGTTGGGCAGCTGCTTTGCAGCGCGATCTTGAGCGTCTTAAGAGTATGCAGCAACGTGTTTTAACCGCCCAACTGGGAGGTGCTGTAGGTTCGTTGGCTTCTTTACAGGATCAAGGTTCTGTTGTAGTCGAAGATTATGCACACTTACTCAATTTAACCGCACCCACATGTACATGGCATGGTGAGCGTGATCGCATGGTTGAGATTGCCAGTGGTCTGGCATTGATTGTCGGCAATGTCGGCAAAATGGCAAAAGATTGGTCATTGCTGATGCAGACTGAAATCGCCGAAGTTTTTGAACCGACTGCAAAAGGTCGTGGTGGCTCATCCACGATGCCTCATAAACGTAATCCTGTTGCAGCAGCTTCAATTCTTGCAGCAGCCAATCGCGTTCCTGCTTTGATGGCAAGTGTTTACCAAAGTATGGTGCAAGAGCATGAACGTGCTTTAGGGGCTTGGCATGCTGAATGGCTGGCAATTCCTGAAATTTTTCAGTTATGCGCAGGTGCTTTAGAACGCACACAAGATGTATTGGCACATATGCAGGTCAATGCAGTTGCCATGCAGCGCAATCTTGAGTGTACTCAGGGATTGATCATGGCAGAAGCAGTCATGATGGCTCTTGCTACAAAAATTGGACGTTTAAATGCACATCATTTGGTTGAGCAAGCATGTCAACAAGCCGTGGCTGAACAGAAACATTTAAAAACAGTGTTATCCGAGATAGCTCAAGTCAATGCCTACTTCGATGCGCAGGCATTGGATGGATTGTTTAACCCGACATCTTATTTGGGCAATATTCAGGCTCAAATTGATGCAGTACTGCAAGCCGCACAAGAGGAATAAAGATCATGATGATCAATAACCGTCAAGGACACCGACTGGCAGTGCAGGTACAAGGTTTAAAAAATGCCCCAGTACTGATGTTCTCCAACTCTTTGGGTACAGATCATGGAATGTGGCAAGCACAGGTTGCTGTTTTAGCAGCGCATTATCAAATTATTACTTATGACACACGCGGTCATGGTGAGAGTGAGGTGATTGCCCAAACGACCTTGCAAAATCTAGTCGAAGATGCAGTGGATATTCTGGATGCTTTCAACATAGGTAAAGCACATTTCTGTGGCATTTCCATGGGTGGGATTACTGCGCTTGCTTTGGCGATCAATCATGCTGAACGTTTTCACAGTATTACCGTAGCAAACTCAGCCGCAAAAATTGGTACAGCTGAAGCTTGGAACAGTCGGGCGGATGGTGTTGAGCAACATGGTTTGGCTGAAATCGTGAAAACAACACATACCCGTTGGTTTAGTGAACACTTTGATTATGCCCATGATGTATTGGCGCAAAAAACCATCCAAAGTTTAGCAATGACACCCTCACAAGGTTATGTCAATGCATGTAGAGCATTAGCAGATGCAGATGTCCGGGATCAGTTAAATCACATACAGATCCCGACATTGATTATTGCGGGGCAGTATGACCCTGTGACCACAGTTCAAGATGCAGAATTTATGCATCAAATCATTCAAAACAGTCAGCTTGAAATCTTGGCAGCTTCCCATCTATCCAATATTGAACAGCCTCAAGTGTTCAATCAGGCACTGTCTAAGTTTATTCAAAGTATATAACCGCAAGGGTTTGAAAGGAATTCGCCTACAAGGAGGCAACTATGGCACAGGAATTTGCTGTCCCAAACAAGAGTATTGATGCGCAGGCGCTGATCAATGACGCACCTGTCAGTAAATATCAATGGATGATAGCAATCATTTGTTTTCTCATCGTATTTGTCGATGGCATTGATACTGCTGCAATGGGCTTTATTGCACCTGCTTTGGCTCAAGATTGGGGTATTGATCGCTCCCAACTCGGACCCGTGATGAGTGCGGCACTCGGTGGAATGATTATCGGCGCATTGGTTTCAGGTCCTACAGCAGATCGTTTTGGTCGCAAAATTGTCTTGACTATTTCGATGCTGATTTTTGGTGGTTTTACACTGGCATCTGCTTTTGCTCAAGACTTAAACAGCTTGGTGGTATTGCGCTTTTTAACGGGGATTGGTCTAGGTGCGGCAATGCCAAATGCAACCACGTTGTTCTCAGAATATTGCCCACAACGCATTCGCTCATTGTTGGTGACCTGCATGTTCTGTGGTTATAACCTGGGGATGGCGATTGGTGGATTTATCAGTAGCTGGCTAATCCCAACCTTTGGTTGGCACAGTCTATTTTTATTGGGTGGGATTTCACCATTAATTCTCATGGTGTTGGTGATTTTCTTGTTACCGGAATCTTATCGCTTCTTGATTATCAAAGGACAGGCGACAGAGAAAGTTCGCAAAATCCTCAACCACATTGCACCTGATCAGGTAAAAACTGCGCAAACATTTCATATTCCAGAAGAGCAATCTGCAGTTGCGGAAAAGAAAAATGTATTTGGCATGCTGTTTTCCAAACAATATGCCAAAGGCACCATTTTATTATGGTCCACCTATTTTATGGGCTTGGTGGTGATTTATCTGTTAACCAGTTGGTTACCGACTTTGATGCGAGAAACGGGCGCGACCATGGAACGTGCAGCATTCATCGGCGGTTTATTCCAGTTTGGTGGTGTGATGAGTGCTTTATTTATTGGTTGGGCAATGGATCGTTTTAATCCGAATCGCATTATTTCTGCTTTCTATTTTGTCGCAGGTCTGTTTGCAGTCGCAGTGGGGCAAAGCCTAAGCAATCCAACCTTACTGGCGCTGTTGGTGTTGTGTGCAGGGGTTGCGATCAATGGTGCGCAGTCTTCAATGCCGGCTTTAAGTGCCCGTTTCTATCCAACCCAATGTCGTGCAACAGGTGTGGCTTGGATGACAGGTATAGGGCGATTCGGTGCTGTATTTGGTGCGTGGATCGGTGCAGTTTTATTGGGCAATGACTGGTCATTTACCGCCATTCTCAGTTTGCTCATGATTCCAGCAACCGCAGCCGCTGTAGCTATTTTTGTTAAATCTTTGGTTGCTCATACCGATGCAACCTAATGCTCATTTTTCTGGATGAGGAATAACGTCAATGAATGATGATCAACGCTATCAACAAGGGCTTAAAGTCCGTACCGAAGTACTTGGCGAAAAACATGTTGGGCGTTCTTTAGCGAACCTGAATGATTTTAACCAAGACTTCCAGAATTTTATCAGTCGATTTGCATGGGGCGAAGTGTGGTCCCGTGAAGGCTTACCTCGTCATACACGCAGCTTAGTGACCATTGCTATTTTATTGGCATTGGGAAGAGAGGATGAGCTCCGAATGCATTTACGTGCTTGCTTTAACAATGGTGTAACGAAGGATGAACTTAAAGAATTGATTTTGCATAGTTCATTATATGCAGGTTTGCCGGCAGCAAATGCAGCAATGCATATGGCTGAAGAGGTTTTCAAAGAGCTGGGTATCGAAGTGCAGCCTATTGCGACACCATCACAGGATTAAGGAGACCAGCATGTTTAATCACACATTGGGTGCATATCCACAACGTAATACCGATGATCATCCGCCAGCATATACACCAGGCTATAAAACCAGTGTATTACGCTCGCCAAAAAATGCATTGATTTCAATTAATGAAACCTTGACTGAAGTGACCTCACCGCATTTTTCACCGAATCTCTTTGGTGCGAAAGACAATGATTTGATTTTGAACTACGCCAAAGAGGGGTTACCTGTCGGTGAACGGATTATTGTGCATGGTTATGTGCGTGATCAGTTTGGTCGTCCAGTCAAAAATGCATTGTTGGAAGTTTGGCAAGCCAATGCGTCAGGACGCTATCGGCATCCAAACGACAAATTTATCGGCGCGATCGATCCTAATTTTGGGGGCTGTGGTCGTACCTTGACCGATGAAAATGGATTCTTCATTTTCCGTACCATTAAACCCGGTCCATATCCGTGGCGCAACCGTATCAATGAATGGCGTCCAGCGCATATCCATTTTTCATTGATTGCTGACGGTTGGGCGCAGCGCTTAATTTCGCAGTTCTATTTTGAAGGCGATACCTTGATTGATAGCTGCCCAATTTTAAAAACAATTCCTTCTGAAGATCAGCGTCGTGCCCTAATCGCACTGGAAGATAAAAACAACTTTATTGAAGCGGATAGCCGTTGTTACCGCTTTGATATTCATCTTCGTGGTCGTCGTGCGACTTATTTTGAAAATGATTTGACTTAAGGGTGAATACGATGAATGCATGGAATTTTCAAGAACTAAAAGAGACTCCATCACAAACAGGGGGACCTTATGTTCATATTGGCTTATTGCCTCAACAGGCCAATATTGAAGTGTTTGAACATAATTTTAATCACCAATTGATCAATGACAAAACTCAAGGGCAACGTATCCGTCTGGAAGGTCAAGTGTTTGATGGATTAGGTCTGCCATTAAGAGATGTCCTGCTGGAAATCTGGCAGGCAGACAGCAATGGTGTTTACCCAAGTCAGGCAGATTCCCAAGGCAAAACCGCAGACCCACATTTTCAAGGTTGGGGGCGTACTGGGGCTAATTTTGAAACCGGTTTTTGGCATTTTGAAACCGTAAAACCTGGTGCTGTGCCAGGACGCAAGGGTGCAATTCAAGCACCACATATTGCCGTGGTGGTGTTTGCACGTGGGATCAATATTGGATTACATACCCGTATTTATTTTGAAGATGAAGGCGAAGCCAATGCCAATGATCCTGTTTTAAACAGTATTGAATGGGCAACTCGCCGTCAAACGCTGATTGCCAAACGTACGGAAGTTAATGGCGAAATCGTTTACCGCTTTGATATTCGTATTCAAGGTGAAGATGAAACCGTGTTTTTTGATATCTAAGTATTTTGTCAAATCGTGCTTTGATCATCATGGAGTTTGATCAATTCATGATTTTCCTCCACGTAAAAAGGGAGGATGAACGAGATTTAAGTACATTGGTTTAAAGCATAGGACATTAAAACAGTATCTATATACGGAGTACAGATTATTGAACCTGAGTTCGATAAAAACTCTTGATGAAATTTAATACTCGGAAACGTCATCCGCAACTGTTTGAGGCAGGACTACCCCTACAAGGTATTGTTTCTGCGATTGATTAAATATGTTGCTGGTGGTTGACGAGTTTTGCGGTGAGCAGCGATACCGCTGCGCAAGATGGTTGCTCTTGCGGAGCTTCGCTCCTCATGCCAAAACAAAAGTATGGAGAGCCGCAGGCTGATCCTGAAATTGGGTGAAAACTCAGTAAGACTTAATGTTTTTCAATAAGTTAAAGATGTGGTTGCATCGAACTCACGTTATTTATTACAGATCATCTATTAAGGAAGATGGAAAATGAAATTACAAAAAATTGCAGCAGTGATGCTGGCATTGAGCCCGATTTTTACATTGCAAATGACACAAGCACAAACAGTTCCAACTCGCACTGTTGAATTGTCAGAACTGGCAAAACTTCCAGTGAAAACGATTGTACCGATTACTGCCAAAACTCAAGAACAAGCATTGGCACAAGCCAAAGTGACTGCAAGCAATCCCGATGCTGATTTGGCGGAATTCCGCATTGACCTGCTCGAGTTTGCCAATGACAGCAAACAAGTGATTGCTTTGGGGCACCAGCTTAAGAAGATTTTGGGTACAAAACCAATGATTGCCACGATTCGCACACACAATGAAGGTGGGCAGTTGACCATCACTGATGCGGATTATGCAAAAACTTATCAAGCATATTTAAAGCAGCCATTTATGGACATGCTGGATGTGGAAATGTTCCGAGATCCACAAGTGGTCAAAAATACAGTAGAACTGGCACATGCCAAAAAAGTATTGATTGTGATGTCGAATCACGATTTTAAAAAGACCCCCAGTGAAGATGAGATCATTCAACGGTTGCTTAAACAGGATGAACTGGGTGCGGATATTTTAAAAATCGCAGTGATGCCACAAAGCAAACAAGATGTGTTCACCTTAATGAATGCCACGTTAAAAGTCAGTCAACAATCCAAAAAGCCATTACTGACCATGTCGATGGGCAAATTAGGCACTATTTCTCGAATTGCTACGGCAAATATGGGGGGAAGCTTTAGTTTCGGCATGATTGGGGAAGCTTCAGCACCCGGTCAAATTGATGTAACCCAACTAAAACAGTTATTGAAAACTGTTCAACCTACACCATAATTTAAAAAGGATTTTTAAGACATGAAATTGATTTCTTTACGTTTAAGCGCATTGGCGATAGGGCTTGCAGTTTCTGGTTTAAGCATGGCAGAAAGCTATGTGGTAGACCGTTATCAGGATGACAGTGAAAAAGGTTCACTGCGTTGGGCAATTGAACAGGCAAATGCCAAACCGACTGAAGCCAGTGAAATATTAATTCAGGCAGTTGGTACAGCACCTTATATCATCAAGGTGAATGCTCCATTACCCGAGATTAAAGCACCTGTAAAAATTACGGGAACCCAATGGGCAAAGACAGGTGAATTCATCGCCATTGATGGTTCAAATTATATTAAAGGGACAGGTGTTGAAGCTTGTCCGGGAGCTGTAGAAGGGCAGTTCGGTACCAATGTGCGTACCACAACTTTACCGGGCTTAGTTTTGCGTGACATCAACGGGGTCACCATTCAAGGTGTAGAAATTCGCCGTTTCTGTATTGGTATTTTAATGAATCGTGCCAGTAATAACCTGATTCAAAATAACCGCATTATGCATAATTATGGTGGTGCGGGTGTGATGTTGACAGGAGATGATGGCAAGGGCAATCCAACCGCAACCACCACCAACAACAATAAAGTGCTGAATAATTATTTCCAAGACAATGGCGATGGGCTTGAATTAACCCGTGGTGCCGCATTTAACTTGGTTGCAAATAACCACTTTATTTCAACCTCTGCAAATCCAGAGCCTTCACAAGGTATTGAGATTTTATGGGGCAATGACAATGCCGTGGTGGGCAACAAGTTTGAAAATTATTCAGATGGTTTACAGATCAATTGGGGCAAGCGAAATTATATTGCCTATAACGAACTGACCAATAACTCGAATGGTTTTAATTTAACAGGCGATGGCAATATTTTTGACAGCAATAAAGTCCATGGTAACCGTGTCGGTATTGCGATTCGTTCTGAAAAAGATGCCAATGCACACATTACTTTAACGAAAAACCAAATTTGGAATAATGGTCAAGACATCAAGCGTTGTGAAGCGGGCGGTAGTTGCGTACCGAATCAACGTGTAGGTGCGATTATCTTTGATGTTCCCGGATTGGAACATGCACATTTTGTGGGTTCACGTGGGCATGGGGTGAAAATTGATCCTGCAAACTTACAGAAAACTTGCCAACAACCGAATCAGCAAGGCTGTAATGCACAACCAAATCAAGGCATTCAGGCACCTCAGTTAAGCTATGCAAAAGGTCAAGTTTCGGTCGAAGTCAAAGGTCAACCCAATCAACGTTATCAGATTGAGTTCTTTGGAAATACTTCAGCCAATTCAAATGAAGCAGAATTTTATTTAGGTTCGGCTATTGCTGCAACGAATGAACAGGGTCTAGCCAAGATTCTATGGAAACCGACCAATAAAGTCGCATCTATTACCGCAAATATTACAGACCGTTTGGGTGCAACGTCTGAACTCAGTTCAGCTGTGAAATTAAAATAATAAGGGGCTGGGAATGAATTCAAAAAGATTTTTACTCAAACTGAGTTGCTTAACTGTTGCACTTTGTAGTGTACAACACAGCTTTGCAGATCAACCGTGGTCACAGGATCGTCAGTGGTTGTTAGGCGATTGGAATGGTCAACGCCAACAACTGGAAAAGCAAGGCTATAAATTTACAGCGTCTATCATGAGTCAAGCAGCCACCAATTTAGATGGCGGTTATAACGACAGCAATACTTTTAAAAATGCAGCTCAACTGGCGTTAGGTGCAAATTTTGATTTAGAGAAAATTGCAGGTTGGGAAAATACCACTGCCAATATTTTAATCACCAAGCGTGATGGCAATGCTTTGACTTTGGAGCGTATAAAAGATCCGCGTTCAAGTGCTTTGGGAAATTCACAAGAAATTTATGGGCGGGGTAAAATTTGGCGTCTGACCCAAGCGTGGATCAAAAAGGGATTTGCTGACAATACAGTTCAATTCAAGATTGGACGTATGGGCATGTCGGACGACTTTAATGGTTCGCAATGTGAATTCCAGAATTTATTACTGTGCGGTGGGCAGCTTGGAAAATCCATTGGTTCAATCTGGTACAACTTACCTGTAGGCTTGTGGGGAACCAATGTTAAATATCAATTTGCCCCAGAGTGGACACTGGGTGTCGGTGTCTATGAAGTCAATCCAGACAATATTAAAACCGCCAAAAACAGCGATGGTTTTAATCTGGACATGAATAACGTTAAGGGTGCAACCATTCCAGTCGAACTGGCATGGCGACCAAAACTTGCAGTATTTGATGGTTTGGCAGGTGAATATAAAGTCGGTGCGTTGTATTCGACTGCTGAAGCCAATGATATTGCGACCACGGGTAAAGTACATGAGGGTAAACACAGTTTTTGGTTAAATGCACAACAACAACTAAGCAAAAAAAATAATGATCCTAAACGTGGTCTATATGCCAGCTTGAATGTCGTAGTGAATGACAAAGCGACCACAGCAGTCCAAAGCACACAACAGTTGGCGCTTTGGTACAAAGGACCATTTGATGGTCGTCCAAATGATTCTATTGGTTTCGGTATTGCCAATTATGTGGTCAATGATCGTTATAAAGATCGTCAAATTGCGCTGAATAATAGTCGAGGTTATGACGAATACGATGCATTTGCAGCAGACTATGTTCCTGTTCAGCGTGATGAGTTAAATATCGAGCTGAACTATACCTACCAATGGTCACCAGCGGTCATGCTCAGACCCAACCTACAATATATTCATCAACCCGCGGGTGTTAAAGAAGTGGATGATGCATGGGTTGCAGGTTTAAGCATGCGTGTAAATTTCTAATCTAGGAGTATGATGTATGTCTGAATCTTCGAACTCACATACCATACTGAAAATATGGTGTTTTATTTTGGCATTGGCTTTACTCCTCACAGGACTGTTTTTTACAGTGGGTGGCGTGAAGTTGGTGACATTAGGGGGATCATGGTATTTCGTGATCTCAGGTGTATTGACCTTAGTTTCAGCTGTTTTGATTTTTAAGAAAAAAGCCTTGGGTGTTGCGGTTTTCAGTTTGGTCTTTATCGGCACACTGATTTGGGCTTTGTTTGATGCAGGTTGGGCGTTTTGGCCTTTATTCTCACGATTGATGTTCCCGGCAGGTTTATTTGCAGCATTGATGTTTAGTTTACCTGCAATTCGCCGTTATCAAGCTCAACCCAGTATGGGTTTACCGGCTTATGGCTTAGGTGTTGTAACTGTTGTCGGTATGCTGATTGGACTTTATCAGATGTTCCAACCGCATCCCACTGTTGCTGCAACGGGGCAGGCATTGCCATTGGTTCCTGTAAAAACAGACATGAAACAAACCAACTGGCAACATTATGGGCAGGATGCAGGTGGAAGCCGTTTCGCTGCATTGGATCAAATCACTCGAGACAATGTACATCAGTTAAAAGAAGTATGGCGCTTCCGTACAGGTGATTTTACAACAGGCACAGGCAATGGTGCTGAAGATCAAATGACCCCATTGCAGGTTGGCAATAAAATCTACTTATGTACACCACACAACAATATTTTTGCCCTAGAGGCGGATTCAGGAAAACAGCTTTGGAAAGCTGAAGTGAATTCTAAATCTGATGCCTGGGAGCGTTGCCGTGGTGTGGCTTATTTTGATTCAACCCAGGCATTGGTTCAGCCAACTTTGGCAGGTGCTACGCCAGTGCAGGCTGTAGCAAACAATACCTCTTGTTTACGTCGTGTTTATACCAATACACCTGATGGGCGTTTAATTGCAGTCAATGCAGACACTGGTGAACGTTGTAAAGATTTTGGCGTGGATGGAACCGTAGACTTACTCAAAGGTCTGGGAGAAGGAACCACTGCACCAAGATTTGAAGTGACTTCAGCACCCACCATCGCAGGTACAGTGATTGTTGTAGGGAGCCGTATTGCTGATAACTTTGCAGCAGATATGCCGGGTGGTGTGATCCGGGCTTATGACGTGATTACAGGACAGTTACGATGGGCTTTTGATCCACGTAACCCAGAGCCAAATTATGTATTAAAAGAAGGTGAAACTTACAAACGCAGTTCTGCAAACTCATGGGCAGCAATGTCATATGATCCACAAATGAATACGGTATTTTTGCCGATGGGCAGTTCATCTGTCGATGTTTGGGGAGGCAACCGCCAACCTTTGGATCATAAATACAATTCATCTGTCTTGGCTTTGGATGCGACGACTGGTCAAGAAAAGTGGGTCTATCAAACCGTTCATAATGATTTATGGGACTTTGATTTACCGATGCAGCCTAGTTTGGTCGATTTCCCAATGAAAGATGGTTCAAATAAACCTGCTGTGGTGATTGGAACTAAATCGGGGCAGTTCTTCGTCTTGGATCGTTTAACAGGAAAGCCTTTAACCAAAGTAATTGAGCAACCTGTCAAGCCGGCAGATATTCAAGGTGAGCAATATAGTCCAACCCAACCTCGCTCTGTTGAAATGCCACAAATTGGCAATCAAACCTTAACAGAATCAGATATGTGGGGTGCTACACCATTTGATCAACTGATGTGTCGCATCAACTTTAAATCAATGCGCTACGAGGGATTATTTACTGCGCCTGGTAAAGACATGTCATTGAGTTTCCCAGGTTCGCTTGGTGGCATGAACTGGGGAAGTATTGCTTTTGATCCAAGCCATCAATATATGTTTGTCAATGACATGCGTTTGGGCTTATGGATTAAACTGATTGAGCAGACGCCAGAAGATCTTGCCCTTGAAGCGAATGGGGGTGAAAAAGTAAATACCGGTATGGGCGCTGTGCCAATGAAAGGGACGCCGTATAAAGTCGATAAAAACCGTTTCTGGTCGAAGTTGAATATTCCTTGTCAGAAGCCGCCATATGGCACTATGACCGCGATTGATATGAAAACCCGTCAAATTGCATGGCAAGTTCCGATGGGAACTGTCGAAGACACAGGACCACTTGGGATCAAAATGGGACTTAAAGTGCCAATAGGTATGCCAACTATTGGTGGACCGATGGCGACTCAAGGAGGATTGGTCTTCTTTGCTGCAACACAAGACTATTATCTGAGAGCATTGGATTCTTCAACAGGCAAAGAGTTGTGGAAATCACGTTTACCTGTAGGTAGTCAGGCTACACCGATCAGTTATGTTTCACCTAAAAATGGCAAACAGTATGTCATGATCACTGCCGGTGGAGCACGTCAATCACCTGATCATGGAGATTACGTGATTGCTTATAGTTTGAATTAAACGCTTTAAGCTATTTTAGAATAAAGCTGCACGCATTGGGTTGCAGCTTTATTTTTTACTTAGAAAAATCTATCGATCTTTTGAGACAATCGCTGAGGCACTTTAGACTTGCCTAACGATCATTTCAACAATCAAATAGTACATGGGTTTTCATGGTTGATTAAGCTTTATAGAATAGGGAGCGCTGTCTAAACCGCATATTTTTGTAAAATAAATTTTGGGATAAGGTGTATTCAATTCAAAAATCCTATATTTCAATATGGCTCCAAACTTAATTATCAGAATAAATTTTTTACTGAATAAATCAAGTGAAATAATAATTAAAAAAATGTGTATTTTTTGAATACATTTTTAATTTAACCAAAAAGACAATTAATTTAGAT